>CAYXBJ010000128.1:0-51274 GCA_964463175.1 uncultured bacterium
CGGCGGGAACAACCGACTCAACTCACCGGGAGGGTATGAATGCCAGTGGTCACGATCGCGATGTTCGATGGTCGGACGATGGAGCAGAAGCGGGATCTCGTGAAGGGCGTCACGGAGGTTGTGGCCCGTGTGACAGGCAACCCATTGGACGCGGTTCACGTGATCATCGACGAGGTGAAGCGTGAAAACTGGTCCATCGGCGGTGTCCTGACGACCGATCGGATGAAGAAGTAGCCGCACAGGCGCTCCTGCCGCACAGGCGCTCCTAAGGAGGGGAAGGACAATGGCCACGACAAAGAAGGTTCAGGTCGGCAAAGTCCACGCGAAGGACATCCCGGGGCTGGAGTTGGCCCGAGGAATGTCGACCCAGTACAACATCTGCGAGGAGACCGTGGGCTCCACGCATCTGAAGATGGGCGTGTGCACCCATGCCCCTGATATGGCGGATCTCAATTTTCTCGCGAAGGCGGAAGAAGCCTTCTATGTCGTGCAAGGCAGCATGAAGGTCCTCTGGGAGGACCCGGACGGCGGTAAAGGGGGCGAGGCAGTAGTTCGCCAAGGTGAGCAGATCTTCTTGCCCGCCGGATACCGCTACACGCTACGAGCGACCGGCGAACCGGCAATCAATGTCTTTGCAACGGCGGGCACCGGGCCCGACATCGAGTCGGTTCACGGCGCCAAAGCGGCCAATGAGCTCCGCGCGGCGGCGGCCCGACGGCAGAAGACTTAGCGACGGACGTTCTCTGGTGTCAGACCTGACGTGAGGCGGAAATCCCGCGTGAGGGCTAGACAGTCGGCCCCGGCAAGACGCCGGGTCAGGAGGGCGGGGCATGAACAGCGACAGAGCGGATAGGCTTGGCCAGCGAGGCGGCGTGAACCGCCGGGCGTTTCTCCGAGTGGCGGGCGGCGCTGCTGCCGTCGCGGGGGTCGCGGGTCTCCCAGCGTTCGGGCACCGGGGTGTTGCGAGGGCCGCCGAGCCGAAGCGTGGCGGAACGCTCCGGATTTTGCAGATCGAGCCCGCGGTCGGCTTCAACCCAGCGCTCGAGGGAGGAAACTGGCCCGAGACGCAGCGGCTAGTCTACAACGGGCTGACCGACTTTAACCCCGCGTCCGAGTTGGTACCCGGGCTCGCTCGGAGCTGGACCTACTCCGAGGGGGCCGACGTCTTCACCTTTCAGCTGATGCCGGGCGTGAAGTTCCACGACGGTAAGGATCTGACGGCGGAGGACGTCAAGTTCACGTTCGAGATGGTCGTCGACTCCAACGCCGGGTCGCCCTTCGCCAGCTACCTGCCAAACCTGAAGAGCGTGGATGCGCCGGAGAAGGACACGGTGACATTCAAGTTCAACGGACCCAATGTCCTGTTCATGCCCGCGCTCTCGGCTCTCGGGATCGTCCCCAAGCACTTGTGGTCGGGGAGCGACCCGAAGAAGAGTCCGTACCTGGTGAAGCCGGTCGGCACCGGGCCCTTCATGCTGAAGGAGTGGCAACGATCGGATCACCTGACGTTCGTCGCGAACCCGAACTACTTCCGCAAGCCCAAGCCCTACCTGGACCAGGTCATCTTCAAGGTCGTGACGGACGCCGCGACGGGCATCGAGGCGTTCAAGAACGGCGAGTTGGACGCAGTGTTCGGACAGGGCGTGCCAGGCGGACTCCCGTACGGCCAGGTGCGCCAGCTCATCCAGGCGAAGCCCGCCAACATGGCGGTCAGTGAGTTCAACCAGGCGTTCTCGCAACTCCTGTGGATGAACTGCGCGAAGCCGCCTTTCGACAACGTCAAGGTTCGGCGGGCCCTGGCCCACGCAATCAACAAGGAGTTGATCATCAAGGCGCTCCTGCAGGGCTTCGGCCAGGCCCAGCCGTCCATCATCGGAGACCTGCCCGGCCTCAAGTGGGCACACGACCCGAGCATCCGCGGCTACGAGTACAATCCGGCCAAGGCCAACCAGCTGCTGGACGAAGCAGGGTTCCCGAAGAAGGGGAGCACTCGCTTCCCCGTGACTATCCTGGCCACCGAAGGCTTCCGGGTGAAACTGTCGGAGGCGCTCCGAGCGATGCTGGCCGCCGTTGGCATCGAGTCCAGCATCAAGAGCTATACATGGGCCACGTACATCGCGCGCATCCGCCAAGATCGGGACACCGCGGGCTGCATCTGGACCATCTTCAATTCCCGTCAGGTCGATCCCTCCGTCGCGGTCATCAACCTCAATGGCCAGGGTATCGCTCCCGGAGGGGAGAACTGGGCCCAGTGGAACCACCCCAAGGCGACCGAGCTCATCTCGGCCGCCCGCAGTGTGGCCGACCAAGCGAAGCGCAAGCCCCTCTACATGCAGGTTCAGAAGATCGTCGAGGAGGAGGTGCCGGTCATTCCGCTGTACAGTGCGGTGGGCATCGACCTCTCGTACCAGTATGTCCAGAGCCTCCAGAGCGTCGAGTCCCTGACGGGCACGATGCAATCCGTCGAGGGGGTCTGGCTGGACAAGGCCTAGGCTAGCCTCGATCCGGTTCAACAGGTGAGCCGCCATCGCGCCCGCTCCAGGATGACCTCGTCGGGGAGATCCTCCGGGAGCGGCCGCGAGGCCGGCCCGCCGGCTTGGCGCCACGGGGCTCCAGTCGCGGTCGGCTAGCAGACGACGATGTACCGCTACATCGCGGCACGAGTTGGCCAGAGCGCCTTGCTTCTCCTGCTCGTGGTCAGCCTCTCGTTCCTGTTCATTCGTCTGGCTCCGGGAGATCCCGTGACCTACCTGTACGGGAGTCAGCAGCTGAGTGCCGAGGTGCTCAGAAGCATTCGGCACGAGTGGGGCCTCGACCGGCCGTTGTGGGAACAGTACTGGGCGTATGTCCGGAATGTTGGGCGCGGGAACCTTGGGTACTCGCAGATCAATCAGCAATCCGTGACCGCGCTGTTACTGGCGATTGTCCCGAACACGCTGCTTCTCATGGCCCCGAGCATTCTAGTTGCATCTGTATTGGGTGTGCTCTTCGGCATCGCAGCCGCGCGCCGTGTGAACCGATGGGGCGACTACGCCATTGCCGCGGTGTCCCTCGTCAGCTATTCCACGCCACCCTTCTGGCTCGGCATCATCTTCATCGTGATCTTCGCGAGTCATCTCCGGTGGCTGCCGACCCAGGGGATGACGACCCTGGGCGGGGAGTATCAGGGCCTCGCCTTCGCCCTGGACGTGCTGCGACACCTGGCGCTGCCGAGCGCCGTCCTCGTCTGGTGGTATCTGGCCGCCTTCGCTCGGTTGACGCGCGCATCGATGCTGGAGGAGTCGGTCAAGCCGTACCTCGTAACGGCCCGCATGAAGGGCCTGCCGGAGCACCAGGTCGTGTACCGTCACGCGCTGCGCAACGCGGCGAAGCCGATCCTGACGATGCTGGGGCTGTATCTCGGGACAATGCTGGCGGGTGCCGTCTTGACGGAGGTCGTGTTCGCGTGGCCGGGCATGGGGCGTCTGCTCTTCACTGCGATAATTCAGCACGATTATCCTGTAGTCCTCGGGGTCTTCATGCTCGTCGGGACCCTCGTGGTCCTCACCAACTTGGCCGTCGACCTGCTTTACTTGGTGGTCGATCCTCGGATCCGGTATGTCTGACGACGTGCTCTCGCACAGCCAAATCCGTTTCAGCGGGGACGACGTGAGGCGAGTGCGACTCACCCCGACGCGACGCTTCTGGCGAGTCTTCCGACGGAACCGGGCGGCCGTTGTTGCACTCTACGTTCTGATCCTGACAAGTGTCATGGCCCCTGCGGCCGTCGTGCTCTTTGCCATCAACCCGGAGGCCATGTCGGCAGATGTTCTGAGCCCACCCTCCGTCACGCACCCGTTAGGGTCCGACTATCTCGGGCGCGATATTCTCGGCCGAGTCTTGCACGGGGTGAATACGTCACTTCTCGTGGGAACATCGGTTGCGCTGACGGCCACGGCGATCGGCCTGAGTCTGGGCACGATGGCCGGCTACCGGGGCGGGTGGCTCGAGCACGTGATCATGCGACTCGCCGACGCCCTGTTGATCATTCCAACATTCTTCCTCGTCCTGTCGATTGCCTTCGTGTTCGGGGGTAGCCTCGCGAGCGTCGTCGTGTTGCTAGGCATCACCATGTGGCCACCCGTGGCGCGGATCGTCCGGGCCGAAGTGTTGTCCTTGCGGGAGGAGCCGTTCGTCGTCAGTGCGCGTGCCCTCGGAGCCTCGGATGCCAGGATCATGTTTCGAGACATCCTCCCGAGCACCTTGTCTCCCGGCATTGCGATGATCGCGTTGCTCGGGTCGGCGGGCATCCTGACTGAGGCTTCGCTCAGCTTTCTCGGCGTCGGCGACCCGAACGTCGTGAGCCTCGGACAGATGCTGACCAACGGCCTCGAGTACACCACCACCGCCTGGTGGGTACCTTCGTTCCCTGGCGCGGCGATCTTCGCCCTGGTTCTGCTGATGAACATACTCGGTGACGGCCTCAACGTCGCCCTCAGCCCCCGCATGTGGGGCCGATAGCCTCCTCCGGACCCCCGACCCCGGAGCCCGCGAAAGGATCCTGGATGGCGATCCCGGTCGGTGTGCTGCTGAACTCGGAGTATCCCGCTCGCGAATTGATTCGCCTCGGGCGGTTGAGCGAGGAGTTGGGCTATGACCAGCTCTGGTATACCGACATCCGCCTGTTTCGAGAGTGCTTCCTGGGCCTGGGTACGCTAGCGACCGAAACCTCGCGGATCCTGCTCGGGCCCGGAGTCACCGATCCGTACTCGCGACACCCGGCCGTCACCGCCTCAACGATGGCTACCCTCGACGAGATATCTGAGGGGCGTGCGATCCTCGGCCTTGGGGTTGGCGGGACCAGTTTTCGCGAGCTCGGAATTTCCACACCACTTCCCGTTGCAGCGCTGCGGGAATCGGTCGACGTGATCAGGAGGCTGCTGAGGGGTGAGGAGGTGAGCGTCGAGGGCAAGGTGGTCTCACTCAGGCGGGGGCGCCTTCAGTTCACCCCCGTTCGCGACCGGATTCCAGTCTATTTTGCCACCCACGGTGCGCAGGTGGCCCGGCTGGCCGGGGAGATCGCCGATGGCGTGCTCCTCGGCAATGTCCTGTCGCCCTCGGGAGTCGATTTCTATGTGGAGCAGATTCGCGCGGGAGCCGAGAAGGCAGGACGGGCACTCGACTCCTTCGCGATCAGTCTGCGGCCGGAAGTCTGCGTCTCGGAGGACGAGGCGGCGGCGTTCGCCGTGATGCGACGGCGTGCCGCCCTCCGGCTGATCTGGACCTACCCACACTGGGAGTATCTCGGGCATCTCGGGGTGACCGTGCCTCCTGCGCTCGCAGAGCTCGTTGCGGGGAAGGGATCCGACGTCGTCGACCGCGTGACGGCCCTCATCCCGGATTCCGTCGTGGCCGCGACGGTCGCTGCCGGCCATCCGGAGCGCGTCGCCACGCAGCTGGCGGCGGCAATACGTCCAGGCGTGAACCGGATTGCCATCCGCGCCCACGAAATTCCCGGAGCCGGGATCGCGCCGATGTTGCGTACGTTCATGGAGGACGTGATGCCGCTCATCGCGAAACAGATTGCGCAGCCGGCATGAGCGTCCAGTCGTTCGCTCTTTCGTCCGCCGGATAGAGGCAACGCTACTCGGGGGGATCGCATGCTTACGTATAAGGGCCGTGAAATTCCAGAGACTCTCGCCGAGATCGTGAAGCCGTCTCACACGGCGGTGATTGTCCACGACATGCAGAAGGACAACATCGGCGAGGGAGGCGCGTACGACCAGGTCGGACTCCGCATCGACGTGAGCCGCATCCTCCCTCCGATGGTCAGGTTCCTGGACGACGCCCGGAGGCACGGAGCGACGGTCATGTACACCCAATACACCAACCTGCCCGATTGGGGCGCCTTCCAGGATCCGTGGATTCGCGATCTTCTCCTGCATCCCGACCCCGCGCGGGCGCAGGTCTTCTCCACCCTCGTCGGGGACACACCCGGATGGCCGACCATCGACGCCCTCCGGCCGCACCCGGGCGAGATCGTCATCCGCAAGTATCGCGTCGACGCGTTCATCACGACGCCGCTCGAGTACGTGCTGCGCCTCAACAGGATTCGCACCATCATCCACACCGGGATCGCGACCGAGGTCGGAATCCTTCCCACCGCCTGGCACGCGCTGAATTTGGGCTTTTTCGTCGTCGTGCCTGAAGACTGCGTTGGGCCAATGGAGCCTCAGCATCACGAGGGGGCTATGGCCATCCTGCGCCGGCTTGCCATCGCAACGACGTCCGACGCAATCGTGGAGGCGTGGGCCGGGCGAAGGGGGCACTGAACCGCATCCGAACGGATTGGATGCCATTGTGAGCGACGTCGCCTGAATCGATGTCGCCAACCCGCACATGGCAGAGGGCGGCCGTCCGCTCCGAGCCACAGGAGAGGTATCCGGAATGCTCAGAGTGCTGGATCGGGACGTGTTCGAAACCCTCGGCGAGATCGTGGACCCCGCCCACACGGTGGTGATGGTTCACGACATGCAGAACGACAACACGGGTAAGGGCGGCGCGTCGGACAAGGCCGGACGCCGGATCGACGTGAGGCACCTGATCGAGCCGATCGCGCAGTTCCTCAAGACGGCCAGGGGCGCGGGCGTGAAGGTAATGTACACGCAGTACACGAACCTCCCCGAGTTCGCGACCTTCACCGACCTTCGCTTGCGCGACTATCGGCAGCGGCTCACCGACCCAAAGGAGCGGGCGGCTCTTGATTCGATGCTCGACGGGACGTGGGGGTGGCAGACCATCGACGAACTGAAGCCCGAGCCTGGCGAGATCAGCATCCGGAAATACCGCGTCGACGCGTTCATCGCCACGCCTTTCGAGTACCTGCTTCGACTGAACAAGATCCGGACCATCATTCACACGGGCATTGCGACCGAGGTGGGAATTCTTCCCACCGCTTGGCACGCGCTGAATCTTGGCTTCTTTGTCGTGGTGCCGGAGGATTGCGTGGGCGCGATGGAGCCGCAGTACCACGGGGACGCGATGGCGTTTCTCCGTCGCCTGGCCATCGTGACGAAGTCGTCCGACGTCGAGCAGGCCTGGAAGGCCAGGCCGCGGCGATGAGGCACAAGGTGACTCATGAGGTCGCTGCCGACCCGACCGCGGCCGACCGCCAGCTAACGGAGGAGCCCTAACGTGAAGTTCGGTTTCCTGCTGCCCACGTGCATGGAGGGCCTGAACCAGCCGCCGGCGACTATCCGGCCACCCGACGTCCTACAGATCGCCCGTGAAGCGGAGGCGCTCGGTCTCGACTCCTTGTGGGCCAATGATCACCTCGCGCCCTGGCCGAAGCTCCGCCAGCAGGACCCGCGGCCGTACCGCTGGTACGAGATCCTGGTCACCGCTGCGTGGTGCGCCGGCGTGACGACGCGAATCAAGCTCGGACTCGGGGTGATTGTTGTCCCGTTTCGCGATCCACTCCTCCTCGCGAAGCAGGTTGCGACGCTCGACACCCTGAGCGGTGGGCGGGTGCTGCTCGGGGTTGGTATCGGGACCGTACGAGACGAGTTCGAGATCCTCCAGCCGCGCAGACGCAAGGCCAACCGCGGCGCGATGCTCGATGAAACGCTCGAGGCCCTCGCCCGGCTCTTCAACGAGCCCGAGGCAAGCTTCGACGGCGAGCACTACGCGTTCGAGAAGGTCGCGCTCGACCCGAAACCGGTCCAGAAACCGCTGCCGCTCTACATCTCCGGCCAGGTGTCCGAGACGCTGCACCGAGTGGCCACGCGGGCGACGGGACTCATGGTGATGGGCTGCCCGCCGGCCGCGCTCCGCACCCGGCTCGACGCCCTGTCGGTCGAGATGGAGAAGGCGGGGCGAAAGATCTCCGAGCTGGACGTGGCCCTGTCGCTGGCGGTGAGCATCGAACCCACCCATGAGCGGGCGGTCGAGCGCTTCCGTAACTCCCAGGTCGGCCGGCGTTTACTCGGGCACCTGGAGCTCGACCAGCTCGTGAAAGGTCATCTGATCGGGACGCCCGAGGCCGTGGCGGAGCGGATTGCTGCGCTCGGCGAGGCCGGGATGACGCACACGGCGCCCCAACACATCGCGGCGGACCGCTTCGAGGACATGGTGGAACAGATGCACCGATACGCGGAAGACGTGATCCCGCGCTGCCGGGGGAGGGCGTGATGATCAGCTACAAGGGCCGCTCGATCCCCCAGACCTTCGAGGAGATCGTCGATCCTCGGCATACCGCGCTGGTCGTCCACGAGCTACTCAATGACTTCTGCGCCAAGGGCGGTGCCTTCGACAAGCTCGGACGCATCATCGACGTCTCGGGGATCCTACCCGGCGTCCAAGCGCTGATTGCCGAGGCCCGCCGGCTCAAGATCAAGCTCGTCTACGTCCGATACACGAACCACGCGGACCACAGTACGCTCTCCGATCCGATGATCGTGCGCCAGTACGATGTCATCACGAACCCGAACAGCCCGCCCCCCTCGTCCGTTGAAGGGACGTGGGGTTGGGAGAATCTTGACGCGGTAAAGCCCGAGCCGGGTGACACCATCGTGAAGAAGTACCGCGTGGACTCCTTTCTCGGGACAAATCTAGACCACATCCTCCGGTGGAACGGGATCCGGACGATCGTGATCCTCGGGGCCGGCGCCGAGGCAGGCATTGTCCCCACCGTGACGCATGCCTTTAACCTTGGCTACTTCGTGGTCGCGGTCGGCGACTGCATTCGCCCCACCGAGCCGGCCTGGCTTGACGACGCCATGAAGTTCATCAGCCGCTCGGCGACCGTGAAGCCCCACGCGGAGATCATCGAGGCCTGGAGGACGAAGCGGCAGGCGTGACCACGCGGAGACCAGTGTCTCACGGTGCCCCGCTGCATGGACGCCCGGGATAGCGAGCGCGAGAAGCGCAGAGCCCGACGGGCGAGCCCGAGCATTCTCGCGGATCGCCAGGATTCGCCCGCGGTCCTCATTTCGTGGCGAGCGCGCCGAACCAGTAGGAGGCAGTGACTCCGCCATCCATGAGGAAGTCGCTGCCGGTGATGAAGGCTCCATCCGCACCCATCAGGAGTGCTCCGACGGTGCCGACTTCATCCGGGGTGCCAGCACGGCCGGCGGGGCACAGCGCGATCATTCGTCGATACCCTTCGCCACGCTGGCCAGTCAGTTCGTCCTTGGCGAGCGGCGTGATGATGATGCCAGGGCTGATCGTGTTGACGCGGGCGCCGCGCTTGCCCCACCGCACCGCTTCCGCCATCACCCGCAGCGAGTTCCCGCGTTTTGCTAGCTGATACGCGTGGAGCGAATCCTTCACCTTGTCGGGCTGGAGCATGGGAAGAGACAGCAACTCGTCAGCGGGTGTCGTCGCGAGAGCCTTGTCCTGCTCGGCGGTCAGCGCGCCGAGGCGATGGCCGGACTGAGAGGCGATGACGACGCCGGCGCCGCCGCGGGCGATGACGCTGCCGAACTCCTCGAGCACGACCGCGGTGCCGTACAGATCTACGGCAAGGATGGTCGCGGGCGACGCCTGCGAAGGAGAGACGCCCGCCGCGTGGATGACGCCGGTCACCTCTCCGAGAGCCACGGCGGCCTCGACGAGCGTCTGAATCGACTCGCGCGAGGACACGTCGACGGTCGCGGTGCTCACCTCAAATCCGGCGTTGCGCAGCACCTCGGCCGCGGCTGCGGCATTCGCCGGACGCAGGTCTGCCAGCAGGACGTGCTTGCCGGCGCTCACCCGGCGCGCGATTGCCTGGCCGATCGATCCCGCTCCAATGACTACAACGATGCTTTTCACGGGGGATGGCCTTTCGGTCATTCCAGGTCCTCCTTGACGCCTGGCCCTGATACTGCTCGTCGGTGACCTTCTCGAGACCATTCGGCAGCCGTCTCGCGGTCATGCCTGTGATTCCAACTGGACCCGTACCAAGCCCCACCCGAAGCCGGAACGCAGCCTCGATCCCCGTGGATGGCGGATATGGCGCCGGGCCACCGGCGTCACTCTCTGGCTGGGTGCAGTGTAGACCCGGGGAACGAACGAAGGTCTGGCAAGGGCCGACCTGGGCTACTTCGTGGGCGCGGTCGGCGAGGGCATTCGACCCAGCCGGCCGACTTGGCTCGACGACGCCATGGAGGTCATCGCCGTTCGGAGACCGTGAAGCCCCACGCTGAAATCATCCAGGCCTGGAGGATGAGCTGGCCGGCATGGCCGCTGGAGCCTGGCCTCGCCGGGACCGGTTCAATCGGAGAGCAGTACTTCGTACGCCTCCAGCTTCTCGCCCTTGAACAGGGGCGGCGTCCCTTCGCGGGCCCGTTGAGTGACCCGTTCCTCGAGGTCCCGCATGAACTCCTTGTAGGCCTCGAGGGTGGCGAACGTCGTCACCGTGGTGAACTTGTACGGGTCGACCTGGGACCGGAGCACCGAACGGGAGACGAAACCCTTGGTGCCCTTGAGCCTCTCGGAGTTCCGCCGGAATACCTCGATGCCCTTCTCGACGACGCTTGGGTCACCCCAGTGCTCGGCGATGAGCGTGATCACGAAGCCTCCTATTACGCGGCGGATTCGTGCGAATGGCTACAACCGCCCCGTCCAATGCACTCTACCAACGGCCAGAAATCGCCGCAATGCTTCCCCATCCAGCGAGGAGCCGCGGCATGCGCGTTGTGAGTTCAGGTTCAGGCTGACCATGCGTCTGCGGTTCGACAGCGGTCTCAAACCGGCGGGAGACATTGTGAGGTAACGTAGCCGACGGCTAGAAGGCTCCTCTCGAAGAGGAGTCGCCGGGCGAGCATGAAGGAGCGGGTAGGGAGGAGGCCCGTCCAGGCCTCGATGGGAGCTTCGCGCGACTTGACCGGAGACCACGCTCCAGGCCTGTTCCCGAAGATCGACTTACTGGTCGTCGGCGCTGGCCCCGTGGGGTGCGTCATCGCCGAGCGGGCGGCCCACGCCGGATGGACGTCACTCGTGATCGAACGGCGTCCACATGTCGCCGGACACTGTTACGACGTGCGGTACGGGACGGGCATCCTGGTGCACGCGTACGGCCCTCACTACTTCCGGACGGACCGCCTGGACACGGTGGCCTACCTCTCGCGGTTCACGGACTGGATCCCCGCCCGTTATGTCGTCAAGTCGCGGGTGGGGGGCCGTCTTTACCCGTTCCCGATCAACCTGGACACGCTCGAGCTGTTCTTCGGGAGGTCCTTCACGCCGGAGCAGGCCCGAACGTTCCTCGAGGCCGAGCGGGAGCCTATCGCGTCCCCGCGGGACTCGGAGCAGGTCGTACTGGCGCGAGTGGGCCGCCGCCTCTACGAGGCCTTCTACCGCGGCTACACCGTCAAGCAGTGGGCGCGCGAGCCTCGCGAACTCCATCCCTCGGTGTGCGGGCGAATCCCGGTGCGGCTTGACCGCGACGACAGCTACGTGGACGGGTCCTTCCAGGCGATGCCGGCACATGGATATACGGCGCTGTTTGCTCGGATGCTCGATGATCGCCGGATCACGGTACGCACCGGCATCGACTACTTCACGGTGCGCTCTCACATCGCTCCGCGAGTCGCCACCGTCTACACGGGTGAGATCGACCGGTACTTCGACTACCGGTTTGGCCCGCTCGAGTGGCGGTCGCTGCGCTTCGAGTTCCGGGAGTTCGAGGACGAGTGGGTCCAGCCCTGCGTGCAGATCAACTACCCCGACGAGCACGCCTACACGCGGTCGGTCGAGTTCAAACACGTCACCGGCCAGACGCATCCCTCGACGGTCGTCGCGTTCGAGTATCCACAGGCTGCGGGCGAGCCCTACTACCCCGTGCTCACGCCCGGCAACCTCGAACGCTACGAGCGCTATCGGCAACTGGCCGAGGAGACCACGCGCCGGGAGTCCGTCTACTTCGCGGGCCGCTTGGCACGGTACGCGTACATCAACATGGACGAGGCGGTGGCGATGGCCCTCGAGGTCTTCGCGTCGATCCGCGCCACGGCCGGCCATGGACGGTGAGCTGTGGGTTGTCCTGCCGACCTACAACGAGGGAGCGGTGGCGGAAGCGGCGGTGCGGGAGTGGACGAGGGCCGTCCGGGCCGTCGTCCCGCGGGCAACGTTCTGCATCGTCGACGACGGCTCGACCGACGACACACCCGCCGTGCTCGCCCGCGTTGCCCGCGAGGGGTCGGACCTACATGTCCTCAGACAAGCCAACGCCGGGCACGGCCAAGCCTGCGTGGCGGGGTATCGCGCGGCACTCGACGGGGGCGCTGGCTGGGTCCTCCAGATCGACTCCGACGGACAGTGCGACGCCCGGCACTTCGCCGATCTGTGGGCGGTCCGTGACAGCGCACCTGCCGTAATCGGCCACCGGCGGCGACGGAACGACGGCCTCCGACGGACCCTCATCTCGCGGCTCCTCGCGGTGGTCGTCTGGGTGGCGTCCGGCCGGCGGCTTCGCGACGCCAACAGCCCGTACCGGCTGATGCGGGCCGACGTCCTCGCTGCCTCGCTGCCGCGGATTCCGCCGGGCGTCTACCTCGCAAATGTGCTGCTGGCCGTGGACCTTGCAGGTCACACGAGGATCCGTTGGGTCGACGTCGGATTTCGCGCGCGAGCGCGTCCCACGGCAATTCGCCCAGGCTATTTTCTGACACAGGCCCGCGGGCTCTGGCTGGACCTCCGTCGTTACGGGAGAGCCGAGGCGCTTCGAGCTCGCTCGCTCCGCGCCCTGTGACGCGAAGCTCGATCTCCGCGCGGCGAGCCGCGAGACGCGACCCGATCACCCCCGGGCTGACACTGTCCCCCTGGCCACGCAGTGTGGGGGCCGCGGGCCATCGATATCGATCCGAGACAGCGACGTGGACGCGGGCCCGGGCACGCGACTCAACCTGGTGCCCGGCAACCGTCGGGCCAACGTGTCGAGATCTAGGGGACTGAGGACAAATTCGAGGCACTCCTGCCTGGCGTCGATGACGGTGTTCTCCGCGAATCGCTCGAAGCGAAACGCCGCCGGGTAGGCGCCGCGCCCGCGCTGCGGCCCGAGCTCGTAGAAATAGCGCAGTGTCGGAACGTCGTAGACGCTCACGAACACGCTGCCTTGGCGCAACGACATCGTGTCGAGCTCGGCCAGGGCAGGACTCACGTCCGCCCAATGCGTTCGATGAAAGGTGGCTCCACGGATCGTCAGGATCGCGCCCAGCGCGATCGCGGCCGCGGCCACCTCGGGCGCCGCGCGCGATCGCCGGGCGAGATGCCAGCACGCCGCCGCGAGATAGAGCACGCACACGATCGAGACCGCGTGAAGGTAGAGCGACCACTTCTCTCCCATGAACCAGGGGTACCATCCCGCCAGGGACAGGGCGGCCGAGAACAGCTGGGCGAGGAGCGCCATCGTGGCGATCGCAGCGAAGGACTGGGCCCCTGGCCAGTCCGTCAACTCTCGCCGATGACGCAGCAGCGGCCACAGGCCGAGAGCGCAGAGGGTCAGCAGAATCGGCAGCGCTGGCGCCGTCAGGAAGTTCTCCCGAAGGACCGGGCCGAGCGCATCGGAGGGCTGGCCCCTGAGCACCCATTGCTTCACGTACTCGGGTGCCTGGATCGTCGCATCGGTAGACCCGAGAGGGTTCGAACGCCCGAGGTGCAGGAGGTCCGTCTGGTATCGCAGCGTGAAGCGGTAGATCAGCGCCCCGCTGTTCAGGACCGGAACCCAAAGGCAGGCCAGCTTCTCGAGCTCATCGCGAGACCGGCCAACGTCCCGGATGCGCACGCATACCAGCGCGCCCAGCGTTGCGGCGGCCATCACCACGAAGCTGTATCGGGACCAGAGAAAGACGGAGCAGACGGCGCCGAGGACCAGGTGATTCACGAGGCTCGGATCACGAGCTGCGCGGTGGAGCGCATAGCCGCTGGCGACTACCCCGGCGATCTCCATGCTGTAGGCGCGGATCTCAAACGCAAAGGAAAGGACGAGACCGTAGGCGAGTGGGATGAGGGCGGCAAGACCGCTCGCAAACGCCGAGCCCATCAGCTCGAAGGCCCAGCGGGCGAGCAGGACCCCCGCGAGCAGGAAGAAGATGTATGCGGAGAGCCTGAGCCAGGCGAGCCCGTGACCACCCTTCGACCAGAGGTGTAGCCACAGCGAGAAGCCTCCCGGATCGAGATTGGCGCGGCGGTTCATTCGCACCACATCGCGCCAGCCGCCGAGCGTTTCGCCGACGGGCGCCAGCGGGTGGACTCCCTGGGCGACCCAGATCTGGACGGTCTCGTCATACCAGACGCCGGGGTAGCCGAGATTGTGGGCAGCGAGGAGGACGGCCGCGATCACGAGCAGGAGGAGGGGAGCGTAGCGCCAGGTCCGGCGCCAGACGGCCGGGCTCACTCTCGTCGAGGGTCGGATCCGGCCCAGAACCACAGGTTGACGGAGAACCGGCTGTCGGGGAACGAGCGCGTGTCGCTACGGACCGGGCGGACTTCGTGGAACCGGTGGCTCGGGAAGCAGACCACGCTATTGTCCGCGGGCTCGACGCTCCCGTAAGTCTCCGCTCGCTCGATACGACCGTCCCGTTCGACGCTGTCGTACAGTCGGAGCTCGCCGCCCGAGAAGCGCTTGGGCCGTCGGTGAAAGTAGTAGACGCACGTGAGCCGCCGTCCGGAGACGGACTCGTTCCCATCGTCGACGTGAGCCCCGAAGAAGTCCCCGAGCTGGTGGACCGCCATCTGGATCTCGGTTCTCCCCACCGGGAACCACGGCATCCCGAGCTCGCGCCTCGCATGCGGGATCAGAGCCCGCAGGCGTCGCTCGAGGCTGCCCACCAGATCGTCCAGGCTCATGAGCGTGCCGGACGCCCGATATCGAGGGTCGATAGTGGATTCGGTCGAAGAGACCATGACTGCGCTGGCCTCGAACCCCGGCTCGTGGGCCAACGCGTAGTCGAGGAGCCGCGCGTGCTCGTCTGACTCGAGAACGTTGTCGAAGCGGAGAAACCGCGCAGGAATCACGCGCTGGAAGGCGTGAATGGCTCGGGCGGACGCCTGGGTGCCCTCTCGGGCGACGGGCGACCCGGCCTCCGCGGTCGTGGCCGCGCCGCGACCATCCAGCAAGTCGTCGAGGTACTCGAGGATCTTCGGCGCGACGATCTCGGCGTCCGGGCGGATGCCCTGGAGGGAAACGATGGTCGGCGCGAGCACGGCCGAGATACGCAGCATACGCTCCGGTTGGACGCGCGCCAGCAGGGTGTTGTCGATGATGGGCAGCACGGCGCGCGCGCCGCGCACGACCTCCGGCGCCCATTGGGCGTCCTGGGCATACGAGGTCGAGACGATCAGCGAGACCGGGATGGGATCGATGCCGACCGATTCGTCAAATCCATCTGCACCCGGAGTCGAACGATCCCGGAGCACGGGAGGACGGGCGTACGGATGCACCCGGCCGTCATCGCTCAGCACGGCGAACTCGTCGGAGTAGTAGGTGGCACCGTGCCGGACGAGCGCGGCGATCAGGCTGGACTTGCCGGTCATGCTTCGTCCGGGCACGACAATCGCCCGGTCTCGCCACCCCACGACTCCCGCGTGGATGAAGAGGGCGGTCCGGGTGCGGACCGCCACCGCGGCGTCGATCTCACTCCGCAGCCACGCGATGACTTCGTCCTCCGTGCTGTTCCGCAGCCGCACGTCGTCGCCGCACAGCACGTCGTACGCGGGGCAGGCGGTAGTGGGGGAGCGCGAGCACTCGACGGAGTAGCTGACATCGGGGACGCCGGCGCCGTCGGCGAGGACGGTCGGGGGCAGGAAGCGCCGCAGCCGGTCACCGATTCCGGTGCCCGCACCGTCGACGATGCTGACCCGCACCCCGTATGAGCTGAGGACGAGGTTGCGGGTCATGGTGACCGACCCGCGGTCCGGCTCAGCGGAAGCGAGGCGGCAGTTGAATCGGCTGGCCGGAAAAGATCGGGGGCCCGAGGGGCGGGATACCCGACTGTCCGGACGCGACCGTGGGCATCAGGATGGTCTCCACGACCGGCAGCAGGGCGATGGCCGCGACGGGCAGCGCGAGCTTGCGAATCAGCGCGCGGCGCGCCAGCGCGGGCTGGGCGCTGTCGCTGAGGACGATCAAGCCCGCGTCGGACAGCTCGGTGAGGGCGAGATCGACGATGCTCTCGTCGGCCGGGAGCCCGGTGCGGCGGGCGACTTCGGCAACCATCTCCGCCCGAGTGGTCGTGCCGTCACAGAGGTCGAAGATGATGGCCGCGGTCTCGTTGAGCGCGTGTGCCTCGCTGGTCGACGGCTTCAGGACAAGCAGCTCTCCCGCTGGTCGCTCGATCAGCAGCCCTTCGACTTGCCGTGCCGCCATGACGCCTCCCCTGGCTAGGGTGCCGTGACGAGAGCTTCACCCACCGGTTGGGATCTTACCACTCTCGGCCATCGACGCGCATGGCATGCCTCGACTGGTGTCGGGCCCGTCGACCTCGGATCGGTCATCGCACGCTCGTGACGTTCGACTTCGATGGCGGGAGATCCAATGAGGCGGACGCGCAACCTCCCTCGGTCCGTGAGCTCTCGCCACTGAAGGCGACATTGCGGCTCGTTGCGGCACGGCCATCATGTTGCCCCGTCCTCCGGGCCTCGAAGCTGAGGTCAAGCGGGCTGTTTTCGTGCGACAGTTGTCCGGAGGATCAGGCTTCTGCCGTCCGCGGGACACGGCGTCCGCTGACCACGGTTCCGCCGCATGGGAGGGCACCATGGAACGAGCCGGAGACCAGCAGCCGGGCGGCGCGTGGAGCTCGCGAGACGGCGTCGAGGCATGGCTGCGGACGAGCGCCGCCCGCAACGCCACGCTTGCTGCGGCGACGGAGCGCATGCTCGATCTCGCGGCGTTGCGTCCGGGGGCGCGCGTGCTGGACCTCGGCGCGGGCACCGGCGATCAGTCGTTCGCGGCCGCGGCGCGCGTCGGACCGGCGGGGCGCGTCCTCGCGACCGACATCTCCGCCCAGATGGTCGCCGAGGCGGCCGCGGGCGCCGCGCGGGCGGGGCTCGGCAACGTCGAGACGCGCGTGCTGGACGTCGCTGCCATCGACCTCGAGCCCGAACAGTGGGACGCGGTGATCTCGCGGCTGGGCCTCATGTTCACGTCAGACCTGGCGGCCGCCCTCACCGGAGCGCGCCGCGTGCTGCGTCGGGGCGGGCGCCTCGCCGTGATCGTGTGGTCGACCCCCGAGCGGAACCCCTTTCTCTCGACCCCGCTGTCCGTGCTGCGCGGGCTCGGATGTCCGGTGCCGCCCGATGCCGAGATGGCGCGGGCGTTCTCGCTCGGCACGCCTGGCGTGCTGGCGCGGGCGCTGGCGGCCGCGGGGTTCCGCGACGTCGTCGTGGAGCCGGTGCCCGCACCGCGGACGTATCCGTCGGTGGCCGACCTGATGGCGCTCCAGCGCGAGTCGCGCCCGCTCTCCCACGCCATGGCGCACCTCGACGATGGAACGCGCGCCGTGGCCTGGACCGAGATCGAGCGCGCGTATCGCCAGTTCGAGACCCCCTCGGGAGTGGAGTTCGTGGGCGAGGTGCTGACCGGCGGCGCGACGAAGTAGCCGCGACGTCCGGACGCGGCCACGATCGTCCCGTCCTCGCCGGAGATCTCGCCCTCGCCGGCGCGACCAGAGTGGGAGGCCCGTGCGAGGGACCGCGCACCGAAGCCGCCGCGCACGACGCTCCCTCCGTCGCGGGGCTCAGCGCCTGCGCGTCCCGACGCCCGGAAACCGCGCGCCGCCAGCACGTCGCCGACGAAGCAGACGCTGCTGGTCAGGCTGCGCCGCGTTGGCGCGAGTCACCGCGCCGGCTCAGTGGTGGTGGTGTAGCGGTGGTGTAACCCCCGGACTTTACCAACGCGGTCAGTCTGTCGGTCATCCGAATCAAGCAGATACGTAACCAGCCAGGGGCATCCAATTTGCTGCCCGATGTCGGCGCAGGGCAGGCAGGTGGACGCGTGACAGCGTGTCGCGCGGACCGCCGCGAGCCCTGCTCGAACGGGAGGGAACCAATGAGCTGGCTCGAAGCGATCGGGTACGTTGCCTCGGTGCTCGTGCTGTGCACCTTTTACATGAAGACCATGCTACCGCTGCGCATGTGCGCGATCGCGAGCAACCTCGCGTTCATCGCGTATGGATTCTTCGGCGACATCTACCCGGTGCTCGTCCTGCACCTGGTCCTCCTGCCTCTGAACATCAAGCGTCTGCAGGAGCTCCGCCAGCTGATCCGGGACATCAAGCGGGCCGCCACGGCCGGATTCTCGTTCGAGCCCATGATCCCCTTCCTGACCAAGCGAGTCTTCAAGGCGGGGGACGTCCTCTTCCGGAGGGGCGACCGGGCGACCTGCCTGTACCTCCTGTCCGGGGGATCGGTCCGGCTGCCGGAGATCGACATTCTCGTCAAGGAGGAAGGCGCCATCATCGGAGAGATCGGCCTCTTCGCTCCGGGTCACGCGCGAACGACTGGCGCGATCTGCGAGACCGACGTCGTGGCGCTCGTCCTCACCGAGGACAAGGTCCTCCAGCTCTACTACCAGGACCCGAAGTTCGGGTTCGCCCTGGTCCAGCTGGTCATTCGCCGGCTGCTCGCGGACTGGGCGGGGCGGCCGGGGGCGGCCTCGGCCGAGCTGGCCGCCCTCGGCCGGTGAGGATGCGCGCACCGCGGCCTGGCCCGAGATCGCGAGCGGGCCTTGCCAGCTCGAGACGCCGTCGAGGTGCTGTGCCCCGTGAGGCGCTGATCGGCGGCGCGCCGAGGTAACGACCGCCTCATTCGAGGCGGAAGTCCCGGGTCGCCAGGAGGGGGCCGCGATCCCGGCCGACCACTCGCGTGAGACGCGTGGGGCCGACCGCCTCGAGGGCCGTGCCTGGCGCCGCCCCCTTCACCCCGATGACCAGGTGTGACACGAACAGGGCGCCGCGCGGGTCGATCCGCCCCCCGAGCGAGCGGAGCGCGCTCACGGCGTCGTCGGTCAGCTGTCCCACGCCGTCGTCCCGGATGGCGGCCACCACGATGCGCCCGGCGGGGATCCGGGCGATGAAATCGGCCAGGCGCGCGCTCTCGGCTCGCGAGGCGAACGTATCGAACGCGTCGCGCCCCTCGACGGCGCCGGAGCCCGGATCCAGGACCGCGAGGTTGTAGCCGCGGGCATTTCGCGCGACCTCCGCGCCGTTCACCCGGATGGAGGCGGTCCAGCCGTGTTCCTTGCCGGCGCTGGTGACGGCCAGGTCCACCGGGGAGTGCACGCCGCTGTCGCCGATCAGGTATCCGCGGCCGTCGGTGACGTGAGGCTGGAGCCGGTACGTGAGCTCCAGGGACAGCGCGTTGCGCTGCACCCTCGGGTAGGGCGGGGGGAGCGGGAGGTCGAAGTCGGTCGGCGTCTCGCGCGGTCGGATCCGCGCCAGCCGGCGTCCGTTGAAGTCGACGTCCAGCGACGGCTCGATCTCCGGGTCTTCCCGCACCAGCGCCGCGCTCACCCGGGCGCGCGGACGCGTCTTGACGAGGTCCGTGGAGAACGTCCGCTCCCAGCGCTGGCTGCGCTCCGGCGCCGCGTCGAGCTCGAAGACGACGGAGTCCCCGAAGCGTCCGACCACGGTGAGACCCGGCGGCGGCGCCGCGGCAACGCGTTCCCAGCGGGCCCGCTCCGGCGGCTCGAACCAGTCGAAGCGAGCCAGGATGAACCGCAGGGGGTAGACACTCCGGAGGATCGCCGGGACACCGGTCTCCGGGAGCCGCGCCAGCGCGTCACGGAGCTGCGGGGTGAGGGGAGGGTCGAAGCCGCTCGAGCCGTTGACGAGGCGCTTGCCATGGAGGAGGGACCACATGCCGTGGATGGCGTCGGGGAACTCGGGACCCCCCGGCCACTCGGCAACCACGAAGTCACCGGGCTGCCGGGCCAGCCACGGGTAGACCGGTGGCGGCGCGTCCCACCGGACCACGTCGTAGTCGAGAGGGAACGGCAGGTACTCGACGAGGAGCAGCAGCGGGACGATCGCCAGCGCGCGGCGCAATCGGCGATCCGACAGCCTCGCCTGCACGGTCGCCAGCCCGAACGCGGCGAGGAGGCCGAGGACGAACATGACGGTGAAGCCGATCCGGTGCGTGACGCGCAGCGCGCGGATCGGCGGGTAGAGATCGTAGGCCCACGCGTAGAGCCCGACGCCGACGTAGCGCCCGCCCAGGTGCATCTCGGGACCGAGCGAGAGCAGAATGAACACCACGGCGAGGAGACCCAGCAGGGCGGCCCACTCGCGCGGGTTGAGGGCCCGCTCGCCCCGCTCCCGGCTCCAGGCCCAGCCTTCGAGCGCGAGCCACGCGACCCCGAGGGCGAGCAAGAGCATGGTCGGGCGTGCGAAGTTCGTCATGCGGAGGTGAACGCCGAGGAGATCGACGATGCCGCCCCCCGTGACCAGGAAGATCGCCATGGCGGCGAGTGTGGCGACGAGGCTCCATGCGACGAGTCGCTTGGCCCACACGCCCGCCCGCGGGAGGGGGGGCCGCGCGCGCCCGGGCGCCAGGGCGAACGCGGCCACCACCAGGGCGTACACGCAGAACCCTGGGAACATGGCCGGGTGCGTGCCCGAGTCGACCAGCTCGTAGAGACGGTTTTCGGGACCGGGATCCACGTAGGTGAGGAGATCGGCGGCGCGCACGCCGGCCTCGGCCAGGTGTCGCTCGAACCCCATCTCCGACCGCACGGTCATGTACGGCCAGGCGACGGGGAGATACGCGACGGCGAACACGATCCCGCCCGCGGCCACGATGGCCAGCGGGCGCCAGCCCCATCCGCGAGGCCGGAGCAGCAGCACTCCCCCCGTCAGGAGCCCCAGCATCAGGATCAGGGGGATCCCGAAGTACATCACGGTCACCATCTGGCACCAGACGAAGAAGAGCGCCCAGGCCAGGTCGCGCACGCGCCGTCGCTCGAGGAAGCGGGCCCATGCGAGGAACGCCAGAGGCACCGCGAACGACAGCTGCATGTGCGCGAACTGGTAGTACCCGGATCGGATGGGCGAGAGGGCGAAAGCGATCCCGGCCACCCATCCCCCCGCGGCGCTTCCCGTGAGGCGGCGCGCGGCGTAGTAGCCGGCCCAGCCGGCCAGCGCCTGGAACAGCACGACCGTGACGTTGTAGGCGAGGATCGGGTTCCGGCCGATCGCATAGACCGGGGCGAACACGGTGACCGCCGGAACGAGCATCGGCTCGGAGTACGCGAGCGACAGGCCGTAGGGGTAGAAGATGTTCGCGTCGAAGAGCGCGCGCGGCGCCTGGAAGATGTGCCGGGACACCCAGCCAAACACCCAGACGAAGTAGTAGACGTCGAAGTACGGCCGGAGGTGCGCGCTGAGATTGGTCGCGAGCGGCCAGGTGAAGATGAGCACCAGGGCGACGAACGCGACGTACACCGCGGCCTGATGGCCGAGGCCGTCGGCCTCGCGCTCGGCCCGAGGGATCACGGCACGATCTTCGACGCGAGTGTTCGCCATTGATGGCGTTTCCTGGCCCGCGCTCCGATGGCCGCCTCGCGGATACCTCCGAGGCGTCGTCACGTACCCGGATTGTCTCCGCGGAGCCGCGTGCCCGCAAGAGCCGACGGCGAAATGCCCCGGACATGGATCTGTGGCGCGCCGACGGCGTCATCCTCCGTCTGATCATGCCCGCTCCGGAAGCCTCACTTCATCACGGCCGCCCACTGGCCGATCGGCACGCGCGCGACCAGCGCGAACCCGCCGCCTTCGGGCTTGAAGATCGAGGCCTCACCCTCCTTGATGTCGAACCAGTCCTTGCCGAACGCGTCGAGGATGTTCGGCTTGTGGGTGACGATGAGCGTGTTCGTGCCCGGGTCGGGCGCAGCCGCCACGAGCGCGCGCAGGGCCTCCGTGCGGCGAGTGTTCTCGTTCGGGCTCACGACCAGCCCGCCCTCCGAGACGTCGAGCGTGGCATGCGGCTCCTTGCCGCCGATGAGCCGCGCCGTTTCGACCGCGCGATAGAAGCGGCTCGAGTACGACTGGCCGATCGGGACCCCGGCCCGCTGGAACGCCTCGCCGACCGCCTTCGCGTCGGCGCGCCCCCGGTCGGTGAGCTGCCGCTGCCGGGCGACGTCGTCGAGATTCAGCGGGTCGGTGTCCGCCTGGTCGGCGTGCGTGGCGCCGTGACGGAACACGACCACGTATCCGCCGCCGCGAAGGAGCTTGAGAACGTCGTCGGCGGAGGGCGCCGGCTGCGCCCAGGCCGACCCGACGACGAGCGCGATCGCGAGCCATCCCAGGGTGCGCGCGACACTTCGCATGCTCGTTCCTCCCGTCAGGGAACTCCGAAGCCATCTGGATCGATCGCGCACGGACGTCTCAGCGCCCCAGTCCGAGGGTGCGCGCCTGGGCAGCCATGTCGGCCTCGCCGAGCGAGGCGAGCCCGTCGGCGATCCGGTTGACGCCTTCCCGCGACTGCTCCCGCTGGGCTCGTAGGAGCGCATGAATGTAGGCTCGTCGGGCCTCGGCCTGGAAGCCGGCCGATTGCCCCGCGGGGCTGCCCATCCGCGTGTGGAGCCGAACCGCCGCGTCGCCGACGGCCGCCATCGCTTCCCATTCCCTCGAGCGAAGGGCCAGGCCGAACGCGTCTCGCCACTCGTAGATGGCCCGGCTGAGATCCTGGCGGTCGAGTGCGGCGTCGAGGATCGCGAGGCGCTCGGCCAGTGCCGCCTCGTCTCGCAGCTCGGAGGATTCCGGGCGATCCGCGGCCGTCGTGCTGCAGCTGTCGGGCAGCGTCCCGGCGAGGGCGAGCGCGACGACACCGGCCAGTCCCAGGATGGACAGAGTGATGCCGCTCCACTTCACGAGCATGCGCGTGTGCCTCCTTGGCGCGAGGGCGTCGCCGAACCGGCGCGAAGTCGCCAGCCCGGGCCGGTCTCGCCGTGTATCAGATCGTGTCTCGGAAGGAACGTCCGGGGGATTGCGAGCTGGTGAGGAACCTCGGGACAGGCGAGCGCGAATCGCTCGCCTGTCCATCCGACCTGGCAGCTCGCGGTGACCTCAGGCGCGCGCCTCGAGGACCATGTTCGCGGGCGTCTCCGCCACGCGCCGGACCCGCCGGAAACCCGCGTCGGCTAGGACCTGGCGGAGGCGCGTCTCGCCGGCCTGCGCGCCGAGCGCGAGGCCCACTTCCTGGCTGAGCGAGGCCGGCGTGCAGAGGAGCGTGGACGCGCCGTAGTAGAGGCGCCCGATCGGATTGAGGTTCTCCTCGAGGCGGTCGTTCGCCATGGGCTCGACCAGCATCCAGGACCCTCCGGGCGCGAGCGACTCGCGTACGTGCCGCGCCGCGCCGACCGGATCGCCCATGTCGTGCAGGCAGTCGAAGAACGTGACGAGGTCGTAGTCGGCGCCCGGATACTTGCTGGCCGGCGCCTCCTCGAAGGTCACGCGATCGGACACGCCGGCCTTCTCGGCGGCGCCCCGGGCCCACTCGATGGACTTGGCGTGATAGTCGAAGCCCATGAAGCTGGACCGCGGAAACGCCTGCGCCATGATGATCGTGGACGCGCCGTGCCCGCAGCCCACGTCGGCCACCCGCGCCCCGGCCTCGAGCCGCGCCTGCATCCCGTCGAGCGCGGGGATCCACTGGCTGATGAGGTG
This sequence comes from uncultured bacterium, assembly GCA_964463175.1. Taxonomy (GTDB): domain Bacteria; phylum Methylomirabilota; class Methylomirabilia; order Rokubacteriales; family DASRDR01; genus DASRDR01. The sequence goes on from CAYXBJ010000128.1 coordinate 23,622, forward strand.
CATGGCGTAGGCGGGTCGGAAGAAGCGCTCGCATCCCTCGAAGACGCCCGAGTCGTGCTCGTGCCAACCCATGCCGCCCCCGGTGAGGAAGGCGTTCGCGATCTTCGCCTCGTCGTGCACCGAGCCGATGCCCAGCAGGAACGCCCCAGGCAGATCGGCGTCGAGCAGCACGAAGGCCTGCTCCGGCGGCAACGTGAAGCGCCGGGTCGTCGGGTCGTAGGTCACGTAGCCGCCGGCGGCCTGCGCCGCCAGCCACTCGGCCACGTAGCGGTGGTGGGTCCCGGTCCGCCTGGCGAGTTCCGCGGCGGTGAGTCCCCCCGCGCCGGCCATCGCGCGATAGAGACCGAGCCGGTCCCCGATCAGGACCAGCCCGGCGTGGAATGTGGCCGCCACGTCCTGGATGGCCCTGCCGAGGAACTCGTTCACCTTTGTCTCGTCCAGCGTCGCGTGCGGCGTGGGCATGCAGATCCTTCCTGGGGTGTTCGCCCGTGTTTGGGTTTCCCCTCTCGTGGCAAGGGTCGCGCCAGCCCGCCGCATCAATGGAATCGCGATGTTGGAATCTCAGGCGGTGCGCTGGATGGTGGTGCTGCCCTATCGGGGTGGTGGAGAAAGGGTCAAGTCTTGACCCTCTGGAGGGCCAGGACGTAGGCTGCGGGAGGTCATGGGCGGAGTGCTGGAGGAGCTGCAGGGGACCAGTCCGCGGATCGAGGCGATCCGCCGACAGGTCGCGCGGATCGTGGCCCGTCAGGGGGGCCCGCGCCGACCGCCGCCCCTCCTGATCCTGGGCGAGACGGGCACGGGCAAAGGGCTCCTGGCCCGGGCCATCCACGGGGCGGGGCCCTGGCGTACGGGTCCCTTCGTTCCGATCAACTGCGCGGCCATTCCCGAGACCCTGCTCGAAGCGGAGCTCTTTGGGTACGAGCGCGGGGCCTTCACGGACGCCCGAAGCGCCAAGGCTGGTCTCGTGCAGACCGCGCACGGCGGCACGGTGTTCTTCGACGAGATCGGGCTCCTGCCCCCGGCGCTCCAGGGCAAGCTACTGACCGTCCTCGAGGATCACGCGGTGCGACGCCTGGGCAGCACCCAGGCCGAGCGGGTCGACGTGGCCGTGCTAGCCGCGACGAGCGTCGATCTCCACCGCGCGGTCGCCGAGGGTCGCTTCCGCGAGGACCTCTATCATCGGCTCGCCGTCATCACGCTGGAGATGCCGCCGCTGCGCACGCGGGGGCCGGACATCCTGATCCTCGCCGAGCACTTCCTGGCCCGGGCCTGCGCCGACTACGGCCTGTCCAACCGCGTGCTCACGCCCGAAGCCCGCGCCGTCCTGGCCGCCCACGCGTGGCCCGGCAACGTCCGGGAGCTGGCCAACGCCATGGAGCGCGTGGCGCTGCTCTCCGATGGGGACGAGATCACGGCGGGCATGCTCGACTTCCTGGCACCGGCCGGGACCGACGGAGCCGGCGTCGACACGGCCGCCGACGAATCGCTGGAAGACGCCCTGCGCGCCCGCATCGAGGCCGCTCTGCGGACCAGCGGAGGCAACATCCGACGGACCGCGGCCGCGCTGGGGATCTCGCGCAACACGCTGCGCGCGCGCATGGACAAGTACGGCCTTCGCCATCGCGATCGGGCCATTTCCGCCGGTGCGCGCCACGGGACCGAGTCCGTTCCGGCGGCGACGGCATGGGCGTTCCCCCAGTGGCGTAGCCGCCGACTGGCGTTCCTGCGGGTGAAACTACGGGCGTCGTCGCCGAGCGAGGGACCGCCCGCGCTCGAGACGGTTGGCGAGAAGGTCCGGGCCTTCGGCGGTCGCATCGAGGAATCGGGCCCCACGGGCCTCATCGCCGTCTTCGGCCTCGCGCCGGTCGACAACGCGTCGAGCCACGCGGCGCTGGCCGCGGTGGCGATGCGCAACACGGTGGCCCAAGGCGGGGTAGACGCCGTCTTCGCGATTCACTGCGCGGACCATCTCGTGGGCGGCGGCGACTCGGAGCCGACGGTGGGGATGGATGGGAAGGCCGCCACCTGGGTGCTCCTCGACACGCTGGCCGCCGTCGATTCGCCCGGCGCCATCGTCGTTTCGGACCCGGTGGCTCCGTTCCTGGCGCGCCGCTTCTTGCTCGAGCGCATCCGGGGCGGCGATGGTCACGCCTGGCGGGTCGTCCGCCTGGAGGAGACGACGAGCCGCTGGACCGCGACGCGCTTCGTGGGCCGGGCCGCCGAGCTCGGCGCCCTCCGGCACGCGGCGTCGTTGGCCGCGCAGGGTGACGGCCAGGTCGTGGGCGTCGTCGGCGAGGCGGGCGTCGGCAAGTCCCGCCTCATCCGCGAAGCCACCCACGGGCTCGCCGGCTGGCGCCTGCTCTTCGCCGGCGGGGCGCCGTACACGCAGGCAACGCCCTGCGCCCCGCTCATCGAACTCCTCAGGGGCCTGTGCCACGTCCTGCCGGCCGATGACGCCGCCGAGGTACAGGCGCGGGTGGCGAGGGCGTTGCCGGCCGATGCGGAGCCTCGCCTCCTCCTGCCTCCCGTACTCGATCTGCTCGGCGCCCTGGCGCCGGACGATCCCTTCCGCCACGCGGATCCGGCGCAGCGCCGCCAGCGAACGCGCGACGCCGTCAAGGCGATGCTCCTGGCCGCGAGCCGCGCTCAGCCCCTGTGCCTGGTCGTCGAGGACCTCCACTGGGTCGACGCCGAGACCCAGGAAATCCTCGACAGTCTTGTCGGCGCCATGATGTCCGCGCGCGCCCTGCTGCTCGTGACCTATCGCCCGGACTACCGCGCTCCGTGGGCCGGGAAGAGCCACTCCGGCCAGGTGAGCCTGGACGCGTTGCCGGCAGAGGGCGCCGGGGCGCTGCTCGACGCGCTACTCGGCACCCACGAGGCGGTGCTTCCCCTCAAGCAGCTACTGGTCGGGCAGGGCAATCCGTTCTTCCTGGAAGAGATCGTCCGGATGCTCGTCGAGACCAACGCGCTCGCGGGCGAGCGCGGCCACTATCGCTTGATGCATCCGATCACCGCCGTCACGGTCCCGCCCACGGTGCAGGCCATGCTCGCGGCGCGGATCGACCGGCTGCCCGCGGCCGACCGGCACCTCCTCCAGGTCGCCTCGGTGATCGGAAAGGACGTGCCGGCGTCGCTGCTCCGGGCCATCGCCGACCTTCCGGACGAGGAGCTCCGCCTCGGCCTCGGTCGCCTCCAAGCTGCCGAGCTCCTGTACGAGGCGCGTGTGTCGCCCGAGCCCGAGTACACCTTCAAGCACGCGCTCACCCACGAGGCCACGTACGCGACGTTGCTGCCGGAGCGGCGCCAGGCCCTGCACGCGCGGATCGTCGAGGAGACCGAGCGCCTCGGCCCTCCCCCACGGAGCGGGGAGCGACTGGCGGACCACGCTCTCCGGGGCGAGATGTGGGAGAAGGCGGTCGCCTACCTTCGCCAGGCCGGCGCCCGGGCCCTCGCGCGATCGGCCAACCGGAACGCCGTGTCGTGCTTCGAGCAGGCCCTCGAGGCCCTGCGACACCTACCCGAGAGCCGGCCGACGCTGGAGCAGGGCATCGACCTGCGCTTCGATCTTCGAACCGCGCTCTTCCCCCTCGGAGAATCGGACCGGATCTTCGGCTATCTCGGCGAGGCCGAGCGCATGGTGCGGACGCTCGACGACCAGCGGCGGCTCGGCCAGCTCCTCGCGTATCTCTGTCAGGACTACTGGACGAGCGGCTATCCGACGAGAGCGCTCGAGTGCGGCCAGCGCGCCCAGGCCATCGGCGAATCGCTCCAGGACGTTCCGCTCCAGGTCATCGGGAATCTCTACCTCAGCGCGGCCCTCATCCACACGGGCGACTATCGCCGGGCGGAGGCCCTGCTCGCGGGTGTCCTGCGTCTCCTGGACGGCCGGGCCCGGGAGCGCTTCGGTCTCGTGGGGTTCCCGGCGGTGAGCGCGCGCTTCTACCTGACGTGGATCGCGCTCAGCCGGGGGCGCTTCGAGGAGGGGATCGCGCGCGTGGAGGAGGGCATCCGCCTGGCCGAGACGCTCGATCACCCCTACACGCTCGGCGCCGCGCGCTCGATGCTCGCCTTCCTCCACATGGTGAGGGGCGAGCTCGACCACGCCGTGCGCCTCCTGGAGCGAGAGCTCTCGGTGTCGCCCGACGGGAGCGTGGCGCAGCACTCGGTGGTGAACTGGGGGCACCTGGGCTACGCGTACACGCTCTCGGGACGGGTCACCGAGGGCATTCCGCTACAGGAGCGTGCGCTGCGGATCCTCGAGACGATGAAGCTCGGTGCATACCGGGCCACCTGCGCGATCCAGCTCGCCGAGGCGTATCTCCTCGCCGGGCGCCCTGACGATGCGCTCCGTCTCGCTCAGGACGCTCTCGCCTTCACGCGGGAGCGCGGCCAGCGTCCCCACGAAGCGTGGGCGCTCCGGCTGCTCGGCGAGGTCGCCACGCACGGCGATGACCGCGAGGACGCCGCCCGACATCTCCACGCCGCGATGGCCCGCGCCGAGGAGCTCGGGATGCGCCACCTGGTCGCCCACTGTCACCTGGGTTTGGGTCGGCTCCACCGGCAGATCGGCCAGCTCGTCCCCGCTCGGGTGCACCTGTCGACGGCGACGGCCATGTTCGATGAGATGGGCATGAGGTTCTGGCGCGAGAAATCGGAAGCGGCGATGCCGTGACGCGGGCCGCGCCGCGCCTCGCGGGGCACGGCCACACCGCGGCACGCCGCGGGCGCAACGGGCCGAGGCGAAGCGCGGCCTACTTCGACTTCCGCAGCTCGTTCGTCACGGCGAGGTTATTGCCCAACCTGCTGACGCCCTGCCACTTCCACACCCAGGCGGTCGGCGTCTCGTAGAAGGTCATGGTCCCCGCCGACTCTTGGCTGGTGTACTGGACGACGTCGTCCACGATGCGCATGTATCCGGGGATCGGATTGGCGCCCGGGAGCCGCTCCTGGACGCTGAAGCCGCCGTCGTCGTAGATCACGCCCTGGATGTTGACCGGTGCGGCCTCCTGGACGTAGGCCGTGCCATACCACAAGCCCGCCAGGCGCTTGAAGTCCGCGGGCTTCACGGTCATCGGAGGCGGCAGTGGCGGCTCCGGAGTGGCGCAGCCCGCGCTGATGGCCACGAGAGCGAGCAGTCCGATTCCCCGGCTGGCGACCCATCGCATCCTTGGCATCACGCCCTCCGCGCTCGAGGCCGCCGTGCGGCCTCCCATGAGTGGCTCCGCGTAGGTTCGCGAACAGGCTACCCGGGGCCGTCGGCCCGGGTCAATGCGCCCGCCGCAGGATCGACGCGGTCCGGTGCGCGAGTACCGCCGGGCCGGCACCCATGCGAGGCGACGGGGCCCCGTAAAGGGGAGGTCCTGTCGCCCTCCGCGAGACAGGGCGCGACGGGCGAGGGTGCTAGACTCCCCCTACCGTGGACGCCTGGGACCTCGACGCCGCGGCGCTTCCCCGCAGGACGCCGAGCCGGTGGCTCACGGCCGGCGTCGCCGTCGCCTACCTGGCGCTGACCCTCGTCCTCACGCGCCCGGGCCCGGGCCGCTTCGTGACGCACTTCATGGCCGACACCACCGACGGCTACCAGAACGCCTGGACGCTCTGGTGGATCAAGACCGCGCTGCTTCGCGGGGCCTGGCCGTGGTGGACGGATCGCCTGTTCGCTCCGGACGGCGTCTCGCTTTACTTCCACACCCTGGCGCTCACCAATGGTCTCATCGCGCTGCCGGTCCAGCTGCTGTGGCCGCTCGCCGTGGCCTACAACGTGGTCGTCGTGATGAGCTTCGTGGCCAGCGGCCTCGCTCTGTACGGACTCGCGCGCTACGCGGGCGCCGATCCGGGCCCGGCGTTCGTCGCCGGCTGCCTCTACACGTTCTCGCCGTTTCACTTCGCCCACGGCATCGCCCACCTGAACATGCTGGCGCTCCAGTGGCTCCCCTTGTACGTGTGGGCGCTCCTCGTGGCGTGCCGCGCCCGGCGGCTCACGTCCGGCGTCCTGGCCGGGCTCGTCCTCTTCGGCGTCGTCCTGACCGACTACTACTTCGCGCTGTTCTGCGCGCTGGCGACGGGGCTGATCGCCCTCTGGCAGCGGACGTGGCGTGTGCCCGCCGTAGCGCTGGCGACCGGGGTGGCGCTGTCCGCGCCGCTGGGCGTGTCGATGCTCCGCCTGGTCGCCCGCACGGCGCTGGCCGGCACGCACGATCCGGCCGACTTCTCGGTCGATCTGCTCGCGTGGCTGGTGCCGGGCGAGGTCTCGCGCTGGGCGCCGATGACCGCGCCGGTCTGGCGGAGCTTCGGCAGTTACGCCGAGGAGAGCGGAGCGTACCTCGGCCTGATCCCCCTCGCGATTGTCGCCGTCGGGCTCCGCGCCCGCGTCCGCGCCATCGTCCCCTGGGTGGCGGGCGCCGCGATCTTCGCGGTCCTCTCCCTGGGGCCCTGGCTGCATGTGGCTGGTCGGCTCGGCCCCGTACCGCTCCCGTACTTCGTGCTGACCGGCGTGATTCCGTTCGTCGCGCTCGCCGGGGTGCCCGCCCGCTTCATGGCGATGGCCTTCCTCGGCCTCGCGATGGCGGTCGGGCTCGCGCTGACGGCGCTGGTGCCCGCGCGGCCGGTCCTCCGGCGCGCCTCAGTCCTGACCCTGGTGCTCGCCGGCCTCCTTCTCGAGTACGCGCCGCGCCCGTACACCACGACGCCCTGGGTTGTCCCGTCGTTCTACGGCGAGATGGCCCGGGAGGAGGACGTCGGCCAGGCGGTCCTCGAGCTACCGTCGGTCGCCGGGATGCTCTACCAGACGGTGCACGGCAAGCGGATCGTCGGCGGCTACCTGTCGCGCACTCCGCGGGCGCAGTACGAGGCGCTGGTCACCCATCCGGTCGTCCGGTTCGTCGCCGAGGACCTGCCCTGCACGGAGTCGCTCCGCGCGGAGATCCGCGAGCGACTGCGGCACGAGGCGGTCCGATGGATCGTGCTCCACGGCCCGCTCGCGCGCCGACCGCTTCACGCGTGCCTCGGTCTGCCGGTGCGGGTGGAGAGCGGCGCAGCCCTGATCGGCCCGATCACCGGCTGAGTCGCGGTCGGCGGATCCGAGACCGGCGGGGCCGGCGCGCGGCGCCGCGCGGCCGTCATCTACAGGCCGGCGAGTCCCCGCGGCGATCGGGTCAGCAGCGTCTGGTAGCCCCGGCGAGCGACCCGCCACCCTTGGCTCGCCAGGAACGGGACCAGCGCGTCGCCCTTGCCCCCGCCCGGCGTGTTGCAATCGTCGATCAGGACGATGCTCCGCTCGTGGAGGGCGTGGAGCGCAGCCTGGCCCTCGCGCAGGGCATGGTCGCTGGCCACGCGGGGCGCGTCGGTGTCGAGGTCGACCGCATCCAGGTACAGGAGATCGATGGTGCCGGGGAAGCGCCGCAGGAACTCCACGGAGTCGGCCACGACGTACTCGATCCGCGCCGCGAACGGCGCCGTCAGCTCGCGGGCGACCGCGATGTGCGCGGGAAGGACGTCACACGTCCAGAGCGTGGCCCCGTACCGCTCCGCGAACGCCCCGAACACCATGGTGGATAATCCGTCGAACTCCCAGTTGTCCGGATAGCGCGCCGTTCCGGTTTCCACGATGGTCGCGGCGTTCCGAGCGAGGGCCAGGAGCAGCGCCTCGAAGAACGTGCGGTAGCGCACCCCGAGGCGGTGCTGGAAGGTCTCCGCGAACCAGAGATGGAACTCGTATGCACGGCGGACCGTCAGGGAAGCGGCCGGAGCGCTGTCCGGTCGCGCGCCCGCCGGGGCCGGTGGGTCACGGCGGGCCGGAGGCGCAACCTCGGCGCGACCGCTCTCGGTGCGCTCGACGGGCAGGGACGCGCCCGGGTCCCGGGAGACGCGGCGCCCGCGCGCCGGGACGCGCGCCGTCTCCGCCTCTTGGCCCCATGCCGCCGGGCGCCCGTCCCGGAAGATCGCCTCGCGCGTCTCCCACCAGGTCTCCCACAGCTGGTGGAAGAGCGGATGGGCGTTGGGGCGCAGCCGACGCGCGTTCGCGGGCGTGTAAGACCAGGGCTTGCCGAGCGCCGAGAAGTGCGCGACCGACGCGCGGGCGAACGTCTCGACTGGGTCTCCGAACGCGCCCGGCCGACCCGCGTCCTCCCACTCGGTGTTGAGGCATGCCGTCTCGCCGGGCAAGGCATGGATCTCACCGCCGAGCTCGATGTTCACGATGTCCATGTCGTGAAGCCCCCGCGCCGCCGCCGAGGCGACTTGCCGATGGAGTCGACGCCAGAGGCTCGCCGAGGGCTTCACGACGAGCAGGTGGCTGCCCCAGCACGGCTGCGTCAGCCAGTACGCGATCGGCGCCGCCAGGGGCTCGAGGAACGGGATCCCGAGCAGGTGATCGAGCGACCGGAGCGGCAGGGCATCGGCGTCGACGTAGACGACCCGGTCGTAGTCCGTCAGACCGAACACCTCGAGCTTGACCAGGCAACCCCGGCAGGACCGGTCGCGCACGAGCTCGGGCGTCGGCGCGCGCCGCGTGACGACCCGCATCGCCCGCAACCGGGCGAGCAGGTGGTCCGACAGCGCCAGGTGCAGCACGACCACGTCGGCGTCGGCGGCGAGCCCGAGCTGCCGCAGCCGGTGCACGAAGACGAGCACCGCGACGCCGTACAGGTCGCTGGTGGCGTAGAAGACATACGCGCGCCGGCCGGACGAGGTGGCGTCGGCGGTCACGAGTCCGGGCGCCTCGGCGCGCTCGTCAGGCCATGCCGATGCGCTTGGCGCCGCGGCGGAAGAGCGCCGCGCCGGGCGCATCGAAGCGGAAGGCTTTCAGGAAGTCGCCGATGCCGTAGCCCGGGTGGGCGCGGCGCAGCGTCGCCGCCCACGCGCGCGCCTGATCGAGCGAGCCGGCGAGCGCCAGGCTGTAGGCGGCGATCGCGAGGATGTGCGGGTGCGCGTTGGGGCGGGAGGCGGCCTTGACCGCCCAGTCGGCGGCTTCCTCGAACCGGCCGAGGCGGACGAGCGCCATGGCGCGCGTGCCCAGCATGCCGAACAGCAGGGGATCGAAGGGGCTCAGCCGGCGCGAGTAATCGGAGGACGAGATGGCGGCCTGCGGGTCGCCCGCCTGCGAGTTGACGAAGGCGAGGGTGTAGTGCCCCAGGGCGAAATTGGGACTCAGGTCGATGGCCCGCTCGAGCTCGACGACGGACTGGTCGTCCTGGCCGCGGAGCCAGAGCGCCCGGCCCATCGCCCAGTGCGCGGCGGGGTCCCGATCGTCGGCCATGAGACCTTGCGTGGCGGCCTCGAAGGCCCGGTCCACCGCCGGCGCCCGCTTGGCCCAGCCCTGGAAGGCGTTCTGGAAGTGTGTGAACGACAGCCCGGCATACGCGCGCGCGAAGGTCGGGTCGAGCCGCACCGCGGTCTCGAAGAAGTGGCGGGCCCGCTCGTTGTCGGTCTTGCTGAACCGGTACATGTGCCACAGGCCCCGGTGGTGCGCCTCCCACGCGTCCAGCGAGCTCGGCGGCCGCAGGATGGCGCGATTCCGCTCGATCGTCTCGATCTCGCTCGCGACGGAGGCGACGATCCGGTTGCCGATCTCCTCGATGACGACGAACGCGTCGTCCAGCGTGTGCTTCATGACCTCCGCCCAGACGATCCGCGCGGTCCGCGTCTCGGTGAGCTCGACCGTCACCGTGAGCCGCTTGCCGTCGCGCCGGGTGGTGCCGCTCACCACGTAGTCGACGTTCAGCATCCGGCCGGCCTCTTCGGGGCCGACGTGGCGCTCGTGCAAGGCGAACACGGTGCCCTGCGCGATGACGAACAGCACGCGCAGCTTGGCGAGCCGGGTGATCACGTCGTCGGCGAGCGCGTCGGCGGGCCCGCCGCGGGCGTCCGCGGCCGGGGACCGATCGACGAAGGGCATCACCGCGACGGAGGCGCGGCGAGATCCCGGGATGATGGCGGCGTCGCTGGGCGCCGCCGCCGGTGGCGGGCCGGAGACCCGGGTCTCCGGCGTCGACGCGGCGCGCGCTCTCGCGGCCCGCCAGGCCTCGCGCAGCGGCGCCGTGTCGAGGCCCTCGCCCTCGAACAGCCGGGCGGTGGCCGCCAGGTGCTCCTCGCCTTCCCGGATCTGCCCGCGCCGGGCGAAGGCGCTCAGCAGGAGCTCGTGGACGTGCGGATCGAAGGGCGCCAGCTGAAGCCATTGCTCCAGGTACGGGAACGCCTCGTCGTCGGACACGCGCTTGACGAGATGCTCGAGCAGGGCGGCCTGACGGCCGCGGAACCGGCGGCGCTGGGCCGTGAGCCAGCCGTCGAAGACCGAGCTTCCCCCGATGGCGAGGCCCTCGAGAAAATCGCCGCTGAAGAGCGCGGCCAGCGCCCGCTGCCGTTCCGGCGCGAGCGTCTCGATGCCCTCGCCGGTCGCGCGGGCGACCTCGATCGCGTCGATGAGGCAGTCCGACAGGTCGAGCCAGACGGTATCGCCGCGGGTCTGGACGCGCCGGCGGCCGCGCTGGTCGACGAGGCCGCGGACCTTGCTGAGGGACCACCGGAGCTCTCCGCGCGGATCGTTGGGCACGTCCCAGAGGAGCTCGCACAGCTGGCTCCTCGTCACGGGCCGCGGCGCCAGGGCCAGGTAGGCGACGAGCGCCCGCACCTTGCGAGACGCCGGCAGCGTCACGGGGGCGCGGCCGCGCCAGATCGCCAGGCGCCCGAGCATCCGGATGTGGATGGCCGGCGTGTGACCGGGCGGGGCTAGCCCGAACAACTCCTCGGGAATTCCCACGGTCGCTCCCACGGTGGCTCCCACGTCCGAGGCCTACCCTCGCAGTCGACGGTCATCAGCCCGCGGTGGGCGCGCGGCCGCGATGACCGCCAACGACCGATGCGAGACGACGCATCGAAGGACGAGGAGAGATGAGATGGACTCGAGCACGGTATCCATGACGCGACCCCACGAATCCGCGGGCCAGGCCGACCTCCCGGCGCTCAAGGCGCGCCAGCGGGCCGCCTGGTCCTCGGGCGATTATGCCATCGTCGGGACGACGCTGCAGATCGTCGGCGAGGAGCTGTGCGAGACCCTCGACATCCGCGCGGGCCAGCGCGTGCTGGACGTCGCCGCCGGCAACGGGAACGTCTCGCTCGCCGCCGCGCGCCGGTGGTGCGACGTGGTCGCTTCCGACTACGTGCCCGAGCTGCTCGAGCGGGCGCGCGAGCGGGCCGCCGCCGAGCGGCTCGCCATCCAGCTCCGGGAGGCCGACGCGGAGGCCCTCCCGTTCCCGAGCGAGAGCTTCGACGTCGTCGTGTCGACGTTCGGGGTGATGTTCACCCCCGACCAGGAGATGGCGGCGAGCGAGATGCTCCGCGTCGTGAAGTCCGGCGGCAAGATCGGGCTCGCCAACTGGACGCCCGAGGGGTTCATCGGCCAGGTCTTCAAGGCCATCGGCCGCCACCTCCCGCCGCCGCCGGGCGCGAGGTCCCCCGCGCTCTGGGGCACCCGAGCGCGGATCACCGAGCTGTTCGGGCTTCACGCGGCCTCCATCACGACGGCGCAGCGGCACTTCGTGTTCCGCTACCGCTCGCCGGCGCACTGGCTGGAGGTCTTCCGAAACTACTACGGTCCGCTGCTCAAGGCGTTCGGCACGCTCGAGCCCGCGTCGCGGGCGGAGCTCGAGCGCGACCTGATCGCCCTGATCGAGCGGTTCAACCGCGCCAGGGACGGCTCCATGGTCGCGCCCAGCGAGTACCTCGAGGTCGTGGTCACCCGAGACTGAGGAGCGTGGGCCTGCGAGTGCCCACGGGAAAGGGAGAAGTCATGAACCGAATCGGACGTTCCGTCGCAGTGAGCTTTCTGGTCGCCCTGGCGGTGGGCCTGGGCGCGATGCTGATCTCCGCGCCGTCGCCGCACGCCGCCGTGCTGCATCACACGGTGGTGTCCGCCGACGCCGTCAAGTGGGGGCCGGCGCCGCCGTCGCTTCCGCCGGGCGCGCAGGCGGCCGTCCTCCTGGGCAATCCGGCGCAGGAGGGCCCCTTCGTGCTCCGCTTGAAGTTCCCCGCCGGCTACGTCGTGCCGCCGCATTACCATGCGCAGGATGAGCTCCTGACGGTGATCGCGGGCCGGTTCGCGGTGGCGTCGGGGGAGAAGCTCGATCGGGATGCGAGCCCGCAGCTGCCCACGGCGAGCTTCATTCACCTTCCGGCCGGGATGCCCCACTACGCCTGGGTCGAGGCGGAGGCGGTCGTGCAGATCAACGGGGTCGGCCCGTTCGACATCGTCTACGTCGATCCCAAGGACGACCCGCGCAACAAGTAACGCAGTAGGGAGGGATGGGGACCGCCACCGGCACCGTGACGTGCCGGTGACGGTCCCCGCGTCGGGCCCTCGGGATGGGCCACCGCGGCCGCCCGGGCCCGTCTACCGCTGCTCCCTCCGCAGGAGCCGCCACGCCTCCCGGCCCATCACGAAGATCCACGGCACCAGCAGCATCTCCGGCACGATCTTGAACCGCGTATCCGGGAACGTGATCACCGCGAGGGGCCAGACCGCGATGAGCGGCATCAGCAGCAGCCACCACTCCGTCTCCCGCCACCGCCGGCCCATCAGGAGCAGCGCCAGGGCCAGGATGAACAGGGGCACGTAGACGATCTTGTACAGCAGGTACGCCACCATCGGCAGATATCGGATGGGTGACGTTCGCACCGTCAACAGCGGTGGATCGAAGCTCACCAGCGCCGTATTCGAGGACAGATTCGGCACCTTCTCGAAATTGAACCACCACCACACGCTCTTCTCCGTGATCCGTGTCGCCGTCTCGAGCGGATGCGCCCTCATGTAGTCGAGGCCCAGCTTCGTCAGGCGCTGGTTCGCCGCCGGCGTGAACACCTCCGTGTCCGGCACCGGCGGCGGGAGGTACACGTCGATGTCGTGCCGCGGATGCCCATAGTCGTAGAGCGCGTTGTTCCCGTAGTACACGTTGAGCCCGAGCGTGTAGGACAGCCCGAACGCGCCGTACCGCGCGCGATTCACCGTCCCGTACCCCACGGCGGTCACCACGAGTCCGATCGTCACCGCCACGAAGACCTTGCGCGCGGCCCGAGTCGTCAGGACGCTCGCGAGCAGGGCTGCCGCCAGTGCCATGAGCCCCGCCGGGATCCGTACCAGGAAGGCCGCCAGGGCCGGCAGGAGCACCAACGCCGCCGACCGCCGCCACGACGAGAGCCGCTCCGATCGCACCACCCGCGTGGCCGCCGCGAAGAAGAGGAAGAGCGCGCTCGCCTCGTAGGCCGTGTCCTTGGACGTGAAGCACAGCCACACGAAATACGGATTCGCATACGCCAGCACGAAGACGCACAGCCGGTCGCCCTTCGCCATCGGTAGCTGGCTCAGGAAGATCCAGAAGAAGACGGCCGAGAGCGCGAACCACGCCGCGTGGACCCAGATCAAGGGCAGGGTGGTCGTACTCAGCAGGGTCATGACCAGCGCGTAGAACCATGACACCAGCGGCGGATACGCATCCGTCGACGGCGGAATCCCGTGCTGCACCCACTGCTCGGCCTCGGACAGGAAGCGAGACTCGGGTGCAATCCCGAATCGCCGGTACGCGAGCAGGAACAGCAATGCCTGGACCAGCACGAAGGCCGTCGCCGCGCTCTCGTGCCACCATCGCTTGGATGCGATCCGCATGAGTGGAGAAGCTCCGTGCCGCCCCGTGGGGCGCTACTCGATACGGCGGATGGTCGCCACTGACCTCGCGCGGGATACTGCGGCGGCGACCCCGCCGTGTCAAGGGATCGCGCGGCGGTGTCCGTGACGCCGGCCGTGGCGGCCTCCGTATCGAGGTCCCGCGGGCCGGCGCTGGCGCCCGTCCACCCGCCCCGCGTGGGAAGACGGAGACGGGCTCAAGTCGGCGACTCCATGAGCCGAGGTCATGACCTTGGCAGGGGACCTTCAACACGACGAGGTGCGGAGCCCTGTCCGATCCTTGCGCCCGTGATGGTGGCGCGACCCTTCGATGCCGCGCATCCGGTGCTGGTGTCGGAGAGTACGGACTGTGGATCCGCTATGGCCTGGTCCCGGGAGTGCGGTACAGTGTCGTGTCGCTCGCCCGGGCGCGCGCGACGAATCGATGCGACTCGCTGCCTGACGCGCGTGGCACGCCGTTGCCGGGACGGCGGTCCTGCTGAATGGTCTTGCGCCGCATGTCGGGTCGAGGACGGAGGCGGCCTTCTCGATGTACAGCAATCTCGGGCCGTGTCGAGCGTCTCGTCGGCCGTCTCAGCCGGACCACGGACCGGCCGGCCGCCGCCGAGTACGCGCGGAGGGGGATCGGCGCGCAGTGATCGACGTCTGCGAGCGACGTCCCCGGACGGATCCGTCCCGCGGCGGCTGGGCGACACGCGGCGCCGTGGCCCGGCCCCTCCGCGCTGTCTGCCGGCGCTAGCGCCGCGGATGGCGGCGAGCATCAGGGTCGAGGGGAACGGCTCGACGCCTGCCTCGGCCTGGGGTGTCCGACCGCCCTCCCTCAGCGTCGTCATGCCGGTGCACAACGCGGCGCCCTACCTCGACGAGAGCGTCGAGAGCATCCTCACCCAGACCTTCACGGACTTCGAGCTCGTCGTCGTGGACGACGGCTCGACGGACGGCTCGACGGGACTCCTGCGCGACTGGACGAAGCGCGACGACCGCGTTCGGCTCATCGAGAACCCGGTGAGGCTCGGGATTGCCCGGAACAGCGACCGCGTCGTCCGGGAAGCGCGTGCGCTCGTCTGCGCCCGGATGGATGCGGACGACGTCTCGTGTCCGACGCGGCTCGAGCTGGAGTGGCAGGCCCTGGAGGCGCGCCCCGACGCCTCCCTCGTCGGGACGCTCTGGGAAGGGATCGACGCCGCCGGACGGGTCGTCCGGCCGCGTGATCGCTGGCGGCTGACCCGGCGGTCGTCCTTCGCGCCGTTTCCCCACGGCTCCATCATGTTTCGCCGCGCGGCCTACGAGGCCGTCGGCGGCTACCGCACGGCCTGCGACTACTGGGAGGATCTGGACCTCTACCTGAGACTCGCCGCCCGCGGCCCGGTGCTGGTCGTCCCGGCGGCGCTCTACCGGTACCGGTTCCACGAGGCCTCCACGCTGGGTGGCCCGATCCGTCCCGACGAGGAGCGCGCCACCGAGCTCATGCTGCGGTGCCTCGCCGTCCGGCGTGAGGGCGGCGACTACACTCCGCTCCTCGCGGGGGTCGAGGGCGCGCCCGGGCGAGCCACCCCGGGCGTGAGTCCGGCGGCGCTCTACCTCCTCGCGGCCCGTCGGCTCTGGGCCGGCGAGCCGCCGCGCATCCGCCAGCGGCTGTCCGCGGTCGGCTCGCGGCGCCCCAGCTTGCTCTGGCTGGGCCTGGTGGTCCTGGCGACCGTGGGGGAGGTCGCCCCGTGGCTCGTGCGAGCAGGGCTGACCGGGTTTGTCCGCCTGCGTGATGCGCTGGCGGGCGTACTCATCCGAAAGCGGTCGGTGGTCGAATGGCGATTCGAGTAGTCGTGCTCGGGCTCGGCCAGCGCGGGCGCCAGTGGGTGCGCCTGCTGCGAGCCACGCCCGGGTTCGAGCTGGCGGGGACCGTCGAGAGCAACCCGGAGACCAGGCTGGCGGCCGCGGCCGCCCTCGGGCTTCGGGCCGAGCAGTGCCACGACCGCGTCGAGGCGGCGGCGGAAGTGGGGGCTCCCCACGCGGCCATCGTCGCGACCTCGATCGACAGCCACGTCGAGCCCTGCCGCACCGCGCTCGCGCTGGGCCTCGGGGTCCTGGTGGAGAAGCCGTTTACCATGCGCTTGCGGGACGCGCGCCGGCTCGTCGCCGAGGCTGCGGAGCGGAAGCTGCCCCTCATGGTCGGCCAGAACTACCGGTACATGCGGATGCCGCAGGCGCTGCGCCGGCTCCTCGCGAGCGGCGATCTTGGCCGCGCCGGCCTGATCGTCGTCCAGGGGTACAAGGCCAGGAAGGAGCCGGCGCGGGCCCTGCAGACGCTGACCGACAGCATCCTCTGGGAGACCTCCGCGCACCACCTCGACACGCTCCGCTACGTCGTGGACCGACGCGTCGTCCGGGTCCTCGGGCAGCGCTTTTCGCTGCCGTGGAGCACGGCGCCTCTCGGCGCCTCGGTGCAGGCCCTGCTCGAGTTCGAAGGCGGGCTCCGGGCGTCGTACGGCGCGACCTACGACTCGCGCGGCCAGGAGTTCTTCGAGCGCGGCCAGGAGTTCTATCTGCGCGCCGCGACCGACCGGGGGACGCTGCACGTGTTCCACCGCTGGCTGGTCTGGTGCGAGCGCGGGCGCTATCCACGGATCGTCCGCCGTGGCCCGCGGCCCCAGGCGGAGGAGGTGACGCTCTTGCGCCAGCTGGAGCGCGCGATCACCGACGGGAGCGAGCCCGACGCCAGCGGGCGCGACAACCTCCAGACCATTGCCACGCTCGAGGCCTGCGCCCGCTCGGCGTCGGAGGGGCGGTGGATCAACCCCCAGGAGCTCTTCGATGAGCCGATCTGAGCGGCCGCGCGTCCTCGCCATCGGGATCGACGCCGCGGAGCCGAGCTTCGTCCGGCCGCTCATGGATCGGGGTGACCTGCCGGCCCTCCGGGATCTTGCGGCCCACGGGGTCTGGGGAGGCGTGACCTCGCCCGCGCCGATCGCCAGTGGCGCCGTGTGGCCGACCTTTCTTACCGGCCGGACGCCGGCGGAGCACGGATTCTACGGCGAGTGGGCCTGGCGGCCGGACACCATGGGGCTCCACCCGCCGACATGGGGCCACCTGGATCCGTTCTGGCGCGCGCCGGCCATCGAGGGCCGAACGACGGTGATCCTCGACGTCCCCTTCGCCCCTCGGATCGACGTCCCGGGGTGCACGGAGGTCCTGGACTGGGGGCTCCACGACCACCTCAAGGGCCGGCTCGACGTGTTCCCCCGAGATCTCGAGGCTCTGGTCACCGAAGTCGGCGGCGTCCACCCCTTTGCGTCGGGCCAGGTCGCCGCGGACGGGCCGCAGGATCACGCGGGGCTCGCGCAGGTCCTCCGTCACTGCGTGGCGGGAGCGGGCCAGCGCGGACGCCTGGCCCAGCGTCTCCTGAAGGACATGGCGCCCGAGCTGATGATCGTGGTCTTCACGGAGCTGCACCGGGCGGGACATCTGCTGTGGCACACCGTCGACCCGAAGCATCCGGACCACGGGGCGATGGCGTCCGGTGACCCCGCGCCACCGCGCCTGGACGAGGTCCTGCACGCGATCGATCGGGAGATCGGACAGCTCCGCGACCTCGCGGGGCCCGAGACGGCGATCGTGGTCTTCTCCCTGCACGGGATGCGCGCGGCGCGCGGCATCCCGACCATTCTCGGCCCGCTGCTCGAGGCCCACGGCTTCGCGGTGCGGAAGACCTGGCGCGAGCGCTCGGGGCGCGAGCACGTCGAGAGAGCCCTGACGGCGATCAAGCGGATCGTGCCCGGCTCCGCCAAGCGCCTCTACCGCCGGTGGACCCCGGAGCGCGTGGTGAGCCAGCTCACGCAGCCCTCGATGCCGATGCCGGCCTACGACTGGTCACGAACGACGGCATTCGCGCTGCCCACCGATCAGCACGGGTGGGTCCGCGTGAACCTCCGGGGCCGGGAATCGCGGGGCTGCGTGGAGCCCGGGCAGTACACGAGCGTGTGCCAGCGAATCGATGAGCTCTTGCGAGCGGCCCGCGACGTCGACGGTCAGCCGATCGTGCGTGCGGTCGTGCGGACGGCCGCCGACGCGCGAGCGGCCGCCGCCTCGATGCTGCCCGACTTGATCGTTCACTGGACCGACGCGACGTTCGGGTCGCCGCTCCGTCTCGGCGAGCCGCGACTGACCGCGATTCCCGTCGGGCGCCAGCTGACCGGACAGCACAGCTTTCGGGGCTTCTATGTGATCCGGCCGGCCCGGAGCCAGCCGGTACCCGGCGGCTCCCCCGTGGCTGCGGAGCAGTTCCACCGGCTCCTCGGCGACCCGCTCGGCTGATCCCGCGAAGCCCGTCGGCCCGGCTGCCGCGGGCTCGGGTCGCTCGCCGATCCGCCGACACGTCGGCGGATGACGTCCACGAGAGCACCGCTTCGCCGGACGATCCATTAAGTTCCTGAAAGATATCGGAATCTCGAGCGGCATCCAGCACGGCCGCCCTCCATGCCGTCGCGGATCAGACTGCTGCGGGGGCCTCCGAGGTCCCGCCGAGTCGTGAGACCACCCCCGGGATCGCGCCGGTCAAGGGAATGATCGGGGGCCCATTCCCGTCGAGGGGTAGGGAGGGGGCGACGAGTGTGACTGACAGCGCAGACGGTTCCGGCACTCCGGCGTCGCCCCCGCCTCCGGGCCTTCCCCCCGAGCGGCCGCGCCGGCGGCGGGGGTGGCGCCTGGCGCTCGGGGCGTTGCTCGTGACGGGAGTGGCGGCGGCGGTCCTGGTCGTCCGCGCCCAGGAGCGAGCTCATGAGAGTCGGCCGGCGGCGGCCTCTCCGCCCCCGGTCGCGGTGACGACGCAGGCGGCGACCCGCGGTGACGTGAGCGTGTACCTGACGGCGCTGGGGGCCGTCACGCCCCTCAACACCGTCACGGTGAAGAGCCGGGTCGATGGTCAGCTCGTGTCGGTCCCATTCAAGGAGGGGGACGTCGTGCGAGCTGGCGATCTCCTGGCCGAGATCGATCCGCGGCCGTTCGAGGTCCAGCTCACCCAGGCGGAAGGGCAGATGGCGCGGGATCAGGCCCTTCTCGACAACGCGCGCGCCGATCTCGAGCGGTACCGGATCCTTCTCGCCGAGGATTCGATCGCCCGGCAGCAGGTCGACACGCAGCAGGCGCTGGTCCACCAGTACGAGGGCGCCATCAAGGTCGACCAGGGGCAGATCGCGAGCGCCCGTCTTCAGCTCGACTACTGTCGCATCACGGCCCCGATCGGCGGCCAGGTCGGCTTGAGGCTGGTCGACGCCGGCAACATGGTGCACGCGAGCGACACCGGGGGCCTGGTCGTGATCACGCAGCTGGTGCCGATCACCGCCGTCTTCGCGATCCCGGAGGACAGCCTCCCCAGGGTGCTCGCCCGGTGGCGGGCTGGCGCGCGGCTTCCGGTGGAGGCCTACGATCGCGCCCTCAAGCAGCGCCTGGCCGTGGGCGCGCTCACGACGATCGACAACCAGATCGACCCGGGCACCGGAACGGTGAAGCTCAAGGCCGAGTTCGCGAACGCGGGGCACGAGCTGTTCCCGAACCAGTTCGTCAACGCGCGGCTGCTCCTGGACGTTCAGCGCGGCGCGACCCTGGTGCCCGCCGCGGCCGTTCAGCGCGGCACGCAGGGAGCGTTCGTCTACGTGGTCAAGGCGGACGGCACGGCGGCGGTGCGTCCCGTCAAGGTCGGCACCGAGCAGGGAGACGACGTCTCCATCGAGACCGGCCTTGCCCCCGGGGAGCTGGTCGTGGTGGAGGGCACGGATCGCCTCCGTGACGGGAGTCGCGTGGACGCGCGCGGAGGCCCGCACGCCGGCGCGAGCCACTCGTGACGCCGTGAACCTGTCGCGGACCTTCATCGAGCGACCGGTCGCGACCACGCTCCTGATGGTCGCGCTCGTCCTCGCCGGCGCCGTGGCCTACCGCCAGCTCCCGGTCTCGGCCTTGCCGCAGGTCGACTACCCGACGATCCAGGTCTTGACGCTCTACCCGGGCGCCAGCCCGGACGTGATGGCGTCGTCGGTGACCGCCCCGCTCGAGCGGCAGTTCGGACAGATGCCGGGCCTGAAGCAGATGACGTCGACCAGCTCGGGAGGCAGCTCGGTCATCGTGCTCCAGTTCGACCTGAGCCTGGGGCTGGACGTCGCCGAGCAGGAAGTCCAGGCGGCGATCAATGCGGGCGGCACGTTCCTGCCGCGGGACCTGCCGAACCCGCCGACGTACAGCAAGGTCAACCCGGCCGACGCGCCCATCCTCACGCTGGCCCTCACGTCCCAGAGCCTGCCCCTTCCGCAGGTCGAGGACCTTGCGGACACGCGGCTCGCCCAGAAGATCGCCGAGCTGCCCGGAGTCGGCCTGGTGAGCATCGGCGGCGGCCAGCGGCCGGCGGTGCGCATCCGGGTAAATCCGACCGCGCTGGCCGCCTACGGGCTCACGCTGGAGGACGTCCGGAGCGCGGTCGCTGCCGCCAACGTGAACCAAGCCAAGGGGGCGTTCGACGGCCCCCGCCAGGCGCGGGTCATCGACGCCAACGACCAGCTCCTCGGGAGCGCCGACTATCGCGCGCTGATCATCGCGTACCGCAATGGCAGCCCGGTGCGCCTGTCCGACGTTGCCGACGCCGTCGACGACGCCGAGAACGTGAAGCAGGCGGCCTGGGCGAACGACCGCCCCGCAGTCATCGTCAACATCCAGCGCCAGCCGGGCGCCAACGTCATCGAGGTGGTCGACCGGGTCACGCGTCTGTTGCCCCAGCTGGAGGCGGCCCTGCCGTCGGCGGTCGAGGTCTCCGTGCTGACCGACCGGACGACGACCATCCGCGCTTCCGTCCGGGACGTCCAGTTCGAGATGATGCTGGCGGTCGCCCTCGTGGTCATGGTGATCTTCCTCTTCTTGCGGAGCGTGTCCGCCACCATCATTCCCGGCGTCGCGGTGCCCCTGTCGCTGGTCGGGACCTTCGGGGTGATGTACCTCCTCGGCTTCAGCGTCAACAACCTCACCCTGATGGCGCTCACCATCGCCACCGGCTTCGTGGTGGACGACGCCATCGTGATGATCGAGAACATCGCGCGGTACCTGGAGGAGGGCGAGGCGCCGCTCCAGGCGGCGCTCCGCGGCGCGCAGCAGATCGGCTTCACGATCCTGTCCCTGACCGTGTCCCTGATCGCCGTCCTCATCCCGCTCCTGTTCATGAGCGACGTGGTCGGACGGTTGTTCCGCGAGTTCGCCGTGACGCTCGGCATCACGATTCTCCTGTCGGCGGTGGTCTCGCTGACGCTCACGCCGATGATGTGCGCGCGACTCTTGCGTCATACCCCTGAGGCCGAGCAGGGGCGGATCTATCGCGCGAGCCAGCGGCTCTGGGACCGGACCATCGCCGCGTACGGCACGAGCCTTCGCTGGGTGCTCGCGCACCGGCGCGCCACGCTGCTGGTAGCCGTGGCCACCCTCGGGGTGACCGTTCTCCTCTACGTCGTGGTGCCCAAGGGATTCTTCCCGGTGCAGGACACCGGGGTGATCCTCGGTATTTCGGAGGCGCCCCAGTCCGTCTCGTTCGCCGCCATGGCGGAGCGCCAGCGAGCGCTCGGCGCGGTCATCCTGCGAGACCCGGCGGTGGAGAGCTTGTCGTCGTTCATTGGCGTGGACGGCACGAACCCGACCCTCAACAGCGGCCGGATCCAGGTCAACCTGAAGCCGCTCGCGGCGCGGAAGATCAGCGCGACCGACGTCATCCGCCGCCTTCGGCCGGAGGTGGCCCGGATCGACGGCATCGCGCTCTTCATGCAGCCGGTCCAGGACCTGACCGTGGAGGACCGGGTCAGCCGGACGCAATACCAGTACAGCCTGGAGGACCCCGACGCGGCGGAGCTCGGCCGCTGGGCGCCCCGGCTGGTCGAGGCGCTCCAGGCGCGGCCCGAGCTGTCGGACGTGAGCAGCGATCAGCAGGACGAGGGGCTCCGGACCGCGCTCACCATCGACCGGGACACGGCGTCCCGGCTCGGGATCACGCCGCAGCTCATCGACGACACGCTCTACGACGCGTTCGGGCAGCGCCAGGTGTCGACGATCTTCACCCAGCTCAACCAGTATCACGTGGTCCTGGAGGTGAAGCCGGAGTTTCAGAGCGGCGCCCGGGGGCTGGAGGACATCTACCTCCGAGGCAGTCAGGGCGGGCCGGTGCCGCTCGGCGCGGTGACCCAGCGGTCCGAGACCACGGCGCCGCTGGTGATCGGCCACCAGGGACAGTTCCCGGCCGTCACCGTGTCGTTCAACGTGGCGCCCGGGGTCGCACTGGGACACGCGGTGGGAGCGGTGGAGACCGTGTCGCGCGAGATCGGCCTCCCGCCGAGCGTGCGCGGCAGCTTCCAGGGCACGGCGCAGGCGTTCCAGGCCTCCCTCGCGAACGAACCCCTGCTGATCCTGGCCGCGCTGGTGACCGTCTACCTCGTTCTGGGCATCCTCTACGAGAGCTATATCCACCCGCTCACCATCCTGTCCACTCTCCCGTCCGCCGGGATCGGGGCGCTGCTGGCCCTGCTCGTCTGCCGGACCGACTTCAGTGTGATCGCGCTCATCGGGATCATCTTGCTGATCGGGATCGTGAAGAAGAACGCGTTCATGATGATCGACTTCGCGCTGGCGGCCGAGCGGCAGGGGGGCAAGGACCCGGTGGAGGCGATCTACGAGGCGTGTCTCCTGCGGTTCCGGCCGATCATGATGACGACGATGGCAGCGCTCCTTGGGGCGCTGCCGCTGGCGCTGGGGACGGGGGTCGGGTCCGAGCTCCGGCGTCCGCTCGGGATCTCCATCGTCGGCGGGCTGATCGTGAGTCAGGCCCTGACCCTCTACACCACGCCGGTGGTCTACCTTGCCTTCGACCGCCTGGCCCGGTGGCGCCGCGCGCCGACGGGCGCGAGCGCGGCGGCCGGGCCTGGCCACCACCCGGAGCCCGCGTGAACCTCTCGGCGCCCTTCATCCGGCGCCCGGTGGCGACGACGCTCCTCACCATCGGCGTGGGACTGGCTGGCGCCATCGGCTTTCGGCTCCTGCCGGTCTCGCCGCTCCCCGAGGTCGACTTCCCGACCATCTCGGTCTCGGCAAGCCTGCCAGGAGCGAGCCCGGAGACCATGGCCACCTCGGTGGCGGCGCCCCTCGAGCGACAGTTCGGTCGCATCGCCGGTGTGAGCGAGATGACCTCGACGAGCTACCTGGGCTCGACGTCCGTCGTCCTCCAGTTCGACATGGCCCGGAACATCGACGGCGCCGCCCGGGACGTCCAGGCGGCCATCAACGCCGCGCGCGGCAGCTTGCCGGCGAACCTGCCCGGCAACCCGACCTACCGCAAGGTCAATCCGGCCGACGCGCCGGTCCTGATCATGGCTCTGACCTCGGACACCGCGAGCCGCGGTCAGATGTACGACCTGGCCTCGACGGTCCTCCAGCAGAAGCTGGCCCAGGTCGAGGGGATCGGGCAGGTGCTGGTCGGCGGCGGCTCGCTGCCCGCCGTGCGCGTGGAGCTGAACCCGACGGCGCTCTCCAAGTACGGACTCGGCCTGGAGGACGTGCGGGCTGTGCTCGCCCAGACGAACGTCAGCCGGCCCAAGGGGCACCTCGAGGACGGCGGCCGGGTCCGAGATCTCTGGACCAACGACCAGCTGTCCCACGCTGCCGACTACGCGCCGGTGATCGTCGCTTACCGGGGAGGCGCCGCCGTACGCCTGTCGGACATCGCCCGCGTGGACGACGCGGTCGAGGATTTGCGGAACGCCGGCCTGGCCAACGGCAAGCCCTCGGTGTCCGTCGTTCTGTTCCGTCAGCCCGGCGCCAACATCATCGAGACGGTGGGCCGAGTCCGCGATCTGTTGCCGGAGCTGCGCGCCTCGGTGCCGGCCTCCATGTCCCTCGACGTGGTCCTCGATCGAACGACCACCATCCGCGCCTCGCTGCGGGACGTCGAGCGCGCGCTCCTGGTCTCGGTCTCGCTGGTGATCCTGGTCGTGTTCCTGTTCCTCCGCAGCGCGCGGGCGACCCTGATCCCGGCGGTCGCGGTGCCGGTGTCGCTGATCGGCGCCTTCGGCGTCATGTACCTCCTGGGCTACACGCTGGACAACCTGTCGCTGATGGCGTTGACGATCGCCACCGGATTCGTCGTCGACGACGCCATCGTGGTGCTGGAGAACATCACCCGGCACATCGAGGCGGGCGCGCCGCCGCTCCAGGCCGCGCTCGACGGCGCCACGGGCATCGGCTTCACCGTCCTCTCGATGAGCCTGTCGCTGGTGGCCGTGTTCATCCCGATCTTGCTGATGGGGGGCGTGGTCGGTCGGCTCTTCCGGGAGTTCGCGGTCACGCTCGCGGTGGCCGTCGCCATCTCGCTCGTCGTGTCCCTCACCACGACCCCCATGATGTGCGCGACCTTGCTCCGGCCGGTCGGGGCCGGGGGCCACGGTCGTCTCTTCCAGGCCAGCGAGCGGGCGTTCGGCGCGATCCTGGCCGGGTATCGGCGCACGCTCGGCTGGGCGCTTCGACACCCGGCGATCATGCTCCTGGTGACGCTCGGTACCGGCGCCCTCAACGTGTACCTCTTCGTCCAGGTGCCCAAGGGCTTCTTCCCTCAGCAGGACACCGGCCGCCTGAGCGGCAGCATCCAGGCCGCGCAGGACACCTCGTTCCAGACGATGGAGAAGAAGCTCCGGGAGATCGTCGACGTCGTCCGGAGCGACCCGGCGGTGGAAAGCGTGACCGGCTTCACCGGCGGCGGAGGCGGTGCCACCCGGAACACCGCCCGCATGTTCATCGCCCTCCGGCCGCTCGAAGAGCGGAAGCTTCCCGCGGACCATATCATCACCCGGCTGCGCCGGCAGCTCGCGCGCGTGCCCGGGGCGCCCACCTATCTGCAGGCGGTCCAGGACGTCCGGGTCGGCGGCCGAGTGAGCGGCGCCCAGTACCAGTTCACGCTCCAGGGCGAGCAGGTGGACGAGCTGGGCACCTGGGCTCGACGGATGGAGCGGCAGCTCCGCTCGCTTCCCCAGATCGCCGACGTCAACAGCGACCAGCAGGACCGCGGCCTGCAGACGCGGCTTGCCGTCGACCGGCCCACCGCGTCCCGGCTCGGCATCACGTCCGAGCTCGTCGACGACACGCTCTACGACGCGTTCGGCCAGCGGCAGGTCTCGGTCATCTACGCGCCGCTCAACCAGTACCACGTCGTGATGGAGGTCGAGCCACGATTCTGGCAGCGACCGGAGACGCTGCGGGACATCTACGTGCGGCCTCCCTCCGGCGCACTGGTGCCGCTGGCCGCGTTCAGCCGCTACGAGTCGGGGACGACCATGCTGGCCGTCAACCACCAGGGGCAGTTCCCGGCCGTGACGCTCTCCTTCAATCTCGCGCCGGGCGTGGCTCTGGGGGACGCGGTCAAGGCCGTCGAGGGCGCCGCGCGGACAGTGGGGTTGCCGGGGCGCATCCACGGCAGCTTCCAGGGAACGGCTCAGGCGTTCCAGGCCTCGCTCGCCAGTCAGCCGCTCCTGATCCTGGCTGCGCTCGTGACCGTTTACATCGTGCTGGGCGTGCTCTACGAGAGCTGGCTCCATCCCCTCACGATTCTGTCCACGCTCCCGTCCGCCGGGGTCGGCGCGCTCCTCGCCCTCCTCGTCTTCCGGACCGAGCTGTCGATCATGGGGCTGATCGGGATCATCCTGCTGATCGGGATCGTGAAGAAGAACGCGATCATGATGATCGACTTCGCGCTGGCGGCGGAGCGGCAGGGTGGCAAGGGGCCGGCCGAGGCGATCTTCGAGGCGTGTCTTCTGCGGTTCCGGCCGATCATGATGACGACGATGGCGGCCCTGCTGGGAGCGCTGCCGCTGGCGCTGGGGATGGGGGTGGGGTCGGAGCTCCGGCGCCCGCTGGGAATCTCCATCGTCGGCGGGTTGCTCGTGAGCCAGGCCTTGACGCTCTACACCACGCCGGTCGTCTACCTCCAGCTCGACCGGGGACGATTGTGGCTGGAGCGCCGGCGCGCGGGACGGCTCCGACCGGTGCCCGAGGGGGGGCGGTGAGCGCGCGGCCATGACCCGATCGTCTGGCGAGCGCATGCGGGGCAGGGCATGCCGCGCGGCGGCGCGCGTGGTGCTCGTGACCGGGGCCGCGGCGCTCCTCGCGGCGTGCACGGTGGGACCCGACTACGTCCGCCCGACGGCCATCGCGCCGCCCGCCTACAAGGAGATGGACGGGTGGAAGACGGCCGAGCCGCGAGACGACGCCCTCCGGGAAGACTGGTGGGCACAGTTCGGCGATGCGACACTCGACGACCTCGAGCGCCAGGTCGAGGTGTCCAGTCAGACGGTGGTGGCGGTCGAGGCCCAGCTCCGCCAGGCCCGGGCGCTTGTGCAGGAGGCGCGCGCCGGCTACTTCCCGACCGTCACCGTCGGCCTCGGCTTCACGCGGGCGCGCGAGTCGGCCACCACGTCGAACGGGGGCACCGGGGCCGGTCGCACGTTCTCGACCTTCCAGCTGCCGATCGAGTTCGCCTGGGAGCTGGACCTCTGGGGCCGCATCCGACGGACCGTGGAGTCCAACCGGGCCGGCGCGGAGGCGTCCGCCGCGGATGTCGAGACCGCGCGGCTCAGCGTTCGGGCCGAGGTCGCCACCGACTACGTTCAGCTCCGCGCGCTCGACGCCGAGAAGGCGCTTCTCGACGCCACCGCCGCGGCCTACGCGAGGACGCTCCAGCTGACGCGGAATCGCTACGCTGCGGGCGTGGCGTCCAAGGGTGACGTGCTCCAGGCCGAGACCCAGCTGCGGACGACCGAGGCGCAGGCGATCGACCTCGGTGTCCAGCGGGCGCAGCTCGAGCACGCCATCGCCACGCTCGTCGGCCGCCCGGCGTCCGAGGTGTCCATTCCGGTGTCACCCCTCGCCGCGACTCCGCCGGGGGTGCCGGTCGGCGTGCCCTCGGAGCTTCTCGAGCGCCGGCCGGACGTCGCCGCCGCCGAGCGGCGGGTCGCGGCCGCCAACGCGCAGATCGGCGTGGCGCAGGCCGCGTACTTCCCGACGGTCACCCTGGGCGCGACGGGTGGCTTCGAGAGCTCGAACATCACGGACTGGCTCACGTGGCCGAGCCGCTTTTGGTCGGTCGGCCCCGGGATCTCGGAGACCGTGTTCGACGGCGGCTTCCGGGGAGCGCGGAAGGACGAGGTCCGCGCGCTCTACGACCAGAGCGTGGCGACCTATCGCCAGACGGTGCTGACGGCCTTCCAGGAGGTCGAGGACAACCTGGCCGCGCTTCGCATCCTGGAATCCGAGGCCCGCGTGCAGGACGACGCGGTGAGCGCCGCCCGTCAAGCGCTGGCGATCACCACCAATCAGTACCAGGCAGGCACCACCAGCTATCTCGACGTGGTGGTCTCGCAGGCCATCCTGCTGGCGAACGAGAAGACGGCGGTCGACATCCTGGGTCGTCGGATGACGGCGAGCGTGCTCCTCATCAAGGCCCTCGGCGGCGGCTGGAGCGCGACGGAGCTGGAGCGCACCACGGGCGCGCCGGCCGGCGGTGCCCCGCTCCGCGCATCGGTCCCGTCGCCCTGAGGCGGCCGCCCGAGCCCGCGGACGTCGGTGACGGTGTCCTCGCGATCTCTTCACCGGATAGCGCCTGAGGCCGAAGTGCGGTAAAAGATCCCCGTGGAGCACCCCGCACGTCGCGGTGGCCCCTAGCCATGGCCCGCATCATCGGCGGGATCGGCACGTCCCACGTCCCCACCATCGGGATGGCCTTCGACCGGGGCAAGCAAGAGGACCCGGACTGGAAGCCCCTGTTCCAGGGCTACGGCCCGGTCGCGAAGTGGCTGGCCGAGAAGAAGCCCGACGTGCTGGTCTTCTGCTTCAACGACCACGCCACCACGTTCTTCTTCGACCTCTATCCGACCTTCGCGCTCGGCGTGAGCGCGGAGTACCGCATCGCCGACGAGGGACTCGG
>CAYXBJ010000129.1:0-45294 GCA_964463175.1 uncultured bacterium
GGTCCTCGCCGTACTCGTCGTTCCCCACCGGCGCCGCCGCCATCGCCGCTCGCATGGGAGGCGACGGCAGGGTGACCGTATCCGACCGGAGATCGATGGTGTGGGCGGGGTGGATCACGGGCTGACTCTGGACACCGTCACAGGCGTCATCTTGGGAACCACGGCGAGGATAGCTCAGGCGCGGCGCCGACCGCCAGTAGCCCAGGCGGTCGACGGCGGCCGTTCCCAGTCTTGTCACTGGAGGGGCATTGCGCGAGAGTGGATTCGGCTACGGAGCATTACGGTGACGGCGCGCGGCTCGGGCACTCGTCCTGCATCACCTCGCCGTGGGAGATCCCTCCGTGCTCATCCCATGGAATCCAGGGCGGCCACATGCTGTTCGTGAGGCGTGGCATCGTCGTGGGTGGCGTCACCGTGTCGGACACGTGACCGACTGTCACCTATCGCCATGACGGCGGAGGCCCGGAACAGGCGCAGCTCGACCCGAGAGTCGGCGCTCGCGACCTATCACGCCAAGCGCGACTTCGCGCGGACCCCCGAGCCGCGAGGTCGAGTTGCGTCGCCCCGTCGTGGCTCGGCGTTCGTGATCCAGAAGCACGACGCCACCCGTCTTCATTACGACTTCCGACTCGAGATCGGGGGTGTCCTGACGAGCTGGGCGATCCCGAAGGGGCCCAGCCTCGATCCGCGCGACAAGCGGCTCGCCATGCAGACCGAGGATCATCCCCTCGAGTACGGGACCTTCGAGGGCATCATCCCCGAAGGGGAGTACGGCGGTGGCCCCGTGCTCCTCTGGGATCGCGGCACCTGGACGCCCGTCGGGGATCCTGCCGCCGCCCTGCGAGCCGGCGAGCTCAAGTTCACGCTCTCCGGGGAAAAGCTACACGGCGGGTGGGCGCTTGTGCGGCTTCGAGGGCGGGACCGTCGAGACCGGAACGGCCGCAGCTGGCTGCTCGTGAAGGAGCGCGACGAGTACGCGCGACCCGCCGGTAAGCTGAGCATCACCGAGGCCCATCCGGAGAGCGTCGTCAGCGGACGGCGGATCGAGGAGATCGCCAAGTCGAGCCATCGAAGCTGGCACTCGAACCGCGCCGCCAAGGCGGCCCGGCCGGTTGCCTCCGCTCCGCAGAGGAAGGGGCTCCGGGGCGGCGTCCCCGCGGGCGCGTCCCTTCGCGGCGCCCGTCCAGCCCGTCTTCCCAGGTTCGTCGAGCCTCAACTGGCGACGCTCGTGTCGGCCCCGCCGGACGGCGACGCCTGGCTCCACGAGATGAAGTTCGACGGGTACCGCATCCTCTGCCGGATCGACAAGGGACGTGCCACGCTGTGGAGCCGCAATGCGAACGACTGGACCTCGCGATTCCCGGAGGTTGCGGCGGCGGCGGCGCGCCTCCCGGTGCGCCAGGCCTTCGTGGACGGCGAGGTCGCGGTGCTGCTCCCGAACGGGACGACCAGCTTCCAGGCGCTTCAGAACACGCTGTCGTCGGGCGGGCGGGGCGAGCTCGTATACTTCGCCTTCGACCTCATGCACCTGGACGGGCAGGACCTGACGCACGTCTCGCTCGACGCGCGCAAGGAGCGGCTCGAGCGCCTCATCGGAACAGCCCGGGACGGCGCGATCCGCTATAGCACCCACGTGGTCGGAAAGGGCGAGGCGTTCTTCCGCGACGCCTGCCGGCACTCCCTGGAGGGCATCGTCTCCAAGCGTCGCGATGGCTCCTACGAAGGCGGCCGCGGTCGGAGCTGGCTGAAGGTCAAGTGCATCCAGGAGCAAGAGGTAGTCATCGGCGGCTTCACGGAGCCGAAGGGGACGCGCGCCGGCCTCGGGGCCCTGCTCCTCGGCGTCCACGAGGCGGGCGACGGTCTCGTCTACGTCGGCAAGGTCGGGACCGGCTTCACCGGCGATTCCGCGCGGCACCTCCGGGCCCGGCTCGATCGCATCCGGGCTCCCGCCTCCCCGTTCCGGCAGCCGCCTCCGAACGCCACTCTGGCGCGCTGGGTGAAGCCCCAGCTGGTGGCGGAGGTGGCGTTCAGCGAATGGACGGAGGACGGTCGGCTTCGTCATCCCGCGTTCAAGGGACTCCGCGAGGACAAGCCCGCAGACCAGGTCGTCCGGGAGCGCGCGGCCGGCGCCGAGCCCCGCGTCACCGCGCCGCGGCGCGCGCCGGCGAGATCACCGGCTGCCGCGCGACCGGATCGATCAGCCACGCCCGAGAGTGTCATGATCGCAGGCGTCCGCATCACGCATCCGGACCGCGTCGTGTACCCCGACCACCGCATCACGAAAGCGCGCGTGGCGCGCTACTACGAGGCCGTCGCCAAGCATATCCTCCCGCATCTCCGGTCACGCCCTGCCGTGCTCGTGCGTTGTCCCGATGGACTCGCGGAGAAGTGCTTCTACCAGAAGCACGCCGGAGCCTGGGCGCCGCCCTCGCTCCGTCGGGTCAGGATCCGCGAGAAGACGAAGGCAGGCGACTACGTGATCGTCGAGGACGCGGCCGGCCTGGTCGGTCTCGTCCAGATGGGCGTCCTCGAGATCCACACGTGGAACGCTCAGGCCGACGCGCTCGAGGCGCCCGACCGGCTCGTCTTCGACCTGGACCCGGGTCCCGATGTACCCTGGCCGGCCGTGCGCACCGCGGCGCGGCTCGTCCGGGCCACTCTCGAGGCCCGCGGGCTCGCGAGCTTCGTGAAGACGACGGGTGGCAAGGGGCTCCATGTCGTCGCGCCCATCACTCCGGGCCCGGGATGGTCCGCATTCGTCGCGTTCGCACAGGAAGTGGCCGAGGCCCTGAGAGCGGAGACACCGCGAGCGTTCACCACCGCGATGGCCAAGAGCGCACGGAAGGGCCGAATCTTCATCGACTACTTCCGGAACCAGCGTGGCGCGACGTCAGTCGCGGCCTACTCCACGCGAGCCCGCGAGGGCGCGCCGGTCTCGATGCCGATCGCGTGGGACGAGCTGGACTCCGTCCCGTCCGGGAGCCATTTCACGATCGACAGCGCCGAGCGCCGTTTGGCCAGGCTGACCGCCGATCCCTGGGCCGGCTACGGGCGCCTTCGCCAGGCGCTGCCAAACGTCCGGGGTCGCCCCAAGTAGCCGACCGTCACCTGTCCACCGGACGTCGGAGTCTCCCCGACACTGCGCCTCAGAGCCCGGGGACCCGTGGGACGGGGCAAGCCACGACGAGTCGTCGTCGCGGACTCGCCCTCCTCCGTGTCTCGCCCGTAGATGCCGGCAACAACCTTGCACGGTCTCTCCCCTGGGTTCCCGGGCCCGGGAGGTCCAGCGGACGAAGGAGGTCATGATGGCGAGATACGGGAAGGCTGCGGGCAAGTCGGTCAAGTCGGCCATGCGTCGCCGGAAGCGCGGCACGCTCAAGAGCGGGAGCGGCCAACGGGTGACGAGCCGGAAGCAGGCGATCGCGATCGGTCTCTCGGAGGCGCGGGAGAAGGGCGCCAAGGTTCCGCGCCGGTCGAAATAGCAACCCGTCGCGCGGCCAGCATCAGGAGGGATCCGCCTGCGGTCGCAGCCAGTGCTCGGTCTGCGCCAGGATGTTCCGGTGCGGCACGAGGCGAGCCGGCCGAGGGCCGCGTCGAGTGGCGTTCAGCAGTGGGGCGTAGTCGAGCTCCCGGCCCTCGGTCACGCAGCGAAGCAAAAGTCCGCCGCGGCTCATGTCGCCGCGCCCCACGAACGACGGCGGGAAGAGCAGGCGCTCCCCGAACACGGTGGTCAGGGGCTCCACGTACTTCTCGCTGGCCACGCTGCCGAGGAGCACCACCTCCCAGTCCGTCTGACCCTTCAGGCGGTCGGCGAGAGCCCGCGCGTCGCGAAGCAGCGGTCGGCGGTACCGCGCGTCTGACGGGTCGATCCCGATCCGTGCGTATCGCTGGAGGTGGACTCGGCCGACTCGCACGTCCGGCGAGCGAAGTCCCTGACACGGCGTGATCACCTTGATGCCGTCCGCCCCCGCCATCGGGCGCGCGAACGACCGGGCATAGGCGAGCTTTCCGCGGAAGTAGAGTCCGCTCAAAAAGCTGAAGACCTCGCCGAGGGGCACGCCGTCACGGGTCCGCAGGCGCTGGGCGAGCTCGAAGCGGGCGCCGTCCCGAAGCACGATCCGCGCGCGCTCGCCGCCACAATGGGCCGGGGAGAGCAGGAACACGCGCGCCTTCATCGCCTGCCAGTGTAGAGAGCTTTCACGAAGCCCGCATCCATTCCCCGGCCGGCCGCGCCGTCGGCCCCGCGCCTCGCCGTCAGCCCCGCGCCAGCCTGACGCGAGAGACTCAGTCGCCCCCGGATCCCTGCCAGCCCCGATAGAGAGGATGGGTGGGGCCGAGCGGTAGCCGGACCGGCGCCCGCGTGCGCGACGAGTGGTAGATCGCCGTGATCAGCTCGATCGACGCTCGCGCGTCCGCCAGCGTGACGGGGAGCTCCCCGCCGGACTGGAGCGCCCGGTGGTACCGGGCCAGCTGGCCGGCGAACCCCTCGGGCTCGGGCTGGAAGGCAGTCAGCGTCTCCCGGATGCGGGCCTCGGCCTCCGGCGTGTCTCCGGTGAACGTCCAGGGGTCGTCGGTGTTGCGGTAGGGCGCCGTGTGGCTCTCGGCACTGAGATTCGCGAAGCAGAATCGGTGACGGCTGATCTCGTGAGCGGAGCCGGTGGTCACCGCGAGCGTGCAGATCGAGCCATCGGCCATCTCGAGCCAGATCGCCGCGCAATCCTCGGTCTCCACCGGATTCACGAGGGTCGTCAGGTGCGCGGACACCGTGCGCGCGGGACCGAGCACGTAGTAGACGAGATCGTGGGCGTGAATGGCAAGGTTCACCACCGGGCCGCCGAGCTCCGTCGCCCAGCGCGAGCGCCACGGTACCGCGTAGTAGGCAGCCCGCCGTCGCCACGCGGTCTCCACCGTGGTCATGTATGCGCGGCCTGCGATGCCGCGGCCGACGAGCAGCCGCAGCTTCTGGATTCCGCGGCCGAAGCGGTACTGGAAGATGGGCATCACCCGCCGATCCGATCCCCGCTCCGCGGCGATCACGCGATCCGCGTCCTCCAGGGATCCGGCGAGCGGCTTCTCGCAGATGACGTGCTTGCCCGCGGCCAGCACCTGGAGGGTCTGCGTCACGTGGAGGTAGGGCGGCGTGCAGAGATCGATGACGTCCAGCTCGTCCAGCTCGCAGAGAGCGGCCAGATCGTCGACCACTCGCGCGATCCCGCGCTCGGACGCCAGCGCGCGCGCCTTGGCCAGGTCGACGTCGCAGAGGGCCGCCACCTCGAACAGCTCCGGCAGGCCCCGGTACGCCTCGAGGTGCTGGCGGCCGATCCCGCAGCCCACGAGACCAACTTTCAGCGCGTCGCCCATCCGGTCACCGCCGCCGCGGAGCTCGACGTCCGCGGGATCGCCCCCCGTCCAGGGGTGTGTCCAGCCGCACCGCCTTCGCCTGCGCCTCCAGGGCGAGCTGGCACGCGAGGAAGCAGTGGGCCTGAGACATCGCCGTCTCGGTCCGCTCGGCGACGTCCGCCAGCAGCTGCCGCCCGTACGGAAGGTCGCCGCCGCTCGCGTCCACGTGGCGACTCCCCTTGCCGTCGACCAGGAACAGGTGGCTCGCGCCCGGCCGCCCGGCGACGTCCACGTACTTCCGGAGCTCGATGTACCCCTCGGTCCCCAGGACCACCAGACGACCGTCTCCCCAGGTGCTGAGACCGTCCGGCGTGTACCAGTCGACGCGGGCGTACCCGCTGCCCCCGTTGCCGCGGAGCAGCACGTCCCCGAAGTCCTCGAGCTCCGGCCACTGGGGAAACTTCCAGTTCGCCACCTGAGACGCCACCACCTCCGCCTCGGTGGAGCCCGTCATGTAGAGAAACTGGTCCATCTGATGGGACGCGATGTCGGTGAGGATGCCGCCGGTTCTCGCGCGCGTGAAGAACCACGACGGACGGCTCGGCGCGTTGATCCGGTGGGGACCGAGGCCGACCGTCTGGACCGCCTTCCCGATCGCTCCGGCCTTCACCAGCTCCCCCGCCCTCACCGTCGCCGCGTTCTCGAACCGCTCGCTGAAGCACACCGAGAAGATCCGCCGGGTCTGCGCCTGGACGCGCCGCGCGTCCGCCAGCTGGGCGAGCGTCGTGAACGCGGGCTTGTCGCTCATGTAGTCCTTCCCGTGGCGCATCGCGTCCACCCCGAGCGGCCCGCGCTCGCTCGGAACTGCCGCGCTCACCACGAGCTGGATCGTCTCGTCCTCCAGGACTTCCTGTCGGCTGCGCGCCCTCCGCGCCTGCGGGTACCGATCGCCGTACTCCTTCGCCAGCGGTGGCTCCTCCGCAAAGAACGACACGAGCTCCGCCCCCGCGCGCAGCAGGAGGTCTGTCTGCGCGTAGATGTGGTTGTGGTTGATTCCGATCACTCCGGCCCGGACGGTCGGCGGCACGGAACTCACTCCTCGCCGTGAGGGCGGTGTCCGACGTGGCGACTGTCGGGAGGCATGGAGCCCACGGCCCGGCCCGCGGTCAGCCCTTCATCCCGGTCGTGC
Organism: uncultured bacterium; assembly: GCA_964463175.1. GTDB lineage: Bacteria > Methylomirabilota > Methylomirabilia > Rokubacteriales > DASRDR01 > DASRDR01. Next base: position 6,530 of record CAYXBJ010000129.1, read on the forward strand.
TGATGCCCTGGACCAGGTAGCGCTGGAAGACCACGAAGACCACCAAGACCGGAACGAGTGAGAGCGCGGACATCGCGAAGATCGCCCCCCAGTCGGTCGCGCCGGATGCGTCGGCGAACGACCGCAGCGCGACCGAGATCGTGTAGAGCTTCGGCTCGTTCAAATACACGAGCGGCGTCAGGAAATCCTCCCACGTCCAGTAGAAGGAGAAAATCGTCGCGGTGATCAGCGCCGGCCGGATCAGCGGCAGAATGATGCGGAAGAAGATCCCGAACTGGGTGCATCCGTCGATCTCCGCCGCCTCATCGAGCTCCCTCGGGATCCCCCGGATGAACTGCATGATCAGGAAGATGAAGAAGGCCATTCCGAAGAACCGCGGCAAGAGGAGCGGGTAGAACGTGTTCACCAGGTGGAGCTTCGTGAAGAACACGTACTGCGGGATGATGACCACCTGGTACGGGAGCATCAGGGTGAGCAGCATGCAGGTGAACCAGAAGCCCCGGCCGACGAAGCGGATGCGGGCGAACCCGTAGGCCACCACCGCCGACGACAGCACCGCCGCCACGGTTCCCACTCCAGCATAGATCAGCGAGTTCTTGTAGAAGGTGGCGAAGGTGATACCCCCGAACCCCGCCCAGCCGTTCACGTAGTTCTGGGGCGTGAAGTGGCGCGGCACCAGCGACATGACGTCGGTCCACACATCGGACGGTCCCTTGAACGAGCTACCGAACAGCCAGAGGATCGGATACAGCATCACGAGGCCGAACCCTCCGACCCCGACATGGTAGGCGAGCGTGTGGATCGACCCGGAGCGCCGACGGATCGGCCCCGTCACCGATGGCGCCCCCGCCGCTGCCCCGCGTCTCACCGGCCCTCCTTCGCCTCGTAGAACACCCAGCGTCCCGATGTCTTGAAGAGGAGCGCGGTGCACAGGGCCACCGCCAGGAGCAGCACCCATGCCATGGCCGACGCGTAGCCCATCTGGAAGCTCTCGAACGCGCGTCGATAGAGGTACAGGGCGTAGAAGAGCGTGGTGTCCATGGGTCCGCCGCCCGTGACGATGAAGGCCTGGGTGAAGACCATGAAGCCGGTGATCGTCTGCATGACCAGATTGAAAAAGGTCACCGGAGAGAGCAGCGGCAGCGTGATCCGGTAGAACCGCGACCACGTTCCGGCGCCGTCGATGGCCGCCGCCTCGTAGAGTTCGGTGGGGATCTGGCGAAGCCCCGCCAGGAAGATCAGCATCGGCGAGCCGAATTGCCAGACGGCGAGAGTGATCAGAGTCCAAATGGCGAAATCCGGGTGGCCGAGCCAGCTGACTGGCGCCACGCCCAGGAGCGCCAGCACCGCATTGACGATACCCTCCCGTCCGAACACCTGTCGCCACATGAGCGCGACCGCCACGCTGCCAGCCACGATCGAGGGCGCGTAGTACGCCGCACGGTAGAGGCTCATCCCGCGGCGCTGGGTGTTGAGCAGCATCGCTAACGCCAGCGCGAAGCCGAGACGGAGCGGCACCGCCACGGCCACGTAGAACAATGTCACCGAGACCGACTGGAGGTACCGGCGATCCTGGGTGAACATTCGGTGGAAGTTCTCGAGCCCGACCCACCGAGGGGCGGTGAGGATGTCGTAGTCGGTGAACGCGAGGTACAGCGAGGCGATCATCGGCAGCAAGGTGAACCCGAAGAATCCGATGAGCCACGGCGCGATGAACGCGTACCCCGCCAGGTTGCGCGCCCGGGCGCGGGCGCGCCGCCCCGCGAGACGCTCGGCGCGAATGCCGGGCGCGAGCACCTCTTGGCCGGGCATCGGGGTGGCCGGCGCCCGGCTCATGCCCGAGGGCTCATCACACGAAACGCGGCGAGCCCGTCGAGGCCCGCCGCTCCCCGTTCACGTGGGCCCGCCGCCCGCGGCCGCTAGCGCTTCGCCTTCGCGAGGATGGCGTTGCCCTCGACCCTGAGGAGGGCGGCGGCCTTGTCCGGCTCCAGCCTCCCATACGCCACCGGATCGACCACCTGTGGGTTGAATACGTTCTTCACGAGCTCGACGTGTCCCGGAGGGTCGGGCGGCGGGATCGGCTGGACGTCCTTGCTCACCCGGTCGAGGTACGCGAACATCTCCGCCTGCGACCGTCCCAGCAGGGGCACGAGCGCCTTCTGCACTTTCGTCGAGATCGGCACGCCGCGCTCCGCCAGGAGCGCCTCGTTGGCCTCGATCGAGTTGGTGATGAAGTCGATGAACATCGCCGCTTCCTTCGGCTGCTTGGCCTGCGTGGTCACGCTGAAGAACTGCGACGGCTTGATGAAGTTCGCGGACTTCCCGCCCGGGAGCCGCGGAAGGGGGTGGAGCACGAAGTTGCGCTCGTCTCCGCCCGCCGCCTTCCAGACCGCCACCACCTGATTGCTCCAGAAGTAGGCCATCGCCGCCTTTCGCGTGACGACCGGCGCCGTCTCCACGCTGGTATCCATGTTGAAGCTCGCCAGCTCATCCGCCCGCGGCGTCAGGGCGCCGGCCTTCTGGAGACGCAGCAGCATGTTGAAGTGGTCCACCAGGGGCTTGTCGCTCTCGTAGCCGATCTTGCTGCCGTCGGCCGTGTACCGCCACTGCCCCGCCGACAGGTAGAGCGCGCCCCAGATCTGGTTGTCCCACGTCCCGGAGCCCATGCCCCACCCGCCGAGCTTCCCGTGGAGCGCCATCGCGGTCTTCTCGAAATCCGCCCAGGTCCAGGTCGGGAGAGGCAGCTCCACGCCGGCTTTCTTGAAGGCGTCCACGTCGAGCAACCAGCACTGCGAATTGGCCCCGAGGTTCACGGCCACCAGCTTGCCGTTGACGACGCCGCCCTTGAGCAGCGACTCGGGCACGTCGCGCACGTCGATCGTCCCGTTCTTCACGTAGTCGTCGAGCGGCGCGATCAGGCCGCGCGACGTCCATTCGCCGATGTAGGCATAGTCCTGCTGCATCACGTCGGGCAGGTTCCGCCCGGCCGCCTGGGTCGTCATCTTGGTCCAGTAGTCGCCCCACCCCGCGAACTCGTAGGTGACCTTGATGTTCGGGTACTTCTTCTGGAACAGCTCGATCGCCTTGATCGTGCGGTTGTGGCGGTCCTGCGAGCCCCACCAGGCGACGCGCAGCTCCACCGGAGCGCCGCCCGACTGGGCCATGACGGGGGCATGGGCGGCGCCGGCCAGACACAGGCCGACGACCAGGGTGATGGAAAGGACGATCCGGGCGACGGGACCACGCATGACGATGGCCTCGCTTTCTAGGGCGTGCTCGGACGTTCAAGGAGCGCCGGGCTCATGCCTTTACTCGGTCATTCTGGGGCCGGTCTGTCAAGAGCCACGGGCCGTCAGCGCCCCACCGCCTCGGGTAGACGGAACAGGTCGTCGGTGTGGACCAGACGCTCGGAACGGATCGACTCGTTGGCGGCGAACCCCACGAGGAGGGAGGCGGCTCCGTCGATGTGGGATGCGGCGCGCCCATAGGGGTCGGGCGGCGGCGACGGCGAGAAGAGCTCCGCCAGCATCACCGGATCCGCGCCGCCGTGGCCTCCCTCGCCTGACGGAACCTCGACGTCGTAGGCGGGCCCGAACATCGGATGGACGGTGATTCGCGCGGCGCGGAACGCGCCCTTGCTGGCCGTCGCCCGCTCGGAATCCTGCATGAGATGCGTGACGTTCTCGACGATGTCCATCTCGAGGCGCCCCCGGTCACCGGTGATGGCGACCCGCAAGCCCTCCCAGGGCGCGTAGGCGACGAGGCAATAGGATAGGAGGGCGCCATTCCGGTACCGGGCGGTCACCGTCATCGTGTCGTCGATCGTGATCGGCTCGCCGAACACGTTCCGGTCTCGGATGTAGCCGCTCTCCGACTCGGCGTCGAGGTAGAGGCCGCGGAGCGCGGCGCTCCGATCGAGGAAGAGGGCGAATGGATCCTCGCGCGCCGCGTCGCTCCCGGTGTAGCGGGCGTACGGGTAGACGTCGCCGCGCGCCTCCGCGTTCGCCCGTCCGTAGAAGGCAAGCGAGGCGAGGGCGAACACGTGCCGCGGGTACGAGGCGATCCACCAGTTCACGAGGTCGAAGTGGTGCGTCGCCTTGTGCACCAGGAGCCCGCCGGAGTTGGCCCGCTCGCGGTGCCAGCGCCGGAAGTAGTCGGCGCCGTGCCGCGTGTCCAGGATCCACGAGAAGTCGACGCACAGGGGCCGCCCGACGACCCCTTCCATCATGAGGCGCCGGACCACCGTGTAGGCCGGGGCGTACCGATAGTTGAAGGTGACCCGGAGAGAGCGCCCGGTCCGCGCGATCGCATCGAAGATGGCGCGCATTCGCCCGGCGTCCGTCGTCATGGGCTTCTCGGTGATCACGTCGCATCCGAGCTCCATGGCCCGGATGATGTATCGGTGGTGGGTCGCGTCCACCGTCGTGACGATGACGGTGTCCGGGCGCGTCTCCGCCACCATGCGATCGAACGCATCGGCGCGATAGGTCGGGCGGGGCTCGAGGTCCGCCACGGTCCCGAGTCGCCGGTTGTGCCAGTCCATGCGCGTCTGGCTCAGATCGCAGAGCGCGACGAGCTCCGCCGTCTCGCGGTAGGTCACGGCCGTCGCGTCGACGAACATGCCGGCCCGCGAGCCCGTTCCCACGATCGCGTAGCGTCGCCGGGGGGTCATCGACGTCTCTCGGCCACATCGGGCCCTACGGGCGCGGTTGTCTCACCGGCCGATCCGACCGGGCACCACTTCCGGGGCACGATGAAGAAGACCGGCGTGAGCATGTAGTCGGCGCCGCCATTTCCGCCTAGGGAGCTCGGCCGGCGCCGCCCTCGCCCCCGCGGGGCGGATCCCAGATGGTCACCCGGATGGGCGTCGGGTCGAGGCCCGCGCAGGGATTGTTGACCTGTGGGCAGTTCGCGACGAGGGCAAGCGCATCCATCTCGGCGCGGAGGTCGACGAGGTCGCCCGGCTTTGACAGGCCCTCGACGAAGACGGTGTCCGCCAGCTTCCCGTCCGGGTCGACCGGCACGTTGGAGAAGAAGTTGAAGTTCGCGACGATGTCGCGTCGGCCCATCCCCTGTCGGTCGAGCAGCCGGAGGAAGGTCTCCCGGCACCCGGCGACGTCGGCCACCCCGTACATCAGGAAGTTGCTGGGCGCGCTGCAGCAGCCGCCGATCGTGTCGTGCCGGCCACAGGTGTCCCCCACGATCGTGAACATCGGCCTCGCCACGTCCGAGTACAGCACGTGTCCCGTGGTCAGCCAGATGCTCCGCGCCTTCTTCATGGTGTTGGCCGCGTGGTAGCGCTCCTCGTGGTTGTCCGCCGCGTAGCACAGGAAGTCCACGCCCTGCTTGCCGGCCTGGTCGACGATGCGGAGGATCTGGCCGCGCCTGACCACCCCGGCCCAGCCCTCGCCAGGAGGGACCACGTCGTCGCGCACGATGCGCCCGGGGGGCGACGTCACGCCTCGAAGCTCCACGCGCGGTCCTCCTCTCGTGTTTGCGACATCCGCCCGTCCGGGCCGAGCGCCCAGCCAGGACCTTAGCACGGGCTCGAGGAGCCCGGCGCGCGGCCCGCGCTCGCGTCATAGTATCCTGGCGTCCGGAGCGATCCATGGACACGCGAGCGACGGGCCTCGCCTGCGTCCGGTGTGGCACGCGATATCCGCTGACTGCGCGCGCCGCCTGCTCCGTTTGCCTCACCGATCTCGACGTTCCATCGATCGAAGACAGCTCGCTCAGCCAGACCCTCGCCGTCGTCTACGACCTCGACGGCTTGCGCCGGACGCTCGACCGTGACCGCTTCGGAGCGCGGCCGCCCGGGCTCTGGAGGTACGCGGAGCTCCTGCCGGTCGCGAACCCGGACTGCCGGATCGACGTGGGCGCCGGAGGAACCCGTCTCGTTCCGCTCACGCGCCTCGGCGCGGGGCTATCCGTCCGGCTCCTGGCGAAGGTCGAGGGCGAGAACCCGACGGGGTCGTTCAAGGACCGGCCGATCGGCGTCGCGGCCAGCGTCGCCCGGGCGCTCGGCGCTCACACTCTCGCGTGCATGACCTCCGGGAACGTTGGTTCCGCCATGTCGGCGGCCGCCGCGCGGGCGGGGCTGTCCGCCGTCGTCTTTCTCATGGCGTCCGGAGGCCACACCGCCCGGGGGATCGAGGTCAACCTCGAGAAGTTCGGCCAGATGCGCGCGTACGGCGCGACCGTGCTGTGCCCCGAGGCGTCGATGCTGACGCTCACCCGCCTGGCCGCCGCGCTCACGCAGGAGCTCGGCTGGACCTGGATGCACGACCTCCCCGCCTACCAGTCCGAGGGCGACAAGACGACGGCCTTCGAGATCGCCGAGCAGCTCGGCTGGGATCCGCCGGAGTATGTCGTCGTGCCCACCGGGACCGGCACGAATCTCTTCGGGATCTGGAAGGGGTTCGACGAGCTCCACCGCCTCGGCTTCACGTCCCGCGTGCCGCGCGTGGTCGCGGTCCAGCCGGTGGGCGCCGATCCCCTGGTGCGCGCCCACGAGCGCGGCGATCCGATCATGCGGCCGCTCGACGAGGTCCGCCCGAACCCGGCCATGCCCATCACCCATCGAGTTGCCGGCCACCACGCCTACGAGGCGGTCCGGCGGAGCGGCGGGACGGCGGTCGCCGTCACCGACGCGGAGATGCGACAGGCGCTGCTCGACCTCGGAGGTCGCGAGGGGATCTACGCGGAGCCTGCCTCCGCGGCGGCGGTGGCCGGCGCTCGGAGGCTCGCCGCCTCCGGAGCCCTCGACGCCGGGAGCCGGGTCGTCTGCGTCCTGACCAGCCACGGCCTGAAGGACGGCCGCGTCATCGGAAGCTGGTTCGATCCGCCCGGTCGAGTCGCCGCGACGCTAGAGGCGGTGCGGCGCGCCGCCGGGGGCTGAGCCAGCGCGCTACTGGGACTTCGTGTACTTCCGCGCGTAGGAGCGCACGCACGCGGCCTTCAGGGCAGCCTCGTCCATCTCGCGCCCCCGGAACCGCTCGATCGACATGTGGCTGAGATCCGGCTTGCTCGATCCGTCGACGATGACGTCGGCGAGCACGCGGCCCACGGACGCCGAGATCGACAGTCCGCCCACGTTGCACGCCGAGGCGATGTAGAACCCTCCGAGCGTCGCCACCGGGCCGACGATGTGCTCCCCGTCCGGCGAGATCGTCGGGAGCCCGCCCCGGTGCTCGCGGAGCTTCGCGCCGCGAAGCGCGGGGAAGTGCGCCGCGACTTCCCCGGCGAGACCCCACAGCACGCCGACGTCCAGCGGCATGTCGCGGATCTGGAAGCCCTCGGGCTCCTTCTGCATGTCGATCTGGAGCGGGTGGTCCTCGTAACCGCCCAGCATCAGTCCGCCCTGCTCGGGTCGCGTGTAGACGCTCGGCTCGTGGATCCGCACGATCGGGTGGCCCGGCTCGATCCCCGGGATCGGCTCGGTGATGAACAGCTGATGCCGCGTCGGCACGACCGGCACCCGGATGCCCACCTCGTCGGCCAGCAGCGCGGACCAGGCGCCGGCCGCGTCGATCACCACGGGGCTCTCGATGGGACCCTTGGACGTCTGCACCCCGCGGATCCGCCCCCGCTCGTGCAGGAAGCCGGTGACCGCAGTCCCCGGCGCGAGGGTCACGCCCATCTCACCGGCCGCCGCCGCGAACTCGCGCGCCACGAGCGGCGGGTGGAAGTAGCCGTCCTCCGGTGAGAACAGGATCGCCCGCGCGCCGGCTGCCCGGAAGTGGGGCGCCCGGCGTTCGGCCTCGGCCGCCGACAGGAACTCGACCTTGACCCCGAAGGACTGGGCCAGCGCCCCGTCACGGCGCATCTGAGCCTCCCCCTCCGGGGTGAGCAGGACGCGCATCGCACCGACCCGGTGGAAGCCGATCGACCGGCCGGTCACGCTCTCGAAGGCGGCCAGCGTCTCCACCGCCTCGTTCACGAGCTTCACCATGAGCTCGGTCCTGGCCACCTTGGACGTCAGGCCTGCCGCCCGCGGGGAGGTTTGCGATCCGAGGTCGTAGCGGTCGAGGAGGATCACGTCGCGCACGCCGCGCTTGGCCAGATGGTACGCAGTGCTGGCGCCGAATCCACCCGATCCGACGATGACGACCTCGGCTCGATTCCGCATGCTCGAGTCTCCCGTTCCCCGCGATTGCGGTCTCGGTCGGACCACGCCTGCCGCTCGCGGTTTCGACGTGCATGCTAGAGACCCGTCGCCTCCCTGTCAAACCACCTGCGCGCGGAGCCGCCCTTGACACGCCGCCGCTCCCCGAACGATTCTGGCGGTGATCCCGGATTACGCGTGCGACGAGGTGGTCTCTCTCGCGTGATCCGACCGCAGCTCCGAGTGTCGACAGGTCGGGGGCCTCCGTCCCCGAAGGGAGAACGACATGCGACAGAGACCGGTGACACTGGCCTTGGCAATCCTCGCAGCGGGGTGGCTGTGGACGGGGCTGCTCGCGACACCCCACGACGCCGGCGCCGCCGAGAAGGTGGTGGTCGCGATCACGAGCCCCCAGTCCGGCCCGCAGGCCGCGTGGGGCATCGAGCTCATCCGCGGCGCCGAGCTGGCGCTGGCCGAGTACGACCCCTCGAAGCTCAAGTTCTCGTACCAGATCCTGCCGATGGACGATACCGCCGACCCGAAGGTCGGCATCACCATCGCCAACAAGCTCAAGATCGACAAGGACGTGATGGCGGTCATCGGACCGTGGAACAGCGGCGTGGCGATCCCCGCGTCGCCGATCTACTCCGAGGCGAAGCTGCCGCTCTTCGCCATCGCCAGCGACCCGAAGCTGACGCGCCAGGGCTTCACCAACATCTTCCGGACGGTCTCGACGAACGACTTCCAGGCGATCGGTGCCGAGGCGTACCTGGTCGGCGAGCTCAAGAAGAAGCGCATCGCCATCATCCACGACAACACCATCCCCGGCGTGACGATGGCGGAGATGCTCCAGGATCTCCTCAAGAAGGACGGGGGCGAGGCGGTCATGGTCCAGGGCGTGAGCTGGGGCGAGCGTGACTGGAGCCCCGTCCTCACCACCGTCAAGCAGAAGAACCCCGATGCCATCTACCTGGGCACCGTCTTCGGGGACGCCGCGCTCGCGCTGAAGCAGATGAAGGACCTCGGCATCAAGATCCCGGCTCTCGGCCCGGACGGCATGTACTCGGACGATCTGGTGAAGCTCGCCGGGCCGGCCGCCGAGGGTGCGTGCGCGACCGCACTGGGTGCTGACGTCAACAAGCTCCCGAGCGCGTCGAAGTTCGTGAACGCGTTCAAGGCGAAGTACAACGAGAGCCAGCAGCAGTACAGCGTGTTCGCCTACGAGGACATGCACATCATCATCCGGGCGGTGGAGAAGGCCGGGAAGAAGGACCGCGCGGAGATCCTGAAGGCCGTCCGGCAGGTCACGCCGTACGACGGGGCGCTCGGCAAGACCGTCTTCAACGAGCGCGGGGACACCGTCAACCAGGTCATCGGCATCTACTGCGTGAAGGACGGCAAGTGGGAGTACCTGAAGGCGGCGAACATCCCGGCTGACCGCCTTCCGAAGTAGCCCGTGATCGTCTCGGGGGGGACCTCGACCGCGGGAGCCCTCCCGCGTCTGACCACCGCCCGGCCACGACCGCGCCGCTTGCGGTCGTGGCCGGCGGTCCTCGGGTAACCCATGGAAGGCTCCATGGGTCCCGTTTACCTCCAGCAGCTCATCAACGGCCTCACCATCGGCAGCGTGTACGCCCTCATCGCGCTCGGGTACACGATGGTCTACGGCGTCCTCGAGATGATCAACTTCGCCCACGGCGACGTGTACATGGTGGGAAGCTTCCTCGGCCTGTTCGTCCTCGGATTGATGGGTCCTCTCGCCGGGTCGATCGGGGGCGGCGTGGCGGTGGCCCTGTCGGCGGCGATACTGGGGGCGATGGCCGGCTGCGCGCTCCTCGGGGTCGGCATCGAGCGACTCGCGTACCGGCCGGTCCGGGGCACGAGCCGCCTCGGTCCCCTCATCGCCGCCCTGGGGGTGTCGCTGTTCCTCCAGAACGCCGCGATGCTGATCGTCGGCACGCGCCCGAAGGCATTCCCCGCCCTCGTCGAGAAGCAGCTCTACCACGTCGGCGGAGCGGTCTTCACGAACCTCCAGGTGCTGATCCTGGGGGCCTCGCTCGGGCTGATGCTCGTCCTGGACCAGTTCGTCCGCCGCACCCGCTGGGGCCGGGCGATGCGGGCGGTCGCCCAGGACGCCGAGGTCGCGGGCTTCATGGGTGTCGAGGTCAACACGGTCGTCATGCTGACCTTCCTCATCGGCTCCGTGCTCGCGGCAGGCGCGGGCATCATGGTGGGGCTCTATTACGGCATCGTGGACTTCTTCATGGGCTACATCGCGGGGCTCAAGGCGTTCACCGCCGCGGTCCTCGGCGGCATCGGCAACCTGCGCGGCGCGATGCTGGGCGGGCTTCTCCTTGGCCTCGCCGAGAGCTTCGGCGCCGGATTCATCGGCGCGCAGTGGCGCGACGTCATCGCGTTCGCGGTGCTGATCACCGTCCTGGTCTTCCGGCCCGGGGGACTGCTGGGCGAGCAGCTGCCCGAGAAGGTCTGAGCCGTGGCGGGCCCGATCGGCTCCGGGCTCTCGACCGCGTCCCGCACGGCGCTGCTGGGTCTCCTGCTGATCGGGCTGGTCGGCTTCGGCCTGGCGGCGGACGAGTACCTCCTGGACATCGGGGTGCTGGTCGGCATCTACACGATTCTCGGGCTCGGGCTCAGCATCGTCATCGGCCAGGCCGGGCTTCTCGATCTCGGATACATCGCCTTCTACGCGATCGGGGCGTACTGGACCGCTCTCCTCTCCACGCACTTCGGCGTGAGCTTCTGGATCCTCCTGCCGACGAGCGCGGCCATCGCCGCCCTGTTCGGGGTCGTTTTGGGCTATCCGACGCTCCGCCTCCGAGGGGACTACCTGGCGATCGTCACGCTCGGCTTCGGCGAGATCATCCGGATCACGCTGAACAACTGGCGCGGGCTGACCAACGGCCCGATGGGGATCATGGCCATCCCCCACCCTGCGGTGCGCGTCCCGGGGCTCGGCGCCCTGGAGTTCGGCCTGAAGGTGCAGCTCTACTACTTCTTCGTGCTCGTCCTTGCGGTGCTGACCGTCTTCGTCGTCTGGCGGCTCGTGCACTCCCGCATCGGGCTCGCCTGGAAGGCGATCCGCGAGGACGAGCTGGCGGCGGGGGCCATGGGCGTGGACGTGCGCCGGGCGAAGCTCCTCGCGTTCGGCCTCGGCGCGGCCTTCGCCGGGCTGGCCGGGAGCTTCTTCGCGGGGCGCGCCGGCTTCGTCTCCCCGGAGAGCTTCACCTTCGCGGAGTCGGTGCTGGTCGTGTGCATCGTCGTCATCGGGGGCGCGGGGAGCCTCGCCGGGGTGATCCTGGGTGCGATCGTCTTCATCGCGCTACCCGAGCTCCTGCGGGAAGCCGCGCGGTACCGCATGCTCGTCTTCGGTCTCGCCATGGTCACCCTTGCCCTCGTCCGGCCGCAGGGCCTCCTCGGACGCGTCTGGGTCGGCGAGGAGCGCGACGAGCCGAGAACCGACGAGGCCGACGTGGCCTCGGGCCTGCCGTCCCAGGTCTAGCCGGTGCCCGCAGCGAACGCGCTCCTCTCGGTGCATCGCCTCACGGTGCAGTTCGGCGGCCTCACCGCGATCAACGACCTGTCGCTCGAGGTCCGGCCGGGCGAGATCGTGGGCGTGATCGGCCCGAACGGCTCCGGCAAGACCACGCTGTTCAATTGCATCACCGGCCTCTATCGGGCGACGTCCGGATCCATCGCCTTCGGCGATCCGCCCGCGGAGGTTGCCCACCTGGCCCCGCATCACATCGTCGAGGCGGGGATCTCGCGGACGTTCCAGACGCTCCGGGTGTTTCCCAACCTGACCGTGCTCGAGAACGTCATCGTCGGCGTGCACTGCCGCCGGCGCGCGGGCGTTCTCGGCGCGATCTTCCGGCCGTCGTGGGTCGTGACCGAGGAGGCGGAGGTCGCGCGCCGGGCCCGCGAGCTTCTCGGGATCTTCGGCGACCGTCTCCTGCCCCGGACCACCTGGCCCGCGCGCTCCCTCTCCTACGCGAACCGCCGGCGCCTCGAGATCGCACGGGCCCTGGCCACCAATCCCAGGCTTCTCCTTCTGGACGAGCCGACCGCGGGCATGAACCCGACGGAGAAGCAGGAGCTGACCGGGGTCATCCGGGTCATCCGCGACCGCGGCGTCACCGTGCTCCTCATCGAGCACGACATGCGGGTGGTGATGCAAACCGCCGATCGGGTCATCGCGATGAACTACGGCGAGCGGATCGCCGAGGGGCGTCCGGAGGAGGTCGCGCGGGACCCCGTCGTCGTCGAAGCCTATCTCGGCAAGATGGCCAGCGGTGCTTAGACTTCGCGACGTCCACACCAGCTACGGACGCATCCGCGTCCTCCGGCACGTGAACCTCGAGGTTGCCGAGGGCGAGATCGTCTGCCTGCTGGGAGGCAATGCGTCGGGCAAGTCGACGACGATGAAAACCATCCTCGGTGTCGTGCGGCCCACGGCGGGCACCGTCGAGTTCGACGGCCAGGTCATCAACGATCTCCGCACCGCCCAGCGGGTCGAGCGGGGGCTGGCCATCGTCCCGGAGAACCGGCGCGTCTTCCCGCGCATGACGGTGCGCGAGAACCTCGAAATGGGCGCCTTCCTCCGGCGGGATCGCCTGAGCATCGAGGCCGATCTCGAGCGGGTCCTGGGCCTCTTCCCCCGTCTCCGCGAGCGCCTCGCGCAGCGCGCCGGCACCCTGTCCGGCGGTGAGCAGCAGATGCTCGCCATGGCCCGCGCCCTCATGGCGAGACCGCGGCTCCTTCTCATGGACGAGCCATCGATGGGCCTGTCGCCCCGGCTGGTCCAGCAGAACTTCGAGCTCATCCAGGAGATCAACCGGAGCGGCGTAACTGTCTTCGTTGTCGAGCAAAATGCGGCCATGGCCCTGACCATCGCGCACCGGGGCTACGTGCTCAGGACCGGCGAGATCGTCATGTCAGGATCGGCCGGAGAGCTCCTCCGCAGCCAGGGTATCCGCCAGGCGTATCTGGGAGAGCTGTAGCCCGCCAGTCCACGCTGCCCCGGGAGCCCCCTCTTGGGCCGGCTGGCCCGGTCTCCCTTGGAGGTCGGACCGGGTCACTGAGTCTTCCGCCAATCCCGGGAGCTGCCCGTGGTCCTGGCCTGAGATCGACCCGACCGCTGAGCATCCGTGAGGACGGCGGTCACCTATGGCGAGGACGAGAGGATAGTCTGCGTCATCTGCTAGCGCGTCACGCTCGACGGCCCGAAGATCGGGATCCGCGTGTTCGCGGACGGCCGGTAGCCGAAGCTCTGGACCAGGCGGTGCGGATCCACACCGGCCGCCTGGAGGCGCTCCACCCCGGCCTCTGCGATGATCGTGGCGATCGTCTCCCCCGGACAGGCGTGCGGGCCGAAGCCGAAGGTGAACGTGACGCGCTCCCGGCGGAGCGGATCGAGACGATCGGGATCCGGATTGGCCGCAGGGTCGCGGTTGGCCGCGGCGAGGACGACCAGGACGGCGTCGCCCTCCGCCATCTCCTGACCCGCGATCGTCCCGCGCCCGGCCAGAAAGCGCCGCGTGTTCTGGACGGGCGAATCGTAGCGCGCAACCTCCCGAACGAGACCGCCGAGGTAGCCGCGCTCCGAGCGCGCGCGCTCCCGCACGCCATCGTGTCGGCCCAGGGCGACCAGCGTGTTCCCGATGAGACCGGCCGTGGCCTCGTAGCTCTGGGACAGATACCCGACGCGGTTGGCGACGACGGCATCCAGCGTGTCTCGGCCGAGCAACGCGCGGAAGGCATCCGCCAGATGGAGGGCCGCCAGCTTCCCGGTCTCGACCTGCTCAGGTGCGCTCGACGGCGCGATGCAGCGCACGAAGTCACCCGTCCAGGCCGCCAGCTGAGGCAACCGGTCGGGGGTGAAGCCGAGGACGCTTCCGATCACGTAGACGGGCAGCCGGAAGGCGAACTCCGTCAGCCGGTCCATGTGCCACGCAGGTTCCAGCTCGTCCACGAGCTGTGTGGCGCAGGCCCTCCCCTGCTGGACGAACAGGGCCGGATTCATCGACCCGAGATGCCCGGCCACGGACACCTTCACCGGCATGTGCGCGGGCCCGTCGGTCATGCGAACCAGCTGCCCGAAGATCTCCCCCGCGACCGAGCCGACCAGCGCCCGGGGTACGGGCTCCGACGGCGGACGCGCGCGGCACAGCGGGCTCGTCAGGACCGCTCGCACCGCCTCAGCGCTGGCCGCGACCCAGAGGCCGAGCGGCCGATCCCGATCGAGCGGGGACTCGGCAACCAGCGTCCGGTAGTACGGATAGGGGTCCGGGTGGGTGGCGGCCGCGATCGGGTTCGACGGCCGCCCGGCAGACTCGATGCTAGGCCCCCATCAGCGTGTTCAGGTCCGGCGTCGTCACCGTGTGGTCCACGTAGCCGAAGGTGCCATGGTCCTTCACCTCGCGCGCCGCGGCCATGAGCCCTGTCATCGCCGCCCGATAGAGCGAGCTGGCGACGCTGATCCGTCTCACCCCGGCCGCCTCGAGCTCGGCCACCGTGAACGAACGGCCCTTGATCCCGGCCATGAAGTTGAACGGTCGGGAGATCGCCGCGCAGACGGTCCGCACCGCGGCCAGGTCGGGAAGTCCCGGGGCGAACAGCACGTCAGCCCCGACCCGCTCGAAGGCCTGGAGCCGCTGGATCGTGTCGTCCAGGTTCGGGTTCCCGCGAATGAAGTTCTCGGCCCGGGCGGTCAAGGTGAAGGGAAACGGGAGCGCGCGCGCCACCTGCACCGCCGCCGCCACGCGCTCGGTCGCCTGGCCGATGCCGTAGAGCGGTCGCGCCGCGTCACCCGTCGCATCCTCGATCGACGCGCCGACCAGGCCGATCTCGGCGGCCAGGCGGATGGTCTCCGCTGCGGCGCTCGGCGCGTCCCCGAAGCCCTTCTCGAGGTCCGCGGAGACGGGAAGATCGGTCGCCTCGACGATCGCCCGGGCGTGCGCCAGCGCCTCGGCCCGCGTCACCTTCCCGTCCCGACGGCCCAGCGTGCCCGCGGACGCCCCGCTCGACGTCGCGAGCGCCATGAATCCGAGGCCCGCGAGGACGCGCGCCGAGCCCGCGTCCCAGGGATTGGGAATCACGAACGCTCGGGGTCCCTCGTGGAGCGCCCGGAAGCGGGTGCCCTTGTCCCTCTGGCTCACGGTCATGGGATGCCTCCCCTGCTCAGCAGCGGGTGACGTGAGCCGAGACCGCCAGCCAGCGGCCCCCGCGGCGGGCCCAGACGTCGGTGTACCGGCCAGCACCCTGGCCGCCATCCGGCCGCACGTAGGACGTGCGCGCATGGATGATGGCCACGTCCCCCAGGACGCGGATGTTGACGTCGTGGCTCTCCAGTTTCGAGATCGACACCGGACGCGCCGTCTGTCGGAGAAACGCCGCCCGATCGATCAGCGATCCGTCCGGGTTGCTGCACAGGAAGTCGTCCGCCAGGATCTCGTCGAAGCGCTTCACGTCCGACGTCTGCACCGAGCGGATATAGTCGCGATTGAGACTCGCCAGAGCCGCCAGCTCGGATTTCGAGTCGACCGTGGTGTCCATCTGATCTCCCCTTGCGACCCGTGCGTGGTTGCGCCCAGCGACGTGCCGCTCGCGTCACGCCGCAGTGTCCAAGGGCGGCAGGATGAGTGACGACTCCGTGTCGCGTCGCGTGGGCCGATGCTAGCCCGAGGCTCCCACGCCGTCAACGTTCAGCGACCGAGCTCGACTCGAACTCACGGTGGCGCCGGCCGCCCGCTTCCACTATGATGGAGATCGTCCCCGTGAGAATCGTCCCGTGAGCTCTCAGCGCGTCCGTGAAGACCGGATCCTCGAGAAGCTGCGACTCGGCACTTTGCCCCTCGCCACGCTGAATACCCCCGAAGCCGTCCGAGCCGCCATCGGAACCAGACCGAGCGGCGAGGGCCGATGTCGCGGATGCGACGAGCTTCAGGCGGATGCCATCGTGGCGGATCACGCCTGGCACTACCTCTGCTTCCTCTTCTGGCAGGGTCGGAACGAGGCGGTCCGTCAGACCCACCGGGCGGATCCCAAGACCGACGGCGTCGACAAGGGGATCGTGCCGCAACGGGCGCGCTGGGTCGTCGTGGTCAAGATGAACCGGCCGGAGGTGTTCGCGTCCCTCCGGCGGAACTTCGCGCAGTCCGCCTGGGTGGAGGTGGTCGTCGACCGCCGACGAGGCGAGCGGCGTCAGGCCTCCGGTGGAGCTTCGGTCGAGCGCCGTCGAGGTGGTCGCCGGAACACCGAACGAGACCCCACCCAGGCGCCGGCCTTCCGGCGCTGCCATCGCGGCGACGACTTCGACGTCTACGAGGCGATGGCCCCGTTGCCTGGGCGATGCCCCGAATGCGGCGTGCTCCTGACCGTCGAGCTGCCGCGCTTCGTCGAGCCTCCCGTCCGGCTGGAGCTCGCCGTGGTGCACGAGGGCAGTACGCCGGACAAGATCCGCCACGTGGTCGAGTTGCAGTCTCTTTCGCCGACCGGCCGTGTGCTCCTGGCGACGCGCCTCTTCGCGCGGCCCCAGACGGACACTGACACGTCCTAGGGTGGGAAGGGGCTAGGTTCCCCAGCGTACAGGCCTGCCCGGCGCGAGTCCGTCCCCCGCCCGTCGCGACGACGGAGCCGCGACGGCGGGCCGATCGGGACCCCGGACGGACGTCAGGGACCCGGTAGCTGCTCGATGCTCAGAACCACATTGGTCCGGAATCCGACCGTACACGCATCGTTGCCGTTCGAGCCGTTGTCCTCGTCCTTGCCGCGAAGCACGAAGCCGTCGTTCCGGATCTGCGTCGTCACCCAGGTCGCCACGATCCTCGTCACGTCCACCGCGACAGTTCCGGCGTCCTGGCGAACGAGCGGGACGGACAGCGCGAAGTCGCCGTCATTCGGGTACGGCGTCTTGAGGTGCTGAGTCCCGCCCTTCTTGGCCGGCATCTCGGCCAAAAGCGCCCGCCCGACGCCGCCAAAGCACTTGTCGCTGCCGTTGGCCACCATCAACGTCAGGATGGCCTTCGCCACGCGCAGACCCGTGAACGCGGCCGGATCATATCCGACGAATGACCGGTAGTACGAGTTGTGATGGAAGAGCGTCAGCGAATCGCTCTGATGGATGTGGAGCCAGCCAACGCAGAGATCAGGACAGGGTCCGGTCCCTTGCTCCGGAGGCTGCGCGGCCAGACCGACCCATTCGTAGTCGTAGGCTCGCCGCGCGACCCACTGCGGATGTAGCGTCACGGCAGGGGGAACGTTCGGTCGCTTCCCGGGATCGACCACGCAGGTCACCGAGAACCCGGCCGCCTTCGAGTACACGTCCGCCTGGCCGCCCGAGACGTTGTGGACCCACACTTGCTCCTCGGTGACGCCGCTCGTGGATTTCCCGATCTCGAAGCCGTCGTTGACCGGGATCGAGCCCGAGGCGGGCATCGTCACTGTCACGGCCCCGATGGGCGAGACCACGCTGTTCACGGTCCTCACGTAGGTGATCGAGAATTGTGTCCCCGGTGATCCCGTGACCGAGCCTGTGAAGGAGACCTTGAGGGGGCACTTCCCGGTCCAGGACGGTTGAGTGGCGGCAACGGTCGCGCCCGTGATCGCCGCGTGCCCCGGCAAGACGGCGCCGAACATCAGAGTACCGGCCGTCACGAGACCACACGCCGACGCCACCATCCCGTGTCGCATCGGGCACGCGGCTACGCGTTCGTGGCGGGTGGCGAGCCGAGTAGCGGGCGAAACTTCCAGAAGTAGTTCGCGAGGCCTCCGCCTTCGTGGAAGCGGCGGAACGTGAGCTCGACCGGCATGTCGAACGTCACCGCGTCGGGGTCGCTGTCGGTCATCTGCGTGTAGAAGCGCCCTCCGCCCTCGAGGTCCGCCGCCACCATGACCGTCGGCGGATCGGGCGAGGGCACCAGATGGTCCTTCGTGAACGTGAAGACCCGACCGCGGCGAGACAGCCGGTGCTCCGGCAGGTCCCTGCCCGAGCATCGCCAGCAGACGTGCCGGCGAGGGTACTGGACGGCCCCACAGGCCGCGCACCGCTGACCGTAGAGCCGGAGGCTCTGACGCTCCTCACGCTCCATCACCGGCAGCCCGGTGAAGGCCCGGATCGGCTCCGTGTCGACGAGCCGCCGGAACTGGAGGAACTTCCCGTAGTGCTGGAGGGCCCGCCCGGCCGCCACCTGGTCCGCCACCCCCCGCGTGCGATCGAGACCACGGACCGCTTCCGTAGCCTCGAAGAGGAGCGCATCCGCCCCCGAGCCGTAGCCGATCGCCAGGATGCGGTCTCCCGGCTCTGCTTCCTCCAGGCACGCGACGAGCGCCAGGATCGGGGATGCGGCGCCGGTGTTTCCGATCCGCCCCAGCAGCGGCACGCGCGGAAGCACGCCCTCGCCCAGGCCGAGGCTTCGGAGAATCGGGAGGGCCAGGCGAGCGTCCGGCGCGTAGACGGCGGCCCGCCGGATCGCCGTGGCTGCGACGCCGGTCTGCGCGAGCAGGCGCCGCGCCGCCTCCGCCATGAGGCGCTCGTACCCGTACGCGCGGACGAACGTCGGGTCGCCCTGCTCCGGAAAGCGGGCGTCGGCCAGCCGCCAGACGTCCGAGAACTCGTGCGTGTGGGACGCCGAGCCGACGAACCGCGCGAGCACGGCGCTCCCCTGCCCCAGGCGCACCGCGGCAGCGCCGTCGCCCCAGGATGCCTCCACATCGCTGCCCGGCGGAGCAACACGAATGTCGGCGCCGGCGACCATGACCTCATGGGCCGATCCGGACCGGAGCGCGTCGAGGCCGAGCCGCAATGCGGTCGTGGCGGCCCGCAGGCTGCCGCCGAGATCCGCCACGGCCACTGCAGGGCCGCAGTCGAGCACGGCAGCGAGCAGCGCGGCGGACGACTTCTCAGCATACGGCGCGGTCGTGCTGGCGAAGCACACGAGGTCGAGGCTCGCACCTCCGCCTTCGCCCAGGGCGGCCAGCCCCGCCTCGGCCCCCATCGTGACGCTGTCCTCGTCATGGTTCGCGACCGCCCGTGTCCCGCTCCCGGAGCCGCCCCATACCGCGCCCAGAGTGTCGCCGGACAGTCGGTAGCGAGGGACGTGCGCGCCGATTCCCGTGATGCCGAGGACGGGTCCGCTCATCGCATGGTCAGGGCTTCAGAAGGTCACGCTCTAGGGACACGCAGGGTCAGGGAGTCGTGGGCGTCGGCGCGATGGTCGCCGCCGTTCCCGAGAGCGTGACGGTCACCGCGCTCTGGTGCGGGGCGCCCGTGCCCGCATCGGGAGACTGCTTCACGATGAACCCGTCCCTCGGCCCGGTGACCGGGCCAAGCCGAAGGCCGGCCGTTTCCAGGTCCCGGGTCGCCGCGTCCAGTCGCGCGCCGATCAGGTTCGGAACGATGGCGTCTCCGCGACGCTGGCCGGACGATGGAGCCTCGCCGCTGCCGCTCGGTGCCGGCGCGCTACGCGTGCCGCGAGCGTTACCGCCGCCCTCGACCGTCGCCAGTCGTGCCTCGGCGAGGATCGCCCGGAGACGCTCGGCCTCCGCACGGGCCCGCGCGGACATCACGGCGGCCTCGTGCGCGGAGAGGAGGGCGTGCTGCTCGAGCGTGTCCCGGCGCACGGCGTCGACGGTGGGCACCGTCGACATCTTGCTCACGTCGGCGAGGAGCCCCAGTGCGTCCGTCGAGCTGCCCAGCGCCAACCGCCGGTACCCCTGGAGCGCCTGGCGCGACGCCTCTCCCTCGTCCAGGAAGGGTTTCAGGCCGGGCGGGACCGCGTCGTGCTCGGGCGCGAGCGCCTTGAGCAGCGCGAGTGTCTTCTCCCCTTCCTCGAATGCGGCGCCCGCCTCGTCGTCCGCCTTCTGCGCCGCCTGGTACGCCCGACGGCCCGCTTCGGTCAGAGGGGCCGCCGCGAGCGGCAGCGCTCCGAGGGCGAGCGCCAGCGCGGTCGCCGGAACGACGGAGCGCCAGGTCACGCGCCCCGCCACTGTCACACTCCCGACGGCCCACCCGGTCGAGCGGACCGAGTCCCGGGCGTCACTCCAGCGCCTCGGCCACCAGCTCCGCGATGTCTTTCACCTGAAGCTTGTCCTCCGCGCCCTTGACCTTCCGCCCCAGGTCGACCATGGCGAGGCAGAACGGGCAGGCCGTGCCGACCGTCCCCGCCTTCGTCTCGAGGAGCTCCGCCACGCGGATCTCGTTCACCCGCTCCTTGCCTCGGATCTCCATCCACATGTGGCCGCCGCCCCCGCCGCAGCAGAGGCCTTTGTTCCGGCTGCGCGGCGGATCGATCACCTCGAGACCCGGGATCGCCCGGAGGCTCTCCCGCGGCGAGTCGTAGATGTCGTTGTAGCGACCGATGTAGCAGGAGTCGTGGTAGGCGAGGAGCTCCTCGCGAGGCCGGGTCAGGCGGAGACGGCCATCGCGGACAAGCTGGGCGATCAGCACGGAGTGGTGCACCACCTCGAACTCGCCGCCGAACTGGCGGTACTCGTTCCCGATGGTGTTGAAGCAGTGTGGGCACGCGGCCAGCACCTTCCGGAACCGGTAGCGCTTCAGGTTCTCGACGTTTTCGTTGGCCAGGGTCTGATACAGGTATTCCTCGCCGAGCCGACGCGCCGCGTCGCCGCTGCAGCGCTCCCCGGGCATGACCGCGAAGGACACCCCGGCCGCCCGAAGCACCTTCACGACCGCGCGGGCAATGCTCTGGTTGCGGCGATCGTACGAGGCCGAGCACCCGACCCAGTAGAGGTACTCGACCTCCTGGCCCTCCTGGATCCGCGGCACGTCGAGCCCCTCTGCCCAGGCCAGCCGCTCCTCGGGCGCGAGACCCCACGGGTTCCCCGCGCGCTGCATGTTCTGGAGACTCATGCCGGCCGTCCCCGGCAGCGCGCCCTCCGACAGCGCCAGGTAGCGCCGCAGATCGACGATCGT
The DNA here is from genome assembly GCA_964463175.1 of uncultured bacterium. Taxonomy (GTDB): domain Bacteria; phylum Methylomirabilota; class Methylomirabilia; order Rokubacteriales; family DASRDR01; genus DASRDR01. Next base: position 27,583 of record CAYXBJ010000129.1, read on the forward strand.
GTCCACGATGTCGATGAACGCCGGACACGCCTCCACGCACGCCATGCACGTCGTGCACGCCCAGAGCTCCTGGGCGGTGATGGTCTCCCCATGGATGGCGCGCCCGTTCCCCTCGTGCATCAGCCGCCGAAGCTTGAGGATGACCTGCTTCGGCGACAGCGGGGTCCCCGCGAGATACGCCGGGCAGACGTCCTGGCAGCGGCCGCACATGGTGCACGCGTCGAAGTCCAGACGGCGCTTCCAGGAGAACTCCTCGAGCTTCGAGATCCCCAGCGACTCCGCCTCCTCGATGTTCAGGATCGGCTTCAGCTCGCCCCGGGGGCCGAGCTTCACGAGGAACGTGTTGAGCGGTGTCGTCAGGAGGTGGATGAAGTACGAGTGCGGGATCAGGGCGATGAACGCGAACGAGATCGTGAAGTGGAAGAGCCACGTCCCCAGGTGGAGGCCCCGGAGCGCGCCCTCACCCAGCCCGAGCGCGAGGAACACATGCCCCAGCGCCCAGCCGACGGGAGACCACGGCGCCCACCACGGCTTCACCACCGCGAGGCGGCAGGCTTCCAGGACGAAGCCCGTGACGTTGATCACGAAGAGCAGGGCCAGCATCCACGCAAAGCTCGCTGTCGGGTCGATCCGGGCCGGGCGCACGACGAACCGCCGGTAGAGCGCGAGGCCGAGGCCGACCACGAAGAACAGCCCGAACAGGTCGAGCGACAGCTCGTAGAGAAGATAGAACGGACCCTGGAGAAGCTTGAAGTGCAGCCCCAGCGGGAGGCGGAGCGCGATGTCGTAGTCGATGGTGGCCAGGACCGTCCCGAGGAACAGCGCGCAGAACCCCCAGAACATCAGGGCGTGCATGATCCCGGGATAGCGCTGGGTCAGGATGCGCCCCTGGAGGAGACCGTGGCGCACCAGGAATCGCAGCCGTTCCGGAATCCGGTCGAGCCGCTGCTCGGGCTTCCCTTCCCGCCAGAGCGCCACGCGCTGCCAGAGGCCGAGCGCGAACACGCCGATAGCGACGACCGACAGCGCGTAGAGCAGGAACTGGCCCCACTCGGGGATGTTCCAGAAGGTGTCGCGGAACGGGACGTCGGAGAGGGCGGCGGCGGTCGGGCTCACGCTGTCGGATTACAGCACGCCGCCTCGACGAGGGTCAAGGCACGCAGTCGTCCGCGCATCAGGAGGACGGCGTGGAACGGAGGCCGAGACGCTCCGCGACCGTCCGGATCGCCGTGTAGGGATCGACCCGTCCGGCCTCGACGTCGGCGACGAGCTGCTCGAGTGTCCCGCCGTCCGCGAGGGTCTGGTCGACTGCGAGCCGCAGCTCGGCCAGGATGAGCCCGCGCAGCTCGCGCGCCCGGCGAGCGCCCCGGCGCCGCTCGAGCGCGCCGCTCGACTCGAGCGCGGCGCGATGGCGTCCGATCGTGTCCAGGAGCTCGACGACCCCGACGTCGTGCACCGCCTCGGTGGAGAGGATCGGCACTTCCCAGTCGAGGTCCCGCGAAGCGAGCTGGCCCTCCCGATGGAGGTGGACCATGTACTTCAGCTCGGTCATGAGTCGCGGCGCCCCCTCCCGGTCAGCCTTGTTGACCACCAGGATGTCCGCCCCCTCGAGGAGCCCCGCCTTCATGGTCTGGATGCCGTCGCCTGATTCCGGCACCAGCACGACCACCGTCGTGTCGGCCAGCCTCACGATGTCGAGCTCGGTCTGGCCGACACCCACCGTCTCCACGATGATCCAGTCGAATCCGGCGGCGTCGAGAAGCTTCTGCACCTCGCCGGTGGCGTGTGCCAGGCCGCCGAGGCTCCCGCGCGTCGCCATGCTGCGGATGAACACCCCCGGATCGAGGGTGTGCGCCTGCATGCGGATCCGGTCGCCCAAGACCGCGCCGCCGGTGAACGGGCTGGTGGGATCCACCGCGACGACGCCGATGGTCGCCCCCGTCTTCCGGATCGCCGCCAGGAGCCGGTCCACGAGCGTGCTCTTTCCGGCCCCCGGCGGTCCGGTGATGCCCACCGTGTAGGCACGGCCGGTGCGCGGGTGAGCGCGGCGCATGATCTCGGGCACGCCCGACTCGCGATTTTCGACCCGGGTGATCAGCCGCGCCAGGGCCCGGCGGTCCCCGGCCAGCATCCGGTCGACCATGGCCTCGGTGCCCGCGTCCGAGCTCACGCGACGACTCCGTCCCGTCGGAGGGCCGCGATCGAGGGCCCGTCGTAGCCGAGGCCGCGGAGCACCTCGTCGGTGTGCTCACCCAGCTCCGGAGGGGGGCTCGTCACGCGCGCGGGTGTACCCGACATCTGGACCGGGAACGCGACCTGGCGCACCGGTCCCAGCTTCGGGTGCTCGACCTCCGTGAACAGACCGCGCTGGACGAGCTGGGGGTCCCTGACCACCTCGTCGAGGGTCAGCACCGGTCCAGCGCAGACGTCCGCCTGCTGCAGGAGCTCGACCCACTCCGCCCGGGTCCGGGTCCGGAACAGCTCGCGCAGATCCGCCGCGACGCGGTCCCGGTCCAGGCCCTCGACGTGCTGGAGGGGCCGCAGATCGTCCCGGCCCACGAGCCGGCAGAAGTTGGCCCAGAACTGGGGCTCGAGCGCGCCCAGCGTGACGTGGCCGCCGTCCGCCGTCTCGTAGACGCCGTAGCAGGGCCAGCCGCCGTTCAGCCGCTCCCGGGCCCGCTCCGGCACGCGCCCCGTTGCGAAGTACGCCGCGAGATGCGGAATGAGCCAGGAGACGACACCGTCCGTCATCGAGACGTCGACGAACTGGCCCTGACCGGACGCGTGGCGGTGGTTCAGCGCCGCGCCGATCGCGAAGGCCGCCATCAGCGCACCGCCCCCCAGGTCAGCCACCTGGACGCCGGACGTGAGCGGCGCCCCGTCCCGCTCGCCCGTCACCGACAGGGCGCCGGCGTACCCCATGTAGTTCACGTCGTGGCCCACCAGGTTCCGGTACGGGCCGTCCTGGCCGTAGCCCGAGATGGCGCAGTAGACGAGGCGCGGATTCTCCGCGCGAAGCGCCTCCCAGCCGAGCCCGAGGCGATCCATGACGCCCGGTCTGAAGCTCTCGAGCAGAACGTCGGCCGTCCGGACCAGGCGCCGGAAGACCGTCTTCCCGCCCTCGCTCTTGAGATCGATGGACACGCTCTTCTTGTTGCGGTTGAGGAGGAGGAAGTACGCGCCGACATCGGAGTCGCCCCAGTGGGGCAGCGTGCGCCGGGCATAGTCTCCGCGGCCCGGCTCCTCGACCTTGATCACCTCGGCGCCGAGGTCCCCGAACAGCAGGGAGCAGTAGGGACCGGGCAACAGACGGGACAGATCGAGGAACCGCAGGCCGGAGAACGCGCCCGACATGGCCCTGATTATAGGGTCAGCGGTCGTGTTCGCCGCACTCGCCCATCGGTTCACGTCCCCGGATCGAGCGCGCAGGACTCCACGGCGCCAGCGGCCGGATCCCGTGGCGCGCCGTCACCGGCCGCCGGGGTGTCGAAGGGCACCCCGGCGGTGGCGGCGTCGAAGACGAGTCTAGTTGATCGGCTTGCGGAACGGCGTATGGCAGGCGCCGCAGGTCGTGCGGCCGAAGTCCTTCATCAGGGCCTCGACCTTCGCCTGGTCTTTCGCTTTGGCGGCGTCGCGCAGCTCCTCGGCCTTGGCCTGCATGGTCTTGGCCGCCGCGTCGAAGTCGGCCTTCTTCTCCCAGATCTCGGGCTTGGCGTTCGACTTGTCGGTCATGGAGCCCGGCGGGAAAAGCATCGGGATATGCTGGGCGTTGATCGCGATCGTCTCGGCGTTCACGGCGATGGCCTCGATGTTCCCGGCCTTCAGCTTGTCGTTCATGTCGCGCGCGCTCGCCCCGTTGAGCTTCATGAGCCGCTGGCGGTCGGCGACGATGTCGCCCGAGCCCACCTGGGCCATCTGGGCCTGACTCACGGCGTATCCGAACAGCAGGGCCCCCAGGCTGGTGATGACGACGCTGGTACGTACGGTCGTTCGGTTCATTCGGCCTCCCTTTCTGGGCACGGTCACTTCTTGGCCACTTTGTTGCGCACCGCCGGAATGCTCTTCAGGTACTTCGCGATCGCCAGCCGGTCTGGCTTGGTGAGGTCCTTGAACCCTGCGGCGGTGCCCTCGATCACCTCGCCCATGAGCCCGCCGGCCACGTCCCCGTCCGGCTTGTTCCCCGTCTCGAGGTACTCGGCGATCTCCTCCTCCGACCAGCTGAGTCCGGTCTCCTTGTCGGGCGTGATGTTGGGAACGGGATCGCCCTCGGGCCCCTTCGCCGTCCCACCCAGGAACCGCGAGTTGTCGGTCGCGTACGTCACACCGCGCGGGGTGTGGCACTCCCCGCAGTGACCGACCGCGCGCACCAGGTACTCGCCGCGGGCGAGGCCGGACGTCGGCGCGGTCGCGGGCGGGGTCTCGCGCGGGGCGAATGCCGCGAGCCAGGTCGGCAGGAACACGCTCTCGAAGAGCGGCACGGTGATCTGCTTCGGCGTATTCGGACGATTCACCGCCGGGACGCTCCGGAGGAACGCCACCAGCGCGCGCAGGTCCTCGGCCGCCATCCCGTTGAACACGGTGTAGGGATGGACCGGGATCAGCCGCTCACCGTTCGGCCTCCGGCCGAGCCGGATCGCCGTGACGATCTGCTCGTCCGTCCAGCCCCCGATGCCCGTCTGCCGGTCGGGTGTGATGTTCGAGGAGTATACGGAGCCGAACGGCCCGTCGTACTTCCGACCGCCGCTGTTCACCGGCCGCCCCTTCTCGGTGTGACAGCCGCAGCCTCCCGCCGCCCCGAAGATGTACTTGCCCTGGGCGACGAGGTCTCGTGCCGGCATCGCCTGGGCCCACGCGGCGGGCGATCCCGCCGGGCTCAGCACCAGCATCCCGCAGAGACTTCCCAGCACCGCGCACCATCGCGCCCATCGTCGACGGGTGGTCATCACCTAACTCCTAGAACGCGTCAGCCGACGGACGGGTTCCGCCGAAGGGAAAAGTCCGTCGTCGTCCCGGCAGCCAGGGGGCCCTCGTCGAGGCGCGCCTCGAGCAGGAGCGCGTCCTCGCCGGTGTCGACGTAATAGCCGCGCCGGCGGCCCACTTCACGGAAGCCGAGCCCCTGATAGAGCCGCCGAGCCTCCACGTTGCCGGGCCGCACCTCGAGGAACGCCCGCCGCGCGCCGGTCGAGCGATGATGGACGAGCAGGGTGCCCAGGAGGAGCCGACCGATCCCCTCCCCGCGCCAGCCTGGGTCGACGGCGAGGTTCGTGACGTGCACCTCGTCGGCCACCGCCCAGAGGCACAGATAGCCGACCACCCGCGACACCTCGTCACCGTCGCCCGAGCGCCGCCCTCGCGCCACCCAGAGCCCGGCGACCCGGTTCCGCTCCAGCTCGTGGAGGAACGCCTGTCGGGACCACGGCGTGGGGAAGGACGCCCGCTCGATGTGGAGGACCGCATCGAGATCGGCGGCCCGCATCGGCTCAATTCGGATGTCCGGCTCTTTGCCGTCGCTCACGCGCGAGCTCCGCCTCGGAGGGGCGAAGATACAGGGGCACCAGGCTCGCCGGGTCCGGGGCCGCGCCGCCGCAGAGTGCCCAACCGCCAAGCTCTCCCACCGTCACCGCCGACGGAAGCCGGAGATCGGCCGGGGCCAGACGCGCCCGCGCCCCCAGGGCATTGACGAAAACGGGGGCGAACGGCGCCACCGCGTCACCCACGAAGACGACCGGACCGGTCACCGACGCGCGAAGCTCCTCCGCCAGGGACCCGGGCGCCACGGCGCGCGGCGCGTCCAGGACCTCGAGCTTGCCGTCGAGCGTCCGGTAGAGGCCCGTGTACACCTCGTTCTTCTTGGCGTCCAGGACCGGGCACACCGGATAGGCGCAGTAGGGCAGCCGCCAGGCGAGCGCCTCGAGCGTCGGCACACCGACCACCGGCTTGCCCGTGGCAAACGCGAGCGCCTTCACGGTGCTGAGTCCGATCCGGAGCCCCGTGAAGGACCCCGGTCCCTGGGCCACCGCGAAGGCGTCGATGTCGGCCAGCTCGCAGCGCGCCGCCCGGAGCACTGCGTCGATCGCCGCCATCAGGCGCTCGCCGTGAGTGACCGAGACGCTCACCCGAGACTCGGCCACCACGACGCCGGCGTCCAGGATCGCCACCGCGCCCGTCAGCGTCGAGGTTTCGACCGCAAGGATCCGCATCGGCCCAGTCTAGCGAGCCCTGGGAACGAGCGTCAAGGAACGCAACGCAACTACACGTCCCGGTTGACATGCAGGCCCACGCGGGCCACGATAGCGGCCATCACCGGCGGGGAGATGCAGCGGCGCCCAGGCGGAACGGTCCGGTTCTGCAACAACCCCGCGTGCGAGCGCTGTGACCAGCATCTCCGGCCGGGGGAAGTCCTCCGGAAGGACGGGCGCGAGGTGTGCCCCGCATGCCACGAGGAACTGGTGGTCCAGGAGTCCCGTCCCCGCCCTCCGTCGCGCCCGGTCCGCCCGGGCCCACGGGCGCCCCGCTGACCGCCGGCCGACCGCGATGACGCCTCGAGCCCGTCCCCCCGGGTCCACGGGGAGCCGCGACGCCGGGGCGCGCGTCGTGGAGCCCGATCCGGGCGCGCGCGAGAAGATCCACCTCGAGATCCTCCGGCGCACCGGAGCCTATCGCACCGACGACCATTTCCTGCTCCCGTCGGGGCATCACGCGCCGGAGTTCATTGACAAGGCGCTGGTGACGACCGAGCCGTCGTTCACCGAGGGCCTCGGCGACATCATCGCGCAACACTTCGCCCCCTGGCCCGCCGACGTCGTGCTGTCCACGGGCCCCGGCGCCCTCATCCTGGCCCACTGCGTGGCCCGGGCACTGCCGTCCCGGCCCATCCTCGTCTACGCGACCAAGGGCTTCACCGGCCAGGGTCGACGCGTCCGACTCCCGGACGAGTTCACGCGCTTCGTGCGCAAGAGCAGCAAGGTCCTCATCGTCGAGGACCTGATCACCACGGGTGAGACGATCCGTCTCCTGATCAAGATGGTCCAGGAAGCCGGCGGCGTGGTCGTCGGGATCGGCTGCCTCTGGCAGCGCGCGACGAAGACCGACCTCGGGAAGGATGTCTTCAGCCTGGTGAAGCGGGACTTCCCGACCTATGAGCGCGCCAACTGCCCGCTCTGCGCCCGCGGCGTCCCGCTCAACGCCGAGTTCGCCCGGGCGGAGCCCCCGGTCGAGGAGCCTCTCGAGCCCTCGCGCACGCGGCGACGGCCGTCCTAGCCGACAACCGCGTCGAGGCCGGCACCTCGCCCAGAGGCCGGCCCGCGCGCTCCGATCAGGACGCGACCGGCTCCGAGGATCCGACCGACTGCGGGGTGGGCACCAGCGCCGCGTCCACCGCCTTCTCGAACGCCGCGCGCAACCGCTCCAGCCTCCGCGTGAACGTCAGACCGATCCGGGCGAAGGCTTCGAACACCGCCTCGCGCCCGCCGTCGATCGAGAAGTGGACGACGCGTGGCAGCTTGTCGAGGTCCATCTGGACGCGCTCGTGAAGCTGCTGAACAACCTGCTGCAGATCCTCGCGCCCCTTCCGGACCGACCCGAAGATGGGCAGGACGAAGAGATCGGCGCGGTCGCGAAGCCGTGACAGGGCCGCCGTCGCCACCGGGATCACCTCGACCCCCAACTCGTCCAAATAGCGGCGCAGGCACTCCCCCACCCGGTCGGTGAGGAACGCTTCGGGCACCGCCACGGCGCGGCGGAGGCCCGGCCGGAACCATGCCGTCCACGGGGCCAGCCACGATCGCCCGGCGCCCGCCTCGCGGCGGAGACTCTCCAGGTAGGCGGGACCGAACTCACCCTCCCACCATCGTTCGAGCGCCGGGTCCGCAAACGGCGAGCGCGCCGGAACGGTCTCGGGGTCGCCGTGGACCTCGGTCACGTACTCGTGGAAGTGCTTGTGCACGATCATGTAGGAGATCGCGTTGACGAGCTTCTCGGCCGACCAGCCCCCGTTCATCGCGCCGCGGAGGGTGTGGATGAACGCCCGACGCCGCATCCCGTCCGTTGTCAGGAGGAAGTACCGGACGACCTTCCACGCGGTCCGCAACAGGTTCGAGTCGACCCGGCCCGCCGCGCGCTTTTCCCAGGCCTTCTGGAACGGCCACATGGCCTGCATGACCCGCGCGCCGTAGTTGTCGTACCGGTAGAGCGACCGGATGAGCCAGTTGTATCCGCGCTGCACCTCGTCGACCGTCATCAGCTTCGGCGTGAAGTTGAGGTCGGCGGCGCCGTGACCCAGCACCGTGGCCGAGTCGTACGGGAGGAGCCGCCCCTCCTTCTGCAGCCGGGCATGGAGCGGCGTCTTCTCGATCGCGGTGAGGACGCCGCACGTCGTGAAGGGAATGCCGGCCTCCATGAGGAAGTCGAATTGCTCCTCGAAGATCCGGTGGTCGTCGTGGTCGAACCCGACGATCATCCCGGCGACGATCAGGAGGTTGTGCGACTGGATCAGCCGGACGCTGTCGAGCAGCGGCCGGTGGGCGTTCTGCCGCTTCTTCGACTCCATCAGGCTGTCGATGCGGGGGGACTCGATCCCCACGAAGATGCTCGTGAAGTTCGCCTCCCGCAGGAGCTCGAGCAGCCGGGGCCGCTCCGCCACCGTGATGGTCATCTCGGCGGAGAACTGGATCGGGTAGTTGTTCTTCCGGCTGAAGTCCCCGACCGCCTCCAGCAGCTGCTCCGCGTACTTCTGGTTCCCGATCAGGTTGGCGTCGGAGAAGCTGATGTACTTGCCGCCGAGGGCGGCGACGGTCTCGATCTCCTTCAGGACCTGGGGAATCGACTTCAGGCGCGGAACGCGACCGTCCGTCACGATGATGTCGCAGAACTCGCAGGCGAACGGGCAGCCGCGGGTCGTCTGGATGAAGTAGTAGAGATAGTCACCCTTCCGGATGAGGTCGAAGCGGGGGACGGGCGACTTCTGCATGTCGATGTTGCCGATCTGCTTGTAGACGGGCTTGGGCGTGGCACCCTGTTGGAGATCCCGGCAGAACTCGGGCCAGGTGTTCTCGGTCTCCCCGTCGAAGACGACGTCGAACGTCCCGTCGACGAACCGCTCCGGACAGAGCGTCGGGTAGGGCCCGCCAACGACGACCATCTTGCCGTGTCGCCGGAACTCCTCGGCCAGCTCCCTGGCTCGGAGGTACTGGGGACTCCAGCAGCCGATCGCCACGATGTCGGCGTCCGTGTCGAAGCGGATCGGCTCGACGTTCTCGTCCTGGAGCTCCACCGGGAACTCCCGCGGCGTCATGCCGGCGACCGTCGCCAGTCCGAGCGGCGCCTGACCGCATTTCACGCCGACGATGTCGTGGATCCCCTGGAACCCCCAGAGCGACCGCGGGAACCGCGGGTTCACGAACAGGATCTTCGGCGTTTTTCCGACCGACGGCATCATGCCGAGCCTCCGTGGGACGTCCGCTAGAAGGAAGGAGAAAGGCGCACGATATTCGCAACACGGTAGCACTCGGGCTCACGGCATGTCAACGCCGGCGGCCATCCGCGGCGTCGCTGCGAGCGCCGTCGCCAACCCTCCGCATCGACCCCGATTCCACAACCGGTAGGGGGCCGAGGCTCATGGACCCTCAGCCGGTGGCATTTTCAGCTTGACAGCCTCTCACCCCTCCCCTAGCATCCGGACAGAGACACGCCGCGCGCCTGAGCGTGCGCCGCGGAGGGAGGAGGTGACGGTCGATGGCGAAGAAGAAGGCGACGAAGAAGAAGAAGTAAGCGCGGTAATCCACTCCACCTCGGAGGCCCCGCAGGTCGGACGGCGGGGCCTCCGCGCTTCTGGCAGGGCGCGGCGCCGTGGACGCACCGGCCCGCGCCTCTGGTAGGGGAGCCCGGTGACTCGGACCGAACGCGAACTGAAGGAGCACGAGGCCTACGGACTTCTCTTCCTGACGAGCCTCATCTGGGCCGGCAACTTCATCGCCGGTAAGGTCGCCCTCGAGGTCGTCGGGCCCATCACGCTGACCGCGCTCCGGACCGTTCTCGCGACGGGCGTCCTGCTCTGGTACGTCCGTTTCAGCTATCAGACGTGGCCGAGCATCGCCTCGGGCGACATCCGCATCTTCCTCACGCTCGCTCTCACCGGCCTCGTCACCAACACGACGCTCTGGTATTACGGCCTCCACCGGACGCTGGCCATCAACGCCGCCATCCTGGGCGCGACGGGCCCGGTGTTCGTCGCGCTCCTCTCGGCGACGTGGCTGCAGGAGCGACTCTCCCGTCTGAACGTCATCGGCATCCTGGTGTCGTCGGCCGGGGTCGTGCTCACCGTGACGCGCGGGTCGCTCCAGGCCCTTCTCGATCTCGACCTGCACCCGGGGGACTTCTTCATCCTGGCCGGCCAGACCATCTGGGCGGTCTATTCCGTCTACGCCCGCCAGGTGTCCCGCCGGTTCCCCCCGACGGTCATCACCGCGGGCACCTACATCGTCTCCGCGGCCTTCCTGGTGCCGCTGTCGCTCTTCGAGCGCCCCTGGCGGGCCCTCCCCCACATGACCCTCGGCGCCGCGCTGGCCATCCTCTATGCCGCGACGCTGGTGACGGTCTCGCACGTCTGGTTCTACTGGGGCATCCGCGTCGTCTCGGCGGCGGTGGCGTCTCTGACGGTCAATCTGATCCCGTTCCAGGTGCTGGCGGTCTCGTGGTTCCTTCTCGGCGAGCCGGTGACCTGGGCCCATGTGGTCGGCGCGCTGGTGGTCATCGCGGGCGTCGCGCTCGCCACGCGGCGGAGCGAGAAGCCCGTGCCGGAGCCGGCGACCGAGAGCTAGACGAGGACCTGGCCGCGACGGCGCGGCGAGCCCCGGTCGACCAGCGCCTCGAGGGCGCGCCGGAGCGGCGCGTGGGCCAGGAGCCGGCGCACGTAGGGACCCTCCCCGCGACCGCCCTTCGCACGGATCAGGCGGGCCAGGCGCGCCCGGCGCCCGGCCGGCCATCGACCGAGGTCCGGGATCAGCGTCACCACGAGGGCCCACTGACGGAAGCCCCGCCGCTCCGCATCCGTCCATCCGGCGAGTCGCCCGATCCCGAGAGCACGGGCCACGCGGCGCACCGCGGTGCGCGCCGCGGCTTCCCGGTCTCCACCGTGACGTCGGGCAACGTCGCGGGTCACCAGCGCCGCCAGATCGCGGGCCCGGAGGCGACGCTCCGGCGTGGCGCTGCCCCCGGGCAGCGTGAGACACGCCTCGTCCCGCGCGAGACGGCGGAGCGCGGGCAGCGGCGAGCGGTATCGCCGATCGCGGGCGATCTTCGCCAGCTCCTCGGTCAGCGCGCGCCGCGCCCGCTCGGTCCGCGGCCGGAACCCGAGGTGGTGGTAGAAGTAGAACGCGCCGGATCGAAGCGCCTCGGGGTTGTCGGTGCCGAGCTGGTAGGGATCCACGACCACGGTGCGCATCCGGAAGGCCCGGTGATACGCGCGCAGGACCTGGCCGAGCAGCCACGCCGACTCCCCTTGCCGGAACGACTCGAAGATGTTGAAGCCGAACTCGAGCGTCTCGAACAGGCACCAGCCACCACCGTACCCGACCGGTACGCCGTTCTTGATCATCATGAACGCGTAGTACCCCTCGAACGGCAGCCGGAACTCCGGCTGGAGCCCGATCAGCACCACCTGGAGTCCGCGGCCCGGCTCGGTCGTCCACACATCGTCCGGGTTCGGGTAGGAGAACGCGTACAGCTCGCGTGAGCGCGTGACCATCGCACCGCGCGCCCGATCGATGAGATCCGTCGCCAGTGCGGGCGGCGCCCGCCGCAGCAACGGAAGCGGCCGGACCGCCTCCCGCGCGACGTTGACGCCGTGGCGGCGGAGAGCGGCTCGCTGGAAGGCCGGGCGCGCCACGGGACGCTTGGCAAGGGTCCGGGAGATGCCCGCCACGGCCAGGCGGACGCGGATCGGCAGGGCCAGGCTCTCGAAGAGCCAGTCCCGCAGGCCCGGGTCGAGAGGCCCGCGATCGAAGGCCTCGATCAGCACCTGGAGGTCCGTGAGCCGGCGGCCCGCCCGCGCCACGTCCAGCCACTGCGGCACGGTGAACCCACCCTCGCTGAACGCGTCGCTCTCCGAGGGCGTGACCAGGAGATCGAGCGCCTCGGCGAGGCGCTCCATGTCCGGCTCCGACGCCCAGTTGATGTCGGCGTGGGGACCGAGCCGGGCCGCCAGCCATCGGCCCAGCGGGAGCCCGTACGGATACTCGAGCGTCGAGCCGGCCACGCCGGTGTCGTGGAGTCGGCGCAGGCGCCGGTCGTCGAGCGACCGCGTCCGCGCCGAGAATCGGGCCAGCAGGCGGTCGACCCGATCCAGGATCTCGCGGTCATCGGGATACGCCTGGAGGAAGCAGAGCGACTCGTGGAGACGCAGGAGGGCGGCGGGCAGTACGACGGGAGCGGCGAGGAGCGCGGCCAGCAGCCGTTGCTTCTCGCCGCGGGCCGCGGCGGTGTACTGGGGCGCGACCGCGGCGAGCGCCGCGATCACCTCTGCCCCGGCGACGGCCCCGGGGCGTCGCGCCCGCCGAGAACCGCCGGCGTGAGCCATCGCCCGGATCCGGACGTCAGGACCTGCGGCCTCTAGCCGCGGGCCTTCCGCCGCTTCGCCTTCTCGGGCTCCTTCGGCTCCTTCTTGATGAGCCCCTTCACCTCGTCCATGAACTGCGTCACGTCGTTGAACTGCCGGTAGACGGAGGCGAAGCGCACGTAGGCAACCTGGTCGAGCCGCTGGAGGCGCGCCATCACGAGCTCGCCCAGCTCACGGCTCGACACTTCCTTCTCGGCGCGCTCGTGGAGCTTCCCCTCGATGTCGCTCACGACGTCGTCGACCGCCTGGACACCGACCGAGCGCTTCTCGCACGCCTTCAGGACCGAGTTCCGGAGCTTCGCCCGGTCGAAGGGCTCCCGCCGCCCGTCGCGCTTCACGACCATCGGCAGGATGTCCTCGATGTACTCGTACGTCGTGTAGCGGCGGTTGCACTTCAGACATTCGCGGCGCCGCCGGATGAACTCCCCATCCCGGCCGACCCGCGAGTCGACGACGCGATCTTCGGTGTGCCCGCAGAACGGACACTTCACCCGAGGCGCTCCGGGTAGAGCGGGAAGCGGCCCGCCAGCGAGGCGACATCGGCGCGTACCGACGCCTCGATCTTCTGGTCGCCCCGGGCGCGCAGCACGCGATCGATGAAGCCCGCGATGGCCTCCATCTCGGGCTCCTTCATCCCGCGGGTCGTGACCGCCGGCGTGCCCACGCGAATGCCGCTGGTGACCATGGGACTGCGCGTCTCGAACGGGATCGTGTTCTTGTTCACGGTGATCCACGCGCGGTCGAGCGCCTCCTGGGCTTCCTTCCCGGTGATCCCGGCCGCGGTGAGGTCGACCAGCATGAGGTGCGTGTCCGTCCCCCCGGTCACGAGCCGGTGGCCGCACTGGATGAGCGCGGCGGCCATGGCTCTCGCGTTCAGGGTGATCTGGCGCTGGTAGGCGCGCCAGTCCGGAGTCAGGGCCTCCCGGAACGCGACGGCCTTGGCCGCGACCACATGCATGAGGGGGCCGCCCTGCATGCCCGGCATCACGACCTTGTCGAGCGCCTGGGCATGCGATGAGCGGCACATCACCATCCCGCCTCGTGGCCCGCGGAGCGTCTTGTGCGTGGTGGAGGTCACGAAGTCCGCGTACGGGACCGGGGTGGGATGAAGTCCGGCCGCGACCAGCCCCGCCGGATGCGCGATGTCCGCCATCAGCAGGCATCCAACCTCGTCCGCGATCTCACGGAACGGCTTGAAGTCGATGGCCCTCGGGAAGGCCGAGCCGCCGGTCACGAGCAGCTTGGGACGATGCTCCCGGCACAGATCGCGCACCTGGTCGAGATCGATCCGCTCGTCCTCCCGCCGGACGCCGTACGGGACGATCCGGTAGAGCTTTCCCGAGAAGTTGATCGGGTTGCCCATCGTGAGGTGACCGCCGTGCGCGAGATTCGGCGCGACGATCGTGTCGCCGGGCGACAGGACCGTGAAGTAGACGGCCATGTTGGCCTGGGAGCCCGAGTGGGGCTGGACGTTCACGTGCTCGGCGCCGAACAGCTCCTTGGCGCGCTGGATCGCCAGCTCCTCCACGGTGTCGACGTTCTCGCAGCCGCCGTAGTACCGGCGCCCCGGGTAGCCCTCGGCGTACTTGTTGGTCATGACGGAGCCGACGGCCTCGAGCACGGCCTCGGAGACGAAGTTCTCGGAAGCGATCAGCTCGAGGTTACGGGACTGGCGTTCCGTCTCGAGCCGGATCGCCTTGGCGACCTCCGGATCGGCCTGCTCGAGCCATCGCATGCGCATTCGTCTCCTGTGGCCGGGGTCAGATCGTCCCTCACCCTAACTGGGCGCCTCTGGACGTGTCAAGGCGCGCCGTCACCGGACCGCTATAATGACCGCCATGTCACGTATGGTCCGCGTCGCGGCGGTGGGAGAGATCCCGGTCGGACGGGGCAAGTCGGTCGAGATCGACGGCCTACCGATCGCCGTCTTCAACACCGGCAACGGCCAGTATCAGGCGCTGTCCGGATCCTGTCCGCACGAAGGCGGGCCGTTGGCCGACGGCGCGCTCCTCGGGGACAGCATCGTCTGCCCCTGGCACGGATTCGACTTCGACGTCCGCACCGGCGCCTGCGACGTCGCGCCAGACCTTTCGGTGTCCGTGTACGCGGTGACGGTCGCCGGCCCGGACATCCTCGTCGAGCTCCCCTGATCCGACGCCGGCACGTCCCTCAGCCCGGACCCCGGCGCGTGACGATCGACCAGGTGCCGTCGCCCGCGGCTACAACCTCCAGCACCGCGTGCCCGGCCCCGGCAAGACTTCGCGGCACGTCGCGGGCCGAGATCTCGTTGTCGACGACGACGCGCAGGAGGGTCCCCTCGGAGAGCAACTCGAGGGCGAGGCGCGCCTTCAGGAACGTGTAGGGGCACACTTCGCCCCGAAGGTCCAAATCCTCCACGGCTCCCTCGCGGGGCGGGAGACCGCCCGCTATCTCGCGACGGGCAGGCTGGACGTGCTGCCCCATTCCATCCACGATCCGGCCCTCCGCGCCTCGAACCGGGCGCCGATGCCGCGCCCGAATTCTAGCACCGCGATCCGACGGGGCTCGCCTCCCGAAGTGGCGACGCGGCCCCTTGGAGACGTAAGATGGGGCAACTGGACCGAGGCTCTGACCGTCACCGAAAAGGAGATGCCACGTGAGCACCCAGCACTGGCGACGAGGACTCGACCGCCCCATCCTGATGATTCCCGGCCCGACCGAGGTTCCCTGGCGGGTCATCCGCGCGATGGCGCAGCCGCCGATGATCCAGTACGAGCCGCCGTTCGACGACGAGATCCTCGAGCCGGCGTGTCTCGATCTCCGGCACGTGTTCCAGACCTCGGGGGAGGTCATCGCCATGCCGGGCTCCGGGCGGACCGGACTCGAGGCCGCGGCCATCTCCCTGGTCGAGCCGGGTGACCGTGCTCTCGTCGTCGTCGCGGGTGTCTTCGGCAGCTTGATGAAGGAGGTCATGGAGCGCGCGGGCGCCGCGGTGACCGCCTTCGACGTCGAGCTCGGCCGGCCGATCGATCTGGAAGCCCTCGAGCGGGCCGTCGCGAAGGTCCGTCCGAAGATCGTGACCCTCGTCCACAACGAGACCTCGACCGGGGTCACCTACCCCGCGGGCGCGGTCGGCGAGATCACGCGCCGCCACGGCGCGCTGTTCCTCCTCGACACGGTGTCTTCCCTCGCCGGGCTCGACGTCCAGACCGACGCGTGGGGGGTGGACGTCAACATGACGGGCTCCCAGAAATGCCTCGCCATGCCGCTCGGTCTCGCCATCGTGTCCGTGTCCCCGCGCGCGTTCGAGGCGATGGAGCGACGAGCGCGCCCGGCCGCCACCTATGCCAACGACCTCGTTCGCTGGAAGCGCCAGTGGGTCCCGGCCTCCCGCGGAGGCGGGGTGCCGGAGGGCGGCCGGCGGAACCAGCCGGTGTCGATGCCCACTCACCTCTCCCAGGCGCTCCGGGAAGGCGTCAGCTTGATCCTCGAGGAAGGCATGCCCAACCGCCTCCGGCGTCACCGCATCGCCGGCAAGGCATTTCGGGCGGGACTCGCCGCGCTGAAGGTCGATCTCTTCGGCGATCCGTCGATCGCCTCCGACAGCGTCTCGGCGTTCCGCGTGCCGGCCGGCCTCGCGGCCACGGCCGTCGTGCGCCGCATGCGCGACGCCTACGGCATCCTCATCTCCACGGGCATCGACAAGATGCGGGAGACCCTGCTGCGTGTGGGCACGATGGGGATGACAGCGAGCCCGCTCTACGTCCTTCCCACGCTGTCCGCGCTCGGCATGGCCTTCCGCGATCTCGGATACCGCGCCGAAACGGGAGAGGCGCTGGCCGCCGCCCAGTCGGTTTTCGACGCGGAGACGCCCTGAGGCCAGGGCGCGCCGGACGCCGCTCGAGAAGAGTCGAGTTCGCCCGCGGCACGCGCTCCGCGTGCCGCGGCCGGACTAGGGAACCCGCGGAAGCTGCCCCGCCTGGAGATTCACCAGGCGGGCGGCGAGGAACGTCGAGCGTGCCGCGCCCGGGTTGACGCCGGACGCGTAGACCGTCCGGATCGCATCGAGATCCAGGCCAGTCAGGGTGGGCGCGCCAGCGCCCGGGGGCGTGCCGGGACCCCCGCTCATGAGTGAGTTCTCCCCGCCCCCGATCAGACGCGCGTCGATGTGGCACAGACCGAGGACGCCGTGACCCACCGTGTCGTGCACGTAAACCGACGGGCTCTGGGCCCGAGGCTCGACGATCCGCGCGCTCATCAGGAGCCCCCGCCCCGCGAAGCGGTACTGCACGCAGCCGGCGTCCGAGGAGCATCCGGCCGCCCGCGGTAGCGCGGCCTCGGTCACGGTCACCTCGTTGACTCCGGGCAGCGGGTCCGGCTCAGGCGTGACCTCCATGTTGACCAGGAGCGAGCTCGCCGTCGCCCCGGACAGCGCCCCGACCGCTCCGGCGATCGCGGCCTGCGCCGGTCCCGGGACGCGGCTCGACACGCGGAGGCGAACGCTGGCTCCCCGGGGGTAGCCGCTCCAGAATCCCTGAAGGGGACAGTCGACCGCGCCATCGCGGGGGATCAGCGGGCCAGATCCCAGGAAGAGCGCATCCACCACGTCCGGCGTCTTCACGGCCAGATCCGCCTCGACCCGACGCGCCTCGGACAGGCGCGCGGGGTCCGTCGGCGATTGACTGTTCCCGCAGGCCGCAAGCAGCAGCGCCGAGACGATTCCCGCGGCGAGCTCTCGCCGCGGGCGGCGGCGCCCGGACAGATCAATACCTCTCCCAGTCAAGCACATGACGCCGTCGATCATACCGCAAAAGGGCTTACCACCGAACCCGGGGGGTAGGCCGGGCCCCCGCCGTGCGCCGGGGCAGGACGGACCGGCCCCCGCGACACCGTGACAGGCGTCCACCTCCCTCTCCGGCGCGCGAGGCTCCTCGCGCGCTAAGATGGCGCGGGAGGACATGACGCGTGGCCGCACAGCGAGCGATCCTCTACCACCGCCCCGGCTGAAGCTCCTGCGCCAAGACGAGAGAGTTGCTCTCGTCATGGGGAGTGACGTTCGACTCCGTCGACGTCGCGGCCGAGCCGGGCGCCCGTGCCGAGCTCGATCGGCTCGGAGTGCC
>CAYXBJ010000130.1:0-43584 GCA_964463175.1 uncultured bacterium
TCTAGAGACGGCTCGAGCAGGAGCGACGGCGTGATCTCATCCGAGGGTGTTCCGTCCTAGAGGTCGTTCCCGGAATAGGACTGGTTGAACGACTTGTTGCACAGCGGGAAGTCGGGGACGATGTTCTTCAGGAGCGCATACGAGAGCGGCCGCCAGTTGAGGAACGACGGGTCGAGAATCTTGACGCGCTCGAGCCGGCCGCTCCCGTCGGCCATCACCCAGTGGATGATCTGGCCGCGCCACGCTTCCACCAAGGAAAAGGCCGGATCGAAGGCCGGCAGCGGGCCTAGCGCCGATTCCAGTGGCCCGGCGGGCAGCCCCTCCACCACCTGACGGATCAGCGTCGCCGACTCCCGCGTTTCCTCGATGCGCACGAGCGTGCGGGCCTTCACGTCGCCCGTGTGGAGCACGGGCACGCGGAACGACAGCTCCCCGTACGCCGCGAACGGGTGGTCTCGCCGCACATCGATGTCCAGCCCGGACGCACGGGCGACGAAGCCGAGGGCACCGTGATCGCGGGCAATCGCGGCGGTCAGGCGACCGGTCCCGTCGAGACGATCGGCGACCAGCGTGTTCTCGAGGCTGATCGCGACGATCTCCTCGAAATCCGCGAGCGCCTGCTCTACCTCGGAGACGACGTTCACACCGGACGGCAGGTCGGTCCGGACGCCCCCGAGCGTCACGGTGCCCCGCAAGAGGCGATGTCCGGTCAGGCGTCGGTTCAGGCGCAAGAGCCGTTCGCGAATCCGGAAGCAGTGCGAATGGGCCACGGGGAACCCCGTGTCGTTGGCGATCATGCCGAAATCCCCGACGTGGTTGTAGAGGCGCTCGAGCTCGAGGAAGAGTACACGCAGGTAGCGCGCCCGGCGGGGCACCGGCGTGCCGCTCAGCGCCTCCACCGCCTGACAGTAGGCGAGCGCGTGGCCGACGCTCGTATCTCCGGACACGCGCTCGGCCAGCTCCACCCCGTCGCCGGGGATCCGGCCCTCGAAGAGCTTCTCGGTTCCCTTGTGCGTGAAGTACAGCCGAGACTTCATGTCGATGATCGTCTCGCCGACCACGCTGAAGCGGAAGTGGCCGGGCTCGATGATGCCTGCGTGCACGGGTCCCACCGGGATCTCGTACACGCCCTCGCCGCCGACCTGCCGGAACGGAAAGGCCTGGCCGTCGTCGTGGAAGTCGCGCGGCGCGGCGTCCTTCCGGAGAGGGAAGTA
Source organism: uncultured bacterium (assembly GCA_964463175.1). GTDB lineage: Bacteria > Methylomirabilota > Methylomirabilia > Rokubacteriales > DASRDR01 > DASRDR01. The sequence continues at coordinate 1,215 of CAYXBJ010000130.1, forward strand.
GTCTGCGGGCCAGAACGCGTGACGGACCAGGGGGCGCGGATCCGGATGCCCGAGAGCCCGAATGCCGTAGAGGTCGAAGAGCTCGCGCTCGAACCGAGACGCCGGATAGTGGAACGTGGCGAGCGACGGGATCTCCGGTCGATCCGGGGCCACGCCGACCGTGACGTGGAGAAACCAGTTCTCGCGGCCGTGTCCGAACACGTAGTGAACCTCGAATCCTCGCCCATCCTGCCGACGGTCACCGCCGACCATCAGGATCAGGTCCGCCCCGAGGGCCGCGCGCACCCATCGTGCCAGCGCCGGCACATCCCCGGTGGCGGCCGTACAGCGCAGCTCGCGGTCGCCACGAAGCCGCAGGTCGCGGACGCGGCCGTCGAAATGCTGTGCCAGAGCGGCTGGCACGCCCGCGAAGGCCGTCACGGTCCCACGATCTCTGCGATCTGTGCCAGCAGGGTTCCGAGTGGCGCCGGCACCACCAACCCCAGGCCGATCAGCGCCCCGATGCACAGCGCGAGCGGGATCAGGCGCCAGGACGCCGTTTCCCCGGAGACCAGTCCGGTCGGCGGCAGTCCATACAGCATCCGATTCGCGTGGGCGATGAGCGCGACACAGGCGACGGTCAGGAGGGCGAGTACGAGCCCCATGAGCCACGGGCGCCCCACGGCGAAGCCGGCCCGCAGGATGGCGAACTCCGACACGAACAGGCCGAATGGCGGCAACCCGACCAGCGCGAGCCCTCCAGCCAGGAAGAGCCAGCCGGTTCCGGGCATCACCCGGAGCAGGCCGGACACGCGCACGATGTCCGTCGTCCGGTATCGGTGGAGAATCCGTCCGGCGAGCAGGAACATCGTGGACTTTGCCAGCGTGTGGTTCATCAGATGTAACATCGCCGCCACCGTCCCCAGCGGTCCCAGCGCCAATCCCACGCACATCAGGCCCATGTGCTCGATGCTCGAGTACGCGAGCATGCGCTTGTAGTTCCGCTGCACGACGAGACTGAAGGCGGCGATCGCAAGCGACAGCACGCCAAGGATCACGAGGAGCCGGTTCGGAAAGGCCGGGCCGACGGCGGCCCCGACCACGGCCTTCCAGCGTACGATCGCATAGAGGGCCACCGCCAGCAGCACGCCGGACATCATGGCCGAGAGCGGCGCCGGGGCCTCCGCATGGGCGTCGGGCAGCCACGTGTGCATGGGCGCCAGACCGGCCTTCGTGCCGTAGCCCACCAGGAGGAACACGAAGGCCAGTTCCACGACCTCCGGATGGAGCCCCGGCGCGGCAGCGCGCAGGACGGTCCAGTTCAGGACCGCGTCCTGCGGGTCGCCTAGCCTCACGAAGTCGGAGTATGCCAGCACGGTGCCGCCGAAGGCGAGCGCGATGCCCACCGATCCGAGCAGCACGTACTTCCAGGAGGCCTCGACGGACGCCTTGCTGACGTCCAGCGCGATGAGCATGGCCGAGGTGATCGTCGTCGCCTCGATCGCGACCCACATCAGCCCGACGTTGTTGGACGTGACCGCGCAGAGCATCGTGAACGCGAACAGGTTGATGAAGATCTGGAATCGACGGGCCCGTCGGGGCTCGTCGTCCCGCTCGAGTCCCGGACCGAGCCACAGGGCCAGCACCGTCACCGCCGCCACGCAGGCCGCCAGGATCGCCGACAACGCGTCGACGCGCAGGAGATCCTGCCAGCCCGCGACCACGACCGTGCCGGCCGCGACGCGTCGTCCCAGGGCTAGCGCCGCCCCGAGCGACGCGAGGGAGAGGACGGCGTTCGTCCATCCGACGGCCCGGCGGTAGGGCACCACGACCAGGGCCAGTAGCGCCGCCAGGAGCGGCGGCCCGAGCAAGAATCCGAAGATGCGCATCGCCGCTCAGTGCCTCAGTTGGCTCAGCCGCTCGACGTCGATGCTCTCGAACGTCTCGTGGATTCGATAGACGAAGATCTGCATGACGAGGAAGCCGAGCAGCGCGTCCAGAAACACGCCCAGTTCGACAATCAGCGGCACGCCGTACGTGCCGAGGACGGCCAACAGCGCCAATCCGTTCTCGAGCATGAGGAAGCCGATCACTTGCGTGATCGCCTTCTTGCGGCTGACCAGGACGAACAGGCTCACCAGGATGAGCCCCATGGCGAGGGGCATCCCGCCCCGGGTCGGGAGGCGGCTCAGCGCCACCAGGGGGCGCGAGATTCCGTAGCCAACCAGCACGAGCAGCCCGGCGAGGACGAGCGAGGTGGCCGTGTTCACGTACGGCTCCAGCTCGCGCTCGGTGCGGAACCGCTGCTCCATGCGTCGGAGCAGCCACGGGATCGCGAGACCCTTGACGACCACGAGCAGGATGGCGACCCAGTACAGATCCCGCCGCTGCCCGTAGTGGGCGACGACGAGAGTGACGCCGGCGAGGGCCATCGACTGCCAGGCGAAGGCGTTCACGTAGGCCGGAACGCCGCGCCGCCACAGGAGCATGAAGCCCATCAGCAGGACCAGGCTCGAGCCCAGCACCGAGAGCTGAGAGAAAGTCGCCATCACCTCACCGCAGCAGGAACGAGGACGACACCGCCAGCAGCGCGAGGACGAAGGACACGCTCAGGAGCTCCGGTACCCGGAAGAGGCGAAGCTTGGCGACGCGGGTCTCGAAGACGGCAACCGTGACGGCGAGGACGAGCAGCTTCAGCAGGAAGGTCACGAGGGCCAGGAGGAGCGCCTCCGCCGTCAACGTCGGCGCCACGCCCCACGGCACGAAGAGATTGCCCAGGAGCGCGAAGAAGATCAGCAGCTTGATCGCCGCCGCCCACTCGACGAGGGCCAGGTACCGTCCCGAGTACTCGAGGACCATCGCCTCGTGAATCATGGTGAGCTCGAGGTGTGTGGCCGGATTGTCCACGGGCAACCGCCCGGTCTCCGCCAGGGTGACGATGAAGAGCGCGCCGAATGCGAGCAGATGCCCCGGGCTCAGCGCGCTTGCCGGATCCGTGAGAGTAGCCGCGACGATGCGCCCCAGGTTCGTGGACCCGGCGCTGAGCGCCAGCGCGAACACGGCCAGCGCCACCGTGGGCTCGGCGAGAGCGGCGACGGTCACTTCGCGACTCGCCCCCATCCCTCCGAACGCCGACCCCGGGTCGAGCCCGGCGAGCGCCAGCCAGAAGGTACCGAGGAGGAAGAGGTACACGAGGACGACCAGGTCGCCCATCGGGTCGAAGACGAGGGGAACCGCCAGCACGGGAACGAGCGCGGCCGCCACGACCGTGCTGGCAAAGATCACGAACGGCGCGGCCCGGAAGAGCCAGGAGGCATTCCGCGAGACGATGACCTCCTTGTGAAGCAGCTTTCGGAGCTCGAGGTACGGCTGCCAGGCCGGCGCCCCGCGGCGGTTCTGGAGCCGCGCCTTCATCCAGCGGATGAGGCCCACCAGCCCCGGCGCCAGGAACAGCGCCAGGAGGATCTGTCCACAGGCGACCGCGTAGCGCGTCAGCTCGTCCATCGCGACACCAGGAGGAGGGCGACCAGCGCGAGGATCATGTAGAGCAGGTAGAGATGAAGCGAGCCGGCCTGCAGCCAGCGGACCCGGAACGCCGTTCGGCGAAGGAACGACACGACGGGCGCGTAGAGAACCCGCTCGAACCAAGGGTGGACCTCGGTGCGGTAGGCGATCGACTGGACGAAGTATTTCGAGTCGGGGTGGAAGTCGATGGAGAGGTCCTCGGTTGGGCGGTAGAGCTCGGCGAACACGCGTCGCAGCGGCTCGGCGAACGCGGTCGCGGTGTACTCCATTCGCGGCGTCTGGCCGATCCGCCCGCATCCCCATGTGTCGCCCACGCGCCAGCGCCGATTGGCGGCCCCGATGCGGAAGGCGACGACGACGGCAAGGGGCACCAGCACGAGCCCGGCGGCCAGGGCGGCGGGGGTGATGGCACCCACGGCGCCGGGCATTTGGAGCGTCAGTCCCGGCATGGCGGGCATGAGGTCGTGGGGCAGGCCGCCGAGCCCGGCCACCGCGGCGCCCAGCACCGGCACGACGAGGGAAGGCGAGACCCCGAGGGCGATGCAGGCGAGCGCAAGCATCCCCATCGCCACTTGCATGGTTCGGGGGACCTCCCGCGCCTGCGCGGCGCGTGGCGTGCGGGGCATGGCGAGAAACGTGATCCCGAACGCCTTCACGAAGCAGGCGGCGGCCAGTCCGCTGGTCAGCGCCAGCATTCCCACCGCCAGCGGCATGAGCACGGCCAGCTCGGCTCGCGGCAGCTGCGAGCCCCCCAGCAAACCCTGGAAAACCAGCCACTCGGAAACGAAGCCGTTCAGCGGCGGTAGTCCGGCAATGGCCGCGGCGCCGACGAGAAAGCAGAAGGCGGTGCGGGGCATGCCCTTGATCAGGCCGCCTAGGTCCTCCATGTTGCGCGTGTGCGTCGCGTGCAGCACCGCCCCCGACCCGAGGAAGAGCAGGCCCTTGAAGCAGGCATGGTTGAGGGCGTGGTAGAGGCCGGCCACGAATCCCAGCACGGCGAGGGACGTGAGACCGTAGCTCTGGAACATGAGCCCGGCGCCCGCACCGAGGAACGCGATCCCGATGTTCTCGACAGAGGAGTAGGCGAGGAGCCGCTTGAGATCCTGCTCCGTCAGCGCGTAGAGCACGCCGAGCAGAGCGGAGACGGCGCCGAGCGCGAGGACCATGCCGCCCCACCAGACGGGACCACCCCCGAGCAGGTCCAGCGTGACTCGCAGCAACCCATAGAGCCCCATCTTGATCATGACGCCGGACATGAGCGCCGAGACGTGGCTCGGGGCGGCCGGGTGTGCGAGCGGGAGCCACACGTGGAGCGGCACCAACCCCGCCTTCGAGCCGAATCCGAGGAGCGCGAGGATGAACACGGCATTGCGGGTCGAGGACGGCAGCGCCGCCGCGGCCATCCGAAGATCCGTGAATCCCGTGGACGGCGCGGCGGCGGCGAGGAGCAGGAACGCCGCCATCAGCAGCACCAGGCCGCCGTGGGCCATGGCGAGGTACCACAGGCCGGCCTCCCGAGTGTCCCGTCGGTCGGACTCCGTCAGGACCAGGAAGTAGGAGGCCAGCGACATGGCCTCCCAGAGAAGCAGGAACGTCACGACGTTGTCGGCGAACGGGACGAGGCCCAGAGCCAGCAGGAAGAGGTTCAGCATGGCCCCGAGCTGGCGAAGCGTGGGGAGGTCCTCGTACACACGGGAGTAAGCTCCGCCAAAGAGCGCCGCAGGGACGGCGACGATCTCCACGACCAGAAGGAAGAAAGCGCCGAGGCGGTCCAGGCGCAGGCTCACGCCGCCCGCCATCGCGAGCAGCTGCGGAATCTCCAGCTGGAAGGTGGTGCCCCGGATCAGAGTCTCGAGACCGAGCGCGAGCCCGGCGGCGGCACCGATGATGGCGCCGATGGTCGTGACGCCGCGCGCGCTCCGGCCGGTCGGCGCGACCAGGGCGCCCACGCCTCCGCCGACATGGCCGAGCACCATGACGAGGAAGAGTGGCAGAGTGAGCGACACGTCTATCGCCGCGAGCGCCGGTCGGACAGCCGATCGAGCGCCGTCAGCACGCCCCGGAGGATGTCCGCCGGCTCGGGAGGGCAACCGGCCACGAAGACGTCCACCGGGACGATCTGGTCGACGCTGCCGGCGACGGCATAGCTCCCTCGGAAGACGCCACAGGTCTTGGCGCAGTCGCCGACCGCGACGACGAGCTTCGGGTCGGGGGTCGCCTCGTATGTCTTCCGGAGTGGTACCTCCATGTTGCGGGTGACGGGACCGGTGACCAGCAAGAGGTCGGCGTGCCGAGGCGAGGCGACGAAGTGGATGCCGAAGCGCTCACAGTCGTAGACCGGTCCGGTGAGGCCGCCGATCTCGAGCTCGCAGCCGTTGCACGATCCGGCGTCAACTTCGCGGATTGAGAGCGCCCGGCCGAGCAGCTGGCGTGTCCGTGACTCCACCTGCCGCACCAGCTCGACGACGGCGGCGTCGCCCGCGTCGAGAGGCTCGGTGACGAGTCCGACCCTGAAGATCTTGGCGAAGAGAGACACGTCAGCGCCGCCGGCGCTCGCGCTGGAGGGCGCGGAGCATGTGCTGCGTGCCGGCGAGCTGGTTCCCGAAGATGCGCCGGGCGACATCGAGGAGATCGCCAACCAGCGGGTCGCGCAGGGCGTAGCGGACGCTCACGCCTTCCTTCCGCGTCGTCACCACGTGATTCGCGCGCAGCACGGCGAGGTGCTGGGAGACGGTCGACTGATCCAGCGTCAGCGCGGCCTGGAGCTCCTGGACGGCCCGGTCGCGCTCCACCAGGAGCTCGACGAGCCGAATCCGGATCGGGTGCGCGAGGGCCTTGAAGAAGCGCGCCTTGAAGGCCTGCAGCTCCCCGGCGGCGGGTGCGCTCGACATGTCGAGCATCATTGTATACGTATAGCCTAATATATCAAATATACCGAGGGCCAAAGCAGCCGACCTCAGGCGATCTAGGATGGTCGTCACCCTCAGGGGAGCGTTCAAGAGCAGGCGGGCTCGCGTCGGGTGAGGTCGGCAGAGTAGCAAGGGGTTCATCGTAGTCATCTCTTCGTGATCGACAGGTCATCGATTCGAGTCCGATCGTCGGCTCCAGCTCTTGGGTCTCCGAGACGGCGTCGCCGGTCGGGTGCTTCGCGATCGAGCGACGCTCTTCCGCTCGGCGGGCCGGTGGCTCGGGCAGAGGCGGAGCGGTAAGCTAGCATCTCAGGCATGCCCAATCCACCGAGCGCCCATCACTGGCTCATCGAGCATCCGGCGGTGAGCACAAACGTCATCTGGGAGACGCCGCAGGGGCTCGTCGAGCCCTATCTCATTTGGCCCTCGTCACGCATCGATGACCTCCAGCACGCCTTCGAGCAGGCCTGGAATCTTGGCTCCGTCGCGCTGACCGATCCGCCGCCCAACGTTCTGCATCCCGGCGACAACGAGGCGCCGACCACCGCGCTCGCCGAGCACGACGCGCGGTGGCTCTACCTCGCCAGCGTCGGGCAGAGCCTCGCGATCGAGATCGGCACCCGGGTCCCGTGGTCCGTCACTGGCTACTCGGTCGCCAACCTCAGGATCCTGTTCGATAGCCGGGAGTTCTACACGTGGAGCGCGGCCCACGACGGCTACGAGATCCACGACATCCCCGGCGGATACGTCGTGCCGGCCTCGCCGCACCGGATGCACAAGTTTCTCAAGGATCACGACCTGGTCGGAGAGCACCGCCACGGGACGATCACGCGGACGCTGAAGTGGTGCCATGCTCACATGAGCCACAACCTCGGCGGCCACACGACCAAGGTCTACGATCACGTCTGGCAATATCGCGGCGAGGCACCGGTGCTGCGGATCATCCAGGGCACAACGGATCATGCCCATCCGAGCTACGGTGACCGGCATTGGACGGCCGGCTGCCACGGCACCGCCGGCTTCCTGCGCGCGGTGCTGCGCGCGGCGAACATTCCCGTGGTGCACGACCACCAGGCTGGCCACGCCCTGCCGTTCTTTTCCGCCGACCACTTGCACCTGAGCCACGGTGACGATCCATACAACGGCTACACGTTCGCGGAGCCGCCCTATTCGATGTCGGAGCTGCTGCTGGATCAGGGCAAGTTCGATTCGTGGTTCGGCAGCGGCGTCTCGGACAGTGACAAGGCCAAGCATGTCGGCAAGCGCGTCCAAGAGCTCGCCATCGAGCACCTGCCGCCACCGATGCTGCACGACTATTGCGCCGACAAGGACGCGGGCCAATCGCACGCGAACGGCTCGGTCAGGGCGAACCTGCCGGGCTATTCGGTGGCGCAGCTCGAGGCGCATCATCTCTGGTCGAAGATGGACGCCAAGATCGCGGGCATGGGCGGATGCGATCAGATCCCGTGAGCCATCGCCGGAACCCGCCCCGGCCGAGGATGTCAACCACCACCAGTGGTCAGGTTTCCACCACCGATTTCGGTGAGAGACGGCCGCATTCTTCGGCCGTCGTCCGGTGCGGGACACCCGGATCGCACGGACGAGGTCGGGAGATCTCCCGATGTCACGGGTGTATCCGTGCCCACAATCCGGCGGCCGCGTGACACTCCGTTACGCCTCCACGAGGAGCACCTTCGCTGGGCTAAGCGACCAGCGCATCTAGCGGATCTGCGATCGGGTCGCTGAAGCAGGCCACCTCACACTCCGGCTGTTGACGGGCTGGATCGGTCTTCTGTCGTTGTGTCGCTTCTTGCCTCGACACCTTGTCGTCCCCGCACGGACGTGCTCCTCGGCGCTGGTACCGCGATTGCTCTCCGGTTGGTGCGTGGCGACGGGCATCCGCGGCCACGAGCGGACGCAGGCGACGACGATCACGACTCCGTGGTCGCGCAAGACTCTCGCGTTCGCGGAGGAGAGCGGACGATGAGCATGACCAGAGCTCGGCGGACGATGGGTTTCTGTGTGCTCGTGGCGTTCCTGGCGCTGGGTGCGGGGTGGATCGTCGAGAGGGCGGTCCATGGCTCTCATGCACTGGGCGGAGGGGCGATCCGTGGCTCTCAGTCGGGTGGCGGGACCGCCACGGATGGGCCCGCGAAGTCGAGCGACGCAGTACGACCGGCCGCAACCGGCGAGGACTACGATCGCTCCGATCTCCTCCTCATTCAGGGGTAGCGTTCGGAGCGGAATCCAGGCCGGTTAGCGAGGGTAGCGTCACCCGAGGTCGGCTGAGTCACCGCGGAGTGCGGCATCCGCGCGCTCCCGGTCCCGAAGACCGGAGCGGCCGATGGCCGGCGGATCGATCGGCGTCAGACGGGCCCGGAGCCGACCTCTGCGACGAGATCTTGCCAGCTACCGGAAGGCGTCCAGCCAAGCTCCCGGCGCGCACGTTCAATGTCGTACGAGCTCGCGCGAGGATTCTGCCGGTAGATCTCCGGCTTCCGGATCTCCGGAAGCGTGCCGTACACGTCGCGGAGATGATCGAGCGTCGGCCGTGGCTCGAACGTGTCGTTCGCGGTAATGAGATAAGTGGCGAAGGCGCGGCCTCCGCGCTCGAGCGCCAGCCGGACCGCGGACGCGACGTCCCGCGGGGCGACATAGGAACGCAGCAGCGGGATCGGCTCCGGGGGGTGAGCGGGATCGCGCGGGGGCCGGGGGCCATCCACCAGGCGTGCCACGATGTCCGGGAACATGATCCACGCCGGTCGAAGGCACGTGAGGACCATCGGACCGCGGCGGGCGAAGCTGCGCGCGATGTCTTCACCGAGCTGCTTGCTGAGGCCGTATGGCCGCGTGGGGCGGAGCGGATGGTCTTCGTCCATCGGTAGGTACAGAGGCGGCATGGCGGGGTTCGTGTGGTCGACCCCGAACGCCGAGACGCTGCTGCAGACGACGATCCGCTGCACGCCATTCAGCTGCGCCGCTTCGATCACATTCCAGGTGCCGCGGACGTTCGTCTCGAAGACGGCCGCCGGAGGAGCCTCGACCGCCGCGTCGATCGCCGCCAGATGCACGATCGCGTGCACGCCCCGCGATGCACGCTGGAGGCCCGCCAGATCGAGGATGTCGACAGCAAGGTCCGGCGCGGCGTGTGTCCCGGCTAGGTCGAGCGTGGTCACGCGGTAGTGGGGCCGGAGCGAGGCGACGACATAGCGTCCGAGCCGCCCTGTTCCTCCGGTGACGAGCACGTGTTCGGTCTGCACCGTGATCTCCGAAACGAGCGTGTGTGGTGGGGGAACGCGGGCCGTCAATGGCCGACGGCTCGAAGATATGGGAAGCGACCGCCCCGGGCAAGAGGATCGTCGGGGGTGGTGACGGGAGCTGCCTGTCTCCGCGAGGCGGCACCGCGCCGATGCGTCCATCGCCAACGAGCATCGGCTTTGACGGTTACCGTGGGGTCACTGCGGTACCCGGTTGCCTGGACATCTGGCGGCGCGTTACCCTCCGAGGGGCGGAGGACCGACGGGCAAGGTTGAGGAGCACGTTTCCGGGCCGCGCGCGCTCGGTGTTGCGTCCACACGTCGGGTCGACGGTCCGGCTCATCTTCGGCTGAGGCGGAATACGGGGGGACCCCCGCCGCCGGCGGGGGACACGCGATGTCGAGCAGCCGGCGCGCGCGCGCGCCACGGAGGACAGCATGAGCACTCCACGCACTTGGCGCGTACGCGCATTCGTCGGGACGCTGATCGGTCTCGCGCTCGTCGGCGGAGCCGTCGCCACCATCAGCTCGCGACCAGCCGACGCCCAGGGCAATGAGCTGGTGGTGGCCGTCTTCGGCGGCACGTTCGAGAAGGCCTGGAGGGCGAACGTGATCCAGGCCTTCGAACGCGAGCACAATGCGCGGATTCGCGTGGTCACCGGCCTCAGCGCGGAGAACTTCGCGAAGCTCCGCGCGCAGAAGGACAATCCCCAGATGGACGTGGTGACCTTCGACGCGCCGTTCGCGCTGGTGGCCGCTCGGGAGGGCCTGCTCGAGACGCTCGACCCGCAGCGCATCCCGAATCTCGGGCAGCTCCACGACTTTGCCTTGCCGGCGGACCGCGCCTATGTGGCGTTCTTCACGTCGAGCCAGGTCCTGGCCTACAACACGGAGCACGTGAAGAGCGCGCCCACCTCGTGGACCGACCTCTGGAAGCCCGAATACAAGGGCAAGGTCGTGCTGCCCGAGATCGGGTCGATCAGCGGCGCGTACTTCGTCGCCATGATGGGCAAGGCGTTCGGCAAGGGCCTCTTCGACGACGACGCCGCGTTCTCGCGCGTGAAGACGCTCCGCCCGAGCATTCTCACGTTCTGGACCTCCCACGATCAGCTCGCGCAGCTTCTCGTCCAGGGCGAAGCGTGGCTGTCCCCATGGGCCAGCGACCGTGCGGCCTTCCAGATCAAGAGCGGCGCGCCCATCGGATCGGTGATCCCGAAGGAGGGCGCGATCTTCGGGATGGGCGCCATGGGCATCGCCAAGGGATCGAAGCAGCGGGCGCTCGCCGAACAGTACGTCAATTACTCGCTGGCGGTCGCGCCGCAGAAGCTCAATGCGGAGACCATGTTCATCGGCCCGACGAATCGCGGGGTGCAGCTGAGCGACGACGTCGCGAAGCTCGTCCCGTACGGGGAGAACCTCAAGCGCTTGGTCGCGCCCGACTGGGATGAATTCGGCAAGCGCCGCGACCAGTGGGTCGATCGCTGGAACCGGGAGATCAAGTAGAGCCGTCGCGCGCGGCGCCTCGCCCGGCCGCGATGCCGCCGCACCTCGTCCTCCGCGGCCTCCGGAAGACGTTTGGTCTCACGGTGGCCGTGGACGGACTGGATCTGAGCGTGGCTCCGGGGGAGTTCGTCGCCCTGCTGGGGCCGTCGGGCTGCGGCAAGACGACGACTCTCCGGATGGTCGCCGGGTTCGAGCGGCCCGATCAGGGGGAGATCCTGGTCCAGGGCCTGCGGACAACGGACAAGCCGCCCCATCGCCGTGACGTGGGGATCGTCTTCCAGAATTACGCTCTCTTCCCCCACATGACCGTCGCCGAGAACGTCGGCTACGGGCTCCGAATGCGGAAGGTCCCCGCCGCGGAGCGCCGGGCGCGCGTGGCAGCGGCCCTGGAGCTCGTCCGACTCGGCGGGCTGGACGCCCGCTATCCCCGCCAGCTCTCGGGCGGGCAGCAGCAGCGAGTGGCGGTCGCGCGGGCCGTGGTGATCCGGCCGTCCGTCCTGCTCTTCGACGAGCCGCTGTCGAATCTCGACGCCCGCCTTCGACGAACCATGCGGGACGAGCTGCGAGAGCTGCAGCGGACCTTGCGCATCGCCACCATTCTGGTCACCCACGACCAGGAGGAGGCGCTCAGCCTGGCGGACCGCATCGTGGTGATGCGTGCCGGGCGGGTCGAACAGATTGGCTCACCGGAGGCGATCTACGCCGATCCGGCCACGCCCTTCGTCGCCGAATTCATCGGGCAGTGCAACTTCCTCGCTGGCCACGTGCGGGCTCCGGACGGCGCGACACCGGTCTTCCGGGCGGACGCCGGTCTCGACCTTCCGCTCGTGCCGAGCGCCGTGGGATGGCACGGCCGCCGGGGCACCGTCGCCCTTCGGCCGGAGGCCATTGCGCTTCTCGAGCCGGACGAGGCGCCGGCTCCCGGCGTGACCGTGGTCGATGCCGCCGTGCGGCACGTCACCTATCTCGGCGCGCTCCGGCAATACCGGATGGCGACCAAGACCGGAGCCGAGCTCCGCGTGGACCGCCAGGTCGATCCGCTCGCCGCGCATGCGCCGCCCCTGACTGAGGGCGCCCCGGTTCGTCTCGCGTGGCGGCCCGAGAGCTGCACGTTTCACCCGGCGGGGGAGCCGCGTGAGCCGGTCGAGAGCTCGGCGTGACGCGGCGGGCGTGGCGCCCCTTCCTGCTCCTCGCGCCCAGCCTGGCGATCCTCGTCGGGGTGTTCGCGGTCCCGCTTGGGCTGCTGGGCCGGTACAGCTTCTACCACACCGGGCCGGGCGGGGTGATGGTGCCGGCATGGACGCTGGAGCAGTACTCGCGGTTCTTGCTGGATGCCCACCACCTCCGGATCTTGGGCACGACTCTCGGGCTGGCGCTCGAGGTCACCCTGGTCACGGCGGTCCTTGGCTACCCGCTCGCCTACGGGATCGCACGGATGCGCTCGCCGCGCCGGCGCGCGCTGGGCGTGACCGCACTGCTGATTCCGCTGATGACGAGCGTGGTGGTTCGCTCTTACGGCTGGATGATCCTGCTCGCCTCGACCGGCGTCGTGAACGCGACGCTGGTCGGCGCGGGGCTAGTGAGTCGCCCGCTCCAGTTCCTGTTCACGCGGACGGGCGTCGTCATCGCCCTGGCCGAGGTCCTGCTGCCGGTCATGGTGCTGTCGCTCCTGCCGGTTCTCCAGAGCCTGGACATTGCGCTCGAGGAGGCCTCGCAGAGCCTGGGCGCCGGCCCGCTTTCGACGTTCCGGCACATCATTCTGCCGCTCTCGCTGCCGGGTCTGGTCTCCGGGTCCGTGTTGGTCTTCGTCCTGTCGGTAGGCGCTTTCGCCACGCCCCGACTCGTAGGCGGCCCGACGACCGATGTGATCACCGTCTTCATCTACGAGCAGACCCTGAGCCTCCTGAACTGGCCTTTCGGCGCGGCCGCTGCCTGGGTACTGTTGGTTCTCGTCCTGACGCTGATCTGGGCGCAGGGGCGCCTCGTGCGCGGCCGCTCCTACGCAACGGGACTTCCCTGAGGGCCGCGATGCGAGTCGGGGGACGCCAGCTGCTCGGTGCGGTGAACGCGCTCATCTACCTCTATCTCCTCGCGCCGATCCTGATCGTCATTCCGGTATCCTTCAGCGCGGCGGCGTTCGTGGTCTTTCCTCCGCGAGGCCTGTCACTTCGCTGGTACGTGAACTTTCTTCAGAGTCGCGAGCTGACGGAGGCCTTCTGGCTGAGCCTGCGGCTGGCGGTGACGGTCACGCTGGCCGCGACGGTGACGGGCACGTTGGCGGCCCTCGCCCTCGTGCGCTATCGGTTGCCCGGCCGCGATCTCATCCGGACGGCGCTGATGGCGCCCATCGTGCTGCCGGGCGTGGTGCTGGGGATCGCGCTCCTGATCTTTCTGAACCGCACACCGCTCGCGCAGAGCTTCAGCGGCCTCCTCGTCGCCCACCTGGTGGTCACCCTCCCGTACGTGGTCCGTACGGTCTCCGCCACGCTGGAGGGGTTCGACCGCCGGGTCGAAGAGGCGGCAGCCAGTCTGGGAGCGCCGCCGCTCGCACTGTTCTGGACGGTCACCCTGCCGCTCATCAAGCCGGGCCTGATCGCCGGGGCGGTCTTCGCTTTCATCACGTCGTTCGACGAGCTCGTCGTGTCGCTCTTCCTGACGGGCCCGCGCTTGTCCACGCTGCCCGTGCAGATCTACAACTACATCGAGTTCGCCAGCGATCCCACGATCGCCGCCATCTCCGTGCTGCTGATCGTCCTGACGACCGGAGTGGTGCTCTTGGTAGAACGCGTGGTCGGGTTCACGCGGTTCGTATGACCCCGGCCGACCACAAGGAGGCCCCATGACGTCCTGTCCCTTCGGGATCAACGGCGGCGAGTTCCCTCACTGGCCGGTGGCCAAGATCTGCGACCTCGCCGTCAAGCTGAATGCGCAGTTCGTCGAGCTGTCTGCCCGCCGGATGGTGGGCGAGGGCACCGCGGCGGTAGGTCGAGAGCTCGGCTCCCGACGACTTCGCGTCCACGTCAATGCGGGCGCCTCCGAGCTGGCGGCAGCCTTCGAGGTGGCCCGGGACCTCGGCGCTCCGGTCATCGTGGTCTTCGACGACGCGATCGAACGGGTGGATGCCAGCCGGCGGCGGAGCCTCGACGACTTCCGGGAGACCGTGTGCGGCCTCATCGATCGGCCGGGCCATGAGGGCATCCATCTGGCGATCGAGAACTCGTTCATCAAGATCACGCGACAGCCCGAAGACCTCCTGGCGATCATCCGGCACATCGGCCATCCGCGGGTCGGTGTGAATTTCGATGCCGACAACTTCTACAACGCCGGCATCGAGCCGTTTCCCTATGCCTACGAGCTGCTGAAGGGCCACATCGTCCAGCTCCACGCCAAGGACTCGACGCGGTACCTGCCCGCCGTTCATGGCGACGAACGGCGCGTGCTGCATCGAGCCGGAGGCAACGTCATCTGTGTGCCACTCGGCACCGGCGCCGTCAACTGGGCGGGCCTGGTCGCGCGTCTCAAGCACGATGGCTACCGGGGCGCCGTGTCCCTCGAGCCCCACACCCTGCCCGAGGAGATGGCCGGCGTGATGGCGCAGGATGCGGCCTACCTCCGAGCCGCCGGACTCGTGGCGTGACGGCGCGCGGGGTGAGCGTCGGATGACGCACGCCCGCGTGAGTCCGCCCGGCGTGCGGCGGTCCTAGCGAGCGCGCGTGCAGACGGCCGAGCTGCTCCTCCTGCTGCTGATCGTCGTCGCGGCCCTCGTGTCGCTCGCGCACCGCCTGAGGACGCCGTACCCCGTGCTCCTGTTGATCGGCGGCTTGGCGCTGGGCTCGATTCCCGGCGCCCCGCACATCGAGCTCCCCCCCGAGTCCGTGCTCCTGCTGGTGCTCCCGCCGATCGTCTACATCGGGGCGTTCTTCACGCCGATTCGAAGCTTCCGCGCGCAGCTCGGCACCATCGTGTCGCTGGCGATCGGGTTGGTGCTCGCCAGCACCGCTGCCGTTGCGGGCGTCGCGCTGGTCATCGTGCCGGGCATCACGTTGCCGGTCGCGGTCGCGCTCGGCGCGATCGTGTCACCGCCGGACGAGGTCGCCGCGATGGCCGTCATGGAGCGCCTGGCCGTGCCTCGCCGCCTGATCGCGCTCTTCCAGGGGGAGAGTCTCCTCAACGACGCCACCGCGCTGACGGTCTATCACGTCGCGGTGGGGGCGGCGCTCGGCGCGACCGCTCTCCTGGGCCTGGCGCCGATCGGACGGTTCCTCGTCATCGGCGCCGGAGGGATCGCGATCGGCCTGGCGGTGGGATGGGTGATCGCGCACATCCGGACCCGGCTCTCGGATCTGCCCGTCGAGATCACGGTGTCGTTGCTGACCCCCTACGCTGCCTACCTGCCCGCGGAAGTGCTCGGCGCCTCCGGGGTGCTCGCCGCCGTCACGGCGGGCCTGTACCTCGGACGACGAGCCTCGCGCATCATGGGCTCCGATGTCAGGCTGGCCGCGCGCGCCGTGTGGGAGATGCTCGTCTTCCTCCTGAACGGCATCGTCTTTCTCCTGATCGGCCTCCAGATCGCGGCGCTCGTGCGAGTGATGAGCGGCTCGACGTTGCTGCGACTCGTCGCCACCGGAGTGGCGGTCAGCGGTGCGTTGTTCGTCGTCCGGGCGCTCTGGATCATCGGGATGGCCGCGTGGCAGCGGCTGGGCTCGCGCCGGGGCTCCGCGCTCAACCTGGCGGAGGTCGTGGTGCTCTCGTGGTCGGGCATGCGCGGCGCCGTCTCGCTGGCCGCCGCGCTCGCGATGCCGTTCGTGCTCCCCGGCGGCTCTCCGCTGCCGGCCCGGGAGGCCGTGATCGTGATCACCTTCACGGTCATCCTGGTGACGCTGGTCGGCCAGGGCGTGAGCCTGCCGCTGGTGATCAAGGCGGTCCGGCTCGGCCGGGACTCGGGCGCGCGCGCCGAGGAGCAGCAGGCTCGCCGGGAGCTGGTGGATGAGGCCGTCCGACGGATCGACGAGCTCTACGAGCGATGGCCCGGGCATCGGCCGCTCCTCGACCAGCTGCGCGCGATGTATCTCCATCGGGCCGAGCACTTCGGGCAGTTCGACGACGTGCCGGAGAGCGCTGCGGAGCAGGAGCTGGTCGAGCACCGGCAGATCCGACACTCGGTGATCGACGCCCAGCGGGAAGCGGTGCTGCTGATGCGCGACCGCGGGGCGATCGACGACGATGTCCTCCGGAACATCGAGCGGGAGCTGGATCTCGAGGAGGTCCGCATGGAGGCGTGACCGGCCGGCGAGGCCGCGGCCGGCCTCGCTCCGCGGCGACGGCTCAGGCGGTGAGGCCGAACAGGCGGGCGGTGGTGCCTCCGACGATGTTCGCGATGTCCTGGTCGGTGATGAGGCCCCGGCAGTGGACGGTGAGGGCCTCGAGCGTCTGCCGGTAGGTGCAGAATCGCTCGACGTTGGGCATGTCGGTGCCCCACATCAGTCGATCGGACCCGAGGTGGTCGACCAGCTGCGCGATCGCCGTGTGGAGCTCCGTGTACGGGTAGTCCCAGACGTTGCCGAGGCTGATCTGGAAGAGAAGCTGCAGCCTCGCGCTGGGGACGCGGAACGGCTCGAAGAGGCGCGGCGGCAGCCGGAGCCGTCGGCCCTGACGGAGCAGACGCCACGGGAATCCGTGGGTGAGCACCGCCGGGACGCCCGGGTAGCGCGCGAGCCACCCCTGCCACCTGTCCAATTCGGTGAGGTAGTCGTCGAGCGTCGGGCGAGGCCAGGGCGCGAGGGTGAAGTAGATCGGCTTGCCCAGGGCCACCACGCCGTCCCAGAAGGGGCGAAGCCGGGGCCCGTCCCAGGCCTCGGTGACGCCGTGCCGGTAGCGGCTGATCAGGGTGAACTGATAGCCGTGGAGCCCGCGCTCGTAGGCGTGGCGCACCTCGTCCACCGATCGCCCCGGATCACGCTCGATCTCCCACTCGACCACGCTTGCCAGGCCGAGGAGCCGCGTCGGATGGCGGCGCACGCACTCGGCCAGGAACTCGTTGAGCCGGCCCATCAGGTGGTCGGTGTGCAGGACCGCGCGCTGCACCCCGGCGTGGTCCATCTGGGCGACCAGCATCTCGGGCGTGTGGGACAGGTCGGTCATGTACGGGGGGAGATACTGCTTCGCGTACTCCGCCCCGTCCGCGCGCCAGACGAACCGGCCGTAGCCGCCGGGGCGGAAATCGACGTCGCGCAGCCCTCGGAGGGTGCGGTCGGCGGGATCGGCGAGCATGTCGTTGCTTCCGGGCGCGCCATCGCGCAATCGCCACACGGGCTGGTGGTGGTCCGCCATCTCCCGCTGGATGTACCGGAGATGAGCCGTCACGTCGCTGAAGCCGCTCGCCTCGCCGAGAGGCGGGAAGCAGTAGGCGTGACCGTCGACGATCATCGCCGTCTGCGACGAGGCAATCGGGCCGGGGACCGCGACCGCGAGAGCCGGCGCCCCTCGGCGTCCGCGCGAGGTCTGCCCGCGGAAGCAGGGGATTCGTGACGCCGCACGGCTCGGCCCTCGGGACGCCGCATGTCGGTGCGCCCGCTCAGATGTGCGTCAGGACCTTGTCGAGGAAGGCCTTGGTGCGTGGCTCCTTCGGGGCCGCGAAGACCTGAGACGGCGGCCCTTGCTCGAGGATCGCCCCGCCGTCCATGAAGATCACGGTGTCCGCGACCTTGTTGGCGAACCCCATCTCGTGCGTGACGACGACCATCGTCATGCCGTCGGCGGCGAGCTGCTTCATGACGCTCAGCACCTCGTGGATCAGCTCGGGATCCAGGGCCGAGGTGACCTCGTCGAACAGCATGATCTTCGGCTCGAGCGCGAGGGCGCGGGCGATCGACGCGCGCTGCTTCTGTCCCCCCGACAGCTTGTCCGGGTACTCCAGGATCTTCTCCTCCAGCCCGACCTTGGTCAGGAGGGCACGGGCGCGCGCTTGCGCCTCGCTCTGGCGGAGACCCAGGACGCGCATGGGCGCCAGGCTGACGTTCTGGAGCACGGTGAGGTGCGGGAAGAGACTGAACTGCTGAAAGACCATGCCCATCGACCGCTGGGTCGCGCAGAACTCACGGGTCCGCCGGAGCGGACCCCGGTCTCCGTCCACGCGTCTGATGAACGGCCGGCCGTCGACGTGCACCTCCCCCGACTCCGGCGTCTCGAGTCCGATGAGACACCGGAGAAGCGTGCTCTTGCCCGAGCCGCTGGGCCCGATGATGACGACCGCCTGACCCTGTCGGACCTCGAGACTGACGTCCCGGAGCACCTCGAGGGTCCCGAATCGCTTGTTCAGCCGACGCACGCTGATCATGGCCGGTCAGTGCCGCGCGCGCGCGAGCCGGAGCTCCAGGACCCTCGTCGCGACGGTGCAGGGGAAGGCGAGCAGGAAGTAGATGAGAGCCGCGACGGTCAGGATCTCCAGCGGCCGGTAGGTCTGGGTCGACAGGACCCGGGCCTGGTACATGAGGTCCGCGACGCCCAGCGTCGAGACGAGGGACGTGTCCTTGAACAGGCTGATGCTCTGTGACAGGACGACGGGGATGATGATCCGGAAGGCCTGCGGGAGGACGACGAACCGCATCTTGTCCAGATAGGGGAGGCCCAGGATGTCCGCGGCCTCCACCTGGTCGCGCGGGACGGCCTGGATGCCGGCCCGGATCGCCTCGCCGTAGAAGGCCCCGACGTTCAGCGTGAGAGCGACCACGATCGACGCGAAGCTGGGCAGCTCCAGCCCCAGCACGATGGGCAGGCAGTAGTAGATCCAAACGAGCTGGACCAGGGCGGGCGTCCCCCGGAAGAACTCGATGTAGGCCGCGACCGGCTTGTTGATCAGCGGGCTCCGGGCGAGCCGGCCGGCGGCGACGAGGATGCCGAGGAGCAGCCCGAGCACGATGACCACGAGCGTGATCATGATCGTCAGGCGGAGCCCTTCGATGAGGACCGGGAGGGCCCGGGGAACGATACGCCAGGCCCAGTCGTAGGACATTGAGGACGCCCTCCGTCAAGATGCCGCGCCGGCGCTCGCTGAGCTCCGGTGCCGGCTGCCCGCCCGGCAAAACAGGCGAGCCAAACCGCGCGGTTCGGCTCGCCTGCGCCGGGTGTGGGCGCGGATCCCGCTACTTCGTGAACTGCTCCGGGTCCGGCAGACCGTACTTGGCTTCGGCCGCCTTCAGCTTGGCGGTGTTGATGTAGTCCTCGACCATGATGTTCAGGGCCTCGATGTCGTCGCTCGAGTACCCCTTGCGGATGGCGTACGCCACGCCCTCGACGAGGATCGGGCTACCGGGGATGATGAGGCGGATCGTCTTGTTCTCCTTGGCGAACTTCGCATTCCCCGAGATGTCGTCGAACAGGCCCTGGGCGCGACCGGACTGGACGGCGATCCGCGTCTCGTTCTGGTCCGGGAGGCGCAGCAGCTCCATGTTCTTCGCGATCCGCGTGAGGGACTTGTCTTCCGCGGTGCCGAGCATGACGGCGATCTTCGTGCCCTTCTGATCCAGCTCCTCGAACGTCTTGGCCTTGACCTTGGCCCGGTTCACCGCGAAGGTGCCCGTGTCGTTCATGTAGGGAGTGGAGAAGGCCACCGCGAGCGCGCGGCCCGGCCGTCGGTTCAGGGCCGCCGCCACGTCGTACTTGTTGGCTTGCAGCCCGGCGATCATGGTCTCCCAGCTCGTGTCGACGGGCACGTGCTTGACGCCCAGCTCCTTGGCCCACTCATCCATGATGTCGACCGCGATACCCTTCCACTGACCGGTGGCGGGATCCTTGAACGAGTGGGGGTCGGCGGTCGCGTATCCCACGCGGAGCTCGCCGCGCTGCTGGATCTCCTTGATGAGTGACTTGGGCTCCTGGGCGCTCGCCGGCATCAGCAGCCCGGCCACACCGATCAAGACCCCGAGTGTCCACCCGGCCTTTCGCCACATCGATACCATCGCGTCCTCCTCGTGATGCCAGGGCCCTTCGCGGCCGCAGGCTCGTGTCCCGGCGCCACGAGCCCACGTGACCCGTCATCCCTCCGGCGACGCGCCCGCGCCATCTGGCCCGCGTGCCCGCCGCAGCAGGGGGAATCTTTCGACTCGCCGAGGATCGGCGCAAACGCAGCCGACGTCAAGGCGGCCTCCTCGCGGCGTCCCTCGAGAGGCGACCGAGTAGCCGGCGCGGCGACGCCACCCGGGCGTGCGGTCAGCCGCGCGGTGGCGGCGATCGGCGCCGCGCCCCCGCGGGGCCGCGGCGGTGCCCCCCGCGGAGCTCCAGACGACCGTTGCCGAGTTGACCGGCGGCGCGCTACCGTCGGGGTCCGGGGCCGTTCACTCGGCAGACGGGGATCCACGGGCGCGAGCGGACGCCGGAGATTCGCTAACGGAGGCCTGACGCCATGTTCATACGCACCCTGGACGCACTGGCCGCGGCCGGCATGGTCAAAACGGTCGCCGGCGGCACCCGCTCGGGACGCTACCTCACCGCCGCGGACGGCATGGGCTTCTCCTACAACGACAACCGGATCGCGGCGGGCAGCGACATGACGCTCTGGTACAAGCACCACTGGGAGGCGAACTTCATCCTCTCGGGCGGGGGCACGGTCACGGATCTGACGAGCGGCCAGTCGTGGCCCCTCGAGGCCGGGGTCCTCTACGTCGTCGGGCCGCACGATCGCCATCGGCTCGCGATGACGGCGGACACGCACCTGGTGAGCGTCTTCTGCCCGCCGCTCCGGGGCGACGAGCGCCACGACGCGGACGGCGCCTACTCGCCGAGCGGGCCGATCCCGCAGACCGCCCGCCGCATGTTCGTGAAGCGGGCCGACGAGATGCGCGCCCAGGGCAAGGAGATGACCGTCGCCAACGGTCAGTCCCGCTCGCTCCGGATGCTGACGAGGGCGGACGGCGTGGGGTTCGGCTTCTCCGACGTGCACTTCGCGCCGGGCGCCGAGACCACCCTCTGGTACAAGCACCACTGGGAGGCGAACCACATCATCGCCGGCCGCGGCACCGTCCGCGATCTGACGACGGGCCAGTCCTGGCCGCTCGAGCCCGGCGTGGGCTACAACGTCGGCCCGAAGGACCGCCATCGGCTGCGCGCCGACACGGCGCTCCACCTCGTCAGCGTCTTCTGTCCGCCGCTCGAGGGACACGAGCAGCACGACGCCGACGGCGCGCTCGCGCCGAGCGGCCCGGTGCCGCCCGGACCGAAGGGGTATTGACCGGTCGGTGACGCAGACCCGGCGTGCGGCAGGACTGACCGGGCCGTGTCAGAATGGTGACCGCATGGTCGTCGCTGGGCCGAATCCACAACGCGAGGTCCGGACCGCCACGCGGCTCGAACGCAGCGCTCGATCGCGACGCGTGCGTCAGCTGGCCACGACGCTGGGTGCGGTGCTGCTGGCGCTCTGGCTCGGCGGATGCGCCGCGAGCCCGGAGCGCTGCGGGGCCTCGGCGCACGCGACCTCATCGACGCCGGGCGGGGCGGCGCACTGCTCCTTCAGCTTCTAGGCTCGCGGAGGGTCCTCCGCGCTACTTGACGGCAAAGCAGTAGAACAAGCCGTTGCTGCCCGTGCTCTTCAACTCGTCCGGGCTGCAGCCCCGCGAAGGGTGGGACGAGTTCCACGACCTCGACGCGTCGTCCGTGCCCAGGCCTTGCCGGTCGTGATGGCCGAGCATCGCGGAGCCGGCGCTGCTCTTCGTCCAGTTGCCGCAGGTGCGGTCGTCGCCGGCCGGGAACGCCGTGCCGTCCGGCTGGGAGCCGGTCAGCATGTCGTGCATGTTTGGCGTGTCGCCGCGCCCGTTGACCTTTTCGCCCTTCTCGTTGAGCGCCGTCTCTTTGCTGATGTTGTTCTGCCCGTGGAGCTCGGCCACGTCCTTGGCGATGACGACGCCGTGCGCGTTCATCCAGGGCCCGGAGCCGATGCGGTCGCGCGCGTTGACGGCGCCGGGGCCCTGCGTGCTGACGTACGCGCGCCAGGTCTTCCCGCCGGCGCCGACCGCCTGCGCCCGCATCTGGCAGATCTGATCGGCCCCGGCGAGGCCACCGAGGTCCCCGCCCTTGCCGGATCCGGCGCTGGTGACGAAGAAGCTCATGTTGCTTGCGGGCGACTGGCCGCTGGCCGTGCCGCCCAGCCAGAGCAACGCCACCGGGACGAGAATCGACAGACGCCGTGCGCTCTGCATGTCCAGGTTCTCCTCTCCTCGTCGATCGCCGACCCACCCGTGCGCGGTGGATCGGCCCCTACCGGCCATCGTACCAGGCATCCGCGGGCCCGAGCCGGTCAGCGCGAGCACGCGGGGAGAACGGGCGCGGGGCGCCGCCGGCCCGTCCGCGCCCCTTGTCGGCCGCGGTCGGCATGGCCTATCCTGGCGGCGCTCCACCGGACATCGAGCGGCGCACCGCGGTGAACTCCAAGGCAGGGAGCGAAGGGTGAGGGAGGGGCATTCATGAGCACCGGTTCCAACCGTCGCGACGTCCTCAAGCTGAGCGGCCTCGGCGCGGCCGCCGGTGTGGCCGCGCTCGGCGCGAGCGCCGCCAGTCTCCTCTCTCCGACGCGCGCCTACGCGCAGGCGAAGACCGACAGCCTGCTGCGCACCGTGCTGGACCGCGGGAAGATCCTGGTCGGCACCGGCAGCACGAATGCGCCGTGGCACTTCGAGGACGACAAGGGCCAGCTGACCGGCATGGACATCACCATGGCCCACATCCTCGCCAAGGGGCTCTTCGACGACGCGGCCAAGGTCGAGTTCGTCAAGCAGGACCCGGCGGCCCGCATCCCGAACATCACGACGGGCAAGGTCGACATCGTCATCCAGTTCATGACGATCTCACCGGCCCGCGCCCAGCTGGTCGCCTTCTCGCGGCCCTACTACGTCGAAGGGGCGGCGCTCCTGACGAGTCCCAAGGGCAAGCTGAAGACCTTCAAGCAGCTCACCGCGGCCGGCAAGGCCGCGAAGGCGTCCGTCCTCCAGAACGTCGATGCTGACAAGCTGGTCCACGAAGCCTTGCCCCAGGCCCAGGTGATGCAGCTCGACACCCAGGCGAACGTGATCCAGGCGCTGGACTCTGGTCGAGTCGACGCGGCGGTGGTGGACCTCTCGACCGTTCGCTGGCTCGTGAAGCGCGGGGCCGACAAGTACGTCGACGCGGGCCACAGCTACCGCTCCATGCTGTACGGGGCGGCGATGCGCCAGGGTGATCCGGACTGGCTCGGCTGGGTGAACACCTGCTTCACGGTGGCGATGTTCGGGCACCAGAACGAGATCTACGACGCGGCGCTCGAGGAGTTCTTCGGGGTGAAGCCTCCGGAGCGCAAGCCCGGCTTCCCGCCCATCTAGGGCGCCGACCGACGGCGCTCCCCGGGCCCGGTAGGTTCCCGCCGCCGGCGCCCGGGAGCGCCGGCCATGCCGGCGCGTCACGTCCCGTGCCCTACCACTTCAACTTCACGTACATCTGGCGGCACTTCGACCGCCTGACGAGCGGCCTTCTGCTGTCGCTCGAGCTGGCCTTCGTGTCCATCCTGATCGGCATGGTGATCGGGCTCGCCCTCGCGCTCGCCTACACGGGCGCCGGGCGCACGGTGCGCGCGGCGGTGGCGGCCTATGTCGAGTTCGTCCGCAACGTGCCGCTGCTCCTGCTGATCTACCTCGTCTTCTACGGCATCCCGAGCGCCGGCGGCTTCGCCTACGACGCGACGACGAGCTTCGTGATCACGCTGTCGGCCTATGCCGGCGCCTACCTGGTCGAGGTGTTCCGGGCCGGGCTCGACGCGGTCCCGCGCGGCCTGATCGACGCCGGCCTGGCGATCGGCCTGACGCGCTGGCAGCGGCTCGTCCACGTGCGGCTCCCGACCATGTTCCGGGTGGTGCTCCCGTCCCTCAGCAACGCCTTCATCTCCCTCTTCAAGGACACGTCGCTCGCGTCGGTGATCGCCGTCCCCGAGCTCACCTACGGCGCCCAGTGGATCAAGACCAACTCCTTCCGGGTGATCGAGGTGTGGGCCGTCGTGACGCCCATGTACCTCGCCACCGGCTACGCCTTGCTCTACGCGCTCCGGCGGGTGGAGCGGCGGTTCGCCGTCGGCCGATGACCCTCGCGATCCACAGCCTGCCGTTCCTGTGGCAGGGCCTGCTCGTCACCCTCCACGTGTCGGTACTGGTCGTGCTCCTGTCGCTGGTCGCGGGCACCGTCCTCGGCATCGCCCTCGTCTACGGCCCGCGCTGGCTCTACTGGCCGATCCGCACGTACAGCGACTTCCTGCGCGGCGTCCCGCTCCTGGTGCTCATCTTCTTCGTCTACTACGGGCTGCCGGTCTTCAAGGTCAATCTCAGCAACTTCTGGGCAGCGGTGTTCGCGCTGTCCGCCTTCAAGACCGCTCACGTGATCGAGATCGTGCGGGGGGCCGTGCAGTCGATTCCCCGGGGCCAGACCGATGCCGGTCGCGCGATCGGCCTGACCTTTGCCCAGCGGCTGCTGTGGGTGATCGCGCCCCAGGCCGTCCGGCGGTTCCTCCCCCCGTGGATCAACGCCGTCGTCGACACCGTGAAGGGGAGCGCGCTGGTGTCGCTGGTCGGGATCGTCGATCTCATGCTGGCGATCCAGCAGGTCATCGGCCGGACCTACGTGCCCCTGCCGATGTACGTCCTCGGCGCGCTCATGTACTTCGCGATCAACTACAGCCTGTCCCTGACGAGCCGCCGGCTCGAGGCGCGCTACGCCTACGTGCGGGAATAGGAGCGCGTGATGAGCCCGCAAGTCGCCAGCGGACGCAGGCGGTCAGCGCCGAGCCGTCCGATCACACTCCGCGGCGCCCCCCGGGCCGAGGGCCGTCCGCAGAAGGTCACCCCATGAACGAGACCGCCTCGCAGGCCCCGCTGGTCCGGATCCGCGACCTGCGGAAGTCGTTCGGCGCCCACGCGGTCCTCGAGGGTATCGACCTCGATGTGCATCAGGGGGAGGTCGTGGTGGTGATCGGCCCCTCGGGGAGCGGCAAGACGACGCTCCTCCGCTGCATCAACGTCCTCGAGCCCTACGATGCGGGCTCGATCCAGGTCGACGGCGTGGAGGTCGGCTTCCGAGACGGCCCAAACGGACGGCGCCGTCGCCGCGGCGACCGGGAGCTCTCGCGGATCCGCGCCGACATCGGCATGGTGTTCCAGCTGTTCAACCTGTTCCCGCATTTGACCGCGCTCGAGAACGTCGTGCTCGGGCTCCGGAAGGTCCGCGGCCTCTCCCGGGACGACGCCCGCCGGGCGGGAGAGCGCTGGCTCGCGCGGGTCGGCCTCGCCGACAAGCTCAACAGCCTCCCGACCGAGCTCTCCGGCGGCCAGCAGCAGCGCGTGGGCATCGCCCGGGCGGTCGCGATGGAGCCCAAGGTGCTGCTCCTCGACGAGATCACGTCGGCCCTCGATCCCGAGCTCATCGGCGAGGTGCTGACCGTGGTGCGGGAGCTGGCCGCCGACGGGATGACGATGATCGTGGTGACTCACGAGATGACGTTCGCCCGGGACGTCGCCTCGCGGATCGTGTTCATGGACGGCGGGCGCATCCAGGCCGCGGGCTCGCCGCTGGAGATCCTGGCAAACAGCGTCCACGAGCGCCTCCGGGCGTTTCTCCGGCGCATCGAGCTGAAGCACCATTGATCCGATCGAAGGAGGACTGCCGGTGACGCCGCGATCCGAGCCCCATCCCGACATCCGCCGCCGACTCGGGCTCCGCCCGATCATCAACGTGTCCGGAACCATGACGGCGCTGGGCGCGTCGATCGTCGTGCCCGAGGCGATCCGTGCGGTGACCGAGATCCTGCCCGAGTTCGTCGAGGTCACCGACCTCCAGCGGAAGGCGAGCGCGATCATCGCCCGGCTCACTGGCGGCGAGGCCGGCTTCGTCACCGCCAGCGCGTCGGCTGGCATCACCCTCGGGGTGGCCGGGTGCATGACCGGCGCCGATCTGGGGCGCATCGAGCAGCTGCCGGATCCGACGGGGATGAAGGACGAGGTCGTGATCCAGGCGGGGCATCTGGTCGGCTACGGCGCGCCCGTGGAGCAGGCGGTCCGCCTCGCCGGCGCGCGGGTGGTGTCCGTCGGCCAGGCGACCGATGTCCGCCACTACCAGCTGCAGCACCGGATCAGCGACCGCACCGCGGCCGCCGTGTTCGTCGTCTCGCACCACACCGTCCAGAATGGCCAGCTGCCGCTCGCGCGATTCGCCGAGATCTGCCACGCGCGCGGCGTGCCGGTGGTGGCGGACCTCGCCTCGGAATACGACCTCCGCGGCTTCCTCGCGGACGGGGCGGACCTCGCCGTGTACAGCGCCCACAAGTTCCTCGGCGGGCCGACCGCGGGCGTCGTCGCGGGCCGGAAGGATCTGGTGCGCGCCGCGTTTCTCCAGAACTCCGGGATCGGCCGGGGCATGAAGGTGGGGAAGGAGGGCATCGCCGGCGCGATGGCGGCGCTCGAGGCGTGGGAGCACCGCGATCACGAGGGAATCCGCGCGCTCGAGACGCGGCACCTCGAGCTCTGGTTCGCGCGCCTGTCCGGCCAGCCGGGCGTCAGTGTGAGCATCGTGCCCGATCCCACGGACAATCCGCTCGATCGGCTCCGGCTCGCGGTCGACCCGGCGGTGACGGGGACGACGGCGTGGGAGCTCGCCGACGCGCTGGCCGCCGGCAGCCCGCCGGTGATCGTCCGGGACCACGAGGTCGAGCACGGCCACTTCTTCCTCGACCCCTGCAATCTCCACGAGGGCGAGGCCCAGGCCGTGGCGGACCGGATCCTCGAGGAGCTGACGCGGGCGCGCGCGAGCCACCCCGGCGGGAAGGTCAGCCCCGCCGAGCGCCGGGTCCGCCGCTTCGAGCGCCTCCTCCGCTGGCCGGACTGACCGGGGCCGGCAGCGGCGTCGCCTGGACGCAGGACGATGGGTGCGCCGGCGGCCAGACGCCCGAGCCCCCGGAGGGATTCCCGCGAAGCGGGCCGTCCTGTGACGCGTGGCCTGCGGGTGGCAGCCCGCTCGGTCAGGACGCCGGACGCGCTCGCGCCAGGTCCTCGATGAGGGCGCGCGGCGAGACCGGGCGACCGAGGAAATCCTCGACGACCCGCTGAGACGGGCGCTCCAGCCCGTAGCGGTACAGCCGCTCCGACATCCACGGGTACCAGGTCGGATCGCCTTCCGCGTACGGCCCGTGCACCTCGTTCACGCGGGCCCGCAGGTCGGCGGCCACGATCGCCGCGATCGCGTACGTCACCATGTACCCGGGCGCGCTGATGAGCTGGCCACGGAGCGCCCACCACGACAGCTCGGGATGCGGCCGGATGCGGAAGTACCGCTCGGTGATCTCGGTCCACACCCGGTTCGGGTCGGCGCCGGGATCGCGATGCATGCGGATCTCGAACAGGGCCCACGCGATGTCCATCACGACCCCGGCGTACTTCGCGCGGATCGCGTCGGCCACCGGGACGGACGCGGCCAGATACTTGCGCTGCCACGCGGGCTCGAACATCTCGAGCGCCGGGACGTCGGCGATCGCCTCGGTGAGCACGTCGCTGTCCGGCCAGTCCATGAGGGCCGGGCGGGCGCGGATGGCGGTGAGATGGACGGCGTGCCCCGACTCGTGCAGGAGCTCGCTCAAGCTGTCGACCCCTCCGACGCGGTAGGTGGCGAAGACCCACGGCTCGCCGGGTTGCCAGGCGCCGTTCGCGAGCTGCGGCCGCGCGCGGAACGTCGTGAACGCCACCGGGTCCTTGCCCTCTCGGGGCTCGAGGTCATAGTGGATGCCGAGCGCCGCCACGTCCGCGCCGAGGTCCCGGTAGAAGCGGTCGTTGATGGGCCGGAGGCTCTCGAGCGGGATGGCCGGATCGAGAACGCGATGGGCGGAGCCGGCGCGATACGCGAAGTCCCACGGTTCGATCATCTCGCCCGCCACGATGCCCCGCCAGGCGTCGAGGACGGACGTGAGCCACGGCTCCACGAGGCGCGGCGCGATCCCGAGATCCGCTGCCGGCGCCTCGACCGACGTCCCCCGGGCGGCGAGATCGTCGGCGCTGAGACGCACCAGGCGCCGGTACGGGCTCGTGTCTGGCCGGCCGTCTCCGTCGATCGATCGCCAGACCGGCTCGAGCGCGAGGAAGAGCCGCTGCCGGCGCGCCTCGTCCTCGGTGACGGGCAGGAGGCTCAGGATCGTCAGACGGTCGAGCGTGCGGCCCTCGAGGGGCAGGTGATGAGCCGCGCGGCCGAAACAGGCGTAGATGCGGTCCGACAGGTCCCGGAGGCCGGTCGCGCCCGCCGACAAGGCATGGGGATCGTACCCGCAGTCCACCTCGCCCTCTGCATCCGCGGACTTCGCCGCGCTGCTCTCGTCACCGAAATCCTTCTCGGCAGCGAGGCGGATCGCGTCGAGCGCCCGCCGATCCTCGGCCGACAGTCGATCGGGGCGCGCGGCCCCCAGTAGGGTGGCCAGCTGCGCGCGTCCGGCCGCGTATCTCGCCACCACGTCGGTGAGGGCGGTGCCGTCCGGCGTCCGGTCGGCCCCGCGCGCCCGCGTCACCTCGATCTCGTCCTTCGAGGATCGAACCTCCTGATAGAGCGACTCGATCCTCTGCAGGGCGGCGCCGGGTGTCCGGCCACACCCGTCGCTCAGCAGGAGGAGAGCGACGGCGCCGAGCGGCCGGATCAGCCGGACCACGGGCATGCGACTCACCTGGGAATCATCTTACCGGACCAGGGCCGGGGCCCTGCCGGCGAGCGTCCACTGTGCCAAGATACGGAGCGACGGTCGTCTCCAGGTGTTGAGCGGCGCTGAAGTGTCTCGTCAGGGCCGGGGGAGGGAGATCACCGATCGAACATCGCGTGACCGGCGGGGCTCGGAGCGTCTGGGGCCAGCTGTGGCGCCATCGGAGCCACGCCGTCCTGCTGGTCCTGACCCAGATGCCCGCCGTCGCCTTCGTGACGGTGCAGCCCCTCCTGCTGCGGGCTCTCATCGACGACGCGATCGCGTCGCGCGACGGCCGCCTGGCCGCCATGCTGATCGCGGGGATGGTCGGTCTCCTCGCGGCCAACGCGCTGGGCGACCTGGCCAACCGCTACGTCGTCGCGCGGGCCGGCGCGCGGGTGATGAACGACCTCCGCCTCCGTCTCTTCGAGCACCTCCAGCGCCTGTCGGTCGGCTTCTACGCGCGCGCCAAGGTCGGGGACCTGATGTCCCGGTTCACCTCCGACCTGGACGCGATCGAGCGATTCCTCACCGGCGAACTGCCCTCCACGATCTACTTCGTCCTCACGATCAGCATCGGCGCCGCGATCCTGTGCACCGTCGAGTGGCGCCTGGCGGTGTTCATCCTGGCGCTCGTGCCGACCGTTCACGTCGCCCAGCGGATCCTGTCTCCCGCCGCGGACCGGGCCGCCGAGGCCCGACAGGACGCGCTCGGGGACGTGAACACGACGCTCCACGAGAACGTCGAGGCCCAGCTCGTGGTCAAGACGTTCGGGCTGGAGGCCGTGACGCTGGCCCGGTTCCGGCGCGACCTCGAGAGGTTCGCCGCCAGCTCCGTGCGAAGCGGGCTCAAGAGCGGGATCCTGGCCGCGGCGATCACCGGCAGCAGCTATTGCCTCCTGATCCTGTCGATCGCCGTCGGCACCTACCTGGTGATCCGCGGGCAGCTGTCGGTCGGCTCCCTGATCGCGTTCTTCGAGCTGGTGTGGTTCATCGTCTCCGCCGTCGAGCAGCTGTCGGGCGTGGTCCAGCCCTTCCAGCAGGCGGTCGCGGGCCTCCATCGGGTCCAGAACCTGCTGACGGTGCCCCTCGACGTCGTCGACGCGAGCGACGCGCGACCCCTGGCGCCACTGTCCGCGAGCATCCGATTCCAGGACGTCGACTTCACTTACGGCGGCCCGGAGCCGACCCTGCGGCGAGTGACGGTCGAGTTCCCGGCGCGACGTCAGATCGCCATCGTCGGCCCCAGCGGGTGCGGGAAGTCGACCATGCTGGCCCTGCTGATGCGCCTGTACGATCCCACCGGCGGCGCGGTGAGCATCGACGGCCGCGATCTCCGGACGGTCACGCAGGCCAGCCTCCGCGCCCAGTTCGGCGCGGTCCTGCAGGAGACCTTCCTGTTCAACACCACCATCCGCGACAACATCCGTCTGGGCCGGCCGGACGCGTCCGACGACGAGGTCGAGGCGGCCGCCCGCACGGCGGAGATCCACAGCTTCGTGATGACCCTGCCCCAGGGCTACGACACCCCGGTCGGCGAGCGCGGCGGGCAGCTCTCGGGCGGCGAGCGGCAGCGCGTCGCGCTGGCGCGGGCCGTCCTGCGGCGCCCCGAAGTGCTGGTCCTGGACGAGCCGACCTCGTCCCTGGATCCGGAGACCGAGGCCGCGATCAACGCGACCCTCAAGCGCGTGGCCGGCGATCTCACGCTGATCTCCATCACCCACCGGCTCGCCCCCATCGTCGACGCGGACCAGATCGTCGTGATGGAGCGGGGCCAGATCGTCGAGACGGGGACGCACGAGGGGCTGCTGAAGGCGAGGGGAGCGTACCACCGGGCCTGGGAACGGCAGAGCGGCTTCGTCGTCAGCACGGACGGCCGTCAGGCCCGGGTCGAAGCGCCCCGCTTGCGCGCGATCCCCATCTTCGAGCACCTGGGCGAGGCTCAGCTGGCGACGCTCGCCGAGCGGTTCGTCAGCGAACGCTACCCGGCCGGGACGCTCGTGTTCCGGGAGGGCGACAAGGGCGACCGGCTGCACATCGTCGTGCGAGGGAAGGTCGAGATCCTCAAGCGGGTCGGGCAGGACCTCCGGCAGGTGGCGGTGCTCGATGACGGGAGCTTCTTCGGCGAGATCGCGCTGCTGCAGGACGTCGTCCGGACGGCCACGGTGCGCACCCGCACGCCCTGCCTCCTGCTGGCGCTGGATCGGGACCAGTTCCTGGACCTGTTGAGCGTCGTGCCCGAGCTCCGCGTCGCGTTCGAGCGCGTGGCCGACGCGCGCCGCCGGGAGCTGGCTGCCCTCCAGTAGGGACCTCCCGGCCCGAGGCCGATCTCGGGCCCGCTTGATTTCGAGGGGCCAGTCCCCGATTATCGCGGGGGCGGCCCCGTCCGGGACCGCCCGGACTCCGGACCCCGATCGCTCGGGAGGCCAGCATGGAATCAGCCGATGTCGTCGTCATCGGCGGTGGCGTCATGGGGACCAGCATCGCGTTCAACCTCGCCCGTCGGCGCGCGGGGCGGGTGGTGCTGCTGGAGAAGAACACGGTCTGCTCCGGCACGTCGGCCAAATCGTCGGCCATCGTCCGGACCCACTACACGACGCGACCGACCGCCCAGATGGCGCTCCTGGCCCGCGGCATCTTCGAGCGCTGGGCCGACGAGGTGGGCGGCGAGTCCGGGTTCGTGCGCACCGGCATGCTCTTCGTCGGCCCCCCCGAGAGCCGCGACCGCGTCGAGCGCACGTTGCGGATGAACCAGGAGGTCGGCATCGAGGCGAGCCTGATCGGCCCGGCCGAGCTCCGCGAGATCACCCCGCACATCCGCGTGCCCGAGGGCGCGGCCGTGGTGTACGAGCCCCGCTCGGGCTACGGGAGTCCGCACGAGGTGGCGTCGAGCTTCGCGCGACGATTCACGGAGCTCGGCGGCGATCTCCGGCAGTCCACTGCGGTCACCGCGATCGACACGCACGGCGGTCGGGTGCGCAGCGTGCGCACGTCCGGGGGAGAGATCGCGGCCGCGCACGTCGTGATCGCCGCCGGACCGTGGGCGCACCCCGTCGGCCGCCTGGCGGGCCTGGAGCTCCCCATCACGCCGAGCCGGGAGCAGATCGTCACGCTGCGCCCGACCTTCGACTGGAGCCCGACCCATCCGGTGACCGGCGATCTCCGGAACGAGGTCTATCTCCGCCCCGAGACGGGCGGGCTGATCCTGGTCGGCAGCACCCGCGACACGATCGACCGGGGGGACCCCGACCACTACGAGGACCGCCCGAGCACCGAGCACACGACCGAGGTCCTCACCCGGCTGGCGCGGCTCATGCCGGGCGCCGCCACCGCGGCGATCACCGGCGGCTGGTCGGGGATGTACGAGGTGAGCCCGGACTGGAATCCGATCATGGGGACCGCGCGTCAGGTGGCCGGCCTCCACTACGCCGTCGGATTCTCCGGACACGGCTTCAAGCTCTCGCCGATGGTCGGCATCCTGATGGCCGAGCAGATCCTGGACGGCCGGGCCCGGACCATCGACATCACGCCCTACCGGCTCGAGCGGTTCCAGGAAGGCCAGGAGCTGCGCGTCCAGTACCAGGGCGCCGGCGTCATGGGATAGACGGCCGCCTGGGGCGACCCTCCTCCGCGCGGAAAGGACGGACGGCGGCGACATGGACAAGATGTGGGTGCTGCTCGACCTGCTGCCGCAGCAGCTGATCAATGGGCTGACGATCGGCTCCGTCTACGCCCTCATCGCCCTCGGCTACACCATGGTCTACGGCGTGCTCCAGCTCATCAACTTCGCCCACGGCGACCTCTTCATGCTGGGGGCGATGGTCGCGGTGTTCGTGCTCGCCGGGATGGCGGTGACCGAGGGGCTCTCGCTCGGGCTCGCGATCCCCCTCCTCGTCGGGATCTTCCTCGTCTCGATGGCGATCATCGCCGCCCTCGGCGTCACCATCGAGCGGGTGGCCTACCGCCCGCTCCGGCACGCCTCGCGGCTCGCCCCGCTCATCAGCGCGCTGGGCGTATCGGTGTTCCTCGAGAACGCGACGATGAACGTCGTGGGCCCGGGCCCCCGGTTCTTCCCGGACTTCCTGCCGGCGACCGAGGTCCACTTCCTGGGCGTGACGGTGCAGGACAAGCAGATCCTCATCCTGGTCGTCGCGACGGCGCTCATGGTGTGGCTCCACTACCTGGTCAACCACACGACCTTCGGGCTCGCGGTCCGGGCGACCGCCGAGGACAAGGACGCCGCGAGCCTCATGGGCATCGATATCGATCGCATCATCGCCATGGTGTTCGTCCTGGGTCCAGCGCTCGGCGCCGCGGCCGGGGTCCTCTTCGCGATGTTCTACGGGGTGGTGCTCTGGAACATGGGCTTCCTGGCCGGGATCAAGGCGTTCACCGCCGCGGTGCTGGGCGGGATCGGCAACATTCCGGGCGCCATGCTGGGCGGGCTTCTGCTCGGGCTGATCGAGACCTTCGGCGCCGGCTTTCTCCCCATTCTGACGCACGACGTGATCGGCCCGGAGTACAAGGACATCTTCGCGTTCGTCATCCTGATCCTCGTGCTCATCTTCCGGCCGATGGGCATCCTGGGCGAGCGCGTCGCGCGATGAGGACGCGCGGGGAGCGGCGGGTGTGAGCACATTCAACGAGTCGGTGAGCGTCCCCCTGCGGGCGGTCGCGGGATGGAGCCGGACCCGCAAGATGGCACTGCTGCTGGTGCTGGCGGCCCTGCCGCTGTTCCTCGGGCACATCATGGCCGCGATCGGCACCATCGTGCCCCTCGCCTTCTTCCGGGCCGGAGACCGCTACCTCTTCCGGGTCCTCGACCAGGCCGGCATCTACGTCCTGCTCACCCTGGGCCTGAACATCGTCGTGGGCTACGCGGGCCTGCTCGACCTCGGATACGTCGCGTTCTACGCCATCGGCGCCTACTCCTACGCGCTCGTGGCGTCGCCGCAGCTCGGACTCCACGTGCCGTTCTGGCTGGTGCTCCCGATCGCGCCGCTGGTGGCGGCGCTCTTCGGAGTGCTGCTGGGCGCGCCGACCCTGCGGCTCCGCGGCGACTACCTGGCGATCGTCACGCTCGGATTCGGCGAGGTCATCCGGATCCTGCTGAACAACCTCGACCCCATCACGAACGGGCCGCGCGGGCTGATCAACATCGACCCCGCGACGCTCGACGTGGCGCACCTCGACCCGAGGTCCGTCGCCACCGCGAAGCTCTTGCTCTACCCGCCGCTGCCCGACGTGCTGCACTGGCTGCCCCTGACCCTGACGTCGCCGATCCAGTACTACTACCTGATCCTCGTCCTGTGCGCCGGGGCCGTCTTCTTCTCGTACCGGCTGGAGGGCTCGCGGATCGGCCGCGCGTGGGCGGCCATTCGCGAGGACGAGGACGCGGCCCAGACCATGGGCATCAACAAGACCACGACCAAGCTGCTGGCCTTCGCGCTCGGCGCCAGCACCGCGGGCTTCTCCGGCGTGATCTTCTCCGGCCTCCAGGGCTTCGTCAGCCCCGAGAGCTTCATCCTGCTCGAGTCGATCACGATCCTGTCGATGGTGGTGCTGGGCGGGATGGGCAGCATCCCCGGCGTTGTGCTGGGCGCGATCGTTCTGGTCGTGGTGCCCGAGGTCCTGCGGGAGTACGCCCAGTACCGGTTCACGATCTTCGGCCTCGGGCTGACCCTCATGATGCTGGTGCGTCCCGGAGGGATCTGGCCGGTCCGGGTGCGGCGCTCCGCGCCTCCCGACGACGCCGGCGCCGAGCCGGCGCCGGCCCTGTCCAGCCCGTCCGCGGCGCTCCTGCCGGGCGCCGCAGGGCGGCTCCCCGCGTCCCCCGCCGAGAATTTCCTGGCCATCGAGAGCGTGAGCAAGGCTTTCGGCGGACTCCGCGCGGTGAACGGAGTCTCCTTCTCGGTCTCCCGCGGCCAGCTCGTCGCGGTCATCGGTCCGAACGGGGCGGGGAAGACCACCCTCTTCAACCTCGTCACCGGAGTGTTCCCGGTGACCGCGGGCGTCATCCGCTTCGCGGGGCGAGCGCTCCAGGGGCTGCCACCGCACGAGGTCACCGCCCTCGGCATCGCCCGCACCTACCAGAACATCCGCCTCTTCCGCGGGATGTCCGTCCTCGACAACGTGCTGGTGGGCACGCACTGCCGCACGGTCGCCGGCGTGATCGACGCGATGCGCCACTCGCACCGGGCGGGCCGCGAGGACCGGGAAAGCCGGGCTCGGGCTCGCGCGCTCCTCGACTTCTTCGGGATCCGGAAATACGAGGATCAGCTGGCGATGAACCTGCCCTACGGCGATCAGCGCCGGCTCGAGATCGCGCGGGCGCTCGCCACGAACCCGACGCTGCTCCTGCTCGACGAGCCGGCCGCGGGCATGAACCCCGCCGAGACGCAGGAGCTGATCGCGCTGATCCGCCGCATCCGGGATCTCGGGATCACCGTGGTGCTCGTCGAGCACGACATGAGGGTGGTCATGCAGGTCTCCGAGAACATCGTCGTGCTCGACCACGGCGAGAAGATCGCCGAGGGCCCGCCGGCCCAGATCCAGCGTGACGCGCGCGTGATCGAGGCGTACCTGGGGAAGGCGAGTTGACCCTCACGCCGGCGGCCGCGCCCCGGGCAGCGGGCCCGATTCTCGAGGCGCAGGATCTCGTGGCCGGCTACGGCCAGATCCGGGCGCTGAAGGGCGTGTCCTTCCAGGTCGGAGACGGCCAGGTCGTGGCCCTCATCGGCGCGAACGGAGCGGGGAAGTCGACGACGCTGCGGGTCCTCTCCGGGCTCATCCGCGCCCAGACGGGCCAGGTGCGCCTCCGGGGCGAGGACATCGGCCGGGCGACGCCCGCCGAGATCGTCCGGCGGGGGGTCGTCCATTGCCCGGAGGGCCGCCGGATCTTCACGCGGCTATCCGTGCTGGAGAACCTGAAGCTCGGGCACTACACGCGGCGCAAGACGGCGGACGAGGCCGAGGCGCTCGAGCGCGTCTTCACCCTGTTCCCCATCCTCCGCGAGCGGCGGACCCAGTTCGGCGGCACGCTGTCGGGCGGCGAGCAGCAGATGCTGGCCATCGGGCGCGCGCTCATGACGTCGCCCAAGGTGCTCCTGCTGGACGAGCCCTCGCTCGGCCTGGCGCCGCTCCTGGTCCAGCAGATCTTCCAGACGATCCAGGCGATCAACCGCCAGGGCACCGTGGT
Source organism: uncultured bacterium (assembly GCA_964463175.1). Classification (GTDB taxonomy): domain Bacteria; phylum Methylomirabilota; class Methylomirabilia; order Rokubacteriales; family DASRDR01; genus DASRDR01. Next base: position 37,298 of record CAYXBJ010000130.1, read on the forward strand.
CCTGCTCGTCGAGCAGAACGCGAATCTCGCGCTCCGGATGGCGGACCGCGCCTACGTGCTGGAGGCCGGGCGGATCGTGCTAGAGGGGAGCGGCGCCGAGCTCCTCGCGAACGACGCCGTCCGCCGAGCGTATCTCGGCGAGGACTGAGCCTGGCGCGGGCGGGCCCCGGAAACGACGCGGCCCGCCGGGTGCTCGTCTCGAGCGCTCCGGCGGGCCGGTCTTCGACTGCGCCAGCAGGATCGTCAGGCGCCGCGCGGGCCGCCTGACGCCGGTGCCGCTATTCCTTCCACTGCTCCACGAGCTTGATCTCGCCCTTCTCGACCGTGTAGACGTAGAGCGGCCCGTTGATGACGTCCCCGTTGTCGTCGAACTTGTACTCGGGGATCAGCAGGCCCGGGACCGCCGACTTGTGCATGACGTCGATGATCTTGTTCTTGTCGGTGCTGCCCGCCTTCACGATCGCGTTGGCGACGATGTTGGCGAAGTCGTAGCCGTAGCTGTCGTAGTTGGCCGGATCCGTGCCGTACTTCTTCTTGAACTTCTCGGAGAACTCCTTGACCTTCGGCGGCGCCTGGGGCCCGGTGTGGGGCGGCGCCTGGAAGGTGAAGTAGACGGCCTCGGTGTCCGACTTCTTGTCGGCCGCCGCGCCGGCCGTCTTGACCATGCCCGTGTCGAACCAGCCGTCACAGCCGACGATCGGCTTCTTGTAGCCGAGCTGGCGGGCCTGCTTGACCATCAGGCCGATCGAGGTCGGGAAGTTGGAGCAGTAGACCAGCGCGTCCGGGTTCTCGGTCTTGACGATCTTCGTCAGGACCGCGGTGTAGTCGACGTCGTTGCGCTCGACGCCGCCGGACGAGGTGACGGTCCCGCCGGCCTTCTCGATGGTGGCCTTGGCCACGTCGGTGACGCCCTGGCCGAAGGCCTGCTTGTCGTTGAGGAGCGCGAACTTCTTCGCCTTGAACTTCCGCATCACGAACGCCACGCCAGCCTTGCCCTGGACGTTGTCGTTGGCGATCGGCCGGAACAGGTTCTTGAAGCCCTGCTGGGTGATCGTCGGGTTGGAGGACAGCGTCACCATGGGCAGGTTGACCTTGTTGATGATCGGCGCCCCGGCGATCGTCGTGCCCGAGCACACGTGCCCGATGAACACCACGTTCTTGGGATCGTCGGCGATCTTGGTCGCGACGGTGCCCGCCTGCTTCGGATCGCAGGCATCGTCCTCCGTGACGACGACGAACTTCCGGCCGCCGAGGACGCCGCCCTTGGCGTTCCACTCTTCAAAGGCGAGCTGAATTCCCTTAAGGTATCCCTGTCCGAACTGAGCGGCGTCGCCCGTCAGGGGACCCGCCCACGCGATCTGGATCGGGGCAGGGGCCTGGGCGGGGGCGGACAGCGCCGCGCCCAGCACGAGGACAAGGGCCGCGACAAACCAGACGACCCGTGAAGTGAGACACGCACGCATGATCAGGTCCCCCTTTGTTGTGAGTGCGACGTTGCGGGCCCGGCGTCGTTGTGGGTCACGCAGGCTGCCGGAATTCTACGGTGGGCCCGCAACCACGGTCAAGCCGGGGGATCGGCGACCGGATCGGCGGGCGTGATGCGATTCACATGGACGACCAGCGGAGGGGACCCGTGACGGAGGGACGCTACGAGGCCGTGATCGTGGGAGCCGGCATCGCCGGGCTGACCGCCGGATGGACGCTCCGGGACCGGCGGATTCTCGTCCTCGAGGCCACCGACCGGGTCGGGGGTCGCATGCGCTCGGAGCCCCGCGGGCCCTACTGGCTCAACCTCGGGGCCCACCTCTTCGGCGGCCCGGGGAGCCTCCTCGACCGACTGGTCTCGGAGATGGGCCTCGAGACCCGCCCCATCCCGGGCAACCGCATGGGCCTCGCGGTCGGCGACCGGATCATCACGAGCGGCCGGCCGGAGAGCTATCCCTTCCGGCTGCCCCTGTCCCTGGGCGCACGCCTGTCGCTCGTCCGCGCCGGCCTTCGCCTCCGGAGCGCCGCGCAGGGCTATCTGAAGGCCGCTCGCCCGCGCCCCGGCGAATCACCCGGACAGACCCGCGCGCGGGTGCTGGCCTACCGGGACGGGGAGACCTTCGCGTCGTGCCTCGGCGACCTCCATCCCGACGTGGCGGCGATCTTCCGGGCGATCGCCGAGCGGGTGACCGCGGAGCCCCAGGAGATCTCCGCCGGCTGCGGCGCAGCCCTGTTCGCCCTCGTGTGGGGCGGCGATCAGACGCTCGCCCGCAACCTGATCGGCGGCTCGGAGCTGCTCCCGCAGGCGCTCGCCCACCGGCTGGGCGAGCGCGTCCTCACCGGCGCGGCCGTCGAGGAGATTGCGCAGTCCGCGGACGGGGTCCAGGTCCGCTTCGTGCGCCAGGGCGCCCGCCAGGCGATCCTCGCCGACTACGTGGTTGCCGCCACGCCCTCGTACGTCACGAAGGACATCGTCCGGAACCTGCCGAAGGACACCGCCGAGGCCCTGGCGTGGATCCCCTACGGCCCGTTCGTCGTCGGCGCCTTCCTGACGGAGGAGAGCGGGCCCATGCCCTGGGACCACCTCTACGCCCTTGCGGTCGTCGACAAATCGTTCAACATGCTCTTCAACCACGCGAACCCGCTCCGCCGGCCCGACAAGCGGGAGCCGGGCGGCAGTCTGATGGTCTACGCGGGCGGCGATCGCGGGAAGCAGCTCCTGCCGCTGTCGAACGACGAGATCCGCGCGCGCTTCCTCAGGGATCTGTACGAGGTCCTGCCCGCGACCCGCGGCATCGTGCGCGAGGTCCTCATCCAGCGCTGGGAGCACGCGATTCCCTACGCGCCGCCCGGCCGGGCGCGCATCCAGACGGCGCTCGCGCGGCCGCTCGGCCGGGTCTTCCTGGCCGGCGACTACCTCGAGTTCCCGGAGATGGAGGCGGCCGCCGCCACGGGGCTCGAGGCGGCCAACGAGATCCGCCGCCGCCTCCCCGCCGCCTGAGCCACGCCTTTCAGCGCGGCATCGGTGTGGGCGTCGCGTCGGCGCACGGGCCCACGCTCGTCAGGTAGTCGATCACGTCGCGGCGATCCTCGGCGCCGGGCAGTCCCGGCATGCTCATCGCGGTCTCGGGGACGAGCCGCAGCGGGTCGACGAGGAACGCGTCCAGCGTGTCGCGGGTCCAGACGAGCCGGCGCGACGCGCCGGCCTCGATCATCGCGGGCGAGTACCGGAACCCGGGTCGCGTGCCGGCCCGCCGTCCGAGGACGCAGCGGAGGCTCGGCCCGGGCAGATTCTCCTCGCCGGCCACGACCGAGTGGCAGGCGTAGCAGCGCTGGAACACGCGCTCGCCCCGGACCGGATCGGCGTGGGCGGCGAGCTGCGCGAGCGGGAGGAGGGCGAGGAGCCCGAGGCCGAGGACGCCGGCCGCGCCTCGGCTCACTTCCGGCGGAAGACCACCAGTCGGTCGGCGCCCGACTCGGCGGCCCACACCTCGCCAGGCCGGCCGTACATCTGCCGGACGTTCGCCCCTCGCCGGTCGCTCGGGAACGTCTCGAAGCGCTCGGTCTCCGGGTCGAACCGCACGACCGCGTTCGCGCTCCACTCGCTGAGCCACACCTTGTCCTGGTCGTCGACGTAGACCGCATAGGCCTGGGGCCCGTCGCCCGGCAGCTTCCAGGTCTTCCAGGCGCCGGTGCGGGGATCGTAGCGACTCACGTTGCCCGAGTTCCACTCGCTGACCCAGATCTGGCCCCGCGAGTCCGACCAGACGCGCCGCGCGCCCTGGCCCTTGGTCGGCGGCTCGATGACAGTCGCCGCGCCGGTCTCGACGTCGATCCGCGCGATGTGGCTCCCGGCGAGCGACGCGTAGTAGACGGCGCCGTCGGGCGTGGTGGTGATGCCGTACGTCCCTCGGCCCCGCGGCGCATCCCAGACCTGCATCGCGCCGCTCTTTGGATCGAGCCGGCCGTACACGCCGTTCTGCCCCGTGAACCAGACGCGGCCCTGCTTGTCGAATGTGGCGGTGTTGAGGTTCACGTAACCACGCGCCTCGGGGAGAGGCCACCGGGTGACCGCCCGTGTCTTGGGGTCGACGCGGACGATCGCGTTGGTCCCGCCTTCCGTGACCCAGGGCGCGCCGTCGGGGCCGATGATCACGCCATGGGGCGCCGCGCCGGCGCCGAGCGGGATGAGATCGACCTTGCCCGTCGCCGGATCGAGACGGCCGAGCGCGCCCACGCGCTGCGCCGTGTACCAGGCGATGCCGTCGGCTCCGATGGCGACGTCGTGCGGATACCCGCCGTTGGCCGGCAGGACGTACGACTGGCGGACGATCTCGGCGCGGGCGGGGACCGGCAGGAGCGCGAGAGCGACCAGGAGCAGGAGCGGTGCGCGGCGCATGGGGACCTCCCTCTCGGCGTGGTCGACGGCTCCACTATGCCGCGGCGGTCGCAGCCCGGCAAGCGCGGCGCACCCCGCCGCCGCGCGCGCGGCCCGGACCGGGCCGCGGGGCCGGTCTCGCGCTAGCGACGCAGGCTCAGCAGCAGGACGCCGGCGCCGACCAGCGCGATGGCGACCCACTCGCGCCCCTCCGGCCGCTCGCCGAGAAAGAGTACGGCGAACACCGCGACGAGCACGACGCTCAGCTTGTCCACCGGCGCCACCCGCGAGGCCTCCCCGAGCTTCAGCGCGCGGAAGTAGCAGATCCAGGACGCGCCGGTTGCGAGAGCGGACAGGACGAGGAAGGTGCCGGAACGCGCCGGGATCTCCCACGGGCTCCGCCACTTGCCCGTGGCGTAGACGAGCGCGCCCAGGGTCAGAACGATGACGAACGTGCGGAGCAGGGTCGCGTAGTCGGAGTCGATCCCTTCGAGCCCGATCTTCGCGAAGATCGCGGTCAGGGCGGCGAAGACGGCGGACAGGAGCGCCCACGGCAGCCATCCGGCGACGATCGGCATGTCGGTCACCTCCACGCTTCGGTCATGCGTCCGGTTCCAGGGAGACCACGTCGGCGGGCGCGAGCGGCTCGCCGTCGAGCACGCGCTCGACGTTCCGGAACGCGTGGCGCGCGACATTGGCGACGTTGTCGAACGCGGAGCCGGCGACGTGCGGGGCGAGCACGAGGCCCGGCGCGCGGACGCGAAAGAGCGGATGCTCCGGCTTCGGCGGCTCGCCACCGAAGACGTCGATGCCGGCGCCGGCGAGCCTCCCACCCTCGAGCGCCTCGGCCAGCGCCGCCTCGTCGACGATCTCGCCGCGCGCCGTGTTGATCACGATGGCGCCCGGCCGGAGCCGCGCGATCCGCTCGCGCGACAGCATCGCCCGCGTGGCCGGCGTGTAGGGCACGTGCAGGCTCACGATGTCGGCGTCGGCCAGGAGCGGATCGAGCTCCTGGAAGCGCACCCCCAGGGCCTGCTCCTCCGGCGGCGTCGGCCGCCGGATGTCGAAGTAGCGGACGTCGACGTCGAACGCCTGGAGCCGCTTCGCCACCTGGCGGCCGATCGCGCCGAGCCCGACGAGCCCGATCCGCTTGCCCCGGAGCTGCCGGGCCTGGAGGCGGGTGTCCCGGCGGGGCCCGTGCCACTCGCCGCCGCGGAACTCCGCCTCCACCGCCGGCAAACGCCGCAGCACGGCGAGCATCAGGAGGAGCGTGAACTCCGCGACGGGCACCGCGTTGGCCCCGGCGGTGATGGCCACCGGGATCCCGCGGGCCCGCGCGGCGGCGAGATCGATCTTGTCGACGCCGATGCCCCATTTCTGGATGAGCCGCAATCCGGGCGCGGCGTCCATCAAGCTCGCCGGGATCGCCGAGATGCCCCCGACGAAGAACGCCGCGTCCTTCGCCAGGCCGAGGCGGTCGCCGGGGTCGTCCGACGTCGCCATGCGGAGCTCGAGCCTCGAGGGACACTCGGCCGCGATGACGGCGCGCACCTCCGGGTCGTGCGCGTCGAGAAAGGCGACGACCGGGCGCGTCACGGCCTACTCGCGGCGGCCAGCCGCGGTGGCCGGCGCGGGTAGCTCGTCGGGGTCGATGGGAATCTCGACGATCGCGGGATGGCCGGCGTCGAGCGCGGCGCGCATGACCTCGCCGATCTCTTCAGGGCGCTCGACGTAGTAGCCCCGCGCGCCGAACAGCTCCGCATACCGGTCGAAGCGTGGATTCCCGAGGTCGGCGCCCACGTAGCGCGCCTGGTAGAAGGCCCGCTGGTACGCCTTCTCCGAGCCCCAGCCGTTGTTGTTCATGACGAGCGTGACGGCCGCGATGCCGTGCCGGACGGCCGTCTCGAGCTCCTGCGCGTTCATC
>CAYXBJ010000131.1:0-23951 GCA_964463175.1 uncultured bacterium
TCAAGAGGGGGCTCGGCTCGGGACCGCGTCAGGACGTGGTGGGACTGAGGACGGGCACGCTCACGTCGACGTCCCAGGAGAGCGTGAAGCGCTCGCCTCCGGTCTCCCGGTAGAGCCCCTTGCTCTTGAGCGTCAGGCGCCTGTCGTCGAGCGAGGCGCCGGAGAACGGCTGGAGCTCCTCGGGCGTCCCGGCAATGGTCCGGACGACCGTCGTGCCCGGAACGACGTACTCGAGGTTCACCTGCCAGATCTTGTGCCGGACGTCCAGGTACAGGACGAGGACGGCGTGGTCACGCTTCCGGAGATCTCGAGCCTGGCGCGCCAGGGTGTCGGCCCGGGTCTCGGTCACCGGCTGGCTGAGGAACGCGATCTCGACTCCCGCCGCGTTGCCCGGCATGAGCCCGCGCACCCGGGTGGCGACGGCGCTCTTCGCGACGATCTTGCTCGGGCCGGGCCGGAGAACGCTCGAGCTCTCGACCACGAGCTCGAACACGGCGGTCGCCGCGCGGAAATCCTGCGGCCGAAGGGTGTCCTGAGAGTCTGCCGTGCTCGCGAAGGCCACGATCGAGGCGGCCAGCGCCAGGAGGCCCGGCCACCGACTGCGCCGTCTCACGTGCCCTCGATTCCGTCCACTCGTTTCGCCCTCCCCGTGATGCGGCGAGGATCGGCGGATCGCCCTGTCCTGTCAACTCGCCCGAGCCCGGCGGCTGCGCCCCGCCAGCGACTCGGAATCGCCCTCGGGCCGGGCGGCCGCCGCCAGCACCGCCTCGATGACGTCCCGCTGGTTGCTCGCCCGGGGGATCTTGTGCTGATCGCCCAGCTTCTTGCGGGCCGCGAGCCAGCGATGAAAGCTGCCGGGCGCCACCGCCACCACGCGCGGGTGCGCCATCCCGACGTCGCCGGTGCGCTTGGTGCGGTAGTCCGTGTTGAGCGCCTGGAGGGCGTCGTCGACCGCTCGCGCGAAGCCATCGAGACTCGGAGGCGGCGATCGGAACTCGACCGCCCACTCGTGGCGGGCGGGCTGCGCCGGGCCGCGAGGATAGACCGGGGCGACGGTGAACTCGACCAGCTCCGAGTGCGTACCGGCGCAGGCCGTCGCGGCGGCTCGCTCCACCTCTTCCACGATCACGTTCTCCCCGAAGGCGTTGACGAAGTGGCCGGTCCGCCCGGTGATCACGACCTGCGGCGGATCGAGCGACACGAAGCGCACGGTGTCGCCGAGGAGGTAGCTCCAGAGCCCGGCCGGCGTCGAGAGGAGGATCGCGTACGGCTCGCCGGTCCGGACCTCGCCGATCGTCAAGCGGCGCGGCGAGGTGAACGCGAGCTCCGCGGCCGGGACGAACTCGTAGAAGATGCCGTAGTCGAGCATGAGGGTGAGCCCGGGATCGCCGGCCGCGACCTGCATCGCCACGAAGCCCTCCGAGGCCGGGTACACCTCGAGGTACTGGATCGGGCGCCCGACCGTCGACTCGACGACGGCCCGGTAGGGCTCCATCCGGACGCCGCCGTGAATGAAGACCGCGAGATGCGGCCACAGCCGGCCGAGCGGCAGGTCCGGCTCGCCCGCCTGCGCGCGGATCCGCTCGAAGAGCACCAGCATCCAGGAGGGCATCCCGGAGACGAGCCGCACGTCCTGCTGGCCCACGCGTGCCGCCGTCGCGGCCAGGCGTCGCTCCCAGTCCGGGATGGCGGCGATCTCCGCTCCCGGCGCGTACCGCGAGCGGATCCACCCGGGGAGCCGTCGGGCGGCCAGGCCGGAGAGGTCTCCCACCTCGGCGTGGCGCCCGAGCCGCTCGGTCCGTGTACTGCCTCCGAGGAAGAGCATGGGCCCGTCGAGAGCTTTCACCCCGACCCGGTGCGCGGCGAGGAGCAGGGCGTCCAGCCCGCCTTGCCGGTGCGCGCGAAACGCGCCCGGCGTGACCGGGATGTACTTGTCGCCGGCCGTCGTGCCCGAGGTCTTGCAGTACTCGCGGGGCCGCCCCGGCCAGAGGACGTCGCGCTCGCCGCCGATCGCGCGCTCGACGAGCGGGCGCACGTCGAGGTAGGTCGTCACGGGGACCCGCCGCTGGAAGTCGGCCACGCCGCGGACGTCGCGGAATCCATGCGCGCGCCCCCACGCGGTGTCACGGGCTCGGGTGACGAGCCGGCGGAGCGCGTGCTCCTGGACGGCGAGGGGATCGCGCCAGACCGCCTCCATCTGGTGAAGGCGCCGGCCGACAAACCAGGCGAGGGGGCGGTCGAGCCGCCCGAGAAGGCTCACGAGACGGCGACGGTCTCCGGCGCGACGTCGTCGAGGAACTCCTCGACGGCGCGCGCGAACGCTTCCGGGTGCTCGAGCATGGGCGCGTGCCCGCACTCCGGCACGAGACGGATGATCGCCGACGGGATGCCCTCGAGGAAGCGGATCGCCACGTCGCGCGGGGTCACGCGGTCCTCGGTCCCCCACACGAGGAGCGTGGGGCACCGGATCTCGCCCAGCCGTTCCTCGAGGTTGTAGCGCTTGGCCGAGCGGCTGACCTGCAGCACCCGCAGCACGTAGCTGCGGCGGCTCACGCAGTGCTGCACTTCCTCCACGCGCTCGGGGGTGACCATCGCGGGATCGTGGAAGACCTCCGTCATCTTGTCGCGCACGAACTGCGCGGACGGGCGGTGCGGCACGCCGCGGGTGAAGCTCCGCTCGAAGAGCCCGGACGATCCGGACAGCACGAGCCCGCGCAGGCGTTCGGGCGCGTGAAGCGCGAGATCGAGGGCGACGTGGCCACCCAGCGAGTTCCCGACGACGATGGCCGGCGGCAGGCGCTCGGCGTCCATGAACGCCTCGACGTAGGCCCGGAGTCCCTGGACCGACAGGTCATCCGGGGGCGTCTCCAAGATGGGCAGGGTCAGCGCCATCGCGCGGCAGCGAGGCGCGAGGGCCTCGACGGTCGTCTCCCAGTGCTCGCTGGTACCGAACAGCCCGTGGAGGCACAGGACAGGGATGCCGGCCCCGGCCTCGATCCAGCGGAACTCCGCCACCGCACTCGCCTCGTCCACGCTGTCCTCCTGGCCGCGCTCACGGCCCTCGTGCGGGTTTGGACGTCGAGGGCCCGCCCGCGGGCAGCAGGCCGTCGTCGCCCGCATCGTACGGATGACTCGTTGAGGCCGCGTGAAGAGACGGTCACGTCTCGGCTACCGGCGAGAGACGTGTTGCGGCGAACGACCGAGACTAGGAGAGGGCGGTGACGAGGATCAGCGCGCCGGCCCCGGCCAGGGCGACGACGACGCTCACCCAGGGATCCGCCAACGCGAGATAGGCGTGCGGATCGCCCCGGTGGGTCGCCTGCCGGAGACGGAACCGAAGGAACGCCTCGATCGGCCCCAGGAACGCCAGGACCAAGAGGCCATACAGGCAGAGATCGCGGATGGCGCCGAGCAGGGAGCCCACGTCGTCAGGCTAGCCGAGGACTGTTACAGCCCGATGACGGTCCGGAAGGCCCCGCGAGCCGCGCGCCGACGGGCGGCGGACTAGGCTCGCCGCGCGCCGATCAGCTCGTAGAGGCGCTCCTGGGAGCGCACGGCCTCGGCGCCGGCCGCCGCCTGCGCGCGAATCGAGGTGCCATCCGGCTGGAGCAGCCGAGCCTTCGTGGTGTCGTGGAGCTGGACCTCCAGGATCTCCCGGATCTCCCCCTGGAGCTTGGAATCCAGGATCGGGAAGGCGATCTCCACGCGGTGGTCGAGGTTGCGCGGCATCCAGTCCGCGGAGGCGAGGTAGTACTCCGCCTGGCCGCCGTTCTCGAAGCAGTAGACGCGCGCGTGCTCGAGGAAGCGGTCGATGATGGAGACCACCCGGATGTTCTCCGACATCCCCGGAACGCCTGGCCGGAGGCAACAGGTCCCGCGCACGATCAGATCGATGCGGACACCCGCCTGGCTCGCGTCGTAGAGCTCCTGAATGATCGGCCAGTCGACGAGGCTGTTGATCTTGGCCACGATGCGGGCCGGGCGGCCCGCCCGCGCGTGCGCGGCCTCGCGGCGAATCTTCTTCACCAGCGCGTCGCGAAGTCCGGTCGGCGCGACCAAGAGGTGGTTGAAGCGCACCGGCCGCGTGTACCCGGTCAGCAGGTTGAAGATCTCGGTGAGGTCCTCACCGAACGCCTCGCGACACGTGAACAGGCCGAGGTCCGCGTAGATCCCGCCGGTCCGGGCGTTGTAGTTGCCGGTCGCCAGATGGCAGTAGCGGCGGATCCCGTCCGGGTCCTGCCGCACGATGAGGCAGGCCTTGCAGTGCGTCTTGTAGCCGATGAGGCCGTAGACGACGTGGGCTCCGACCTCCTCCAGCGCCTGCGCCCAGCGGATGTTCGCCTCCTCGTCGAAGCGCGCGCGGAGCTCCACGAGGACGGCCACTTCCTTGCCGGCCTGGGCCGCGATGGTGAGCGCCTTCGCGATCGGCGACGTCGGGCTCACGCGGTAGAGCGTCATGTTGATGGCGAGCACGCGGGGATCGGTCGCCGCTTCCTGCACGAAGCGCGTGACGACGTCGAACGGCTGGTAGGGGTGATGGACGAGGATGTCGCCTTCCCGGATCGCGCTCCAGACGTCGGCCGTGCCCTCGAAGGCCGAGACCGGATGCTGCACGAGAGGCCGGTCCTTGAGTCGCGGGAGGTCCACCGCGGAGTAGAGCTGCCCCAGGTCGGTGAACGCGGTGAATCCCTCGCCGGGGTAGAGGTCCGCGGGCTCCAGCTCGAGCTCCTCGACCAGCCGGCCCAGCACCTCGGGCGGCAGCTCCGGATCGTACTGGAGACGCACGGCGTCGCCCATGCGGCGCTCGCGCAGGCTCTGCTCGATCTGCTTCAACAGGTCGCCGGCCGTCCGTCCAGCCTGCGGCTGGACGTCGGCGTCCCGGGTCACGCGGATCGCGTGCGACGAGAGGATCTCGTACCCGTGGTAGAGCCGCGAGAGGTTCAGGCGGACCACGTCCTCGAGCAGCATGAAGTTGTACTCGCCTGGCGCCCCCGGCAGCCGGATGAACCGCGGGATCACCTGGGCGGGGATGTGGATCACCGCCAGCGAGGTGCTCGGCAGAACCGACGGCTCAGTGAGCCGCAGCGACACGATGAGGCACAGCGCGCGATTGACGAGATGCGGGAACGGGTGCCCGGGATCGATCGCCAGCGGCGTCACCACCGGGAGCAGCGTGCGGTGGAAGTAGTCCTCCAGCACCGTCGCCTGCTCGGGCGTGATCTCCTTCGGGCGGACGATCCGGATGCCCTCCGCCACCAGGAGTGGCTGCACGTCCTCGAGGAAGCAGCGGTGCTGCTCCTGCACCAGGGCGTGCACGCGCTCGGAGACCGCGGCCAGCGTCTGGGTCGGCGACAGCCCGTCGGCCTCGGTGCTGTGGTCGCCTGCCCAGATGTGCTGCTTCAGGTCGGCCACGCGCACCATGAAGAACTCGTCCAGGTTCGAGCTGAAGATGGACAGGAACTTGACGCGCTCGAGGAGCGGCACTGTCGGATCCTGCGCTTCTTCCAGCACCCGTCGGTTGAACTCGAGCCATGACAGCTCGCGGTTGATCATCCGGTCCGACATGGTCCTCAGCCCTCTTCGGCGAATGTTTCGCGGAGAAGCAGGGCGTCGCGCACACCCTGCTTGCAGATGGTCAGGCCGTGGTAACCGCCGAACGTCATCAGCTCCTCGAACACGATCGCGCCCGCCACGATGATGTCGGCCCGCTCCGCCCGGAGGCCCGGTACCTGGCGGCGCTTCCGGATCGGCAGCGACTCGATCCGGGACCGGATCCGCGTGACGTCGATCTGCGAGAGCCGCAAGCCGTGGCGCGAGCGATGCTCCTCGCCCCGGGCCGCGAGATGGATACGCCCCAGCGCCCGCACGGTGCCGCCGAGCGCCACGATCTCCTCGCCCCGCTCCGCCGGAGGGAGCGACTTGACCAGGCGATTCCGTACCTCGGTCCGAAGCTCGCGCAGCTCGCCCGGGGTCGGGGGGTCCACCCGCAGGAAGCGCTGGGTCATCCGGACCGCGCCGATCGGCACCGCGGAGGTCGAGGCCACGTGCCCCCGGCGAAGCCGGGTCAGCTGGAGACTCCCGCCTCCGAGGTCCGCCACGAGGCCGTCCTCCAGATGCAGGCTCGACTGCACCGCGAGAGCGCCGAGGAGGGCCTCCTCGCGCGCGCTGAGGATCCGGATCTCGATCCCGTCCCGCCGCCGTAGCGGCCCCAGGAGCCGCTCCCGGTTCGAGGCGTCGCGCACCGCGGCCGTGGCGACGGCGATCACCCGCGGATCCCGATCCCGCCGCGCCCGTGTCAGGAACTGGTGCACGGCGGCGACGGTGCGGTCGATCGAGTCGGCCCGGAGCACGCCGGGACGGCCGCTGCCGAGCCGTGTCTGCACCCGCTTCTCCTCGAGCACCTCGAACCCTATGCCGGGCCCTAGCCGCGCGACGAGAAGACGGACGGCGTTGGACCCGAGCTCCACGAGGGCGACGACATCACCGGCCACGGGCCTCGATGCTACCCGGCCGGTGTCAGCGGGACAACTGCTCCCCGGGCGGCAGCACGGTCCGAGGGTAAGGCGACCGGGGCGAGGCCGGATATTACGTTTAGATTACGCGGATATCCACCGAGTTCTGCACCGTCGCCCAAACTTTGGCGCCGCGTAACACGCCGGAAACATTCCCGGTTGAAGGTGCGCCCGTGGTCTCGATCCCCTCGAGGTTCCGGGGGCGCGCTCGGCGGGAGGCCGCCGCGTTTTTCTTGTCCGAGCTCGCCCGGGCAATTCTGACCGGAGAGCTCGATGTCATCACCGGACACGACACCCTGCGCGTCCAGCCTGGCGATCCGGTCATGCTCGAGATCGCGGTGGTTCGAAGACTTCGGGTGGACCACGTGTCCGTCCACATTCGCTGGCCGCGCCGGATCGGGGTCGGGCCCGGAGTGCCCGCCGACCGCAGCGGACTGGCGCCGGACCGGGTGAGGACCGAGGGTCACCCACAATTTACGTCGCCGTCATCCCGGCGCAACCCCCGGAGAGGAATCTCTCACTCGGATGCGGATCACGGGTGAGACGAGCGAGGTGACGGCGCGGCGTTCGGGCGAGACGCCCGGCCGGCGTGCCGCGGCGCGGATCCTGGTTGCCGAGGACGAGCGCGACGTCGCCGAGCTGATCCGGTACACGCTGGCACGCGAGGGCTTCGAGGTCGTGGTGGCAGCCAACGGCGCGGATGCGCTCCGCCAGGCGAAGGACAGCCACCCCGACCTAGTGCTGCTGGACCTCATGCTCCCGCAGGTGAACGGCTGGGAGCTCTGCCGGCGCCTCAAGCAGGACCCGGCGACGCGGGCCCTCCCGGTGATCATGCTCACGGCTCGGTCCGAGGAAGGCGACAAGGTCCTCGGGTTCGAGCTGGGCGCCGACGACTACGTGACAAAGCCGTTCTCGACCCGCGAGCTGGTCGCCAGAGTGCGCGCGGTGGTCCGGAGGACGCGCCCGGCCGAGGCCGAGGAGCGAAAGCACCGGATCAAGGTGGGAGACCTCGTCGTGGACCGCCAGCGATTCGAGGTCACGGTGGGCGGCCGAGCGGTCGGGCTCACCCCGAAGGAGTTCGAGCTGCTCGCCACGCTGGCCGCCGAGCCGGGGCGCGTGTACGGGCGCGAGGAGCTCCTGGACCTCGTGTGGGGACGGGACGGCTTCGTCGAGCCCCGCACGATCGACGTCCATCTGGCCAGACTTCGAGCCAAGTTCGTCGCCGCACGTCTCCCGGAGCCCGGCATCGAGACGGTCCGGGGCGTGGGGTATCGCTACCGGGAAACGGCCGTCAGCCGCCCCGGATGACCGACGCTTGGCAACACCGGCGTAACTCATACGTAACACGAGCCCGGCAGGATGTTGCCGGCGTCGAAGGGGGAAGACAGACGATGACGAAGCGTAGCGCGATCCGCCTGATCGCCGTCGCGGTCTCCAGCCTGGTGGTGACCGTCGCGGCCGGGCCGGGCCGGGCCAACGCGCAGCTCCTGATGAACGGGGCCGGCGCGACGTTCCCGTACCCCATCTACTCCAAGTGGTTCGACGAGTACACCAAGGTGGATCCGAGCGTCCGGTTCAACTACCAGTCGATCGGCTCGGGGGGCGGCATCCGGCAGATCAGCGAGCGCACGGTCGACTTCGGCGCCTCCGACGGCCCGATGACCGACGAGCAGCTCAAGAAGGCCCCGGCCGATCTGTTCCACATCCCGACAGTGCTCGGCGCCGACGTCGTGACCTACAACCTGCCGGGGAGCCCCAAGCTGCGCTTCACCGGCGAAGTGCTCGCCGATATCTTCCTCGGGAAGATCACGAAGTGGAACGACGAGCGCATCACCGCGCTGAATCCGGGCGTGAGCCTGCCGAACGAATCGCTGCTCGTGGTGCATCGCTCGGACGGGAGCGGCACCACCTACATCTGGGTCGACTACCTGTCCAAGGTCAGCAAGGAGTGGGAGCAGAAGGTCGGGCGCGGCACGTCAGTGAACTGGCCAGTGGGCCTCGGCGGGAAGGGGAACGAGGGGGTCGCGGGTCAGGTGAAGAGCACGCCGGGCGCGCTCGGGTACGTCGAGCTGGCCTACGCGGCTACCAACAAGATGCCGGTGGCATCGGTGAGGAACTCGGCCGGTAAGTTCATCGAGCCGACCATCGAGACGACCACCGCGGCGGCCGCGGGGGCGGCCAAGGACATGCCGGCCGACTTCCGTGTGTCCATCACGAACGCCCCGGGTGACAACGCCTATCCGATCTCGAGCTTCACGTGGCTGCTCGTCTACAAGGACCAGACGGACGAGGCCAAGGGCAAGGCGCTGGTGAAGTTCCTGTGGTGGGCGATGCATGACGGCCAGAAGTACCCGGCTGCTCTCCTGTACGCGCCGCTCCCGGCGCCGGTCGTCGCCCAGATCGAGGCGAAGATCAAGCAGATCACGTTCGGCGGGCGTCCACTCCTCGCTCTCCGCTAGACCATCCTCATGTCGACCAGGTCGCTGGCGGGAGGCGGGACGGCGGAGACGCTGACCGCCCTCCCGCTGGCTGACCTTCGCACCTCGACCGGCCGGCGAGGCGACCGCGCCTTCCGGCTCGCTTTGCGTGTGGTTGCGGCGGGAACGCTCCTCGTCGGCATCGGCCTGGTCATCTCGCTGGCGTGGGGATCGCGGCTGGCGATCAGGGAGTTCGGCTTCCGCTTCCTGTTCACCTCGGTGTGGGATCCCGTCGCCGGCGAGTTCGGCGCCCTCCCGTTCATCTACGGCACGCTCGTGTCGTCGGCGCTGGCGATGCTGATCGCCGTGCCGCTCGGCCTCGGGGCGGCCATCTACCTCGCCGAGCTGGCGCCCCAGTGGGTCCGTGCGCCGATCACCTTCCTGATCGAAATGCTGGCCGCGGTGCCCAGCGTTGTTTACGGCCTGTGGGGCATCTTCGTGCTGGTGCCGTGGCTGCGCAAGGTCGTCCAGCCGGCACTGGGGGCGACCTTCGGATTCCTGCCGCTCTTCCAGGGGCCGCCCTATGG
This sequence comes from uncultured bacterium, assembly GCA_964463175.1. Taxonomy (GTDB): domain Bacteria; phylum Methylomirabilota; class Methylomirabilia; order Rokubacteriales; family DASRDR01; genus DASRDR01. Next base: position 9,517 of record CAYXBJ010000131.1, read on the forward strand.
GATCGGAATGATGGCGGCGGGGCTCATCCTCTCCATCATGGTGATCCCGTTTATCACGGCGGTCAGCCGCGAGGTGCTGCTCGCCGTGCCCGATCTTCAGCGAGAGGCGGCCCTCGGTCTCGGCGCGACACGCTGGGAGACAACCCGACTGGCGGTACTTCGATACGGCCGGACTGGCCTGGTGGGCGCGATCCTCCTGGGCCTCGGGCGCGCGCTGGGCGAGACGATGGCGGTGACCATGGTGATCGGGAACCGGCCCGAGATCGCGTTGTCCCTCTTCGCGCCCGGCTACACGATGGCGAGCGTGCTCGCCAACGAGTTCACGGAGGCGACCTCCGATCTCTACCTGTCGGCGCTCGTCGAGATCGGCCTGCTGCTCCTGGTCGTGACGGTCGTCGTGAACGCGCTCGCGCGCCTCCTCGTCTGGAGCGTGGGCGGCCCGGTGAAGGGGGGGCGCGAGTGAACGACACCAAGCGGCGTGTGGTCAACGTCGTGATGGCGTGGCTCTCCTTCGGCGCCGCGGTGGCGTCCATCGCGCCGTTGATCCTGATCCTGGCCTTCCTGGTGTACCAGGGCGCGTCGTCGGTGAACCTCGACTTCTTCGTTCACCTGCCGAAGCCCGTCGGCGAGCCCGGCGGCGGCATGGCCAACGCGATCGTGGGCAGCATCATCATGATCGGGCTGGCGTCCAGCGTGGCGATCCCGCTCGGTATCCTCGGAGGCCTCTACCTGGCGGGTGGAGGCGACCCGCGGCTGCCGTGGGTCGTCCGGTTCACCGCGGACGTCCTGAACGGCGTGCCGTCCATCGTGTTTGGCATCTTCGCGTACACGGTGCTGGTGCTCCCGATGCGGCGATTCTCGGCGCTCGCCGGCGGGTTCGCGCTGGCGCTCATCATGGTGCCGATCGTGCTGCGGACCACCGAGGAGATGATCCGGCTGGTGCCGCGGACGTTCCGGGAGGCGGGCCTGGGGCTCGGGCTTCCGGAATGGAAGGTCGACCTGCGCATCGTGCTGCCCGCAGCCCGCGCGGGAATCGTGACCGGCGTCATGGTCGCGATGGCTCGGATCGCCGGGGAGACCGCGCCGCTCCTGTTCACGGCGCTCGGCAATCGCTTCTGGCACCAGGGGCTCGATCAGCCGATGGCGGCCCTGCCACTCCAGATCTACGCGTACGCGATCTCGCCCTACGACGACTGGCATCGCCAGGCCTGGGCGGGCGCGCTGGTGCTCATCACGCTGGTCCTGATCACGAGCTTGGGGGCCCGACTGGCCATCCGCCGGCGCGCCCCCGCCCGATGAGGCCCTGAACATGGCAGACGGACTGTCCATCAAGGATCTGAACGCCTGGTTCGGCACCAATCACGTCCTCAGGGACGTCGAGCTGTCGGTCACCCCCAACGGGGTGACCGCGCTCATCGGCCCCTCGGGCTGCGGGAAGTCGACCTTTGTCCGCTGCCTGAACCGGATGCACGAGGTCGTGCCCGGCGCGCGGGTCAGCGGGCGGGTTCTCCTGGGCACCGACGATCTGTACGACCCGGGAGTCGACGCGGTCCAGGTCCGGCGGCGCATCGGCATGGTGTTCCAGAAGCCGAACCCGTTTCCCACGATGTCGATCTTCGAGAACGTGGCCGCGGGGCTCCGCCTCGCCGGGATGCGGCGGCGGAGCCAGCTGGCCGAGGTGGTGGAGCAGGCGCTGCGGCACGCGGCGCTCTGGGACGAGGTGAAGGACAACCTGGGCAAGTCGGGCGTGAGCCTCTCGGGTGGCCAGCAGCAGCGCCTCTGCATCGCGCGGGCGCTGGCGGTCCAGCCGCAGATCCTGCTGATGGACGAGCCCTGCTCGGCACTCGATCCGATCGCGACCGCGAAGATCGAGGAGCTGATGCTGGATCTCAAGAAGGACCTGACCATCGCGATCGTGACGCACAACATGCAGCAGGCCGCGCGGGTGTCGGAGTGGACCGGCTTCTTCCTGATGGGGGAGCTGGTCGAGTTCGGGACGACGAAGGAGCTGTTCAGGACCCCGCGCGATCCGAAGACCGAAGCCTACATCACCGGCCGGTTCGGCTAGGCCGGAGAGGACGCCCATGGAGCGACACTTCGAGGTCGAGCTTCAGGCGATCCGGGAGAAGCTCCTCGCGATGGGGAGCCTCGCGGAAGCCATGATTCAGAAGAGCGTTCGCGCCCTGGTCGACCGGGACGAGGCGCTCGTGCAGGCCGTCCTGGCGCACGAGGAGGAGATGGACCTCCTCTGCATCGAGGTGGACGACCGCTGTTTCACCCGCCTCGCGCTCCAGCAGCCGATGGCGTCCGATCTCCGCTTCCTGGTGGCCAGCATCAAGATCAACAGCGACCTCGAGCGCATGGCCGACCAGGCGGTGAGCATCGCCCTCCGGGCTCAGGCCCTGATCCGCGAGCCGCAGGTCAAGCCGCTCATCGACATCCCCCGAATGGCGACGCTGGCCCAGGAGATGGTCCGGAAGAGCCTCGACGCGTTCGTGCGCCGGGACCCGGACCTCGCCCGGGCGGTGATCGAGTCGGACGACGCCGTGGACAACCTGCGGGACCAGGTATTCCGCGAGCTGCTCGTCTACATGATGGCGGACACGTCGACGATTCCCCGGGCGCTGGCGCTGATCCTGATCTCGCGGAACCTCGAGCGGATCGCGGACCACGCGACCAACATCGCCGAGGACGTCATCTACATCGCGCGGGGCGAGGACGTGCGGGAGCGCGGCGACAAGGAGCTTCGCAAGGGTCTCCGGGTGCCGGCGGGGCAGACACCGGTGCCACCGCGGGTGTAGCATCCGACCCATGTCGATCCGGCGAGGCAACTGACGATGTAGACCACGCGAGCTGGGACAGCGGGAGCTCGGGGAGCGCCGAGCTGAGAGGGCGGCCAGCCTGCCGCCGACCGTCGGAACCTGACCTGGGTAATGCCAGCGTAGGGACGCCAGAACGAGGTGATGAGGGCGCTGGGATTCCCGGCGCCTTTTTTGCGTTTCGATCTCGCTCTCGAGGAAGGGTGCGATGACGACCGATGGGGTGACGCCGCAGGGGATCGAGCCGGTGACGCGCGAGGGCCGTCAGCTCGGCGCGTGGGGCTTCGCCGTGCTGTGGGGCGACCTCGGGATCGGCCTCCTGGTTCTCCTGGCCGGGAGTTTCCTCGTGCCGGCGCTCTCGCTGCCGGAGGCCCTCGGGGCCATCGCGGTGGGAAGCGTCGTCGGCGTGGCGCTTCTCGGGCTCATGGGGCTCGTCGGGAGCCAGACCGGGCTGCCCACGATGGTGTGCCTCCGGCCCGCGCTGGGGCGGGGCGGCTCGTACGTCGCCACCACATTCAACGTCGTGCAGCTCCTCGGGTGGACGGTCTTCGAGCTCGTCATCATGGGTCACGCGGCGAATGCCGTGATTCGCGGGCTGAGCGGACTCGACGCGGCGTGGCTTTGGATCCTGGTGTTCGGCGGCGCCGTGATCGCCCTCGGTCTCTGGGGCCCGGTCGCGGTGGTGCGGGAGTACCTCACCAAGTTCGCGCTGGGCGCCGTGGTGCTGACGAGCGTCTGGCTGACCTGGCGCCTCGTCGGCCGCGTGGACATGGCCGCGCTCTGGACCGCCCCGGCCGCTGGGGGCCTCTCCTTCTGGGCTGCCGTGGACATCGTGATCGCGATGCCGATCTCGTGGCTCCCGCTGGTCTGCGACTACAGCCGCTTCGCCCGGCGGCCGGCGCCCGCGTTCTGGGGCACGACCGTCGGGTATCTCGTCGCCAACGTCTGGTTCTACTCGCTGGGCGCTCTGATCCTGCTCGCGATGCAGACCAGCGCCGAGCCCAAGGCGTTCGTGGAGGCCATCGCGCTCCTAGCCGGGCCGATCATCCTGCTCGTGCTCCTCGCCGACGAGACCGACGAGGCCTGGGCGGACCTGTACTCGTGCGCGGTGTCGATCCAGAACGCCTTCCCGCGGGCGTCGGTCCGGGCCCTCGTCGGCGGACTCGGGGCGGCGGCCATCGCGCTGGCGCTCGTCTTCGACGTCACCCGCTACGAGGACTTCCTCCTGCTGATCGGCGCGGTCTTCGTGCCGCTCTTCGGCGTGCTCGCCGCGGACTACTTCGTGGTGCGGCGGGGGCGCTACGCTCCCGAGGCGATCCTGAACGCGACCGGCGCGGGCGGCGTCGTCCCGGGCGTCCGCTGGCAGGGCACGCTCGCCTGGGTGGTGGGCCTCGTGGCCTACCTCTGGATCGCGGGGCGGCTCGAGCCGATCGGGTTCAAAGGACTACCCGATCTCGGCGCGTCACTGCCGAGCCTCATTCTCGCGGCCGCGGTCTACCTCGCGGTGTCTCGGCGGGAGGCGCTCCCGTCGCGCTGACCCGGCGGCGGACGTCGGCGACCAGGCCGTTCGGGCCGCCGGATCCCGCTGGCGGAACGGTCGCGGCTCGGCCCGTCCTCAGAGGAGACCGTAGAACCGGCCCGCATTCTCACACGTCACCCGGTGCGCGACGTCGGGTGGCAGATGGCCGAACTGCTCCGCGATGTACTGGGAGGATTCGGGCCAGACCCCGTCGCCGTGGGGGTAGTCCGACCCCCACATCAGGGTCTCGACGCCGATGTCGTCGATGAGCTTCGCGCCGATCCGATCGAACTGGAAGGTCGCCTTGCACTGGCGGCGCCAGTACTCGCTCGGTCGCATCTTCAGCCCGAGGTCGTGGAAGCGGTCCTCCCATTCGAAGTCCATCCGGTCCAGCGCGTAAGGGAGCCAGCCGATCCCGCTCTCACCGAAGCTGATGCGCACGCTCGGGTACCGCTCGAGCACGCCGGCGCCGATGACCGCCGCCAAGATGTTGACGAGGTTCATCTGGAAGCCCGATACGACCGTGAAGAAGGCCGCCCGGCGCGTGAGACCGGTCTGCTGGGCGACCTTGTCCGGCGGCAGGGTGGGGAACGTGTGGAAGTGAAGCGGAAGGCCCACGTCGTTGACCGCCTTCCAGAACGGCTCCCAGACGGGGTGCCACATCGGCTCCATGTCCCACGAGCAGGACAGCTCGACGCCGCGGAGGCCGAGTCGAGCCACGCGGTGGACCTCCCGCGCCGCCGCGTCGATGTCACCGTAGGGCAGGCAGGCCAGCCCGAGATAGCGAGCGGGCTCGTGGCGGCAGAAGGCGGCCAGCCAATCGGTGTAGATCCGGCACATCTCGGCGGCCGCCTCATGATCGCCCAGCCGGGTGCTGGCGCCCAGGATGCCGAACAGCACCTCGGCCTGCACCCCGTCGCGATCCATGTCCAGGAGTCGGAGCGCGGGGTCGGTCGGACGGTGGACGCCCTTGCGCCCGTCGTCGTAGAGCCCGGTCGCGGCCATGATGTCGGCGCGACGATGCTGTCCGGGCACGTACTTCTGTCCGGAGGGGCCCACGCCGCCGACGAGCCCGAATACGCGCCCGTTGCGCGCGGTCCAGTAGGGCCCGTCCGGGCCGTCGGCCACGTACGGCATGCGCGCCTTCATGGCTGCTGACGCGTTCGACGTGAACAGGTCCGCGGGCAGCCAGGGCAGATCGATGTGGGAGTCCGCCGAGATCCGTGTGTAGCGCATCGCGTGCCTCCCCGGGGTTGGCTGAGGATCGGCTCGCCGCCGAGGCCGGTCCGCGCCCATCACGCTACCACGGCGGTCCTGGGTCCGGTCGGGGATGGGTGGCCCGCCACGTCACCGGGCACGCAGCGAGATTGGCCCATCGGGTGACGCCCAGCCAATCGAGCGATGGCGTGGCCAGCCGCCGAATAACCCTGGATTGGCCGACTCTGGAATCGCCAATTGGCTGTTGACGGCGATCAGAACATCACGAAAATGGCTGGCATGGCACTGAACCTCCAGCTCGACCGGCAGAGCCCCGTGCCGCTGGCCCGGCAGATCCAGGACCAGATCGAGCGGCTTATCCGGGAACGGTTCCTCGCTCCGGGGGTGAAGCTCCCCGCGACGCGTGAGCTGGCCCGGACGCTCGCCGTCAATCGCACCACGGTGGCCCTCGCCTACGAGGAGCTGGTGGCCGGGGGCCGGGCCCGGGCCCACGTGGGGCAGGGGACGTTCGTGGCGGCGTCCGCGGGGACTGCGGAGCCGCGTCCCGCGCCTCCGGCGCCCCCTCGCATCCCGCTCGACTGGTCACGGCTGTTCTCGCGGAGCGCCCACATCGCGGGCTCGCGGGTGGAGCGCCGGAGCGCCGTCCCCGGGGGCGCGCGACCCCTCATCTCGTTCGCCGAGGGCACGCCTGACAGCGGGATGTTCCCCACCGACGGGTTCCGGCGGGTCCTGAACCAGGTGGTGCGCGCCGAGGGCTCCGCACTCCTTCAGTACCCGCCCGGGGGCGACGGCTACCCGCCGCTGCGCGCCTACCTCACGACCTATCTCCTCCGGTTCGGCGTCGAGGCGCGCGAGGACGACATCCTCGTCGTCAACGGCTCGCAGCAGGGCTTCGACCTGATCGCGCGCACGTTCCTCGATCCCGGCGACGTCGTCGCCATGGAGCAGCCGACCTACCCGCGCGCAATCGACGTGTTTCGGGCGGCGGGCGCCCAGCTGGTGCCCGTGCCCTGGGACCGGGAGGGGCCGTCCGCCGAGGCGCTCGAGCAGGTGCTGACCCGTCACCGGCCAAAGCTCTTCTACTGCCAGCCGACGGCGCACAACCCGACCGGGCTCACGATGACGCCAGAGGCGGCCCGGCGGGTGCTGGACGTGGCGGCGCGCCATCACGTGCCGGTAGTCGAGGACGGCTTCGACGGAAGCCTCTACTATGGCGAGCGCCGGCCGCTTCCGCTGCGCGCCCTCGACCGCGACGGTCTCGTCCTCTACATCGGCACCTTCTCCAAGGTGCTCTTTCCGGGCCTTAGGCTGGGCTGGCTCGTGGCGCCGCCGCCCGTGGTCGAGCGGCTGCGGGCTGCCAAGCAGCTCGCGGACCTCGGGACGAGCCCGCTCATCCAGGCTGCCGTCCACCGGTTCTGCGAGCGGCGGCTCCTCGACCGGCACGTCGCGCGGATCGCGCGGGAATACGACCGCCGCCGGACCACGCTGCTCGAGGCGCTCGACCGCCACATGTCGGAGGGCGTGACCTGGACCGAGCCGCGTGGCGGCTTCTCGCTGCTCCTCACGCTGCCGGTCGGCTGCGACGCGACGGCGCTCCTCCAGCGGGCGCTCCGGCGCGGGGTCGGCTTCACGCCCGGGGCCCGCTTCTTCGTGGACGGCGGCGGCGACCGGACGGCCCGGCTGTCGTTCTCCTCGGTGCCGCAGCGACGCATCGAGGACGGTGTCAAGCGCCTCGCGGAGACGATCGCCGACTGGCGGCGGAGCGGGGGTCCCCGTCCGGAGCCCGAGCGGCTCGAGGCGCTGGTGGTGTGATCCGGGCTTCGGCCCGCACGAACGAGAAAAAGGAGAGTCAGACGATGAGCGACCTCAACGGCCTCAGAATCGCGGACCCGAAGCACATCGGCCTCGCCGAGATGCTGAAGGGCGGCGTCATCATGGACGTGACCAACGCGGAGCAGGCGCGGATCGCCGAGCAGGCGGGCGCGGCGTCGGTGATGGCGCTCGAGCGGGTTCCCTCGGACATTCGCCGCGACGGTGGCGTCGCGCGGATGGCGGCGGTCAGCAAGATCCGCGAGATCCAGCAGACGGTCAGCATCCCGGTGATGGCCAAGGCGCGCATCGGGCATTTCGTCGAGGCGCAGATCCTGGAGGCCCTCGCGGTGGACTTCATCGACGAGTCGGAGGTCCTGACCCCGGCCGACGAGCACTTCCACATCGACAAGCTGGCGTTCCGCGTGCCCTTCGTGTGCGGCGCCCGGGATCTCGGCGAGGCGCTCCGGCGGATCGGCGAGGGCGCCGCGATGATCCGGACCAAGGGCGAGGCCGGCTCGGGCAACATCGTCGAAGCGGTCCGCCACATGCGAGCGCTGGTGACGGGCGTCCGACGCCTGGCGGCGCTCGGCCCCGAGGAGCTCATGACCGAGGCGAAGACGCTGGGCGCCCCCTACGACCTGGTGCGCTGGGTGGCGGCGAACCGCCGGCTGCCCGTCCCGAACTTCTCCGCGGGCGGGATCGCGACGCCCGCCGACGCGGCGCTCATGATGCAGCTCGGCGCCGAGGCGATCTTCGTGGGCTCGGGCGTCTTCAAGTCGAGCGATCCGGAGCGTCGGGCGCGGGCCATCGTGCAGGCGACGACCCACTACAAGGACCCCGACGTGCTCGCGAAGGTGAGCGAGGAGCTGGGCGACGCGATGGTGGGGCTCGAGACGTCCAAGATCCCGGCCGGTGAGCTTCTCCAGACGCGCGGGTGGTGAAGTGACGCGGATCGGTGTCCTCGCCCTCCAGGGGGACTTCGCCCTCCACGCGGCGGCGCTCCGCCGCGTGGAGGCGGAGCCCGTCGAGATCCGGAAGCCGAAGGAGCTCGACGACGTCGAGGGCCTCATCATCCCCGGAGGGGAGAGCACCACCCTGCTCCACCTGATGGATTCGTGGGACTTCCAGCCGGCGCTCCACGCGTTCCACGGGAGCGGCCGGCCGCTCTTCGGGACGTGCGCCGGCTTGATCGTCCTCGCCCGGGAGGTCGAGAGTCCGCGCCAGGCCTCGCTCGGGCTGATCGACGTGACCGTCGAGCGCAACAGCTACGGCCGGCAGCGGGAATCCTTCGAGGCGGAGACCACGGCGCGGCTCGATGGCGCCGAGGCGCCGCTCCGCATGGTCTTCATCCGGGCACCGCGCATCCGCCGCGCCGGCCCCGACGTCGACGTTCTGGCCCGGCACGCCGGCGATCCGGTTCTCGCCCGTCAGGGCGCGGTCCTGGTCGCGAGCTTCCACCCGGAGCTCACCGGTGACTTGGCCGTCCACCAGTATTTCTCCCGGATGACTGAGGCGCGGGCGACGGTCGCCTGATCGGGTCCTCGAGGGGTTGGCCGAGCCGCGCGGCATCGCCGCTCGGCCGGCCCCGAGCCGACCTCCCGGGCTACAATCCACCCGGGGGGATCCACGTGCCGCAGACGGTGCTCCTGGTAGAGGACGAGCGTGACATCGCCGACCTCGTCCGCTACCACGTCGAGAAGGCGGGCATGCGGTTCCTCCACGCGAGCGACGGCGGCACCGCCCTCCGCCTGGCGCGCGCGGAGCTTCCCGATGTCGCCCTCCTCGACCTGATGCTGCCGGGGCTCGACGGGCTGGAGGTCTGCCGTCAGCTCCGCCGCGACGCCGCCACCCGGCGCCTGCCAATCATCATGCTCACCGCCCGCGGCGAGGAGGTGGAGCGGGTGGTGGGACTCGAGCTCGGGGCCGACGACTACGTCGTCAAGCCGTTCAGCCCGCGCGAGCTCCTGGCGCGGATCCGCGCGGTCCTGCGGCGGGCGGACGGCCACGAGCCCAAGCCCACCGGGCGGGTGGCGGGCGAGCTCCGCGTCGACGAGGCGCGGCACGCGGTGACGGTCGGAGGCCGCCCCGTCGAGCTGACCGCCAAGGAGTTCGGGCTCCTCGCGGCGCTGATGCGGGCCGATGGACGGGTCCTCGGCCGCGAACAGCTGCTGGAGACCGTGTGGGGGTACGCCAACGCCGCCGAGATCGAGTCGCGGACCGTGGACGTCCACGTCCGCCGGCTCCGCGCGAAGCTCGGGGCCGAGGCGCGCCGGATCGTGACGGTCAAGGCCGTCGGCTATCGGTTCGACGCGGAGACGTGACGCCGCTGGGGGCGGAGCGGCGCCGCCTCGGGCTCGCCGCGCGACTGACCATCCTGCTCGGCGTCGTGGCCGGGCTGGGCGTCCTCGTCATGGGGATCTACGTGAGCCGGACGCTCGAGGCGCAGGCGGTCGGGCGCCTCCGGAGCACGCTCGCCTCCCAGGCTGGCCTGCTCCGCGACACGTTCGCCCCGCTTCTCGAGGGCTCGCCCGACGAGGCCAGCCTGCAGGCGCGCGCGCAGCACTCCGCCCGGATCCTCGGGGCGCGCGTGACCGTGATCGCCGCCGACGGCACCGTTCTCGCGGAGTCCGACCTCGAGTCGCCCCGGGAGATGGAGAACCACGCGGGACGCCCCGAGGTGCGCCAGGCGATGGCCGGCCAGGTCGGCAGTGACATCCGCCGGAGCGCGACCCTGGGCCGTGATCTCCTCTACGTCGCGGTGCCGCTCGAGCGACCGGGTCAGCCGCGGATCGCGCTCCGGCTCGCGCTGCCCATCCAGGACATCGACGAGGCCCGCACGCTCGTTCGCCGCACCGTCGCCGGGGGAGCCATCCTCGCCCTGGTCGTGGCGGTCGTGATCGGGCTCTTCGTGAGCCGGCGGGTGACGCGGCCGCTCCGGCAGATGGAAGGCGTCGCCCGTCGCATGGCCGAGGGCGATCTCGCGCAGACCGTCCCGGTCGCGGGAACAGACGAGATCGCCGAGCTGGGCGTCGCCCTCAACCGCACCGCGGTGGCGCTTCGCGAGAAGATCGAGCGACTCGGGGACGAGCAAGCCAAGGTGCGCACGATCCTCGACGGGATGACCGAAGGGGTGGTGGCCCTGGACGACCGGGGACGGCTCCTGCTCCTGAATCCCTCGGCCCGCGTGATGTTCGGCGCGGAGAACGGGGCGCCCGAGGGCCGGCCCTTCGTCGAAGTGGTTCGCCAGAAGGGCCTGCTCGATCTCGTGGGTGAGGTGAGGGCCTCGGGCGCGCCGGCCCGCCACGAGCTCGAGCTGGGACCTCCCGTGAATCGCGTGGTGGCGGCGCGGGGCGCGCCGCTCGGCCTCGGTCCCGTGACGGGGGGCGTGCTCCTCGTGCTCCACGACGTGACCGAGCTCCGGCGGCTCGAGCGGGTTCGCAGCGAGTTCGTCGCGAACGTGTCGCACGAGCTCCGGACCCCGCTCACGTGCATCAAGGGATACCTCGAGACGCTTCTGGACGGCGCGCTCGACGACCGGGCCCACGCGCGTCGCTTCCTGGAGGTGGCCGGGACACACGCCGAGCGACTCGACCGCCTCATCGACGACCTGCTGGAGCTGTCCAACATCGAGAGCGGCCGGGTCACCTTGGTGCCGAAGCGGCTCGATCTGGGCGACGTCGTCGCGGGCGTCGCCGCCATGTTCGAGCGTCGGACCGGCCAGAGTCACCAGACCCTCGAGCGGACCGTGCCGGTGGGTCTCTCGGTCCAGGCGGATCGAGACCGACTGGTCCAGATCCTAGTCAACCTCGTGGACAACGCGGTCAAGTTCACGCCGGAGGGTGGACGGATCGGGATCGAGGCGGGACCGGCCGGGGACGGGCGGGTCGAGATCCGGGTTAGCGACACGGGCATCGGCATCCCGTCGACCGACCTGCCGCGGATCACGGAGCGCTTCTACCGCGTGGACAAGGACCGGTCGCGCGAGGTCGGCGGCACGGGGCTCGGGCTCGCGATCACCAAGCATCTGGTCCAGGCTCACGGGGGCGAGCTCCACGTCGAGAGCGCCCTCGGCCAGGGCACGACGGTGACCTTCACGCTGCCCGCGGGCGGGGGAGCGGCCACCCCCTGAGCGTCGACGCCTGGGGCATCGAGGACCGCTACCTCAGCACCGGCGGGACCTGGCGGACGACCGGGGCCATCGCGCGGACGCGGCTCCGCGCGGCGATGGAGGGGCCACGCGGGGCGGCGCCGCCGTCGGCATCGACGCTGGTGCATCGCCGCGGCCGGCCGCTGCCGGGCATCGCGAGACCCGCAGAGCTCCGGCTCGAGGACGGCGCGATCCTGCGCGTGGAGGCGGACCTGCCTCCCGATCTCCCGCTGGGCTATCACGAGATCCGGCCGCTCGACGGCGGGCCCACGACCCGCCTCATCGCGGCGCCCGCGCGCTGCCACCTGCCGGAGGGCCTCCGCGCCTGGGGCTGGGCCGTCCAGCTCTACGCGCTCCGCTCCCGCGCGAGCTGGGGGATCGGGGACCTCGCGGACCTCCGGCAGCTGGCCGACTGGTCGGTCGGCGAGCTCGGAGCCGGCGCGATCGTGCTCAACCCGCTCCACGCCGCGCTGCCGCTCGTTCCCCAGGAGCCGAGCCCCTACTTCCCCTCGAGCCGACGGTACCGGAATCCGCTCTATCTCCGGGTGGAGGAGGTCCCCGGCGCGGGCGCGAGCGGCACGGCCGTGGAGCGGCTCGCCGCCGAGGGCCGCGCCCTCAACGCCGAGCGCCGGATCGATCGCGACGCCGTGCTCCGCCTCAAGATGGCGGCGCTTGCCGATCTGTGGGCGCGCATCTCTCCGGGCCCGCCCGGGCTGGCGCGCTATCGCGCCGAGCAGGGACGGGGACTCGAGGAGTTCGCGACGTTCTGCGCGCTTGCCGAGCACCACGGCTCGGGATGGCGCCGCTGGCCGGCCGAGCACCGGCATCCCGAGTCGCCGGCGGTGACGCGCTTCGCCGCCGAGCGGCGAGAGCGCGTCGCGTTCCACGCGTGGCTCCAGTGGCTGCTCGACGAGCAGCTGGCCCGAGCGGGCCGGTCGCTCCGGCTCGTGACCGACCTCGCGATCGGCTTCGACGGCGAGGGCGCCGACGCCTGGGCCTGGCAAGACCTCCTGGCCCACGGCGTGACGGTGGGCGCGCCGCCGGACGACTTCGCGCTGGACGGCCAGGACTGGGGGCTGCCGCCGTTCGTGCCGCACCGGCTCCGCGCCGCCGGCTTCGCGCCATTCGTCGAGACCGTGCGGGCCGGGCTTCGTCACGCCGGCGGGATGCGCATCGACCACGTCATGGGGCTCTTCCGCCTCTACTGGGTGCCGGGCGGCGCGACGGCCCGGGACGGCGCGTACGTGCGGTACCCCACCGACGAGCTCCTGGCGATCCTCGCGCTCGAGAGCGAGCGAGCGGGCGCCGTCGTCATCGGCGAGGATCTCGGAACCGTCGAGCCCGGGGTACGCGAGCGCCTCCTCGCCGAGCGGATCCTCTCGACGCGCGTCGTCTGGTTCGAGTCCGGCCCGCCGGCCGAGTACCCACGCCTATCGCTGGCCGCTGTCACCACGCATGACCTCCCCACGGTTCGCGGCCTCTGGACCGGGAGCGACCTCCTGGAGCAGGCCGCCGTCGGCATCCGGTCGAACCTCGAGGGAACGGAGGAGCTGCGGACTCATCTGTGCGCGCTGACGGGACTCGCGGACGGCGCGCCGTCCGACGCCGTGACCCTCGCCGTGCACCGCCGCCTTGCCGAGGCGCCCTCGGTCCTGGTCGCGGCGACCCTCGACGATGCGCTCGATGTCGCGGAGCGACCGAACTTGCCAGGCACGACAGCCGACCGCCGCCCGAACTGGTCGCTGGCCCTGCCCGAGACCCTCGACCGGATCGAGTCCGATCCCCGAGTCCGCGCGGTCGGCCAGGCGCTCGACGGCCGGCGCGCGCATTCCTGACCCGTCGCTGCGCCCGACGTCGCTTGCGCCGTCACGCGGGCGAGGCGGATACTAATGGCCGTGATCGCGAGATTTCATCGCGCCCGCGTGGTGCAGGCGATCGTGCTCGTCCTCGCCGCTCTGGCCGCCGCCACCCCGGCCGACGAGATCCTGCAGGACTTCGTGTTCCGCCACTTCGTCTCGCACGAGGTGCGTCTCGTGGCCAACGGCTTCACGCTGCTCGGGACCACCGAGGTGGCGACCGTTGGTCTCCTGGCTCTGGCCGTCGTCGCGCACCGCGCGGTCGACGTCCCCATGTGGGAAGCGGCCGTTGGGGGCGTGGTCGGCGTCGCGCTCGCGGGGCTCACCACCCAGGTCGTGAAGCACGTGGCGTGTCGCGCGCGACCGCGGCTCATCGACGGCTGGGGCGTCGGGGATTCGTCGGTGCCCGACGATCCCGAGCGCCGCGGCTTCTTCCACTGGCCGTGCTTCGGCGAAGGGGCCTACAACGGATTCCCGTCCGGCCACGCGGCCACTGCGTTCGCGGCCGCCGCCGCCCTCGTCGACTGGGCGCCGCCGCGGCGTCGCGGATGGCTCCTCGCTGCGGCCTCTGGCGTCGGAGTGTCCCGGATCGTGTTGAACGCGCACTTCCTGTCGGACGTGCTCGGGGGCGCGCTGTTCGGTTGGTGGGCGGGCGAGGTGGGACTGATCGTGGCAACCCGCTACCTCGCGCCCCGCTGGCGCCCGCGGATGGCGGGATCCGTGCCGCGCAGCCGGAGGGTGGCGTGATCCCCCGCTGTCTGGTCGTTCATCCCGGCGCGCTGGGAGACGTGCTGCTGGCCGGGCCCGCGCTGGCGCACCTCCGTGCGCTCGGCTTTCAGACCACGCTGGCCGTCGCGTCGCGGCTGGTGACGCTCTTCGAGGCCTCCCGTCTGGTCGATGACGACTGCGACCTCGAGACGCTCGCGCTACACCGGCTCTTCGTCGAGCCGATGCCCCCCGGCGCGCTCGCGCCCGTCGACGGATTCGATACGCTGGTCTCGTGGTTCGGGGCGGGGGAGCCCGCATTCCGAGCGAACCTCGCGCGGCGCGGCCGTCCCGTGGTC
>CAYXBJ010000132.1:0-35894 GCA_964463175.1 uncultured bacterium
CGACGAATTCGAAGCCGGCCCATGTCCGCCCGATGGCGGCGTCGACCAGCGTGCCCTTGAGGATCACGTTTTGACGCACGTAGACGGTGAGGAGGCCGAGCAGCAGCACCGCCGCGTTGAGCGACGCGCTGAGCCGCGTCCAGAGGCCGATCACGAGCATGGCCCCGCCGATCCCGTTGATGGCGATGACCGCGACCGCCAGGATGGTGTGGGCCTGGAAGCCGAGCTTCTCGATGTAGCCGGCCAGGCCCTTCGGCGTCATCACGAACAGCGCCAGGTAGGCCTGGAACAGGTAGATCGCGCCCACGACGACGCGCAGGAGGATCCCGGCATACGCGCTCACGCGGCCATCCTCGCGGGGGGCTGGGGCACGGCGGCGTGTCCGGGCATGGCGTCGCGCCCCATGGCGCCAGAATCCGCGTGCCACGTCAAGTCCGGGGGACTCCCGCTCCGGTCCCTGCCGGCGAGTTTGACGGCGCGGGGCGGGGCTCCGTAGGCTCTAGGGCATGCCGGCGCTCGGGAGACCGCTTGGTTCGCGCACCGGCCGCGGCTGGCTCATCGGCCTCGCGGGGCTCTGGCTCCTGGGCGTGCTCGTCGTCGCGTCTCCCGCTGCGGCGTCCCACCCGCCGATGACGCTCGGGGCGGCGCCCGCCGAGGGAGACGCTGCGGCGCCCGATCCGGCGCTGGTCGAGACCCCACCGCCTGCCGCGCCCGGCACCGCCGCGCTGATCTGTCTCGCCCTCCTGGCGCTCCCGGCGTTGCTCGCCGCGCGGCAGTGGCGGCGCCCCGTCACGCTCGCGATCCTTGGGCTCACCCTCTGGTTCTCGGCGGAGGTGGCGTTCCATTCCGCTCACCACGTGACGGAACCGGAAGAGGGCGAGCGCTGCCCGGTGTTCACCGCCGCCCAGCACCTGCCCGGGGTCGACCCCGAGCCCGACGTGCCGGTCCTCGAGCGGCCTGCGCCCGGCCTCGCCGTGCCGGTTCCGCCGCTCGCCGTCGCGGCGCGCGTCGTCCTCAACGACGAGCAGGCTCGCGCGCCTCCCGCGCGTCCCGCGTAGCTCCTCGCTTTCTCGCTGAGATCCCAGCCCGCGCCGGGCGCGCGCAGAGGGCCGGAGGCCCAACGTCGCGACCGGTGCGGACGCGCGGCCGGATTCTTTTCGGGCCCGGTCGCGTCGGATTGACAGTCCCAGCCGACGCGGGAGGTGTCACCCATGACCCGAGCAGACCCGACATCGATGGAGCGCCATCTCGACGTCCCCGAAGCGAGAGCCGCCGCGCCCCGCGGCACCGGCCGGTGGTGCCGGGGCACGGCCTGGACCGGCCTGGCTGTCGCCCTGTTGGTCGTCGGTTTCGCCGCCAACCCCGTGGAGGCCCACGGCCTGGCGGGCCAGCGGTTCTTCCCGGCGACTCTCGTCATCGAGGATCCGTTCGTCGCCGACGAGCTCGCCCTGCCCTCTTTCTCCACCATCAAGACCCCCGACGGCCGCGAAACGAGCATCGGGGCCGAGCTCGCGAAGACGATCACGCCGAGCCTCGGCGTCTCGGTCGGCGCCGAGTACCTGTTCCTCGATCCCGAGGAGGCGGGGGAGTCGAGCACCGACGGGTTCGCGAATCCCGAGGTGGGGCTGAAGTACATGCTGTTCAAGAGCGATGCGCACGAGGCGATCGTTTCGCTTGCCTTCGACTGGGAGATCGGCGGCGTGGGCAAGGAGTCCGTCGGCGCCTCTCGCGATTCGACCATCGGGCCGTCACTGCTCTTCGGCAAGGGGCTCGGCGATCTCCCCGACGCGCTGGCCTACCTCCGGCCGATTGCGATCACCGGCGTCTTCGGGGCGGAGATCCCGTTCGCGGCCGATGACGCCACCAGCCTCACCTACGGCATCTCGATCGAGTGCAGCCTCCGCTACTTGCAGAACGTCGTGCGGGACGTGGGGCTTCCCGTGTTCGTGAGCCAGATCAGCCCGATCGTGGAGCTGCTCTTCGAGACCCCGATCGAGGGCGACGACAAGTGGAGGACGACCGGCACCGTGAACCCGGGCCTCATCTGGGCGGGCAAGTACTTCGAGGTCGGCGTCGAGGCCATCATCCCGGTCAACAACCGCACCGGCAGCAACGTGGGGGTGCGGGCGCTGGTGCACTTCTTCCTCGACGACCTCTGGCCGACGGTCTTCCGGCCGATCTTCCAGTGAGGGCACGGAGGGTGGCGTCCATGGCGGCATGGTGTCCGATCCGACGGAGTCTCCTGATCGCGCTCGTGTCGACGGTGCTGTTCGGCGCGGGCGCCCGGGTTGCGCTGGCGCACGCCTTTCCCGAGCGGGCCGACCCGCGGGTCGGCTCGGTCGTGCAGGGCGCGCCGGACGCGGTCCGGATCTGGTTCGACGGGGAGCTCGAGCCGGCGTTCTGTCAGCTCGTGGTCAGTGACGGGAGCGGCCAGCGCGTCGATCGCGGAGACGCGAGGGTCGATCCCAATGGCCGGCGGCTCCTGCAGGTCTCGGTGCCGGCCCTGTCGCCGGGGACGTACAGCGTGCACTGGGCCGTGCTGTCGATCGACGGTCACCGGACGACCGGCGACTTCCACTTCACGGTGAAGGGCACGCAGTGAGGCGCGCTGCCCGCGGCGGGTGAGACGCCGCACTCCGAATCGAGATGACGGTCGAGCGCGCCGCCGGAGGCCGCAAACTTGACAGTCGGCAGCGGCGGCGGGTAGGTTGGCGAGGGCATGGCGGCGCGCTCGATCTTCGTGACCTGGCCGATGGAAGCGGAGGCGCGCGCGATCCTCGAGCGGGTCGGCACGGTCCGGACGAGCCACACCGAGCACGAGCTGCCGGTCCCCGAGCTGGCGCGCCAGGTTGGCGACGTCGAGGCGATCATCCCCATGGGCGCGCATCCGATTCCCGAGCCGGTGCTCGCGGCCGCGCCCCGCCTGCGGATCGTCGCGGTCGCGGCCGTCGGCTACAACATCGTCGATGTCCCCGCGGCGACCCGGCGCGGGATTCTCGTGACGAACACGCCCGGCGTGCTCACCGAGACGACCGCCGACATGGCGCTGGCGCTCATGCTCGGCGTGGCCCGTCGCGTGCCGGAGAGCGATCGCTTCGTCCGGGCCGGGAAGTGGAGCGGGGTCTACTGGAGCCAGCTGATGGGCGCCGACGTCCACGGCGCGACGCTCGGGATCATCGGGCTGGGCCGAATCGGCCAGGCCATCGCCCGGCGCGCCGGGGGTTTCGGCATGCGCGTCCTCTACCACAACCGGAAGCGTGACCCCGAGGCCGAGCGGAGCGTGGGCGCGGAGTACCGCGGGAAGTCCGAGCTGCTCCGCGAGGCCGACTTCGTCGTGCTCTCGATCCCGCTGACCTCGGAGAGCCGGCACCTGATCGGCGCCGCCGAGCTCGCGCTCATGAAGCCCACCGCGTTCCTCGTGAACGTCGCGCGCGGGCCGGTGGTCGACGAGGCCGCCCTCGTCGACGCGCTCCGGGCCCGGCGCATCGCAGGCGCCGGCATCGACGTCTTCGAGGAGGAGCCGAAGGTCCACCCGGGCCTCCTCGAGCTGGAAAACGTCGTGCTGACGCCCCACATCGGCTCGGCGTCGCGCGCCACGCGGCTCCGGATGGCGACGCGCGCCGCGGAGAATTGCGTCGCCGCGTTCGAAGGCCATCGTCCACCGAACCTCGTCAACCCGGAGGTCTGGCGCTCGCCGTGACACGCGGAAAAGTCTGGTTCGTCCTCCTGCTTCTCCTGCTCGCCGGCGGTGGGTTCCTCTTCTGGCGCCAGCGCCAGCCTCCGGTCCGCGTCACGATCGAGCCGGCCTTCGCCGCGCTCGGCCAGACGGCGCGGCCGATCACGGTCGTGCTGGACGCGCCCGCCGCGAACCTCGGGGCGGTGGAGATCCGGGTGGTGCAGCAGGGCACCGCCCGCCCGGTGCTGAGCGAGGACCTGACCGCGCAGCGGACCCGCAGCCTGCGCAAGCCCGTCACGCTGGACGCCGCGGCGCTCAAGCTCCAGGAGGGGCCGGCGGAGCTCGAGATCGACGCCCGCGACACCCTCTGGCGCCTCCGGCCGCCGCGCGGGCCCCGTCTGGTGCACCGCTTCGTCGTCGATCTGACGCCGCCCAAGCTCGAGCTCAAGACCGCCACGGGCTACATCAAGCACGCGGGGGCGGGCGTCGTCGTCTACCGGGCCGAGGGCGCGGCGCGCTCCGGGGTGCGGGTCGGCAGCGAGTTCTTCCCGGGCATGTCAGGCCTGGCCTCGGACCCGGCCGTCTACGTCGCGCTCTTCGTGATCCCGTTCAACGGCCCCGAGGTCGCGCCGTCGGTCGTGGCCGCCGACGAGGCCGGCAACGAGCGCGTGATCGGGGTGCCGGTGACGTTCCTGCCGGTCAAGTTCCCCAAGGACACCATCGTCCTCACCGAGGCCTTCCTCCGCCGAAAGATGCCGGAGCTCGCGCCCCAAACGCCGGGAACGGCCTCAGCCGAGGAGCTCCTCCAGGCCTTCCTCCGTGTCAACGGCGAGGGGCGCAAGGGGTACGAGGCGAAGAACCGGGAGGTCGCGCGCGGCGAGACCTCGGCGAAGCCGCTCTGGACCGGGGCCTTCCGCCAGCAGCCGAACACGAAGGTCTTCGCCAATTTCCCGGAGGAGCGCACGTACACGATGGACGGTCGCACCGTCGATACCCAGTGGCACCTCGGGATCGACCTGGCGTCGAACAAGCAGAGCCCGGTCGAGGCGTCCAACGCCGGGCGCGTCGTCTTCACCGGGCCGAACGGCATCTACGGGAACATGGTGATGCTCGACCATGGCCTCGGCCTGATGAGCCTCTACGGCCACCTCTCCGACATCTCGGTGAAGGTCGGCCAGACCGTGCAGAAGGGGGAGGCCCTCGGGCGGAGCGGGGAGACCGGGCTCGCCGGCGGCGACCACCTGCACTTCGCGCTGCTCATCGACGGCGTGTACACGAGTCCGATCGAGTGGTGGGACGTGCACTGGCTGAAGGACCGCATCGCGAAGCCGCTCGTGGATGCCGGCATCGCGCTGCCCGGGATCACCGACGGCGTCACCGCCGCCAGCTCGGCGACGGGCCCCACCGCCCCGCCCCCCCCCAAGCGACGGGCCCCGCGCGCGCGGCGCTGAGCCCGGACCCGGCGGCGGGGTCCCTTACCAGGGACGCGCGGCGCGCCCCTCCAGGATGACGGCGACGACCGTCCCGGCGACGGCGAGGAGCAAGAAGAGCAGCGCGACCAAGCGGGGACGTCGGGGCAGCGCCTCGACCGGATGCCGGGCTCCCAGCCATCCCCAGATGACGCCGAACCCCATGAGGCCCAGCCCCAGCGCGAGATAGGCAAGTCGCAGCTGGTCCATCGCCGTCAGTGTGGCGCAATGCCCCGTCCTCGGGCAAGACCTATGCCGTCGAGGCTGCCCCATGAGACCCCTCGGGGACCCGGTTCCCCCCAACCGCCTGATCGGCTAGACTGAAGGCGGCTCTCGCCGGAGGCCGCGTAGTGGTACTGGTGTGTCGCTGCCTACGCTGCGGCTACATTCAGCCCGGGGAAGACCCCCCAGAGCGCTGCCCTTACTGTGGGGCGCCGACGGAAGACTTCGAGCTCGTAGAGGAAGACTAGGCCCGGCACGGGCCGGGCAGGAGGTATCCCAATGGCCATCGTGACGATCGCGCACGAGACGGGGTCGGGCGGCCCCGAGATCGGGATCGAGCTGGCCAAGCGGCTCGGCTGGCGCTACGTGGACCGGGACATGCTGTCCGAGGCCGCCCTGCGCTACGGGGTCGGGGAGGACAAGCTGGCCGAGCTCGACGAGAAGAAACCTTCGCTATTCGAGCGGTTCGACGTCGAGACCCGCCAGTACATCACCGTCCTCCAGTCCGCGGTCCTGGATGCGGCCGAGCAGGACAACGTGGTCATCAACTCGCGGGGGGGCCAGGTGCTGCTCCGCGGGATCTCGCACGTCCTCCGCGTCTTCGTGATTGCGCCCTTCGAGCTGCGGGTCAAGCGCGTGATGCGGAAGATGGCGGCCCAGGCCCAGGAGGGCGTGGACGTCCGGACGACCGTGGAGATGGTTCGCCACAGCGACCAGGAGAAGCACGGCCGGGTGCGGTACCTCTACGACGTCGACTGGGGCGACCCGTCCCTCTACGATCTCGTGCTGAACACCGAGAAGCTCACGGTGGATGCGGGTGTCGAGTCGATCGTCGGCCTCACCCGGAGCCTCGTCGCGACGCCGGAATCCCACCAGCAGATCCGGGACCGGGCGCTCAGCTCCCGGGTACGCTCCGCGCTGGCGGCGCACCCCGAGACGCGCCGATATCGCCTCACCGTCGAGGCCGATCGGGGCGTCATCCGTCTCGAGGGGACGGCCGCACTCGAGCGCGCCACGGAGGTGGCCCGGACGGTGCCCGGCGTGGTCGACGTGAAGAGCCAGTTGCTCGAGGTTCCGCCCATTCCGCCCTTCGTCGCCTGATGGACCACCGGCCATCGTCGCGGCGCGCCCCGCCGCATCGATGCGGTGGGGGGGGCTGGGGCCTCCGGAGGGACGGGACGCCTGGAGGGTCGGAGACCCGACGCGTCCCGGCGATCCCGGCATGCGTCGCCACTCCCCCCTAGGGGGACTGATCGAGCGGCCTACCGGACCTTGACGACCCGGCTCACGATCCCGCGGCGCGCGAGCGCCTCCCGGTACGCCTGGGCGTCGGCGCGTCGGGCAAACTGGCCATACCGGATGTGGTACTGCCCGTTCGGCGCCAGCGCCTCGGTCACGCGCACCTCGAATCCGCGTGAACGGATCGGGCGCGCCGCCGCGACGGCCGCGGCCAGTGACGGATGCCGTCCGAGGATGACTTCGGACACGCCGGCCTCCTCGACGACGGTGCCCCGCCCGAGGTCCCGCGCGGCTTGCCGGGCCTCGTCGGCCGACGCGAAGCCGGTAACGGTGACCACGAAGACCCGCGCCGTATCCTCTCTCTGGAATCGGACCGTGGAGTGCCCGAGGCGGTTGAGCTCGCCTTCGAGCCGATCCAGCGTCTCGCCCGGCGGGAACGGACCGCTCTCGAGCGCGTACCGCTCGGGGGCCGGGGCCGGTGGGCGCGGCGTGACGGACAGGTTCGCCGCGGAGGCGTCGGGGTGGCCGGGTTCCGGCGCCCGCTCGGCGGGCGCGGCGCCGTCCGTGCCCGCGGGGACGGCGGGGACCGCGACGACCGAGGGCGTCGGCGCGGCCAGGCCCCACCAGCGCGGCCACGGCCCCGCGAAGCGGTACGCGAGCAGCCACGTGATGACGACCGCCAACACCACGACGCTCGCGGCCGCGAGGGGCACATGGGTGTACCGCGAGATCAGCCAGCGCATCGGAGGTTCACGCTGATGTTCGAGATCGTCCACCGGGAAGTCAAGACGATTGTGATTCGAGCGATATGAGCCGCCTGCTGCTCAAGGCGGGGTTCGCCGTCGTCGTGGCGCTCGCCGTCGGCCTTGGGATCGGGATCGGGCTCCAGCTCTCCGGGGTCCGCTGGTCGGGCGCCGCGCCGCCGCCGGCTCGGCCCGTCGCGCCCACGGCCGCCGACATCCAGCGCGCCTTCGTGGGAGTGGCGGATCACCTCCGGCCGGCCGTCGTGAACATCGCCACCGCGCACTTCCTCCAGCGCCAGCGACCCCGGGGCGGGGCGCCGAGCCCGGGCACGCCGCCGAGCCTCAAGGATTACTTCGATCAGTACTTCGGCCAGATCCCGCCCGGGGAGCGCGAGCGGTCGGGGGTCGGCTCGGGCGTGATCATCGACGCCCAGGGGCACATCCTGACCAACCTCCACGTCATCAAGGGCGCGGACGAGATCACCGTGCGCTTCTACAACAAGAAGGAGGTCGCGGGGAAGGTCGTCGGCACCGATGCCGCGACGGACCTCGCGGTGATCCGGATTCCCCCCGGCGACGGGCTGGTCACCGCGAAGCTCGGTGATTCCGACAAGATCGAGGTCGGCGAGTGGGCCATCGCGATCGGCAGCCCGTTCGGGCTCGAGCAGACGGTCACGGTGGGCGTCGTGAGCGCGACGGGCCGCTCGGAAGTCGGCATCGTGCCCAACGAGAACTTCATCCAGACCGACGCGTCCATCAACCCCGGGAACTCCGGCGGCCCCTTGCTGAATGCCCAGGGCGAGGTGATCGGCATCAACACGGCGATCCTCTCGTCGGGCCAGGGCATCGGCTTCGCGATCCCGATCAACACCGCCCAGCGGGTCGCGAGCGCGCTGATCGCGCGGGGGCGCGTCCAGCGGGGCTGGCTCGGTGTGTCGCTCGAGCCGATGAGCGATGATCTCGCCCAGGCGCTCGGCGCGCCCAAGGGCCGGGGCGTGGTCGTGAAGCGGGTGCTGCCGGGCGGCCCGGCGGAGAAGGCAGGCATCCAACCGAGCGATGTTATCCTGCGCTTCGGCGAGACGGCGGTGGAGGACCTGCAGCACCTCCAGCGCCTGGTCCTGGACGCGCCGGTGGATCGGTCGGTGACCCTCCGGGTCCTCCGGAAGGGCAAGGAGGTCCCGCTGTCGGTCACCATCACCGAGGCGCCCGCCGAGCGCCCCGGGGCGTCCTGAGGCGCCGGGCTCCGTGGTCCTCTCCTGGCGCCGACTCCGTGAGCGGGCGACCGCCGTCCTCCATCTGGACGAGGAGCCCTCGCGCCTGGCGGCCGGTATGGCGGCCGGCGTGTTCATCGGCGTCACGCCCTTCTACGGGCTCCACACCCTCATCGCGCTCGGCGTCGCCTACGTGTTCCGGCTCAACAAGGCGGCGACGATCACCGGGGCGTGGCTGAACCTGCCGTGGTTCGCGCCGTTCGTGTACGGCTTCTGTCTCACCCTGGGCGAGGCGGTGCTCACCGGCGACTGGAGCCGCTTCTCGATGGCGAGCGTCCACGGGCTCGCGGAGTCGGCGGGGGCGTACCTTCGCGCGGGCCCCCGCGAGACCGCCGACAACCTCTGGCAGCTCGTGTGGAGCATGCTCTTCGTGGCATCGAAGCCCCTGTTCGTGGGGACGACGATCGTCGGATTCGTGCTCGCGATCATCGCGTACTTCGTCACGCTGGAGGCCGTGCGCGACGTCCGCCGGCTCCGCGCCCGGATCCATCCGGTCCCGGGCTCGTCGGGCCGCCCGCCCCGGGGGTCGGAGCCCACGCCCTGATGCCGGCCTTCCGGTCCCTCCTCGAGCAGCTATCCGTGCTGGTGGCGCGGACGT
Organism: uncultured bacterium; assembly: GCA_964463175.1. Classification (GTDB taxonomy): domain Bacteria; phylum Methylomirabilota; class Methylomirabilia; order Rokubacteriales; family DASRDR01; genus DASRDR01. The sequence goes on from CAYXBJ010000132.1 coordinate 9,219, forward strand.
TCTCGCTGGGAGAGGATGCCGCGCACGTCCTGGCCCGCATCGCGGCGATCCTCGCCGCCCTGCTGCTCGGCTGGCTGGGGTACCAGATCGTCGCCAGGGGGATCCGCCGGCTCCTCCGGCCGCTCGAGGGCTCGACCGACTATTCGCTCCGCGCGCAGCGCGCCCGCACGCTCGGCCCGATGCTCACCAGCGTAGTACGCTACGTGGTGGCGTTCATCGTGGTGGTCGTCATCCTGCAGCAGATCGGCATCGACGTGGGCGGTTTCCTCCTGTCGGCGGGGGTCGCCGGCATCGTGATCGGTCTCGGCGCGCAGAGCCTCATCCGCGACATCATCATGGGCTTCTTCATCCTGTTCGAGAACCTGATCGTCGTCGGCGACGTGATCGAGGTCGGCCCGCACACCGGGGTCGTCGAGTCGGTCGGGCTCCGCGTCACCAAGGTCCGGAAGTTCTCCGGCGAGCTCCGCATCGTCCCGAACGGGGAGCTGAGCGCGTTCGGCCATCACACCGCGGGATGGGCCCGCCTGGTGGTGGAGGTCGGCGTGGACTACGAGGAGGACGTCGACCGGGCGCTCCGCGTGCTGGGCGAGGTCGGCAAGGCCCTGGCCCAGGCCCACCCGGGGGCCATCCTCGAGTCACCGACCGCCGAGGGCATCCTCCGGTTCGGCCAGGGCGGCTCGACCGAGATGGTCCTCCGCCTCTCCGCCCGCGTCGTCGCGACGGCGAAGGCGCCGCTCGAGTTCGAAGCTCGCCGCCGCGTGAGGGAGGCCTTCGCCGCCCACGGCATCCGGGCGCCGCGCGTGGCAATGGATGTCCGCGTCACCCCGTCGTCCGGTAGCGGGAGCACCGGGGACGCTCGAAAGGAGTCGGTCGCATGAGGGTCCGCACCGCCGTGTTCCCCGCTGCGGGTCTCGGGACCCGCTTCCTGCCCGCCACGAAGGCCCAGCCCAAGGAGATGCTGCCGCTCGTCGACAAGCCCATGATCCAGTACGTCGTCGAGGAGGCGGTGGCCGCCGGCCTCGACCGCGTCAGCCTGGTCACCGGCCGTGGCAAGCGCGCCATCGAGGATCACTTCGACTCGGCGGTGGAGCTCGAGTTCTACCTGCAGGAGCGCGGGAAGTGGGAGGAGCTGGCCCAGATCAAGACGATCTCGGACCTGGCCTCGGTCTCCTACGTCCGCCAGAAGGAGCCGCTCGGGCTCGGGCACGCCATCCTCTGCGCGCAGCCCCTCGTCGGGGACGAGCCGTTCGCGGTATTCCTCGGCGACGACATCATCGTGGCCGACCCGCCGTGCATCAGCCAGCTCCTCGCCGTGTACGAGCAGCATGGGGACCCGGTCGTCGCCGTGAAGCAGGTGCCGCGGGCGCAGCTGGGCCGCTACGGCGTCATCCGCGGCACGCCGGTCGCCGAGAACGTCTACCTGGTCGAGGACCTGGTCGAGAAGCCGGCCCCCGAGGCCGCGCCGTCGGATCTGGCGATCATCGGCCGGTACGTCCTCACCCCCGACATCTTCCCGATCCTCGCCGAGACGGCCCCGGACCACCGGGGCGAGATCCAGCTGACCGACGCCCTCCGACGCCTGCGGGCCCGGCGCCCGCTCTACGCGGTCCGCTTCACGGGACAGCACTTCGACACGGGCGAGAAGCTTGGGTTCCTCAAGGCCACCGTCGACATGGCGCTGGCGCGTCCGGATCTCGGCGACGCCTTCCGGGAGTACCTCCGCGGCGTCAAGCTCTGAGGCGGCGGCTCTCCGGCGGGGGCCTGACGGCCCACTGCGAGCCGAGGGCTCCCGACCGCGGCGCGCGCAGAAGGAGCCCAGTCTCCCCATATCCGGTGGCCCGATGCCGGATGTCCGCTTCCGATTCGCCTCCCCAGTCGCCATCGTGGGCTGACCCAGCCACCCGGGTCGCCCGGCCCCCCGTTGCTTGTGGGGGTAGGGGGGCTTTGCTAAAATTCTGGCACCTTTAACCGTTCTCGGGCTGGCAGGGACAACCTCAGTGATCTCGGTCATGTGTGGCTCAGTGCCTCCCGCCTCCCTCGAGGGGCCGACCTCTCCCGGGGGCGCGATGGCCCTTGTCTGCCACTGCCGCCGGAGGGTCACCCGTGGCTGAGCGGCGCCCGTTCCACCTGGCGACCGACCGGGAGATCAAGTCGGGCGAGGTCTCCGACGTCTACTTCAACCGGACCGTCCAGATCCTCCGGGCTCGAGGGAACCGCGCGCGCGTCAAGGCCGAGGTGTACCTGAAGAACCTGCCGGGGGACTGGGCCTGGGGCATCCTCGCCGGGATCGAGGAAGCCGCCCATCTCCTCGAGGGGCTACCGGTCGACGTCACCGCCATGGACGAGGGGACGGTATTCGAGTCGTACCAGCCCGTCCTCACCGTCGAGGGGGTCTACGTCGACTGGGCGGAGTACGAGACAGCGCTCCTCGGCCTCCTTTGCCAGGCTTCGGGGATCGCCACCAAGTCGGCCCGCTGCAAGAAGGCTGCGGGGGAGCGGCAGGTCATCAGCTTCGGCGCCCGCCGCATGCACCCCGGTCTCGCCCCGATGATCGAGCGCAACGCGTTCGTCGGGGGCTGCGACGGCGTTGCGGTGACCAAGTCGGCGGAGCTGATCGACGCCGACCCGATGGGCACGATCCCGCACGCGCTGGTCCTGGTGATCGGCGACACCGTGGAGGCCCTGCGCGCGTTCAACGACGTGATCGATCCGAAGGTCCGCCGGGTGGCGCTGATCGACACCCTCCAGGACGAGAAGTTCGAGGCGATCCGGGTGGCCGAGGCGCTCGGCCGGGATCTCTACGCCGTCCGGCTCGATACGCCCTCGTCTCGCCGCGGCGACTTCTACCGCATCCTCGAAGAGGTCCGCTGGGAGCTCGACTACCGCGGCTTCGAGTACGTGCGGATCATCGCGACCGGCGGGATCGACGAGTACCAGATGCCGCGGCTCAATCCGCTCGTCGACGCCTACGGCGTGGGAACGGCCATCGCCAACGCACCGGTCCTCAACTTCGGGCTCGACATCATGGAGATCGACGGCCAGCCGATCGCCAAGCGGGGCAAGCATTCGGGGTCGAAGCGCGTCCTGCGCTGCCGCGCCTGCATGAAGACGGTCGTCGTGGCCGCGCACAAGCCCGTCGACCGGTGCCCGTGCGGCGGGTCGTACGAGGACCTCCTGAAGCCCCTGATCCGCGGCGGCCGCGTCGCGCGGGACCTGCCGCCGCCCCGCACGCTCCGCGAGCACGTCCTCGAGCAGCTCCGGCGCGTCCCGCTCGAGCTCCCGGGGTCGGGCGGAGCCCGCGGCGACTTCTAGAGCGAATCGATGCCATGGGCCTCCTGGACGAGATCGTCGCCCGGAAGCGCGTTGACGTGGCCGCTCGCCGCTCCGCCGTGCCCCGGGCGGACCTCGCGGCGCGCGCCGCGTCCCTCGCCCCCCCACGGAGCCTCGCCGCGGCGCTGACCCCGCGGGCGGCGGGCGCGGTCCGGATCCTCGCCGAGCTCAAGCGCGCCTCGCCGGTCAAGGGCGTCCTCGCGAACGGTTTCGATCCCGTGGCCCGCGCCCCCGAGTACGTCGCGGGCGGCGCGGCGGCCCTCTCCGTCCTCACCGATCCGCACTTCCAGGGCGGCCTCGACGATCTCGACTCCGTCCGGGCGCGAGTGGACTGCCCGGTGCTCGAGAAGGACTTCGTCGTCGACGAGTACCAGGTGTGGGAGGCGCGGGCCCACGGCGCCGATGCGATCCTTCTGATCGTGGCCATCCTCGAGCCGGCGAGGCTCGCCGATCTCTTCCAGGCCGCCAAGGGGCTCGGGCTCTCCGCGCTGGTCGAGGTCCATCGCGAGGCGGAGCTCGACCGGGCGGCCGAGCTCGGCGCCGGGGTGATCGGCATCAACAACCGGGACCTGACGACGTTCCGGACCGATGTGGCGACCACCGAGCGGCTCGCGCCCCGCGCGCCGGCCGGCGCGTGCCTGGTCTCCGAGAGCGGCATCGCATCGCGCGCCGACGTGCTGCGCGTCCGGGCGGTCGGCGCCCACGCGATCCTCGTCGGCGAGTCCCTCTCGCGGAGTGGGGATCCCGCCGCGAAGCTCGGCGAGCTCCTGGGGTCATGAGCCACCTCCGGGTCAAGATCTGCGGCATCACGTCCCTCGACGACGCGCTCTGCGCGGCGGAGGCGGGCGCCGATGCGCTCGGGCTGATCTTCGTCGAGGGCACCCCTCGCTACGTCACGCCCGCCGCCGCAGCGGCGATCGTCGCGGGGCTTCCGCCCTTCGTGTGCCCGGTCGGCGTCTTCTGGGATCATCCGCCGGCCCACGTGGCCGCGATCGTCGCCGAGTGCGGGCTCGGCGCGGTCCAGCTCCACGGGCTCGAGCCGCCGGAGGTCGTCGCTGCCGCACCGGTCCCGGTGCTGAAGTCGATCAAGATCCGGGATGCCCAGGATCTCGCCCAGCTCGATCGCTACAAGCCCGCCGCGTTCCTCCTCGACAGTCCCGCGCGCTGGAGCGAGGGCGAGGCGCGCGTCCCGATCTCCTGGACGCTCGCCCGCGAGGCGACGGCGCGCGGGCGCATCATCCTGGCGGCCGGTCTCACGCCCGAGACGGTCGGCGAGGCCGTCCGCGTGGCGCGGCCGTGGGGGGTCGACGTCAACTCGGGCGTGGAGGCGACGCCCGGCCGGAAGGATCTGGCCAAGATCGAGCGCTTCATCCGCGCGGCGCGGGCGGCCGCCGCCGGGCTCGAGGACGCGGGAGGCGGCCGTGGGTAAGGTGCCGAGCGTGAGACGCCAGCCGGATCGCTCAGGACACTTCGGTGTCTTCGGCGGACGGTACGTCCCCGAGACCCTCATGACGCCGCTCCTCGAGCTGGAGGCGGCGTATCACGAGGCCCGCCGCGACCCGGCGTTCCGTGAGCGCCTGGCCCAGCTCTCGCGCGAGTACGTCGGCCGCCCCACGCCCTTGACCTTCGCCGAGCGCCTCACCGAGCACGCCGGCGGCGCGCGCATCTACCTGAAGCGCGAGGACCTCTGTCACACCGGCGCCCACAAGATCAACAACACCCTCGGCCAGGGGCTCCTCGCGGCGCGCATGCAGAAGCCCCGGGTGATCGCCGAGACGGGTGCCGGACAGCACGGCGTGGCCACCGCGACGATCGCGGCGCTCCTCGGGCTCGAGTGCGTCGTCTACATGGGCGAGGAGGACACCGCGCGCCAGGCGCTCAACGTCTTCCGCATGGAGCTCCTCGGAGCGCGCGTGATCCCGGTGGGCTCGGGGAGCCGGACGCTCAAGGACGCGATGAACGAGGCGCTCCGGGACTGGGTGACCAACGTCCGGACGACCTACTACTGCATCGGGTCCACCGCCGGCCCGCATCCCTACCCGATGATGGTGCGCGACCTCCAGTCGGTGATCGGCCGCGAGGTGCGGCGCCAGCTCGACGGGCTGCCGAACGTCTTGGTGGCGTGCGTGGGTGGCGGGTCGAACGCGCTCGGCCTCTTCCATCCGTTCCTGGGCGACGCCGACGTGCGGCTGATCGGGGTCGAAGCGGCCGGGGCCGGCCTCCGGAGCGGGCGTCACGGGGCGCCTCTTTCGGCGGGGATCCCCGGCGTGCTCCACGGCAGCCTGTCCTACGTGATCCAGGACGAGGACGGTCAGGTCCGGCCCGCGCACTCGATCTCGGCCGGCCTGGACTACCCGGGCGTCGGGCCCGAGCATTCGTGGCTCAAGGACACCGGGCGGGCGGAGTACGTCGCGGTGACCGACGAGGAAGCGCTCGAGGCGCTCGGCCTCCTCGCCCGGTTGGAGGGCATCCTTCCGGCGCTGGAGTCGGCCCACGCCGTCGCGCACGCCGTTCGTGTCGCGGCCACGCTGCCGCGCGAGGCGCGCCTGGTGATCGGGCTCTCCGGCCGCGGGGACAAGGACGTCGAGACCGTCCGCGCCGCCCAGGGCACGTCGTCTGGCGGGACCGGCGGCGCGCGCGGGGAGCATCGTGTCGCGCATTGACCAGGCGTTCGCGGGCCTCCGCGCCCGCGGCGAGCGCGCCCTCATCCCGTACTTCGTCGCGGGGGATCCGAGCCTCGAGACGACCGCGCGGCTGATCGAGGAGGCGGACGCGCGCGGCGCGGACGTGATCGAGGTGGGCATGCCGTTCTCGGATCCACTCGCGGACGGCCCGACGATCCAGCGGGCGGCGGTCCGCGCGCTGGAGCGGGGGACGAGCCTCTACCGGCTGCTCCCGGTGCTCGCCCAGGTGAGCGGCCGCATCCGCGCGCCGCTGGTCGTGATGACCTATCTGAACCCCCTCCATCGGTACGGGCTCGAGACGGTGACGAAGGATCTCGCGCAGGCGGGCGTCGCGGGGCTGATCGTGCCCGACTGCCCGATCGAAGAAAGCGGCCCGCTGGGGCGGGCCGCGGCGGCCGCCGGCCTCGACCTCATCGCGCTCGCCGCGCCGACCAGCGGGCCCGAGCGGCTTCGCCGCATCGCGCGCGCGACCCGCGGCTTTGTCTACCTCGTGCCCCTCACGGGCATCACCGGCGAGCGGACGGAGCTGCCGCCCGACCTGGTGCGCCAGGTCCGGGACCTGCGCGCGGTGACGACCAAGCCGATCGGCGTCGGCTTCGGCATCTCGTCGCCCGATCAGGTGGCCGCGGTGGTCCGGCACGCCGACGCCGCGGTCGTGGGGAGCGCCATCGTCCGGACGGTCGAGCGCCTCGCCGATGATTCCGGCCTCGTCGCCAAGGTCGGAGAGTTCATCGGGAGCCTCAAGGCGGCGACGCGCGCCCCGGCGAACGACAACGGCGCGGCGGGGTAGCGCAGGGTGGCCTGGCTCTTCGGCAAGGACAAGCCGCGCAAGGTCAACACCGAGGGCCTCTGGACCAAGTGCGAGACCTGCCGGGAGATCGTCTACCGGGCGGACGTCGAGAAGAACGCTTGGACGTGCCCTCGCTGCGGCCAGCCATTTCGACTCTCGGCGCGGATGCGGCTCGACATGCTGCTCGATCCGGGCTCGTTCGAGGAGCGCGACGCCGGGCTCCGCTCCCAGGACCCGCTCGGCTTCAAGGACAACCGCGGCCGCTACGCGGATCGTCTCCAGTCGTCGCGGAGTAAGACCGGCCGCGAGGACGCGCTCGTCTCGGGTGTCGGCCGGATCGACGGGCTGCCGATCGTCGTCTGCATCTTCGAGTTCGGGTTCATGGGCGGGAGCATGGCCTCGGTCGTGGGCGAGAAGATCACGCGGGCGATCGAGCTGTCCACCCGCAAGCGCATCCCCCTCCTCATCGTGACGTGCTCGGGCGGCGCCCGGATGCAGGAGGGCGTGCTGTCGCTCATGCAGATGGCGAAGACGTCCGCCGCGCTGGGCCGCCTCGCCGAGGAGCGCGTCCCGTACTTCGTCCTCCTCGCCGACCCGACCACCGGCGGGGTGACCGCATCGTTCGCGATGCTGGGCGATCTCATCCTCGCCGAGCCGCGCGCCCTGATCGGCTTCGCGGGCCCCCGCGTCATCCAGGAGACCATTCGCCAGCCGCTTCCCGAGGGCTTCCAGCGCGCGGAGTTCCTCCTCGAGCACGGGATGGTCGACAAGGTGGTGGAGCGGAAGGACCTTCGCGAGACCCTCCGGCGCCTTCTCGCGTTCTTCGCGGAGCCCGTCGAGCCGCCGGTGCCGTGAGCGCTCCTCTCGAGCGGCTGCTCGGCCTCGCGCGCTGGGAGCGCGCGGGGATGCGGCTCGGGCTCGAGCGGATCGAGGCGCTGCTCGACGCGCTCGACCGTCCCGAGGCGATGCTCCGCATCGTCCACATCGGCGGGACGAACGGAAAGGGCTCGGTCGCCGCGCTGACCGCGGCCATTCTCCAGGCCGCCGGGCTCCGCACCGGGCTCTACACGTCACCCCATTTGCGCGAGGTGACCGAGCGCGTCCGGATCGACGGGGTCCAGGTGCCGCGGGCGACGCTCGCCCGCCACGCGGCGCGGATCGAGCCCGCGCTCGACGCGGGCGCCGCCACGTTCTTCGAGGCGATGACCGCCGTCGCGCTGGCCGCGTTCGAAGAGGCGCGGGTCGACGCGGCGGTCCTCGAGGTGGGGCTCGGCGGGCGCTGGGACGCCACCAACGTGGGCCAGCCGCTCGTGTCGGTGATCACGCGGATCGACTACGATCACCAGGAGTTCCTTGGCCGGCGGCTCGAGGACATCGCGGGCGAGAAGGCGGGCATCATCCGCGGCGGCACCGCCATCTCCGCGGCCCAGGCCCCGGAGGCCATGGCCGTCATCGAGGCGCGGTGCCGCAGCGTCGGCGTGCCGCTGCTGAGCGAAGGGCGCGAGCTGTCGGTCCTGGCGCGCGCGAGCGACCTCGCGGGCCATCGCCTCGACGTTCACGGCCCCGGCTGGGTCTACGAGGATCTGCGGCTCGCGCTTCCCGGGCTGTATCAGCCGGGCAACGCGGTGCTCGCGGTCGGCGCCGTCCGGGCCTTCGCCCGCGCGTCCGAGCTGCCGGTGCCGGAGTCCTCGGTTCGCGCGGGATGCGCAGCGGTCAAGTGGCCGGGACGGTTCCAGGTGATCCCGGCCGCCGCGGGCCGACCCACGCTGGTCCTGGACGGCGCCCACAACCCGGGCGGCGCGACGGCCCTCGCGCACTCGCTCCGCCATCACTTCGCCGGCCGCCGCCTCGCGCTGGTCCTCGGCGTCTCCGCCGACAAGGACCGGGCCGGGATCCTGAAGGCGCTGGCCCCGCTGGCGACCCGCATCTACCTCGCGCCGGCGGCGCATCCGCGCGCGACGCCGCCCGGCGAGCTCCTGGGACAGCTGCCGCCGGTCGACGCCGAGATCGTGCTCGCCGCGGGCACCGACGAGGCGCTCGCGGGAGCGCTCGAGGCGCCCGGCGTCGACGTCGTCTGCGTCGCCGGCTCGCTGTTCCTGGTGGGCGACGCGCTCCGCTGGCTCGGCGCCCGTGGCCTGGTCGGCGGTGACTGAGGCGGCCCCGGGAGCGCGACACCCGCGACGCGCGATGACCCCGCCGGACGCCGCCACCGAGTACCGCGTCGGCACCGCCTCCTGGCTCGACCAGGCGCTCATCGCATCCGGCCGGTTCTACCCCCGGCCCGCGATGTCCGCCGAGGACCGGCTTCGCTGGTACGCGCGCTTCTTCGACTGCGTCGAGGTCAACTCCACCTATTACGCGCTCCCGTCCCCGCGGAACGCGACGCTGTGGGCGGAGCGCACGCCGACGGGCTTCCTCTTCCACGTCAAGGCCTACAGCCTGATGACGGGCCATCATCCGCGCGTGGAGTCACTCCCGCCGGAGCTGCGCCTCATGCTGCCGGAGCACGTCCCGCTCCGGCGTCACGGCGAGGTGGATCGCGACCGGCTCCCGGCCGAGGCGCTGGACCGGTGCTTCGACCTCTTCCGCGCGGCGCTGGAGCCGCTGGCCGCTGCCGGCAAGCTCGGCTACGTCCTCTTCCAGCTCGCGCCCTGGGTCCGCTACGACGAGACGACGCTGGCGTACCTCGCGTCCTTGCCGGCCCGGCTCCCAGGGTGGACGCTCGGCGTGGAATTCCGGAACGAGACGTGGATCCCCGAGCGCACCGACGCGGTCGTCGCGTTCCTGCGGCAGCACGGCCTCGTCCTCACGACGGTCGACGCCGTCTGGCAGCCGTGGGTCGACGCCGCAACGACCGCCGAGTGGTCGATTCTGCGGCTCCACGGACGGAACGTCCGCGGCTGGCTCGAGCAGCGCGCCGGCCGTGAGCCGACGGTCGCCGAGAAGTACGATTACCTGTACGGGCCCGAGGAGCTCGGGGACCTGGCCGGCCGCGCCCGGCGCCTGCACCGGCACGCCCGGCGCGTCGCGGTCACCTTCAACAACAACAACGAGGACTTCCCCACCCAGAACGCGCTCGACCTGAAGCGCCTGCTCGGCCTCGAGGCGCCGGACCTCGGAGCGGTGCGCGCCAGCTGGCGTCCCGCGCGGCGGCGCGCATCGCTGGCCGGGCCGACGGCCGAAGCGGAGCTCTGGGGGGAGGAGCCCGAGAGGAGGAGCCAGCCGTGACCGTGCCGAACGTGACCGACGCGCGAGTGCCCGGACGCGTGGTGGACGACCGGATCATCCCCGCCGGGGGCGACTGGTCGGGGGTCGTGCCCGAGGGCCAGGTCCTGCGGATCGTGGACGTCGAGGGCCGCCAAGCGGTGGACTTCCTCTGCTACAGCGCCGCCGACCCGAGCGAGCGCTACAACGCCGCCGACACGATGAAGTTCGCGAAGACGATCTTCCTCACGACGGGCCACGGCCTCTACTCGGGCCTCGGCCGCCGGCTCTTCACCATCGTCGCCGATACGTGCGGGCGCCACGACACGATCGGCGGCTGCTGCAGCTCCGAGTCGAACCGCTTCCGCTACGGTGTCGAGAACACGCCGAACTGCCGCGACAACTTCCTCAAGGCGCTCGGGCGATTCGGCCTCGGACGAAAGGACATCGTCGCCAACCTGAACTGGTTCATGAACGTGCCGGTCGAGGCGGACGGATCGATGGCGATCGTGGACGGCTGGTCCAAGCCGGGCGACCACGTGGATCTCCGGGCCGAGATGGACGTGCTGGTCGCCATCTCCAACTGCCCCCAGATCCACAACCCGTGCAACGGCGGGCGGCCGACGCCGATCCGGCTGGTGACCTACGAGCCCGCGGGAGGGCCCGGCGCTACGCTCGGGGGAACCCGGGTGACTTCTTGATCCGGCGCAGCTGCTGGAGATGGTCGCGGTCGTGATGGGCCTGCAGCATCCACCACTGGCCGAGGTCCATCTCGCCGAGCGTGAAGTGCCGCCACGTGAAGGCGCGGGGGTCGACGGTTGCCAGGCGCTCGAGCGACTGACGGCTCCGCTCGCGGGCGGCCCGCATGTCGTGGAGGAGCTGCGCGATCGCGTAGCCTTTCTCCGGCCGGACGACGGGCGGGGCCTCGCGCGGGCCGGGCGGCCAGGAGGGCAGGGGCGCGAACCCGCCGAGGTCGGCGGGGTAGGGGGTGGCCGCGCTGGCCATCTCCTTGAGGAGCTTCGAGGTGAGCTTCCCGGTGTTGATCTCGGCGAGCGTCAGGTGGTGGAGGATCTCGCCGACCGACCAGTCGTCAGCGGTCGGGCGCCAGTCGGCCTGGGGCTGCGACAGGCCCTCCGCCTCGCGCAGCACCTCCGCGCGGACAGCGTCGAGGTCGTGGGCGATGGCTGCGAGGGCGGCGGGGAGTGCCATGGCCGTCTCCTTCTGAGGTGTTGGCCGGGGCGTTCGCCGAAGCGCCAGCGGTCGGGCTCCCTGGTGCGCGGCTCGGCGCGAACGTCGGGGCGGATTATAGCGCGATCCCATCGAGCTACGAGGAGCGCGACATGACGACGGAGCTGAAGGGCGTCATCCCGATCACGGCCACCCCGTTCGACGCCGCCGGGCAGGTGGACGAGGCCAGCATCGCGAGCCTGGTCGAGTTCGAGGCGCGCTGCGGGGTACACGGCCTGAACGTGCTGGGGATTATGGGCGAGGCGCACAAGCTCTCCGAGGGGGAGCGGCGCCGCGTCGCGGAGCTGTTCGTGAAGTGCGCGGCGGGCCGCTTCCCCGTTGTGGTGGGGACGTCGCACGGCGGCACGGGCGTGGTGATCGAGCTGTCCCAGGCTGCGGAGGCCGCCGGCGCCGCGGCTGTCATGGTCGCGCCGCCGGTCGGGCTCCGGGGCGACGGCGCGATCCTCGCCCACTACCGCGCCGTCGCGGGTGCGATCGGCATCCCGATCGTCGTCCAGGACGAGCCGGTCACGACCGGCGTCCTCATGCCGCCGGAGCTGCTCGTGCGCATCGCGGCCGAGGTGCCCGTGTGCCGCTACGTGAAGCTGGAAGAGCCGCCGACGCCCACCAAGATCACGGCCATGCGCCGGCTCCCGGGCGGCGAGGGGCTCCGCATCTTCGGCGGGATGAACGCGTTCTACTTCTACGAGGAGCTGTCGCGCGGCTCGGTCGGGATCATGACGGGCGTGGCCGTCCCCGACTTGCTGGTGCGGATCTTCACGGCCTTCGAGCGGGGCGACCGCGGCGGCGCGGCCGCCCTCTTCGACCGCTACGCGTCCTACATCCGCTACGAGGGCCAGCAGGGGATCGGGCTCGCGCTCCGGAAGGAGGTGCTTCGCCTGCGCGGCGCCATCGCGAGCGCGGCGGTGCGCCAGCCCGGACCGAGCCTCGACGACGTCACGCGCCGGGAGCTCGGCGAGATCCTGGCGCGCCTCGACATCCTCGGGGACGGCCGCCGCTGAGCGCGTCGGCCTCGGCGAGCCGCGGCGCGACCCTTGCCGGGCCAGCCGCCGCGGCGCTAGACTCCGGCCCATGCTGACGATCGATTGCCAGGTCCACGTCTACGAGCGCAACCACCCGGGCCGGCCGTGGGCCGCATTCCTCCACGGCCCGGCCCAGGTCAACGGCGACGACATGGTGGCGGCCATGGACGCCGTCGGCGTGGACGGCGCGCTCCTGGTCTCGCCCTACTCCATGTACCGCTTCGACGCGAGCTACGCGATCGACGTCCACGCCGCGCATCCGCGCCGCTTCGCCTTGATCAAGCCGGTCGACCCGGCGGACCCGAACGTGGCCCGAACGATCGCGGACTGGGCTGCCACGAAGGGCACCGTCGCCATCCGGCTGATGCTGCGCCCCGAGGTGACGACCGATGCCGCGGATCCCGGGCTCAACCGGGTGCTGGCCGCCGCCGGGCGGCACCGTTTGCCGGTGAACGTCCTGTGCTGGGGGCGTCTCGATCAGGTCGACGGACTGGCCGCCCGCAATCCCGACACGAGGCTCGTGATCGACCACCTCGGGCTGCAGCAGCCGTTCGAGCCGCCGCCCCCCGCGCACCCGTGGGCCGATCTGCCGAAGCTCTTGAAGCTGGCGGCGTACCCGCACGTCACGGTGAAGATCAGCGGGGCGTGCACGCTGTCGCACCAGCCCTTCCCGTACAAGGACATCTGGGATCCGCTCGGCCGCATCTTCGACGCGTTCGGCTTCGATCGGTGCATGTGGGGCACCGACTGGACGCGGGCGGTGGCGCTCTTGACCTACAAGCAGGGCGTCGAGGCGTTCCGGGTCACCGACCGCCTGTCCCACAGCGATCGGGTCGCTCTCATGGGCGAGACGCTGGCCCGCGTCTACGGCTGGGCGCCACCGAAGGCCTGATCCACCCGACAGTCCGCGGAGTGTCGCCGGCGCGCTTCCGTGAGTGTCAGGCGCGGCGCCGACCCCGGCCGCTTCGCCAGGAGTCGGAGGTCCCCGCTCCCGCCGCGTCGCGCGAGCCCGATATCCTCCGACGCGCCACCGGGACCTCGCCGGGTCGCCCAGGCCCTGGCGCTCTTCGACGCGAGACACCTGCCCCAGTCCCCACGCTCCACGGCAGCGCGCGCCCTCGCCGAAGCACTCTGCCGGCCCGGTCCGCGCCATGCCCCTCCGATGCGACGGCCTGATCGTTCGACGGTAGCCGGCGCGGCCCCGCCCCGACAGCGCGCCCCTTGACTCGGGTGCGGGAGCCGCGCGTCGGGAATGCCCTGACAAGTCCCGGGGTTGGGCCGACTGTCCTTCGCCGCGGCCGACGGGAACTCTTTTCAGGGATGGCTGGTCGAAGAGCCAGGAGGAATGGTTGTGTCAGCTTGTTCGGGCGTCGCCGTGTGCGCTAGGCTCGGGCCGTGGACAGCGGTGGCTGAGCCGGCGACAGGCGACTCCACGGAGTTCGTGAGCCGGCTCCGGGCCGGCGACCGCCGCGCGTTCGAGGAGCTGGTCCGGACCCAGCAGCATCGCGTCTACGGGCTCGCGCTTCGCATGCTGGGGAACCCCGCCGAGGCCCAGGACGTCGCCCAGGAGGCCTTCCTCCGCGCCCATCGGGGCCTCGCCGAGTTCCGCGGGGACGCGCGTCTGTCCACCTGGCTCTACGCGATCGTCTCGCGCCTCTGCTTGAACCGGCTGGCCGGGAGCGAGCGCCGGCTGGCCCGGGACGGAGAGGAGGCGCTCTCCCGCATCGCCGACGCGCGCCCGGGACCCGACCAGACGCTCGAGCAGGGCGAGCTCGAGGAGGCGCTCCACCGGGCGATCGGCGAGCTGTCCGAGGAGCGCCGCATCGTCGTCGTCCTGCGCGACGTCGAGGGTCTCGCCTACGAGGAGATCGCGGAGGTGCTCGAGCTGCCGGTCGGCACCGTGCGCTCGCGGCTCCATCGGGCGCGGCTCGATCTCAAGGAGAAGCTGGAGCGGTTCTTCCCATGACGTGTCACGACGCGCGCGAGCAGCTCTCCGCCTTCTTGGACGACGCGCTCTCCGGGCCGGAGCGCGCGGCGCTCGAGGCCCACCTGGCGACGTGCGCCGACTGCGGCCGGGAGCTGGAACAGCTTCAGGAGACCGTGACGCTCCTGGGCCGGCTCGGCCCGGCTCACGCGCCCGCCGGATTCGTCGATCGGGTGGTGACCGAGGCGTACCGCCCGTCGTGGCCCCGGCGACTCGTCGACGCGCTCTTCCGCCCGCTCCGCGTGAAGCTGCCGCTCGAGGCCGCCGCGGTGGTCCTGGTCGGCATCTCGGCGCTCTACGTGTACGAGCGCGCGCCGGCGGTGCGGCAGCTCGCGCGTTCGGAGACGCCGGCACCCGCCCCGGGGACGGCCGGCGAGACGTCGAGGTTCCGGGCGAAGGGCGCGCCGGACGAGCAGCAGTCGGCGCGCGAGTTTGCCGCGCCGGCGCCGCCGCCCGCCGTGACCCCGCCGGTGCCGCCCACGGTTCCCGCGCCGAGCGGCAACGAGTTCGAGGGACCCGGGGCCAGCGCGAGCGCGAAGCCGGCGCCGTTGACGGATCAGCGGTCCGAGGCGCCGCCGGCCGCGCAGCCAGAGACGATGCCCGACGTGAAGAAGGAAAAGGACGCCGAGGCGAAGTCGCGCCGCGACGCCGCCGGCGCGGCGCCCGCGCCCGCCACGGTCGAGAAGCTCGCGAAGTCGGCGGAGTCGGCGCCGTCCCGCGACGCCCTGACGGCGCGCACCGCGCCGGAGCCCGCGCCGCCCGCCGCTGCCCCGCCGTCATCCGCGACGGCGGGCGGGGCGCGCGGCAACGTGGGCGGACCGGTCGCGCCCGCGCCGGCGCACGAGAGCGCCAACGGCGACGCCGCCGCACAGAAGTCTCGCGCCGCGGTGGCGCGCCTCATGCGCGCCGCGGATGCCGGCGGCCGCCTCGTCGTCCCGAGGGCCGAGCCCGCGGAGATCGCGCTCGACGCCCTGCTGAGCCGGCTCGGCGCCACGCGTGTGGCCCGCCGCGTCGAGCAGACCCCGGGGCCGATCCTCGTCGACGTCAACGTTCCGGTGGCGCGGTATCACGACCTGCTCGAGGGCCTGGGGCACATCGGCCGATGGACCATCGAGCACGAGTCGAAGACCCTCCCTCTGCTCGAGATCCGCCTCGAGGTGGCCATCACCGTCGAGCCCTGAGAGCGGCGCTCCGCCGCTCCGCCTCCCGCTCCTCCCGGGAACTTCCGCCACGGCGCCCGGTCCAAGGAACCAAGTGGTCAGATTCCACACGAACCCAGGAGGACGTGCCCATGCGCCGCATCATCGCCGCCACGCTGCTCGCCACCGCCGTGCTGTTCCCCGGAGGCCCGGCCGCCGCCGCGCCCCCGCTCGCGATCACGCGCGAGAGCCAGCGGGACCTCATGGTCACCATCTACAACGGCAACCTCGGCCTGGTGAAGGACACCCGCGAGGTCCGCCTGCCGGCCGGCATGAGCGAGGTCCAGTTCGCCGACGTGGCCGCGCAGATCGACCCGACCTCGGTCCATCTCAAGTCGCTGACCGACCCCGCGGGACTCCGGATCCTCGAGCAGAACTACGAGTACGACCTCCTGTCGAGCCAGAAGCTCCTGGAGAAGTACGTCGGGAAGAAGGTCCGCCTCTATCAGGGGAACGCCTCGTACGTCGAGGGGACCCTTCTCTCGACCGACGGCCCGGTCTTCGACATCAACGGCGAGATCCACATGGGCTACCCGGGCCAGATCGTGTTTCCCTCGCTGCCCGAAAACCTCGTGTCGAAGCCCACGCTGCTCTGGCTGCTCCGCAACGGCCTGGCGGCCCCCCAGCGAATCGAGGCGTCGTACCTGACGGGCGGCGTCACCTGGAAGGCGGACTACGTCGTCATCCTGAACGCGGGCGACGACCGCGCCGACCTCACCGGGTGGGTGACGATCGACAACAAGAGCGGCGCGACGTACCGGGACGCGGCGCTCAAGCTGGTGGCCGGGGATCTGAACCGCGCCCGCGGCGACGTGGCCACGCGCGCCAACGAGGCGGCGCTGAAGTCCGCGGCCGCCGCGCCGGTCTCCCGCGATTTCGTCTCGGAGGGATTCTTCGAATACCACCTTTACACGCTCGACGGGCGGACGACGATCAAGGACAACCAGACCAAGCAGCTGACGCTCATGACGGCGGCCAACGTGCCGGTGAAGAAGGAGCTCGCGTTCTTCGGGGCCCGCGACTTCTACCGCTCGCAGTACGGCACGCCGATGAGCAACCAGAAGGTGAGCGTGTTCGTCGAGCTCACCAACGCGAAGGCGAACAACCTCGGGGTGCCGCTGCCCAAGGGCAAGATCCGGGTCTACAAGGCCGACAAGTCCGGCAGCCAGCAGCTCGTCGGTGAGGACTGGATCGACCACACGCCGCAGGACGAGAAGGTGCGGATCAAGATGGGCGAGGCCTTCGACGTGGTGGGCGAGCGGACCCAGCGCGACTGGAAGAAGATCGGCGGATCGACCTACGAGGTCGAGTGGGAGATCAGCCTCCGCAACCACAAGAAGGAGAACGTCGTGGTCAGCGTGATCGAGCCGATCCCGGGCGACTGGGAGGTGCTCCACGAGACCCAGGCCCACGAGAAGATCGAGGCCCACACGCTGCGCTACGAGGTCCCGGTCGCGGCGGAGGGCGCGACGAAGGTGACCTACCGCGTCCGCCTGCGCTTCTAGCGGGGGAGGCCCGGGCTTCCCGGCAGTCGCGGCGCCAGTTCGCGCACGACGGGCCGGGGAGTCCGGGCCGGCCTCCTAGCCGAAGCGGTCGGGATCCAGCAGCCGGACGTCGGCCGGCGGCGTCGAGCCGCCGCAGAGCTGGGCGACGAGCCTCCCCGTCGCGGGGCCGAGCGACATGCCGACCATCGCGTGCCCCGCGGCCATGACCAGGTTCTCGACCCTTCGCGGGCGCCCGACCAGCGGCAATCCGTCGGGCGTGCACGGGCGGAGGCCCCGCCAGATCTCGAGCAGCTCGAAGCTCTCGCCGCCCTCGATGCACTGGAGCGCCTTCCGCCGGAGCGCGTCCACGCGGCGGCGATTGATCGAGAGGTCCATGCCGGCGAGCTCGAGCGTCCCGCCGAAGCGCAGGAACTCGCCCATCGGCGTCACCGAGAAGCGGCCCTCGGCGGGGAGGAGCGGGATGGACGGGGCGCGGGCCGGGCGCCGGTACGTGAGGCTGTAGCCCTTGGCCGGCTGGATCGGGATGCGAAGGCCGAGGGTCCGGCCCAGACCCGGCGACCACGCGCCCGCCGCCACGACCACCGTGTCGGCGGAGAACGTCCCGCGCGTCGTGTCGACCGCGGTGATGCGCCCGCCGCCCGTGCGGAAGCCGATCGCCTCGGTCCCGGTCATGATCCGCACGCCGCCCGATTCCGCCAGCTTGGCCAGCCCCTTGACGAAGCGGTCCGGCACGAGCAGCGCGTCCTCCTTGCCGTAGAGGGCGCCGACGACGCCCTTCTGCAGCATTGGCTCGAGCGACCGCGCCTGCGCGCCGTCCAGCACCTCCACGTTCGCGCCACCCTCGCGGAGGAGCTTGGCCTCCTCGCGACCGTGGGCAAGGCCCTCGGGCGTGGAGAACACCGTCAGCGAGCCGGCCTCCCGGAAGCCGAAGTCGAGGTCCTTCTCGGCGAACCCGCGATAGAGCTCGACGCTCTCCAGGCTGAGCCGGCGGAGGAGCGGCATCGCCCGGCGGACGCGGCCCGGGGTGCAGGCCGCGCGGAAGCGCCAGAGCCAGCGCGCGAGCTCGAGGCTTGCCCGCGGCTTGATGTAGAAGGGGCTCTCGGAGTTCAGCATCCACTTGACGCCCTGCCACCACACCCCCGGCGCCGCGAGCGGCACCAGGTGGGTGGGGACGATGAGCCCGGCGTTGCCGTACGAGCTGCCGGCGCAGATCTCACCCTTCTCGAGGAGCGTCACTTCCCATCCGTCGCGGGCGAGATAGTAGGCAGAGCTGACGCCGATCACTCCGCCGCCGATCACCAGGACACTACGCGCGCTCATCGATGGCCTCCGGTGGCTGGGGACGTGGGCCCGCACCGGCCCGGCCGGCGCGTCGAAGGAAGACTACCGCGACTGGACCGCGCTCGCCAGGGCCCCGGCGCAGGACCGCGAGGGCGCCGCGCACGCCGCGCGCCCTCAGCGCCGGGAGGCGTCCCGGTGCGCGCCCGGCGCGGCGCCGGTGGCCTGCCGGAGCACCAGCTCGAGATTGCGGGCCGCCTGCGGGCGCGCGCCCGTCTCGATCTCGCGCACGGCCGCCACGATCGCGGCGGAGACCGGCGTCGCGACGCCGGTCTCGCGGCCCTTCGCCACGACGTGGCCGTTCATCTCGCCGATCTCGGTGGTCCGGCCCTTAGCGACGTCCTGGGCCATCGAGGCGCGCCAGTTCCGTGCGCTGGCGGCGGCCGGCGTGAGCATCCGGTCGAGGGCCTCCCGCGTCTCGGGCTGGTCGGCGGCGGCCCACCGCTCGGCGGGCGCGCCGCCGAAGGCGGGGACGCGATGCCCGAGCGCGAGGCCGACTCGCGCGGACTCCGCGGCGAGCTGGATCATGAGCGTGCGCCCCACCTCGCTCGACGCGATCTCCAGCGAGCCGAGCCCGGACACGGCCTGGAGCGGGTTGCTCATCGCGTTCTGCGCGAGCTTGGCCCAGCGCTCGCCCCAGAGGTTGTCGGTCGCCCGTGCGCCGTCGATGACGGAGAGCATCTCGGCGAGCTCCGTGACCCGGGGCGTGATGCGGCCGTCGTGCTCGCCCGCGCGGAAGACGTCGTGCCCGCCGCCCTGGCCCTTCTCCATCCCGCGCTCGACGTGGCCCGGCCGCCACAGCGCAACGCCGATCCGGGACATGACGAGCCCGACCGCCCGGGACGCGCCGACGACCCCCGCCACGATCGGATCGGGCCAGCAGTTCTGCGCGGACACGATCGCGCCGGTCGGCGCCGCGTGCCGGAGCGCGAGCTGGGCGGCCCAGGCCGTGTCGTACGCCTTCATCGCGACGAAGGCGAGCTCGAAGTCCCGGGGCAGGCGGGCCGCCTCGTGGAGGTGCACGGCGGTCGGCCGGACGACGAACGGATCGTGCGGGCCCTCGACGTGGAGGCCGTCGCGCCGGATCGCCTCCACCTGCTCGGCCCACGGATCGATGAGCGTGACGTCGTGGCCCGCTCGCGCCAGATGGCCGCCGAGGTAGCTGCCGATCGCTCCCGCTCCGACGAACACGACGCGCTTGGCCACGGGGGTCTCCTAGGGGCGCAGCACGCGAACCGGCGCGCCGGCGAGAAACGCGCGGACGTCCTCGAGGGCCTGCGGGTAAAAGACCCGGTAGGTCTCCTCGGTGACGTAGCCGAGGTGCGGTGTGATCACCGTGTTGGGGAGCCCGCGCAGCGGGTGATCGCGCGGGAGCGGCTCCTCGTCGTAGACGTCGAGCCCCGCGCCCGCGATTGCCCCCGCGCGGAGGGCGGCGATCAGCGCGCGCTCGTCGACGATGGGCCCGCGCGACGTGTTGATCAGATACGCAGTTGGCCGCATGAGGGCGAGCTCGCGCGCGCCGACGAGCCCGCGCGTGCGGTCGCTCAGGACGAGGTGGATCGTCACGATGTCTGCGCGGGCGAGGACCTCGTCCTTGCTCCCGGCCAGCGTCGCGCCGCCGGCGGCGGCCCGCTCGGCGGTGAGGTTCTGGCTCCAGGCGAGGACCTCCATCTCGAACGCGCGGCCGACGCGCGCGACGCGGGAGCCCAGCTGGCCGAGCCCGAGGAGGCCGAGCGTCTTGCCGGCGAGGGTGATTCCGAGCGTCTCCTGCCAGCGGCCCTCCCGGGTCGCGCGGTCCTCGCGAGGGACGTGGCGCATGAGCGCGAGGATGAGCGCCCACGTCAGCTCGGCGGTAGGGGAGGGAACGCCGCCCGTGCCGCAGACGACGATGCCGCGATCGGCCGCCGCGCGGAGATCGATGGACGCGTTGCGCATGCCGGTGGTGACCAGGAGGCGGAGGCGCGGCAGGCGCTCGAGGAGCGTCCGCGGGAAGGGCGTCCGCTCCCGCATGGCGACCACGACGTCGAAGTTGGCCAGCCGGGCCGCCACGCTGGCCTCGTCTGCGAGATGCTCCCGAAACACCGTGACGTCGGCGGAGAGAGTCGACCAGTCGGCCAGGAGAAGCGCGACTCCCTGGTAGTCGTCGAGGATCGCGACGCGCGTCACCCGGATACTATGCGGCCGCCGCGGGACGCGGGCAAGGTGGTTGGAGCGGAGCGGCCGCCGCATCCGAGCCCGCTGCGAAGTGGCGAACTTCTCGGCGGGTTTCGTTTTGCCGGATTGGCCTGACTTGCCGGGAGTGGGGTATGATCGGAGCCGGGTCGGGCGCGTTCCTGGACCCGTCTGGGAGGACCGGAATGGAGCCGGCTCAACTCAGACCGTGGCTCTCTCATCTCGAGGCGCTGCTCGCCGAAACGGAGTGGGTCGTTGGGGTGTCGCCAACAAGACCCGGCGGGACCTGGCGGAGAAGGGCCAGGTGACCGCGGCCACGTCGCCATGATCGAGACCGGTGTCCGCAAGAATCCGTCCCGCAATCCTGAAGCGCGTCGCCAAGGCCCGCGGTGTGCCGGTGACGGTGCTGCTGGAGTAGAAGAGGAGAAGTGGCCATGCCCGAAGCCCCGAACCGTCCGGCCGTCACACTTCGGCATACGGCGAGAGACCTGAAGCTCGCCGAAGCGAGGCAGACCACCGCCCGTGAGGAGCTCGCCAAGGGGCGCGCCAGCGTGGCGAGAGCGCGCGCGGCGATCACGCGCGGCCGGGAGACCCTCGTCAGTCGAGCCAAAGCCGGGGAGCTGGATCCAGTGCTCGCGCCGATTCGAGCAAACTTCGATGCGGCCGAAGCCGCCCTCGATGCGGCCGTCGAGAAGCTGGATGCTGCGGCCGCCCGTCTCGAGACAGCGCAAGGCCGCCTCGATGAGGCTCGGGAGAAGGCGTAGGGGTGAAGCGCCACGATCGGCCGTCCTGACGCGGCGGATCCACGCGGTTTCCGGGCACGTTCGGCACGACGCGGTTGACAGAGCAATGGCAACCACGCAGAATCGTCGAGGCGCCGACGTAGCTCAGTTGGTAGAGCAGTCGATTCGTAATCGACAGGTCATCGGTTCAAGTCCGATCGTCGGCTCCAGTTTTTCAAGTACTTTCACGACGCCTCCTGTCCCGACCGCGCGACTGGTCACCAAGAGCTCTTGAAGTCGCGCCGTCGAGCGCATCCGCCCAGTGCTTGTCGCCTCGCGGGAGCCGGTGCGCGTACCACTGGAGCGTGGGCTTGTTGTGGCCGAGTTGTGCCCGCGACGCAGCAGGTGGTCGGCGCGCCCTGCGCGAGCCGTTCCGTTGCGAAGGTGCGGCGGAGATCGTAGAGCCTGCAGCGGGGAAGTCTTGCCTGCTTGAGAATCTGGCGCCAAACCCTTGGTGACGTTCGAGAGGCCGGAGTCGACGCTGGCGATCGTCTATCAACGTGCGGCGGCACATCCGCGCGTGTGTCGATCGCCCGTCTTGATCTTCTCGGGCGGCCCGATTAGGCTGGCCGCACTGTCCGTCTCGTCACCGTCGGTGGGCCATCATGTGACCGACCTCCCGAGGCGGGCCCGCCCAGGTCCGAAGGGTTGAGGCCCACCCTGGCCGGACGTCCGCTGCCCCAGGGGAGGTGGAGTTATTACTAGGTCGCGATTGGGCGAAGGGCGCCGGTGGTGGTCGTTGCAGGGGCCGCGCTGCCTCGGACCACCTCCGCAGAACGGAGCGCTCTGATTCTTCTCGAGAACGCCGGATACGAGGCGGAGGACCTTCGTTGTACGTCTACGTGATCCGGCGCCTGTTCGCGACGCTGCCTGTCATGGCAGTAGTGGGCGTAGTCGTATTCTCATTGCTCTACTTCACCCCTGGGGATCCTGCCGCCTTGATCGCGGGCGACCTCGCGACCGCCGCAGACATCGCCAAGATCCGCCAGAAGCTCGGCCTCGACGAGCCATTCCTGCTCCGCTTCGGCAGATGGTCCTGGGGCTTGATGCACGGCGACCTCGGAGTGTCGATCTTCTCCAATCTTCCGGTATCGCGGCTGATCGGTCAGCGCCTGGAGCCCACGCTGGCTCTGGCCACGACCACCATACTATTCGCCGTCACCATCGCCGTGCCGATGGGTACCATCGCGGCCTGGAAGGCCGGCACCTGGATCGACCGCGCAATCATGGCGTTCGCTGTATTCGGCTTCTCCTTTCCCGTGTTCGTCTTGGCCTATGTGCTGATTTCCGCCTTCTCGATCCAGCTCGAATGGCTGCCAGTCGAGGGCTATACGCATCTCCGCGACGGGTTCGGGCCATTCCTCGCCAATCTCGTGCTGCCGAGCGTGGCGCTCGGATCGGTCTACATGGCGCTCATCGCGCGCATCACCCGAACGTCGATGCTGGAAGTGCTCTCCGAGGACTACGTCCGTACTGCGCACGCCAAAGGCCTCGCGCCTGCTCGCGTGCTAATCGGTCATGCCCTGAAGAATGCTGGCGTGCCGATCGTCACCGTGATCGGGGTCGGCCTTGCGCTTCTGATTGGCGGCGTGGTGATCACCGAGAGTGTGTTTGGCATTCCCGGGATCGGTCGCTTGACCGTGGACGCGATTCTCTCGCGTGACTATCCCGTCATTCAGGGTGTGATCCTCGTGTTCAGCGGCGTCTACGTCTTCGTGAACCTCTTGGTCGACCTGTCCTATGCCTTCATCGACCCCCGCATTCGCTACTGACGGACGATCATGGACGGCCCTGATTCTCGGACGACCGCATCGCCCCAGGGTATCGCGTGACTGACGTGACGCTGTCGGTAGCGGTAGCACGCGAAGATCGCTTGCGATTCGGCGACATTCGCGCCTTCGTCCAACGCAATCCCACCGTGGTGGTCGGCTCCGCGCTCCTGCTGGCGATCGTGCTCATGGCGATCTCGGCCTCATGGATAGCTCCCGGCGACCCCCAGTCGATCAGGCCGGCTATGCGCCTGCATCCGCCGTCGAGGGAGTTCTGGTTCGGCACCGACATGTACGGACGCGACGTGTTCACGCGGACGATTCATGGCTCGCGAATCTCGCTCCTCGTCGGATCGCTCGTCGCGCTCGCGAGTGTCAGCTGTGGGCTCGTCATTGGACTCGTGACTGGATCTGTCAGGGCCGTCGACCGCATCGTCATGCGAGTGATGGACGGGTTGATGGCGATCCCAGACATTCTCCTGGCGATCGCGATGATGGCGGTGATCCGCGCGTCCGTGACCAACGTGTTGATCGCAATCACCATTCCCCAGATACCGCGCGTCGTGCGGTTGGTCCGCGCGGTGGTGATGACCATCAGCGAGCGTCCCTACATCGAGGCTGCGCATTCGACCGGGGCGCCATTCCGGCGCATCCTGACGAGACATCTTTTGCCCAACACGATCGCGCCGCTGATCGTGCAAGCGACCTATACCGGAGCCGCCGCAGTGTTGACCGAGGCGGGTCTGTCCTTCCTGGGCGCGGGCACACCGCCCAACATACCTAGCTGGGGCAACATGATGGCCGAGGGCCGGAGCTTCTTTCAGATCGCTATCTGGATCATCCTGTTCCCCGGCACGTTCCTCGCCATGACCGTATTGGCGGTCAATCTGCTGGGCGACGGTCTGCGCGATACGCTCGATCCACGCCTTCGCCGGTGCATGTAATACAACGGTGAGCGCTGCGCCACTTGCAACAATGACGTGCCCGTCACTTGACCGGCGTCACGTTCGTGCCGGAGCCTGCTCCCTGAAGATTCTCGCGTCGATGCTGGATGATTGAGGGTCAGCGGGTCATCGCGAATCTAACGCTCGCCTGTGCCCGCACGAGACGAGGCGAGCCCCAGTGTCGCGTCAGGTTCCGGACGTGCACGCCCGCTGCTCGGTCGAGGTGATTGGGGCGGCACATGGCCGCCCCAATCGCTTGCCCGCTGGGTCCGCTGATCGGAGAGCGCCTAATCCTTCTCGACGTTCCAGAAGATGATCGAATCCGGAACCTTGAGCATGTTCTTGAGGCTCGTCCGCATGGAGGACGGACTTTTCCACACACCCCAGGGGATGTAGATCACGTCCTCTGTGGCGCGGACCTGGATTTGTTGCGCGATCTTCTTACGCGCCTCCAGAGTGGTGGCGAGGGCCCACTGGCTGCGCAGCTCCTCGAGCTTGGGGTCGCAGGGCCAGCCCCACCAGGCTTTGTCGCACCCGGCTGAGGTCGAGATATTGAACGCCGGGTTCGAGCCCTCGAGGCCGCCGTTCGAGGTGAAGAATATGCTCCATCCGCCTTGTGCAACCGGATCCTTCTTGGTGCGCCTGGTGACGAGCGTGCCCCAGTCCATCGCGTCGAGCTGAACGTTGACGCCGGCCTTCTTGAGCGCCTCGGCGAAGACGAGATTGGCTGCGTGGAAGCGCGGATTGTTCACCGGATCAAGCAGCACCACGAGCTCGCCCTTGTAGCCGGCCTGCTGTAGCAGCTCTTTGGCCTTCGCGGCACGCTGCTCATTGGGAATATCTTGATTGAGCATCTCCGCACCCTCCTGGAACGCCATCGGCTCGTCGCAGATCAGGAACGAGCCGCAGACCTTCCACAGGGAGGTGTCGCCGCCAATAGCGGCAGTCATGAAGTCGCGCTGGTTTACGAGCCACTGCATGGCCCGGCGCGCCCGCACATCGGTGAACGGCGGCTGCAGATGGTTTATGCGGAGAATGCCCTGTGTGCCCAGCGAACTCATAAACTCGACCCTGACGTCCTTGTTCGCTCTCAACAGGGGCAGCAGGTCGACCGGGGGCTGCTCGATGAAGTCGATCTGGCCGCGGTTCAGGGCCTGAATCGCCGACTGCGGGTCGGGCAGCACCACCCATTCGACGCGGTCGACCTTGACGACCTTACCGCCGGAAAAGCCGTTTGCCGGCTCGGACCGCGGCACATAGTCGGTGTTCTTGGCGAACACCACCTTGCTGCCCGGAACCCACTCGTCCTTGACAAACTTGAACGGCCCCGAGCCGACGATCTCGGTAACCGCCTGGTTGGCGTCCGTGGAGGCCAGCCGCTTCGGCATGATCACTGGCACGTTGGCGTCCGGCTTGGCCAGCGTATCGAGCACCAGACCGTACGGCTGATTCAGCACCAGGCGGACGGTCTTGTTGTCGACCGCCGTCAGCTCCTTTGAGAATTTCTGGATGATCTGGCCGCCGCCGTCTTTCACCCACCAGCGTTTCAGCGACGCGACGACGTCCTCAGCGGTGACCGGCGTTCCATCATGGAACTTCAAGCCGTCGCGCAGCACGAAGGTGTAGGTGAGGCCATCGGTGCTGATCTTGTAGCTGCCCACCATTTGCGGCTGCGGCGACAGGTTCTGGTCGAGCGAGAACAAGGTGTCGAAGACCATCAGCGCGAAATAGGACGTGATGTCAGCCGTGTTCACGATCGGATCAAAGATCTTGACGTCGGCGTGCATCACCGCGGTGATGGTCTTTTGGTCGGCCGCCGAGGCAGGGGTCGCCCCGAGCCACACAAGGGGCAACGCCAGTGTGGCCGCCGTCAGCGCTACGCGAAGCGATCTGCTGCGATGCGATAGGATGTCGAACATCTCCGTCCTCCTCTTCTTGGCCGGTCCAGCTGTGCGCGGGAAGCGCGCCCCACCGCGCGCCTTGGCGCCGTCAACGCCGCCTACCGGGCGAGCCGAGCTCGGCGCCGATCGTGGTACTAGCTGTGTTTTCCTAGGCTCAACTTTGCGGGAACGTTGGGACGCCCAGAACGCAGGTGGTCCGAAGCATGCTGTTCTCGCTGTCTCCCGGGGCCACCGGCGGCCCCGGACGCGCGTCTCACATGGCCTCTCTGAGGAATGCTCGTCCGTGCCTAGAGGGTCGACGCATACTGAGCACATTGGCGCACCGTGTGTCAAGGACGAATGGATCACGCCTCTCCCGTCCGCGGACGGTCCTTCATGGTCCGGCCTCAATGAGCGGCGACGGATGACGAGGGCGCGGCGACATGACCTGGAGG
This sequence comes from uncultured bacterium, assembly GCA_964463175.1. Lineage (GTDB taxonomy): Bacteria > Methylomirabilota > Methylomirabilia > Rokubacteriales > DASRDR01 > DASRDR01. Next base: position 35,525 of record CAYXBJ010000132.1, read on the forward strand.
CCGGCCACCACGGGAGGCCGAGAGCGGATCAGCGGGGATCGCGGCGCGCTCGCTCGCCGGCGGCCGGGAGGAGCCCCGCCGCCTCGAGGTCGGCGAACGCGTCGGGATCGAGCGGCCACTTCGGGCGCGCGATGCGCGTAAAGGGAACGCCCGAGAAGACGTCAGGGGGCGCCACGTAGAGGATCTCGGCGGCGATCTTCTCGAACTCGGCGCGGAAGTGGTTGGTGGACTTGACCACCAGGAGCTTGGTCGCGACCGGATCGAGCCCGAGCCCCAGGAAGACGTCGGGGCTGCGGACCTGATGTCGACGGCTGGCGAGGATGATGTCGAGGCCGCCTGCCGTCACACGCGCGGCCGGTCCGAGGGAGCC
>CAYXBJ010000133.1:0-28753 GCA_964463175.1 uncultured bacterium
CGCAGCCCTGACCCTCTCGAGATGGGGGAGCGTGACGATCGGAGCCGGCTCGGGCCGGGGCGCCCTCGACCAGGCGCCCCGTGCCTGCCGGACGTCAGGCTGTGACAAGGTCAGTCGCTAGCGAGCTTCCCGTTGTAGCCCCAGTGGGACTTCTCGACATCCTGGAAGACGATGTGGACCTGGTCCGCCGTCGTCTTGCCGATCCGGACCATCGCGTCGGTGATGGCCGCGGTGATCTCGCGCCGCTGCTGGTCCGTGCGTCCCGCGTACCACTGGATCGTGATGTTGGGCATGGTCTCCTCCGTTGGCTGGGGTCGCGTCAACTTGTACCACGTGCCGCCTGATCGCGCACGGTCCCTCCACGTGGCCGGTGGGCCGCACCGGCGGCCATCCGAGTGGACGGTTCTCGCCGTCATCGTGACCCTGTCGGGCGCAGTCCGCGCCTTGCGGTTCTGGGACGGCTTCACATCCTGGGCCCACGCGGACGACCTCCGCACTGCGATCCCGGCAACCGAGATCCTCGGTGGAACGTTCCCAGTCCACCACCTCGGCGTCGAGTACCATGGCGCCACACCGTCATACCCCTTGGCCGTGTGGTTCGCGCTGACCGGGCCATCGACGCTGGCGCTGGACGTGTTCTCCTGGGCCATTGGGGTCGGGATCGCCGTGACCGGTTACGTTCTCGCCCGGCGGCTGCTCCCAGGCTGGCCGGCCCTCCTCTCGGGACTCCTCCTCGCCGTGCCGCCCCTGGTATTCATTCGCTGGACAACGACTGGCAATCTCGTCTATCCGGTCACCCTGCTGGTCGGCAACCTGATTCTCCTGGGCACGCACCGGATCTTCACCGGCAAACCCGCACCCGCCGCCCTGCTCGTGACGGGTTTGCTCATCGGCCTCGGCCTGTGGACCAACCCGCTCGTCATCATCTATTGCGCGCCACCCGCCGTGCTCGCGCTGCGCACGGGGCTCGTTCGGCGAGCGAGATTCTGGCTGCTTCCGTTCGGGGTCGGCCTAGGCGGGCTTCCCGCGTGGCTCTACGAAGCGGCCAACTTTCCGTCCGCGAGGTTGGCCGTCTACGGGGCCGGAGGGGTCGTGCCCATGTCCGTGTCCACGCGCGTGAGCATGTTCGTGAAGGTGATCAGCTTGGAGCTCTTGGGAGCCCGGTCCACCGAGCTCACCACAGTGCCATTCGCCGCGCCCATGCCGGTGGAGATGATCGCGGCCGGGCTCGGACTCCTGATCGTCGCCCGCGCAGTCGCCCGTGATCGGCACGAGCTCCGGTGGCTCGGCGGGGCCCGCGCGGGCGCTGGAACGGGACTGAGTTTGCTATGGATGGTCCTGGTGGCCAACCTGGCGCTGACGCTCCCGACCAAGCGAACCCTGGGCATCACGTACTTCCTCCCGCTGTACGCCGTCTTGCCGATCTGGACTGGGGAATTTGTCGCGTGGGTCTGGGGAGTCCGCCGATGGCTCGGCGTGACCGCGCTGGTCGGGCTGCTCGGCTTCAACGTGGGGTCCACTTGGGCGGTCACACTTGGCCGGCAGTCGGAGCCGGGATGGAGGTGGGCGGAGCTACGTGGCTACACCCAACCACTGACCGACTGGCTGACGGCGCGGGGCATCCACCATCTCTACTACCTCTACGAGTACGAGCAAATCCGGATTCTCGCCTTCCAGTTCACCTTCCTGTCCGGGACCCGGATCACGGCGGCCCATCCCTGGCACGAGCTGGAGATATCGCATGGGCAAGCCGTGGATGCGCAGCCGGCGCCGCCCTTCGTGGTGTCGGTCGAGCAGGCGGACGTGCTCCGTGAGTCGCTCGCCGCGCTCCCCCAGCCCGTCCGGGAAACCCGAATCGGAACTGTCGCCGTGTTCGAGACGGACGCGCTCCCTTCGAGGGGCTTCACGCCGATCCCCCCGGACCATTGGACCGTGACCACGAGTCACCGACCGCTGGCGGCTCCCCTCCTCGTGGACCGGGACGCCTCGACGGGGTGGAGCACCGGGCAGGCCCAGAAACCTGGTCAGTGGCTCGCCGTCGACCTCGGCGCGGAGGAGGACGTCGCGCGAGTCGACCTCCTCGCCCTCGACTGGCAGGAGGTGCCGGCGGGTTTCCGTGTCGAATGGTCGAAGGACGGTGACGCCTGGCATGAGGTGATGTCGGTGCCCCACTACTGGGGGCCGCTGTTCTTCTCCGAGCATCATCCCTTCCTCCGGGCCCGCCGCGGGCGAGTCCAGGCCGTCTTCGATCCGGTGCGCGCGCGCTTCCTCCGGATCGTCCAGACCGGCGAGTCCCCGGGCCATCCGTGGTCGGCGCGCGAGCTCTTCGTCTACCGACCCGCGCCGCGCCCGGCGCCGGATGTGGAGCCGAGCGCGCTCACACCGATCCTCCGGAGGGAAGGCGTGAGATTCGTGTACGCGAGCCACTGGATCTCCGCCCGCGTCCTCGCCGAGGGCCGCGGCTCGATCGGCGCGCTCGACTCGAACATGAACATGAACTCCTACGGCCGCGCGGAGCCGGACCCGGCAAGCCTGGAGCGGTTCAGGCCAGAGCCAGGCCGGGCCCTGCTGCTGGGAGCGGACGCGGACGTCCCGACCATCCGCCGGACGCTCGAGCTTCAGAACGCCCTCGGCCGGGAAACTCAGGTTGGGTCCTACCGCCTGATCCAGCTCCAGCGTCCGACTATGCGGCGGTCCCTCGCCCGTGACGAGTGGCACGCGACGGCCAGCGTCGCCGCATCGGACGCGTCGCGCGCCGTGGACGGCGATCCGAGCACGCGCTGGAGCGCGGGGGGCCCCGTCGGCCCGACCGCCCTGGTGACGCTCGACCTCGGGCAGGCGCGCCCCGTTGGGGGCCTCCGGCTCCGCCCGGGCTCCCGCGACGGCGGGCCCGCCACGTTCGCGCTGGAGAGCTCGATGGACGGCCAGAGCTGGGCACCCATCGGGCCGATGGAGTGGATCGGTCCCCTCTACTGGACCGGCTACGAGCTCCTCCGCAACGGGCGTCGCGAGTGGTCGGTCGTGTTCCCCGAGACCAGCCTGCGTTATCTCCGCATCCATCCGTCGGTCGCGGCCCGCACCTGGGACATCGAGGAGATCGACCTGTTCCAGTGACCTCGCGGCGCGGAGAGGAGCCGGCCGGGAGATCGCGAATGGTCGGATTGACCCGGCACCGCGATGCTTTACTCTTACCGGGAGAGCCAAGCGAGGAGCCCACCCATCCGGAACGGCCGCGGCCCGAAGGCAACCCTGGTGCTGCTCGTGCGTCACGGGCAGACATCGACCACCGGCGTCACCCTGCCCGGGCGCGCCCCCGGTCTCCACCTGGCCGACAAGGGACGCGAGGAAGCCGCCGACGCGGCCGCGCGCATCGCGCGCCTGCCGAGAATCGCCGCCGTCTACTCGTCGCCGCTCGAGCGCGCCCAGGAAACGGCCGAGCCCATCGCCGCCGCCGCCGGCCTCACGATCACCGTGGAGCCGGGGCTGCTCGAGTGCGACTACGGCGAGTGGACCGGCCGCCCGCTCAAGGAGCTCGCCCGCAAGCCGGAGTGGAAGACGGTCCAGCGCTACCCGAGCGGCTTTCGCTTCCCGGGCGGCGAATCGTTCACCGAGATGCAGGCCCGCATGACGGGAACGCTGGCGCGCCTGGTCCTCGCGCATCCTGGTCACACGGTCGTGGCGGTCTCCCACGCCGATCCGATCAAGACGGCGGTCGCGCACGCGCTCGGCACCCATCTCGATCTCTTCCAGCGGATCGCGATCTTCACCGCCTCGGTCACCGCGATCGCCTACGGGCCGGCGGGCCCGACGGTCCTCACCGTCAACGGGACGCGGGGCGACCTCGCCGCCCTCGCCGAATCCTGATGCGTCCGGCGATGGCCACGCGAGTCCGCCTCTCGGGCCCTCCTCTTCCATGAGCGACTCGTTCGATTTCGCCGCGCCGGACCTGTTCACGGCGGGCACGATCGGGCCCCCGGGGCAACGCGTCTTCTACCTCCAGGCGCGCGAGGGCAACACGCTGGTGACGCTCAAGTGCGAGAAGGAGCAGGTGCGCGTCCTGGGCGAGTACCTGGGAAAGCTCCTCGAGCGGCTGGCGAAGCCGGAGGCCGCCTCGGCGGGGGACCTCGCGCTCGTCGAGCCGCTGACCCCCGCCTGGGCCGTGGGCTCGATCGGCGTCGGGTACGACGAGACCGCCGACCGCGTGGTACTGGTGATCGAGGAAGTCACCGAAGGAACCGAGGCGGAGACGGAGGGCGAGGAGGAGTCGGAGGCCCCCGCGGAGGTCCCGGACCCGGCCCCCGAGGAAGAGGATGCGGCGGCGGCCGAGAGCGACCGCGCATCGGCACGCGTCCGGCTCACGCGCGCTCAGGTCGCGGCGTTCGTGAGCCGCGCCCAGGGTCTCATCGAGGCCGGCCGGCCCACCTGCCGGCTCTGCGGGCGGCCGATGAATCCGGGCGGCCACAAGTGCGCCCGCACCAACGGGCACGGCTCCGACTAGCGCCGCTGATGCCGCGAACCGCCCAGGTCGCGCCCATCGAGGTCCTCGCGCGAGGCGAGATCGCCGTCAAGGGACGGCTGCCGTGGGCGTCGAACGCGACGTTCCTCGTGGAGGTGACCCACGGCCGCGCGACCACGCTCGGCGTATACAAGCCCCAGCGCGGCGAGCGACCGCTCTGGGACTTCCCGCGGGGCCTCCATCGGCGCGAGGTGGCAGCCTACCTGCTGTCCGAGACGCTCGGGTTCGGCCTGGTCCCCCCGACGCTCACGCGCGAGGGCCCCTACGGCGCGGGCTCCATCCAGCTGTTCGTCGAGGCCGACTTCGAGGAGCACTACTTCACGCTCCGCGGCCGTCCCGAGCAGCAGGCGCCGCTCACGCGCCTCTGCGCCTTCGACCTGGTCGCGAACAACGCCGACCGCAAGAGCGGGCACTGTCTCCTCGGACGGGACGGGCGCCTCTACGCGATCGACAACGGTCTCTGCTTCCACGTCGAGCCGAAGCTGCGCACGGTCGTCTGGGACTTCGCGGGCGAGCCGATCCCGGAGGACGTCCGGACCGCGGCACGACGCCTCGCCGCCCAGGGCCTGCCGGGATCGCTGGCCGACCTCCTCCTCCCCGAGGAGCGGGCCGCGCTCCTCGCGCGGTCCCGGGCGCTCGGCGCCGCGGAGCGATTCCCCGAGGACTCGACCGGCATGCGGTACCCATGGCCACTCGTGTGACCTACTGCCCACCCACACCCACTGAGGAGAGAAACCGATGGCCGTGAAGATGATGGGCGCCCAGGTGAAGCGCAAGGAAGACCCGCGCCTGATCACGGGCGCGTCAATCTATACCGGCGACCTGTCCCTGCCCGGCCTCCACCACGTCGCGTTCGTGCGGAGCCCGCACGCCCACGCGCGGATCCGCGGGATCGACGCGTCGGCCGCGCGCCGGCACCCCGGCGTCGTCGCGGTGGTGGTGGGCGCCGATCTCAAGCCTCACTACGGGCCGGTGCCCGTCGACGGGGGGTCGAGCGAGGGTGGCGACGGCCACGCCTCGATCGGCCGGAAGCACTACCCCCTCGCAATGGATCGCGTCCGCCACGTCGGCGAGACGGTAGCCGCGGTGATCGCGGAGACCGAGGCCCAGGCCGTCGACGCCGCGGCCGAGGTGGTCGTCGACTGGGAGCCGCTGCCCGCGGTGAGCGATCCGCTCGAGGCGCGGAAGTCCGGCGCACCCCAGATTCACGACGATGCTCCCGGCAACGTGGAGCACGAGAATCGCATCACCTCCGGGGACCCCGACGCCGCCTTCGCCAAGGCCTTCAAGGTCGTGCGCCAGCGCATGGTGAGCCAGCGCCTCTGCGGCGTGCCGATGGAGGGACGGGCGACGGTCGCCGCGCCGGATTCGACCACCGGTGGCCTCATGGTGTGGGCCACGACCCAGGCGCCCCACGGATTCCGGAACGCGCTCGCGACCCTCCTTCGCCTGGAGCAGAACCAGATCCGCGTGATCGCGCCGGAGGTCGGCGGCGGGTTCGGCGTCAAGTTCGGCGTCTACCCGGAGGACGCGGCGCTCGCGGTGATGGCGAAGCTCTACCGGATGCCCCTCCGCTGGGTCGAGACGCGCGTGGAGCACATGGTGGCGACGACCCACGGGCGCGCCCACGTCACCGACGTGGAGGCGGCCCTCGACAAGGACGGCACCATCACCGGCCTCCGCGTTCACGTGCTGGCCGACATCGGCGCCTACCCGATCTTCACGTTCATCCCCGACCTGGCGCTCATGATGGGCGTGGGCGTCTACCGGATCACCAACGTCGACCTCCGCTCGACGTGCGTGTTCACCAACACGACGCCGGTGGCGGCGTACCGCGGCGCCGGGCGCCCCGAGGGCTGCTACTACATCGAGCGGATCGTCGACGTCGCCGCGCAGGAGCTCGGCATGTCGCCGGAGGCGGTGCGGCGGAAGAACTTCATCTCGCCGGACGCCTTCCCGTACACAACCCCGACCGGCCAGCGCTACGACAGCGGCGAGTACGACCGCGCGCTGACCAAGGCGCTCCAGGTCTCGAAGTACGACGCGCTCCGAAAGGAGCAGGCGGCGCGGCTCAGCCGGAACGACCGGAAGCTCCTCGGCATCGGCATCGCCTGCTACGTCGAGATGTGCGGCTTCGGCCCGTTCGAGAGCGCCGTCGTGCGCGTCGAGCCGTCCGGCACCGTGACCGCGTACACGGGCACCTCGGCGCACGGTCAGGGTCACGAGACGACGTTCTCCCAGATCATCTCGGATCACCTGGGCGTCGACTTCGACCAGATCGTCGTGCGACACGGCGACACGTCCAACACGCCGATGGGGAACGGCACCGGCGGGAGCCGGAGCCTCGCGGTCGGCGGCACGTCGATCCTGCGCGCGGCCCTCAAGGTGCAGGAGCACGCCCGGGCGATCGCCGCTCACGTGCTGGAGGCGGCCAAGGACGACGTGGTCTTCGCCGACGGCAAGTACCAGGTGAAGGGCGTGCCGGCGCGCGCGCTCACGCTCGCCCAGATCGCCGGGCACGCCTACGGCGACAAGCTGCCCGATGGAATCGAGTCGGGGCTCGAGGCCACCGACTTCTTCCGTCCGCCCCAGCTCCTCTATCCGTTCGGCGCCCATGTCGCGGTCGTCGAGGTGGACCGCGAGACAGGTCAGGTCTCCGTGCGGGACTTCATCTCGATCGACGACTGCGGCGTCCGGATCAGCCCGGTTCTCGTGGCCGGACAGGTGCACGGCGGGCTGGCGCAGGGCATCTCGCAGGCGCTCCTCGAGGAGATGGTCTACGGCGCCGACGGCCAGCTGGTGACCGGATCCCTGATGGACTACTGCGTCCCGCGCGCCGACGACCTGCCCTCGTTCGTCACCGACCAGACCGTGACGCCGACCCCGGTCAACCCGCTCGGCGCCAAGGGCATCGGCGAGGCGGCGACGATCGGGTCGACGCCGGCGGTGGTGAACGCGGTGGTGGACGCGCTTCACTCGTTCAAGGTGCGCCACATCGACATGCCGCTCCGGGCCGAGCGCGTCTGGCAGGCGATGCACCATGGCCGGGCCTGATCGGGGCCCGATGTTCTCGCTGGCCGGCAAGGCGTGCGTCGTCACTGGCGCGAGCCGGGGGCTCGGCCGGGCGATCGCGCTCGCCTTCGCCGATCGGGGCGCGGATGTGGTACTGGGCGCGCGAAGCCGTCCTGACCTGGAAGCCGTCGCCCGCGAGATCGAGGCCAAGGGACGGCGGGCGATCGTGCAGCCGACCGACGTGAGGGACATCGCCCAGGTCCGCACGCTGGCCGACGCGGCGGTGGCCCGGCTGGGCCGGATCGACGTCTGGGTCAACAACGCCGGCGGCTTCACCGACGAGCCGGGCAGCACGACCGAGTGGCTGGACGTGACCGAGGCGGGCTGGGAGGCGATGGTGCGTCTCAACCTCACCGCCCAGGTGTTCGGCGGACAGGCCGCCGCGCGCGCGATGAGGGACAGCGGCACCGGCGGAGCGATCATCTTTCTCTCGTCGATCGACAGCCTGTACGCCGCGCCGGGCGGCGAGGGCATCTACGGCGCGTGCAAGGCGGCTCTGAACAACATCGTCCAGACGATGGCGGTGGAGCTCGGCCAGCACCGCATCCGGGTGAACGCGATCGCGCCGGCGGTCGTGGAGACGCCGCTCACCGCGCCGTGGCTCGCGACGGAGGCGGATCGCCGGAAGCGGTCGGCCTTCTACCCGCTCCGGCGGGTCGGCCAGCCCGAGGACGTCGCGGCCGCCGCCGTCTACTTCGCGTCCGACGAGGCGGCGTGGGTGTCCGGCGCGGTGCTCCTCGTATCCGGGGGCGCGGTCATGACGAGCGATCCCTATCGCTACCTGATGCGCGTCAACCAGGGCGGCTGACGATCGCGGCGTGGCGCGCATCGATCCCATGACGCCCTACGTCCCGGCCACCGAGCAGCTCGTGGTCGAGATCTTCGTCCGCAGCCTCGATCGCGCCATCGACTTCTATCGGGCCCTCGGATTCCAGCTTCTTGGCCGGAAGGGCGGCTTCGCGACGGTCACGTGGGAGGAGCACCGGCTCTTCCTCGACGAGCACCCCCAGTACGAGCCGCCGACGTCGCTCCAGGTCCCGACGGCGAATGTCCGCGTGATGGTGCCCGACGTCGACGCCTGGTGGCGGCGCGCGATGGGGATGGGCGCCCGCGTGGTCGCGCCGATCGCGGATCGTTACTACGGACTCCGTGACTTCACGATCGCCGACCCCGACGGCTTCGGCATCAGGTTCGCCAGTCGCATCCCGGGCTCGCAGGAGGATCTGCCATGAGTCAGGCGGTCGACCTCGTCGTCGTCGGCGCCGGCATCGCCGGCGCGAGCACCGCGTGCTTCGCGGCCCGCGCCGGTCTCCGCGTGGTGGTGGTCGATCGCGGGCTCCCCGCCGGCGGCGCCTCGGGCCGGACCGCGGGCTACATCCGCTGCCACTACGCCAACGCGCCCGAGGCCTACTTCGCCGTCGAGAGCTGGCGGCTGCACCGGCACTGGAGCCAGGAGGTCGGAGGCGAGAACGGCTACCGGCGGAACGGGTTCCTGTTTGTCGTCCCCCCGATCCTGGTCCCGACCCTCGAGAAGAACGTCGCCCTCATGCAGGCGATGGGCGTACCGACGGAGGTCCTGGACGCGGCCGGCGTGAAGCGGCTCCTGCCCTTCATGGAGGCGGGCGGCATCGGCGCCGCGGCGTGGGAGCCTGACAGCGGCCACGCCGACCCCTCCGACTGCGTCACGAGCCTGCTCGCGCGCGCCCGCGCTCACGGCGGCCGCGTGCTCACGGACACGGCGCCGGCGCACATCGTGACGGAGCGCGGCCGCGTCACGGGCGTCCGGATCGGCGCGGACCGGATCGAGGCCCCGTCGGTCGTCCTGGCCGCCGGCGCAGGAACCCGCGAGCTCGCGGCCCAGGTCGGCGTCGACCTCCCGGTGTTCCCGATGCCGATCGGCGCGGGCCTGCTCCACGGCCTGCCGGGTCTCGACCGCGTGCCGTGCACGATCGACCACGCCGCCGAGCAGTGGTACCGGGGCGAGATCGGCGACACGCTGCTGATCGGCGCCGGCTACGAGGACTCCATCGGATTCAAGGGTGAGCCGTTCCACGGCAAGGCGGAGTTCGCGCCGCCGACGCTCGACGAGCTCGTCTCGGCCGCAACGCGTCTCATTCCGCGGATCCCCGCGCTCGAGCGCGCGTCTCCCGGCCGCACGTGGGTCGGCCTCGACTCGCGGACACCGGACGGTCACGCGCTCGCCGGCCCGGTCCCCGGCGTCCCCGGTCTGTTCGTCCTCACCGGCGGCAACGGCAAGGGATTCAAGTTCGGCCCTTCCATGGGACGGGCGCTGGCCGAGGTCATCCGCGGCGCGGACTTCGCGGCGAGCCCGCTCGCCGCATTCGCCGTCGACCGCGAGGCGCGCGGACACGTCATCCGCGGCGCGCACGAGTACGAGTGGGGATCCTTCGCCTGAGCCGCTAGCGCCTCGTGGTGGATGGGGAATTTTGCCCGCCTCGGCGTCGTCGGTTTGAAACTTGACACTGGCAAAGCGCGGCTCCTATCGTTACGCTGATATCGATTCGTCTCGTCCTCAGGAGGCCGCTTCGCTCCAATGATGCGCTGTCTTCAGTGTGGCCGCGACTATCCGGACAGCGAGCAGTTCTGCCACCAGTGCGGCGAGGCCCTCCAGCCGCGCGGGGCCCCGACGGATCGACCCGTGGCCCGACCGAGGTCGGAGATCGCCGCCCGGCGCGCGCGCGCGCTCGCCCGACACGGCGCTCCGGCGCGATCGCAGTCCTTCCTGTTCGCGGTCCTCGTCCTGCTGGGCGCCGGGACCGGCCTGGCCCTCGTCTGGCGCCAGGCGTGGATGCCCTCGCTGCTGCGAATCACGGTCAGCGTGTCTCGCCCGCAGGATCAGCGGCCGTCCGAGACGGCCTCGACGCCCCCCGCCGCAGAAAACGCGGCGGTGAAGGTCGAGCCCACGGTCCCGACGCCGGCCGCGCCGGTGAACGGGGCCGCCCTCGCCTCTGCCGCGCCGCCCGCGGCACCCGCCGCGCCGTCCGTCGTCGAGCCGGTCCGGCCGGCGGCGCCCGCGCCGGCAGCGACGCGCGCGCCGGAGCCGGCCGCGCCCGCGACCTCGGCCCCGAAGCGAGCGCCTGAGCCCGCGACGCCGCGGGTCGCGAGCCGACCGGAGCCGCTGCCGTCGACCACGGATCGTCCTGCCGTCGGCGCGTCCCCGACCCAGTCCTCGACGGCGCCGAAGCTCCTCACTGCGCGGACCGATCCCTCCGCGTCTCTTCCCACGACCGGCGCGCGAGTGATCTCGCTCGTGCCCGTGGGGAACGCCGCGAAGGCGCGAGGGCAGATCGCCTGGGAGCCGATGGGCGGCGGCACCCTCGTCGTGTCAGGCCTGCCGCCGCCGCCCGCCGGGCGCACCTATCAGCTGTGGCTGGGGAGCATCAGTCTCGGCGACCGCGTGTCCGCCGGACTCCTCGCCGTGGATGCGCAGGGCGCGGGGACGCTCCGGGTCGTGCCGCCCCGCGCGACGTGGTCTCCCGACATCTTCGGCGTGACGGTGGAGCGTCAGGGGGGCGCGCGGGAGCCCTCGGACGACCTCGTGCTGGTGGGCGAGATGCCGAAGCAGACCGCCTCCGCCGCTCCGGCGCCGACGAGCCCGCCGGCCGACAGCGCGTCGTCACCGGCTTCCACGCCGGGACCGGACAAGCCGTCGGCCACCGCCTCCGCCGCGCCGGCGCCGCAGACGCCGCCGCCGTCCACGGCAACCCGGGGTCCCGATGGTCAGCTGGTTCGCGTGTTCTCGGCGCCCGTCGAGCGAACGTGGACGGTCACCCAGTCGGTCCTCCGGAGCCTCGGGTGGGACATCGACCAGGCGAACCACACGACGGGCGTGATCCGGACCGAGCCGCGCAACGTCACCTACAAGGACTTCGTCTTCTACGCCGAGGGCACGCGGCACACGCTCAGCGTCGTCGTCCGCGCGGTCTCGGACACCGAGACGTCGATCTCGGTCCGGCGCGAGGTCTTCCAGGAGGAGCGCATCCTCTGGACGAAGGAGCGGAAGATCCTGTCGACGCCGGAGTCGTCCTCGGTCGAGCAGAGCGTCCTGGACGCGATCGACCGGCTGCTCTGAGCCCGGCCGCGTGCCGGCCGCAGATCACGACCGAAGGTCGGAGCGCGGCGTGAGCCCCCCGCCCCGCGGGCCGCTCGCCACGGTCGACGTCATCACCGAGATGCCGGACGGCGGCATCGTCCTCGTGCGGCGCAAGCATCCCCCGCCCGGATGGGCGCTCCCCGGCGGATTCGTCGAGGCCGGCGAGAGCGCGGCGGCGGCGGCCCGGCGCGAGCTTCAGGAGGAGACCGGGCTCCACGGCGAGCTCGTCGAGCTCTTCCACGTCTACTCGAATCCGGCCCGCGACCCGCGAGGACCGACGCTCGGCGTGGTGTTCATCGGCCGAGCCCGGGGCACGCCGACCGGCGCCGACGACGCGGCGGAGGCCCGGGTGTTCTCCCTCGACGCGCTGCCCTCTCCGCTGGCGTTCGACCACGCGTTGATCCTCGCCGACTACCGGCGCTACCGCCAGGACGGCCTCCGCCCACCCCCCGACCGCTAGAACTCCAAAGTCGGGGTCAGGCCTTACTTTGATTTCCGAGGCGCGGCGTCCGCGAGGGCGGCCAGAACGCCAAAGTTAAGGCCTGACCCCGGGGGTTGATTTCTAGGCTGGATTGAGCTCGCGCCAGATGCGGCCGTCCCAGGCCTCGACGACGATGTGGTCGCCGTCGCGGCCCTTGAGGTAGGGATAGCCGAGCGGGACCTTGCCGTAGGGCGTGTCGAGCACGAACGTCGGGATCGCGAACCCGCTCGTCCGCCCGCGCAGCTCCTTGAAGATCTCCACCCCCCGCTCCACGGGCACCCGGAAGTGGGCGGTGCCCTCGAGGAGCTGGGCCTGGTAGCAGTAGTAGGGGCGGACGCGCATCCGCACCAGTCCCTCGCAGAGGGCCTTCATCGTCGTCGCGTCGTCGTTGATCCCGCCAAGGAGCACGCTCTGGTTCCCGACCGGGATCCCCGCCCGGAGGAGACGATCGATCCCCTCCGCCGCCTCGGGGGTCAGCTCCTTCGGGTGATTGAAGTGCGTGTTGACCCAGATCGGGTGGTAACGCTCGAGCATCCGGCACAGCGCGTCGGTCACGCGGAACGGGAGGGTCACCGGCAGCCGCGTCCCGAGGCGCACGACCTCGACGTGCGGGATCCGCCGGAGCTCCTGGATCAGCCACTCGAGCTTGTCGTCGGAGAAGACGAGCGGGTCCCCGCCGGTGAGGAGCACGTCGCGAATGTCGGGCGTCCGGCGGATCCAGTCGAGCCCGACCTCGAGCTCGCGCTTCTTCATGATCCACTCTTCGTCGCCGACCATGCGCTTGCGGAGGCAGAAGCGGCAATAGAGCGCGCACTCGTTGTTCACGCAGAAGGCGATCCGGTCCGGGTAGACGCGGATCACGTTCTTCACCGGCGAGTGGGCGACCTCGTCGAGCGGGTCGGCCATGCCGGCGGGGTCGTCGAGCTCGACCGTACGCGGCACCACCTGCCTCCGGATCGGGCAGGTCGGGTCGTCCGGGTCCATGAGCGATGCGTAGTACGGCGTGATGACGAACCGAAAGCGGTCGGCGAGCGCGTCGATTGCCCGGCGCTCGTCCTCGGTCGCGTTGATGTAGCGCTCGAGGTCCTTGGCGCTCCGGACGCGCTCCTGCATCTGCCACACCCAGTCGCGCCACTGCGCGTCGGGGATCCCGTGCGGTCTCGGCATGTGTCGGAGGCTAGCAACGGCGCCGGGGCGTGTCAAATTCCGGCGCCGCTCGTCCGGCGTGCCGCGACGGCGCCGACCGGCGGGGCTAGTCGGGCTCGACGGCGAGCCGCGAGGAGCGCACGCGGGTCTCCACGTCGCGCACCCGCCCGTCGACGAGCTCGATCGCGACCTCGTGGTGCTCCTCGTCCCAGCGGCTCACCGTCGCGAGCCAGCCGACGCGGAGCCGACTGTGGGGAACGCGGCGGCTGGAGCGATAGAGGAGGGTCCGCTGCCCCCCCGATCCGAGCCGCGTGCGCTCCTCGCTCGGCACCCCGCACCACTGGATCACCTCGGCCCGCGTCGTATGGCCGGGGACGATCCGCGACAGCACGCCCTCGGGCACCGCGCCGTTCGTGGGGAGCATGGGCTTCCGTCGCTCGAAATGGAACCAGCGCCGGGACAGCCGCGCGATCTGACGCGTGAACATGAACGCGCCCATGAGGTTGCCGAGCACGAGCGCGAGGATCGAGATGAGGATCGGCCGCCACGCCACTGACCCACTGAAGTAGCTGAACCGCACGGTCAGCACCTGGGGCGCGGAGCCCTCGCCCGCGCCCAGAGCGAGCGACACAGTCTCGGCGCCCATCCGCACGCGGCTGGGTCGGCGCGCGGCGCTGGCCGGGCTGATCTCCTCGATGCGGAGATGATCGGCGTCGGCGAACTCGACGCCCAGGATGGAAAAGTCCCGGGCGAGGCGTATCACGCGGTCTCGCTGGTCGAGCAAAAACGAGTAGAGCGCGACGGATCCCGCGCTCCCGGCGCTCAAGCTCAGGACGTTGCGCCGCCCCCAGAAGAGCTCCTCGAGCCACGTCGCCGGCTTGGGCGTGATGAGATCCTTGAGCGCGGTCGAGAGGCTCAGCAGGCTGCCGGGGTCGGTCAGGTGTGGCGTCCACCCGATCCTGACCAGCGTCCCCACCCCCGACTGCGCGGGGTTCGTCCCGAGCTTGTAAAAGGTGACGAACGGCGCCGACTCGGGCAAGGGATCGCTCGGCGCCGGAGTCCCCAGCTTGGTCCGGTCCCGAACCGCGAGCGCGAGTCGGCCCTCGCCCGTCACCGCGAACCCGCGCTCCTCCACGTACCGGCGAAGGTCGCGATCGGCGGGTCCAGGGGCGGACCCGCCCGCCACCTCGGCGGGCCAGAGGAGATAGATGTCCTGATGCAGGTCCTCCACGTGGGCGTTCGGCGGCAGCGTGACACCGAACGACAGGCGCACCGTCACCGGCGCGAGATCGGGCGTGACGCCGGCGACGACGAGGAGAGGCCCGATGGCGAAGTCCGGATGGGGCTGACTCGCTAGGAAGACCTGCGCCTGACCAACCCCGGGAATCGCGCCGAGCGCCAGCGCGAGGACACCCCCGAGGAGACGGCGTCGCCCCGGTCGATTCATGCGGCTCAACCTAGGGGACGAGGGCCGCGGGCGTCAAGGCAAGAAGGAAGGCATCGCGGCGACACACGAACAGAGCTTACAGGACCGCGAGCCGGCAGGCGGACCTCCCGGTGTCGGGTGAAGCCCGTCCCGATTCCGCGCGGTCGAGGCAGCCGGCGACCGGACCGCGTCAGCCACCGCGGAGCGGTTGAAACCGCCGGCTCCGTCTCCTATGCTCTCGGGAATGCCGCCGCTTGCCTTCGGGCTGACCTTGCCCAACCGGGGCGTCATGCTGGGCATCACGACGCCGGCCCAGCTCCTCGACCTGGCCGACCGCGCCGAAGCCTCGGGCGCATTCGATTCGGTGTGGGTGGGCGATTCGTTGTTCGCCAAGCCGCGGCTCGACGCGCTCACGCTCCTGGCGGCGATCGCCGGCCGCACCCGACGCCTCCGCCTCGGGCCCGCCTGCCTCGCCAGCTTTCCCCTGCGCAACCCGCTCGTCTTCGCCTACGAGTGGGCAAGCCTCGATCAGATCGCCGAGGGTCGCACGGTCCTGATCGTCTGCGCCGGGGGCGGCAGCGCGGGCAACTGGGACGCGGAGACCCGCGCCGTCGGCGTGCCGGTCGTGGAGCGCCAGCGGCGGCTCGAGGAGCACGTCACGATCCTCCGCCGGCTGTGGAGCGAGGACGCGGTGACGCACCGCGGGCAGTTCTTCCAGTTCGAGAACGTGACGCTCGAGCCGAAGCCGCGGCAGCGGCCGTGCCCCATCTGGCTGGCCAACAACCCGTGGACGATCCGGCCGGAGCCGGCGCGGATCGAGCGGGCTCTCCGTCGCGTCGCGCGGTTCGCCGACGGCTGGCAGACCCACAGCCTCCGCCCGGACGTCTTCGCCGAGTACTGGGACACCATCCGCCGTTACACCCGGGAAGAGGGACGCGACCCCGACCGGCTGGGGAACTGTCTCTACCACAACATCAACGTGAACGAGGACCGCGAGGCGGCGATGGCCGAGACCAAGCGCTTCCTCGACCTCTACTACTCCGCTGATTACACGCGGGCCCGCATCGAGGCCTGGGCGGCGCTCGGCAGCCCGGAGGAGTGCATCGAGAGCCTGCGCCGGTTCCGGGGGGCGGGCGTGGAGCGGATCACGCTTCGCCTGACCGCCTGGGATCAGGTCGGTCAGCTCGAGCGGGTGGTTCGCGAGGTTCTCCCCTACGTGAACCGCTGAGCTGATCCGGGCCGGGCGCGCCCGCCCGCGTGGCCCGTGACACGGGCGCGCCCGATGGAGCTCGGAGTCCTAGGTCGACTGCCGGCTCTTGATCGCCCGATAGATGACGAGCAGGACGATCGCCCCCAGGATCGAGGTGATCCATCCCGCAGAGTAATCCGCGCCGCCCCAGAGCGAGCGGCCGACGAACGTCCCCACCATGGAGCCCACCAGCCCGAGGAGCATGGTGATCAGGATCCCGCCCGGATCCTGCCCCGGCATCACCACCTTGGCGATCGCGCCGACGACGAGTCCGAAGATCGCCTGACCCAGAAGGTGCATCATGGTCCCCTCCTCCGCGGCAGCGGCCGCGCGTTTCCGGGCGCCAGCATAGGCCGATCCCCTGGCCCTGTCGAGGCGGGGCGCAGGAGGCTCCCGGCCGGCCGCCCCGGGCCCACCCGCCCGCCGGCTCAGGACGTCGACCCCGCTCCGGGCGGCGCGGACGGCGCGAACCGGTCGAGGCGGTAGCGCCCCCAGTCCGGCATCACGCGGGTGTCGCCCGTCGCGACGAGATCTGCCACCATCGCGCCGATCGCCGGCGAGATCTGCACCCCGACGCCGCCACCGCCGAGCGCCTGGTAGAGCCCGTCGATCCCGGGCGTTGGGCCGACGATGGGCCGCGTGTCGGGAGTGAGCGGATAGAGACCCGACCACCCGCCGGTCACCCGGAAGTCCCCGGCGCCGCGATAGCGCGCCGCGAGGGCCTCGGCGACCCGCTCCGCGTAGTCCCAGTCGACGGCCTGCCGGAAGGCGTCGGGGTCGGCCGGCTGCTCCATGTCGCCATGCACCTCCCAGTGGAGACCGGCAACAATGCGGCTCGGCGTGTCGTCGCGGAAGTAGAGGCCCTCGTGCTCCACGCCGGGGACGTAGTCGATGATCATGGGCACGGGCGCGGCGAGGGGGCGCGGCGGCTCGAACTGGACCAGCTGGCGGCGATACCCGTCGACGGGGAGCGCGAGCCCGAGCGTCGCGCCCAGCCGGCGCGCCCACGCGCCGCTCGCGTTGACGACCGCCTCGCACTCGATCGTCTCGCCCTCCACCTGCACCCCGGTGACCCGTCCACCGTGGAGCCGGAGGCCGGTGGCGCGCTGACCCTGGAGCACGCGGCCGCCGGCCGCCCGCCCGAGGCCGGACAGGAGCTCGCAGTAGCGCACGGCGTCCACGTAGCCGTCCGTCGGGCCCCACAGGGCGCCCGCAAGGTCGTTCACGCGCAGCGCCGGCACGATCCGCGCGATCTCGGCCGGCTCGAGGACGCGCGCGTCGCCGAGGCCATACGTCCGCTGGAGCGCGATGCTCTCGTGAAAGCCGGCCACGTCGGCCGCGGCGTGGCCGAGCCGCATGTAGCCGTGGTGGACGAAGGGAAGGGCGTGCTCCCGCTCGAGCCACTGGAACACGCGGATCGACCACGCGCACAGGGCGACCTGGTCCGGCGCGAGGTACTGTGTCTCCACGACCGCCGCGGATCGTCCCGTCGAGCCCGATCCGAGCGTCGCCTGCTCGAGAAGGACGACATCGGTGATGCCCTGCTTGGTCAGGTGGTAGAGCGCGCTCGCCCCGAACGCGCCCCCGCCGATCACGACGACCCTGGATCGCATCCCTCTCCCCTTCGCTCAGCCCCGCGCCGCGCGCGGGTCGAGCCAATCCCGGAGGGCGTCCCCCAGGAAATTGAAGCCCACCACCACCGTGAAGATCGCCAGCCCCGGAAAGGTCGAGACCCACCACTGCTCGATCAGGACCTGGCCCTCGGACACCATCGCCCCCCACTCCGGCGTGGGCGGCACGACCCCGAGCCCCAGGAAGGACAGGCCCGCGAACGTGATCATCGCGTTGCCCACGTCGAGCGCGAGGAGCGCGACCACGGGCCCGACGGCGTTCGGGACGATGTGACGCACGAGCGTCCGCGCCGCCCCCTGGCCCAGCGCCCGCGCGGCCTCGACATACTCGAGTGACCGCTGGACCAGAACGAGGCTCCGGGCCAGGCGGGCGTACTTGGGCCACCACACGATCGCCATCGCCGTGATGGTGTTCAGCCAGCCCTTGCCGAGCGCGGCCGCGATGGCCATCGCCAGGAGCAGCGGCGGGAACGACAGGAAGAGGTCCGTGACGCGCATCTGGAGCTCTTCCGTCTTCGCGCCGGCGTACGCAGCCACGCCGCCGTAGATGGTCCCGAACGTGGCCGCCAGCAGGACGACGACCAGCCCGGCCGGCAGGGACACGCGAGCCCCCAGGAGCACGCGGGAAAGAACGTCACGGCCGAGCGAGTCCGTCCCGAACGGGTTCTCCGCCGACGGCGGCTTCAGGCGGGCGAGGACGTCGACCTGGAGCGGCGGATGAGGCGCGATCCGTGGCGCGAAGAGGGCGATGGCCCCCCACACGAGGATGATCGCGGCACCCATCAGGCCGATGGTCCACGGCCCGCCCCACCGGCGCGCGACGTGCCTCGGCATGGGGAGCGCGACGGCCTCGGTGGTCATTGCCGGGTCACCCGCGGATCCACGAACAGATAGGCCACGTCCACGATCAGGTTGATCCCGAGGTACATCAGCGCCACCAGGAACGTGACGCCCATGATCGCCGGGAAGTCGATCGCCAGCGCGCTCTGGTACGTGTACCGGCCGAGACCGGGCCACGAGAAGATCGTCTCGGTGAGCACCGTCCCCGCCAAGAGCTCCGCGTACGCGAGCCCGGCGAGGGTCAGGATCGGCACCAGCGCGTTCGGGAACGCGTGGCGCCGCACGACGCCCCGCTCGCCCACGCCCTTGGCCCGAGCCGTCCGCACGTAGTCCTGGCCGAGCGTCTCGAGCATCGCCGCGCGCGTCGTCCGCGTGACGATGCCGATCGTCGCGGCCGCCAGGACCACGGACGGCAGGATCAGATGGGCGAGCGCGCTCCGGACCGTCGCCCAGTCGCCCGCCAGCGCGCCGTCGACGACGAACAGCCCGGTGACGTGCGGCGGCACGCTCGCCGCCACGTCGAGCCGGCCGGGAGACGGCGCGATCTCGAGGCCCCCGTAGAAGAGGGCGAGCACGATGAACGCCAGCCAGAATGTGGGCGCCGACACGCCGATGAGACAGAGCAAGCGAGCCGCGTGGTCGAGGAAGCCGTCCCGCCTGACCGCCGCGGCGACGCCGAGCGGCACCCCGACCGCGATCGTGAGGAGGCCCGCGACCGTGGCCAGCTCGATGGTCGCCGGGACGTACTGTCGGATGTCGTCGAGCACGGGACGGTGGGACGCGATCGACTCGCCGAAGTCGCCGTGCGCCAGCCGGACGAGGAAGATCGCGTACTGCTGGTAGAGTGGCCGGTCCAGGCCCCAGCGCGCGCGGAAGCGGGCGACCGTCTCCGGATTGCTCGACTGCTTGTCGCCGAGCTGCGCGAGGACCGGGTCGGCCGGAACGGTGTGAGCGACGAGGAAGACGACCAGGGTGGCCGCCACGGCCATCGCGGCCGAAGCGGCCACCCGGAGGAGGACGTACCGGAAACCCATCCGCTACACGGCGTCGTCGCGTGGACGGGAGTCTCGCGACTCCCCACCACCTCCCCGGCAGCCGTGCGATCTCATGCCGACCAACAGTCTAGTTCGCGGGCTTCACTTCGTAGAGATCGACCTGCCACCCGGCCGCGGTGAGGTTGTAGTTCGTGATGGCCTTGGTCGTCGCCACGCGGAGGACGGGCTGGATCAGGTGGATGTAGTTGGCCTGCTCGATCAGCATCTTCATGAACTCCCGATAGAGGCCCGCCGCCTTCTTCGGGTCGGGCTCACCGCCCGCCCGGGCGACCAGGTCGACGATGTCCTTCGGCGGCGTCCAATGGACGCGCTTCGAGACGCGGCCGATCGCCGGCTGCGCCCAGAGCCACGGCTCCATGGCGTCCGGGTTCCAGAAGGACAGGGCCGACTGGGTCTTGCCTTCCTTGTACGCGGTCCGAAGCGTCGCCTGGTCCTGCGGATCGAGCTCGGCGGTGATCCCGACGCGCGCCAGGTCGGACTGGATCTTCTGGGCGATCAGGTCGTACGTCGTCCCGCCGATCGCCGCCTTGCCGTACGAGAGCTTGAACGTGAAGCCGTTCGGCAGGCCCGCGTCGGCGAGGAGCTTCTTGGCCCGGGCCAGGTCCTGTCGCGGGCCGATCTCCTTGGTCAACGCCTCGGTGGAGCCACCGAGCCCGATTGGGATGAAGGTCGCCGGCCGGATCGCCTGCCCGCCCATGAGGCCCTTGATGATCCCGTCGTAGTCGATGGCCGACTGCACGGCCTGCCGGGCCGCCTTCTTGCTGAGCGCCTGGTTCATGTCGGCGCTGTTCGTCATGGTCATGTACACGAAGTCGAGGCTCGGTGAGGACACGATCTTCACGTTCGCGTCCTTCGCCAGGGAGTCGAGCTGGTCCGTCGACAGGTTCAGCGCGGCGTCGATGTCGCCCCGGCGGAGCGCCAACACCTGGGCACCGCCGTCGGCGATGTGGCGTAGCACGACCTTCTCGAACGCGGCCGGCGCGCGCCAATAGCCCTTGTTGCGCTCGAGCGTGACCTCCTGGTTCCGCGTCCATCCCGTCAGGACGTAGGGCCCGGTGCCCGCGGAGTGCATGTCGAGCCAGGCGGTCGCCTTGTCGGCCTTCTCGGCGTCCTTGCCGCTGGTCCCGCCCTGGGCGATCACCGTCTTCGAGTCGTAGACGGAGTACGTCACCGCCGTGAAGAGGGTGAGGAGCGGCTGGGTCTTGTCCGCCGCCGAGATCCTCACGGTCTGCGGATCGATGACCTCGATGGGGCCCAGGTTCTCCGCCATGTCCGCGGGCTGGTCCTTGATGTTGGCCAGCCGCTCGAAGGAGAACTTCACGTCCTCGGCGGTGAGCGGGTTGCCGGTCGAGAACTTCACGCCCTTCCGGAGCTTGAACTCCCACGCCTTGCCGCCGTCCACCAGCTTCCAGCTCTCGGCCAGAAGTGGCTTGAGTGTCACGTAATCACCCGGCGACAGCGTGATCAGCGTCTCGTAGGTGGCGCGGATCATGGTGGGCGTCGAGTACTCGAACTGGCGGGCCGGGTCGAGCGTGCGGATGTCGCTGATATCGATGCCCAGCACGAGAGCGGTCTTCCCGGCGGCGGCCGCCGGCGTGGCGCCGAGCGGCCCCGCCGCGACCGCGACCAGTGTCACGATCAGCGCGAGGCAGAGCTTCCGGAGTGTCCAACAGGTCATTGCGGATCTCCTCTGTACGCGGAGTGAACGGCGGAGTGGGTCAGTCACGGGGAATGTCGATCCAGCGGCGCGCCTGCGCCGAGTGGTCGACGGCGTCGACCACGGCCTGCGCGGCGGCCCCGTCCCGGAAGGTCGGGTAGTCGGCCGCCTCGCCCCGGATCGCGCGGACGAAGGCGACCCCTTGGTCGTACTTGTAGCCGAGCAGCGGGTCGTCGGCGCGCGGATTGCGCGGGGAGCCCGGATAGACCGCGAGATCCGGGGGCACGTCGACGGTCGCCCAGTGCTGGCGGCGCGCCATGGCCGGCCCGAGGCTCACCTGGAGCTGGAACGGGTGGATCAGCTCGTAGAGCGCGGCGCCGCCGGTGCCGTGGACCTCGACCGCCTGGTACTGGGGGCGACCCGTCCCGCCCCGCCCGGCCACGCCCCGGCTGACGTCGAACGTACCGATCACCCCGCTCGCGAACTCGGCGACCCAGGCGGACGCCTCAGGCGTCTCCACCCGACCGCGGCCGCCGCCCGGCATCGCGCGCTCCGCGACGTACGTGCGGTTCACCGCGCTGACCGCCTGGATGTCACCCAGGAGATAGCGCGCGACGTCGATCATGTGGGACCCCATGTCGGCGATGACCCCCGAGCCGCCGCGCGCGCGCTGATGGCGCCACCCGTACGGGATCTCGGGGTCGAGCTGGCCGTCGTTGAAGTAGGACATGCGCCAGTGGCGGATGTCGCCGAAGTGCCCCTCCTCGACCAGGCGCCGGAGGTACCGGAGCGCGGCGGTGAAGCGAAACGTGAACGCGACCATGTGGACCCGCCCCGCGGCGCGGTCGGCGGCCTCGGCCAGGACCCGGGCCTCCGGGTAGCTGATCGCGAGCGGCTTCTCGCAGAGCACGTGCTTGCCGGCGGCGACCGCCGCTCCCGCGACCGCGCCGTTGAGATCGCTCGGCGGGCAGACGACGACGGCATCGATGTCGGGATCGGCGACGAGCTCTTCCCAGCCGTCGTGGATCCGGGGCACGCCCCAGTGCTCGGCGAACGCCTTGGCCCTCACGGGGTCGCGGGACGCGACCGCCGTCACCTCGCAGAGATCCGGCAGGAGGCGCAGGCTCGGGAGGTGGACGAAGCCCGCGATGCGGCCCGTCCCGATCAGGCCGACTCGGATCCGACGCCCGGTCATCTGCCTCCCCCGGCCGACGGACGCATTACTTTCGCCTCCGCGACCCGTCGTTCACCGCGGAAGCCGTGAGGACCGAGGCTAGCACGCTTTCCCCGGTGGCAGAAGGCGGGTACAATCGCCGCGTCACGCGCACTCATTCGAATCCGGCGAGTCCGGCGGGATACCGCTCCGGCGAGGAGGAGACATGGCCGACTACATCGCGTACTTCAACGGAGACTTCGTGCCGTTCAGCCAGGTCAAGATCGATCCCATGGATCGAGGCTTCCTGGTGGGCGACTGCGTGTTCGACGTGGCGCGCACCTTCAACGGCAAGAGCTTCCGGATGCGCGAGCACGTCGACCGCCTCTACCGGTCGCTGAAGTACGTGCGGATAGATCCGGGTCTCACGCCGGACGAGCTCGAGCGGATCAGCGAGGAGGTCGTGTCGCGGAACGAGCACCTCCGGGCCGACGTCGGCGACTACCAGCTCTGGCAGTTCGTGACGCGCGGCCGCGGCCGCTGGGCACACAAGGCCGGGCCCCCCGCCGTCGGCATCTGCACGCGCCAGATGGGCTTCGTGCGGTACGCGCACCTCTACGACGCGGGCGCGCACGGGGTGGTCGTGCGGACGCGCAGCTTCAACCCGGACGCCCTCGACCCGAAGGTGAAGAACTTCAGCCGGATGAACTTCAACCTGGCCGAGCTCGAGGCCTCCGACGTCGACCCCGAGGGCTGGCCGATCCTGCTCGACAGCCGGGGCAACCTCACCGAGGGCGTGGGGTACAACCTCTTCCTGGTCACCGACGGCGTCATCAAGACGGCGGGCGACCGGAGCGTGCTGCAGGGCGTCTCGCGCGGCATGGTCTTCGACCTCGCCCGGGAGCTCGGCATCACCGTCTCCGAGGAGGACCTCCAGCCCTACGACCTCTACACCGCCGACGAGGCGTTCTTCACCAGCACGAGCCCCTGCGTGCTCCCGGTGACGAAGGTCGACCGGCGCCCCATCGGGGACGGCAAGCCCGGGCCGACGGTCAAGCGGCTCCTCCAGGCCTGGAGCGAGACCGTGGGCATCGACATCGTGGCCCAGGCGAAGTACTACGCGAACAAGGAGACGCTCGAGTCCAAGCAGGGCTCCTGAGCGCTTCCGCGCAGCCGCCACGCTCGGCCTGAAGAGCCCGCCGCCCGGACGGTCGCCGGGGGGACGCGCGGTCCAGCCGTCGGCGAGGTCTCCTCAGGGCCACGCATCGAGGGATCCCGCGTGTCGCGCGCGGGATCCCTTGATCACCGCCGGTCCCCCACGCTGTGGCCAGGGGCGCTACGCGAGCACCTCGCGGCGGTCGGGGAAGTCGGGGCGCGCGCCAGGCGCCAGCGGCCCCATGAGGATGTTCTCCGGGTACTCCGTCAGGATCCGCCGGCGCATCCGGGCGTTCGCCTCGAAGTCACCCGAGGGGACGGGCTCGTGCGCGAAGTGTCCGAAGGCGTCGCGGCCCCGCACGAGCTGCCCCGAGCCGATGCCGACCGACTGGCGGGCCGCCGCGGGCGTGTAGTCGTGGAGGATCGCGAAGCGCGCGGCGCCTGACCGGTTCGCGGCCGAGCCGTGGATCGCGTTGGCGCTGAACACGGCCACCTCGCCGGCCCGAAGCTCCATGAAGACGGCATCCTGCGGATCGACCGCGCGCACCCGCGCGACCCGCCGGTGCGCCTGACCCGGGTTCTCCACGAGATCGAACTCTCGGACCCGATCGTGGGTCCGGGGAACCACCGCGAGGCAGCCGTTCTCCACCGTCGCGTCCGAGATCGCCACGTAGACGATCGCCGGCGCGGGCTCGACGACGATCCGTGCCGAGTCCTGGTGCCACCCGTAATGCGTGCTCGACCCCGGCTCCTTGATCCGGAACACCGAGTCGGTGAGCAGCAGGTCCTCCCCGAGGAGGTCCACCACGACCTCGAGCAGCCGGGGATGTGTCGCATTCGCGTAAACCCAGTCGAACAGGAGATTGCACTTGATGTCGAAGGCCCAGCCCGCGTCGGCCGGATGCTCGGCCTGGAATCGCTCGGCCGTCCTCCGGAACCGCTCACAGTCGCCGGGCGTGAAGACCGGGATCCCGGCGAGGAATCCCTCGCGGTGGTACTGCTCGACCTGCCGCGGCGTCAGCGCCACGTCTTCCTCCGCGATGCCAGCTATGCCGCGTGGACCGGGGTCGCGCTCTCCAGCAGTCGCCCGTATCCCTGGACCGGGCGGCCGTAGTCGAGCAGGGACAGCGCCTCCCACACCTGGGCCTGGTTGCTGGTGACGACGGGCTTCCCGGTCAGGGCCTCGAGCCGCGCGATGGCCGCGTGCCCCTGGAGCCCGGTGCACGAGATGAAGAGCGCCTCCGCGCCGGGGCCGGCGATCGACCGCCCCGCCCCGACGATCGCCTCCGGCGGGACGCGGGCGATCTCCTGCTCGGTCCGGAGGTGGAAGCTGCCGAACTCCACCACCTCCAGCCCGGCCGCGGTCAGGGAACCGGCGATCGCCTCGTTCACCTCGTCGACGTACGGGGTCAGGACCGCGATCCGGCGCGTGCCGAGCCGTCGAAACGCCGCCACTGCCGCGGTGATCGGCGTCGTGAACGGCACGCCGGGCCGGGCGGCCCCGATCGCGCGCGCCACCGCGTCCACGCCGCCGGCCACCGTGCCCGACGTGCACGAGAACGCGACCACGTCGATCCGCCCGTCGGGCAGGAGCAGCGCCGTGGCCCGGGTGAGGTCGTCGACCATGCGGGAGAGGTTGGCCATGACGACCGGGTTCTCGAAGGCCACGCGGCTCACGACCATCGACACGGGATGGCCTCGGAGCATCTCGGCGAAGGCCAGCTCGCTCACCTGATCGGTGGCCGGCACGACCACGCCGATCCGTGGCGGCTCCGGCGGTCCTGGCGGCTCGATCGGAAGGTGCCGGACGATCATGCTCTCCTCCCTACAGGACCGTGCGCCCGCCGTCGACCGGCAGCGCGACCCCGGTGATGAAGTCGGCGTCGTCCGACGCCAGGAACAGCATCGCACGAGCCACGTCCTCGGGCGTCCCGGCCCGCCCCAGCGGACAGATCTGGTTCCAGGCTGCGATCGTCGCGTCAATGTCGTAGCCGCCCCGCGTCATCGGCGTGTCGATGAAGCCCGGGCACACGCAGTTCACGCGGATGCGGTGACGCGCGCCCTCCAGCGCGGCCATCTGCGTCAACTGGAGGATGCCGGCCTTCGACGCCGCGTACGCGCCGTGGCCCTCCTTCGCCCGGATGGCGGCGCGCGAGGCGATGTGCACGATCGCGCCCCCGCCCTGCTCGCGGAGCGCGCGCAGCGCCGACCGGGTGAGGAGGAAGGCCCCGGTCAGGTTGACGGCGAGGACCTCCTCCCACTCCTTCTCGGACGTGTCCTCGAGGGCCGCGATGCGCAGGATG
This sequence comes from uncultured bacterium, assembly GCA_964463175.1. Classification (GTDB taxonomy): domain Bacteria; phylum Methylomirabilota; class Methylomirabilia; order Rokubacteriales; family DASRDR01; genus DASRDR01. The sequence goes on from CAYXBJ010000133.1 coordinate 25,799, forward strand.
CCGGCGCAGTTGACCACGACGTCGAGGCGCCCGAATGCGCGGCGCGCCAGCCCGATGGCACCGTCCACGTCCTCGGCGCGCGTCACGTCGCAGGCGGCGGCCTCGGCCCGTCCCCCGGCGGCGCGGATCAGCGCCGCGGTCTCGTCGGCGCCCGCCCGGTTGACGTCGGCGGCGACCACGGCGCCGCCGCGCTCGGCGAGGATCCGCGCGGTGGCCCGCCCGATGCCCGACCCCGCGCCCGTGATCAGTCCCACCCGCCCGGCGAACGTCATCGGATCTCTCCCATGGTCTTCTCGATGGCGGCGCGCAGGATCGCCACCGTCTCGTCGATCTCCGCCTCCGTGATCACGAACGGCGGGGCGAGCGTCACCACCTCGCCGCGCGTCCTCAGCATGAGCCCCGAGTCCTGCGCGTGGCGCATGATCCGCGCGCCCACCCGGAGGGCCGGATCGAAGGCCGCCCGCGTCCCCCGATCGGCCACGAGCTCCACCGCGGCCATGAGTCCGAGGCCCCGCACCTCGCCGACGCACTCGAGATCCTCGAGCGTGCGGAGACGGTCGAGCAGGTAGCGGCCGAGCTGCGCGACGCGCGGGACGAGCCGATCCCGCTCTAGGAGGTCCAGGGTCCGGAGCGCGACGGCGCAGCACACCGGGTGCCCGGCGTAGGTCGACGAGTGGGCCCAACGCTCCGAGGCCGGCGCCTCGCGGATGACCCGGGTGATCGCCTCGCTCACCATCATCCCGCCGAGGGGCAGATACGCGCTGGTCACCCCTTTGGCGAAGGTGAAGATGTCGGGCCGGACGCCCCAGTGGGTCAGGCCGAACCATTCGCCCGTCCGGCCGAACCCCGTGATGATCTCGTCGGCGATCAGGAGCACGTGGTGCCGGTCCAGGATCTCGCGCACGCGCGGAAAGTAGTCGGCCGGCGGGACGATGACGCCGCCGGCCCCCTGGACCGGCTCCGCGAGGAAGGCGGCGACCGTGTCCGGGCCCTCGCGCAGGATCGTCTCCTCCAGCAGCCGGGCGGCCGCCGCGCCGATCCCCTCCCCCGGCCGCGCGAAGTCGCAGCGATAGGGGTAGTGCGAGCGGACGTGCACGAACTCGGCGAGCCGAGGCCCGAACATCCGTGCGTAGTCCGGAATGCCGGTCGCGCTCATTCCGGCGATCGTCGCGCCGTGGTAGCCGTGCTCGAGGGAGATCACCTTGACCTTCGCCGGCTGGCCCTGGCGACGCCAGAAGTAGCGCGCGGTCTTGAACGCCGCCTCGTTGGCGTCGACGCCGCTGGTCGCGAGGAAGCTCGCCCGGAGTCCCGGATAGGCGACGGCCTCGAGCCGCGCGGCCAGCTCGAGCGCCGGCGCGTTCGCATAGCCGCTGTACGTGTTGGCGAAGGCGAGCCGGCGCATCTGCTCGGCCGCGGCCTCGACCAGCTCCTCGCGCCCGTGGCCCAGGTTGACGTTCCACAGGCCGGCCAGCCCGTCGATGTACGAGCGCCCCTCGGCGTCCTCGAGCCGGATGCCCCGGCCGCGAACGAGGACGGTGAGCCGCCCGCGGTCCGCAGGATCGGTCATCGGGTGGAGATAGCGCTCGTCGAGCGCCGCGTAGCTCTGCGTCATCGCTCCTCCTCGGTCGGGGGCATGCCGACGGGCGGTGGGCCGTCGACGTCTCCGGACGGCATCGTGGCGGGCCCGTCACGGCGTGTCAAGGCGCCGATGCGCATTGTAGTGGTCGGCGACCGGCGACTCGCGATATCCTGAGCCCCGCACCGACCGAGGCAGGCGGGTGGGCCGTGCTCTGATGCGTGACGTCGGCACCCCACCGTTCGATCGCGCCGCCTGTCGTCGCGTGCGTCGAGCCCATCCGCCGATATCGCGAGGAGATTCGCATGGCACGGAGGACGTCCTTGTCCCTCGCAGTTCTCACGTGCGCGACGATCGCCCTGGCGGGCTGCGCGGCCTCCCAGTCCGGCTCCGGCGCATCCGCGACCCGCTACCTGGGAAGCCAGGTGGGCATCGGGAACGGGACCGTGTCGAGCTATGCCGAGCTGAAAGGCGGCGAGCCCGTCGCGATCGGCATCGTGCTCTCGCCGACGGCCCTGGACGGGCTGCCCGAGAGCGGCTCGGATCACCACCACTGCGTGGACCGGAACAAGGACGGGAAGATAGATCCCGCGACCGAGTGCATCCCGACGTTCGAGCACGTCATCCCGCTCCCGGACGCGGTGGCCCGGCGAGACGACGTGCCGTTCAAGTGGGTGCTCCTGAACTGGAATCCGGTCGGGCACATTCCCCCGGGGATCTACGACGTGCCCCACTTCGACATCCACTTCTACATGGAGCCCATCGCCAACATCTTCGCCCTGCGATCGGGGCACTGCGGGCCGGAGTTCTTCGACTGCGACAAGTTCGCCATGGCGAGGCAGCCGGTGCCCGCGAACTACATGCACCCCGACTACCGGGACGTCGAGGCCGCGGTGCCCGCGATGGGCAACCACCTCATCGATCTGACCGGTCCGGAGTTCAACAAGCAGCCATTCACGCGCAGCTGGATCTACGGGATCTACGGGGGCAAGGTCGTCTTCTACGAGGAGATGGTCACGCGGGCGCATCTCCGGAGCCAGCCCCAGACCTGCAGCCCCATCAAGTCGCCGAAGGCGGTCGCCGCCAGCGGATTCTATCCGACGGTGTCCTGCCTCCGTCACGATGCCAAGACGGGGGAGGTCACCGTCTCGATGGAGTCCTTCGTCTATCGCGCCGCGGCTCCGCCGGAGACCGCGAAGGCACCCTGACGGAGCGGCCGGCGTCGCTCAGGCGTCCGACACGAGCCCCAGCTCGCGGGCGATGCGGGCGCGCGCCGGCCGGACGTGGTCCGGGCCGTAGCGCTCGAGGAGGCCCTGGCAGAGGAGCGGCAGCGCGATCGTCACGTCGGCGAAGACCATGACGTTGTCGCCGTCGGCCGC
>CAYXBJ010000134.1:0-57171 GCA_964463175.1 uncultured bacterium
TGGAAGACAACCGTCCGATGGCGGATCGCGGGCATGCGCGGCCCGGGGGTGAGGATGCCGACCAGGTTCAAGGGGTCGACCGCCGGCACGCGCACGATCTGGCCCGACCGCGCCTCGCGCCGGATGGCGCGAAGCCGTTCCACCGCCTCCGGCAGCGCGTACTGCTCGCCGACGAACCCGGTGACGAAGCGCCCGCCCCGGATCGTCCCACGCGCCTCCAGCCGCCGGAACGCCCAGAGGACTTCGCGCCAGGGGATCGCCAGCGCTTCGCGCGCGACCACATCGCGGAAGACCACGCCCCAGCGCGCGAGGAGCTGCTCGGCGATGGCCTCGGCGAGCACCTCCACGTCGACTGCGCCCCGGGCCGGCGGCGCCGGCACGAGGGCCCAGCGGCCCTCCCCGCCGCCGGCGCGGCCGCTTCGGCGGAGGCGCTCGACGGGCCCGGGCCGCGCGGCCCGCCGGGACCAGCGCTGGCGCGCGCTGAAGAGCGCCCGCACGCTGCCGAACCCGTCGGCCGTGACGAGGCCGCGCGCCACCAGGTCCCAGAGGGCATCGGTGACCTCGACCCCGAGCCGTCCCGTCGCGGCGACGAGATCGTGGAAGAACAGCGCGCCGCGCTGGCGGAGACACTCCAGGACGTCGAGGGTCGGGCCCGGGCCCGGCAGCATCGGCCCGGCGTCGCCGCGCGCCGCGCGGAGCAGCCACGGCAGATTGTCCCGCACCAGGAAGCTGACGGGCGTCGCGTGAGACGGCGTGAGCCCGCCGCGTCCCGGCGCCTCGCCAGGTTCGCCCGCGGGCGCGCTGCGGACGGTGAGGCGCGCCCACGCCACCTGGCCCGACAGGCAGAGCTCGTCGAGCCACTCCGGCCGATAGCCGCGGACGCGCGCCGGCAAGACCGATGACTCCCAGGAGCCCGCGGCGATCTCGAATCCCTGGAGCTGCTCGATCGCCGTCAGGAGGCCCTGCCGGCCCTCGAGCTGACTGTCCGGGGCGACGTGCTGCCAGCGCAGGAGGAAGCGCAGCAGATCCTGCGCGGTGACCGGCTCGATCTCGCGGCGGAGCCGGTCCGTCGTGTAGCGGTGGATCCGCGCGAGGAGGCGCCGCTCGCAGTACTCCTCGCGACCGGCGCGGGTGGGATCGAAGTGGCCGCGCAGGACGAAGCCGTCCGCCTCGAGCCGCGCGAGCGGGAGCGGGATGGCCGCGGCCGCGAGGCCCGTGTGCGCCGCGAGCTCCGCCACGGTACACGGGCCGAGGCGCGCCAGGTGGCCCCGAACCGTCGCGACCCGCGCTTCCTCCTCGTCGGCCGCCGTCGCGATGCCCGGCGGCACCGGCACGTCCGGCTCGATCGGCGCCCCGGGGAACAGCGTGGCGACGCGCGGCCGCTGCTCGGCGGCCAGCCACAGCGGCCCTGAATCGGTCGCGATCCGCGCGGCGCGCCGGGTCTCGGCCAGCGCTCGGAACCAGGACTCGTACGCGGGCACCGGCCGCAGGACGACCAGCTCCAGCAGGAGGTCGTGGAGCTCCTCGGCGTCGCGGCAGTCCGGCCGCGCTTCCTCCCGGACCCGCGCGATCGCGTCGGGGTCGAGCTGGCCGAGATCGCGCGCGGTCTCCGGCAGCCCGCGCCGGAGCGCGACCGCGCGCGTCCGCCGCTCCTCGAGCGGGGCGTCGTCGAGGAACGTGTAGGGCCGCCCGTTCAGGATCTCGTGGGCGAGCGGCGAGGGCTCGGTCGTCTCCCGGAAGACGGGCTCGACGGCGCCGCTCCGGAAGCCCCCGAACAGCCGGACGAGCCCGTCGGCGTCGGTCGCCTCGTGGAGGCAGTCGTGCATCGTCTGGCGCACGATCGGGTGATTCGGGATCGGGATGGGGCCGGCGCCGGCGTTCTCCTGGCAGCCCGCGAGGGCCGGGAAGACCGCGGCCATCAGATCGTCCGCCTCCATGCGCTGGATCGGGGGCGGCGTCCGCCGGCCGCCGCGCTGGCGCAGCACCACGAGCGCGCGGCCGAGATTCCAGCGCCAGCGCACCTGGAACATGGGCGACAGGAGGAGCGCCTGGGCGAGGACCTCCTCCGCGTTCTCGGGCGTCAGGAACTCGGGGACGTCCTCCAGCGGGAAGCTCTGTCCCGGGCCGAGGGAGAGGACGACGGCGTCGTCGCTGGCCGCGGCCTGGAGCTCGAAGTCGAAGCGCCGGCAAAAGCGCTTCCGGAGCGCCAGCCCGAGGGCGCGATTGATCCGGCCCCCGAAGGGCGCGTGCACCACGAGCTGCATCCCGCCCGCCTCGTCGAAGAAGCGCTCGAAGACGACGTGCCGCTGGCTGGGCAGGACGCCGAGCGCGGCGCGCGCAGCGGCCAGGTAACGGACCACCTCGGTCGCGACCCGATCGTCGATGCCCGCCTCGGGGGCGAGCCACGCTGCCGCGGCCGCGACGTCGCCGGTCGCGAGCCGCTCGTCCAGGGCCTCGCGGAGGGCCGACACCGCGGCCGACGCCTCCGCGGTGCGAGCCGGCGCCTCGCCGAGCCAGAACGGCACGGTGGGCGGCGCCCCTTCCGCGTTGACCACCCGCACGATCCCGGCCTCCACGCGCCGGATCCGCCACGACGTGCTGCCGAGGAGGAACACGTCGCCCTGCATGCTCTCGATCGCCCAGTCCTCGTTGACGGTGCCGACCGTCGTGTCGTCCGGATCGGCGACGACGCGGTAGTCGGCCGTCTCCGGGATGGCGCCGCCTGACGTCAGCGCGGCGAGCCGCGCGCTGCGCCGGCCCCGCAGGATGCCGTGGACGCGGTCCCGGTGGAGGTAAGCGCCCCGGCGCCCGCGGCCCGTCTGGATCCCCTCCGCCAGCATGTCGACCACTGCATCGAACTCGTCGCGCGCGAGATCGGCGTAGGGCGCCGCGCGGCGGACCAGGGCGAAGAGCTCGTCCTCGGGCCAGGCATCGGCGCCACAGGCGGCGACGATCTGCTGCGCCAGCACGTCGAGCGGGGCGTGCGGCGGGAGGACCCGGTCCAGCTGGCCCAGGCGCACCGCGCGGAGCAGCGCGGTCGCCTCGACGAGCTCGTCCCGCGTGGTGGGATACAGCCGGCCCTTGGCGACGGCGCCGCGCGCGTGACCCGATCGGCCCACGCGCTGGAGCAGGGTGGCGATGCTGCGCGGCGAGCCGATCTGGCAGACCAGCTCGATGGGGCCGATGTCGATCCCGAGCTCGAGGGAGGCGGTGGCGACCAGCGCGGCCAGGTCCCCGGCGCGGAGCCGCGCCTCGAGGCGGAGCCGGCGCTCCTTCGAGAGGCTCCCGTGGTGGGCGGCGACCCGGCCGTCGCCGAGCCGCTCCGCGAGCAAGTGCGCGATCCGCTCGGCCAGGCGCCGCGTGTTCACGAAGATCAGCGTCGTCCGATGCGCGCGCACGTGCGCCGCGATGCGGTCCAGGATCTCGCCCCACTGCTCGTGCGACGCCACCGCCTCGAGCTCGCTGTCCGGCAGCTCGAGGGTGAGGTCCAGATCGCGGCGGTGCCCGAGATCGACGATGCGACAGGCCGGCTGGCCGTCCACCCGCGTGCGGCCCTCGCCGGCGCCAACCAGGAGGCGCGCGATCGTCTCGATCGGTCGCTGGGTGGCCGAGAGCCCGATGCGCTGCGGCCGGTGCTTCGTGAGCGCGTCGAGGCGCTCGAGGGTGAGGGCGAGATGGGAGCCGCGCTTGTCCCGCGCGACGGCGTGAATCTCGTCCACGATCACGGTGCGGACCTGCCGGAGCCGTTCCCGGCTCCGCGCCGCCGTGACGAGGAGGTACAGGGACTCCGGCGTCGTGATCAGGAGGTGCGGCGGCTGGCGCAGCATGGCTGCTCGCATGCCGGGCGAGGTGTCGCCGGTGCGCGCCACGACGCGGAGCTCGGGGACGACCAGCCCCAGCTCGCGCGCCACCTCGCGGATCTCGGCCAGCGGGCGCTCGAGGTTCTCGCGGATGTCGGCGGCGAGGGCCTTCAGCGGGGACACGTAGACGACCTCGGTCGCGACCTCGCGGTCGGGCTCTGCCGCCGCCGCGCGGAACAGCCGGTCGATCCCGACGAGGAAGGCGGCCAGCGTCTTGCCGGACCCGGTGGGGGCCGCGATCAGCGTGTCGTCGCCGGCCGCGATTGCCGGCCAGCCCTGGGCCTGCGGGTCGGTCGGGCCCTCCGGGAAGCGGCGCGCGAACCACGTGCGGATGGCGGGGTGGAAGCCGGCCAGCGCATCCATTGTTCCGAGTGTACCTTAGGGCCTCGGACGCGGCTGGGCCCACCGAGCCGCACGCGGTGGCCGCGGCAGCGGCCTCGCCGGGGCCGGGCCCGCGCGCGATGGAGGGCCGGCGCCATGCACCTCGGCATCTATGTCAACGCCCAGCACCCGGCGGCGGACGACTCGGCCCGGCGGTTCGCCGAGACGGTCGAGCAGGTGCGCCTCATCCGGACGCTCGGGTTCGACTCGATCTGGGGCGGGGAGCATCACGCCACCCCGGGGTACCATTACTTCCCGCTTCTTCCGTTCCTCCAGCGCCTCGCGGCCGAGGCCGAGGGGCTCTGGGTGGGCACGAATCTGATCCTGCTGCCGCTCCACAACCCGGTCGAGGTGGCGGAGATCGGCGCCTTCCTGGACGTGATCACCGGCGGCCGGTTTCTCCTCGGGGTGGGGCTCGGCTATCGCCCCGAGGAGTTCGCCATCTTCGGCGTGCCAATGGCCGAGCGGGTGAGCCGCCTCGTCGAGGGCGTGGAGATCATCCGGCGGCTCTGGACCGACGATGCGGTCGTTCATCACGGGCGCCACTGGCGCCTCGACGGCGTGACGATCCGGCCCCGGCCGCGCCAGACGCCGCGGCCGCCGATTCTCGTGGGCTCCCAGGTGCCGGCGGGGATCGCGCGGGCCGCCCGGATCGCCGACGGCTGGCTCGCCGTGCCGGTGCCGACCGTGGACGAGTTCGCGGCGCAGGCAGCCGCGTTCGCCCGGGCGCGCGCGGAGGCGGGCGTGCCGCCGAGCCGGTACGTCGGCCGGCTGATCGAGGTGGCCTGCGCGTCCGACGAGGACACCGCGATCCGTCGAGCGGCGCCGTATCTCCTCGAGAAGTACGCCGCGTATCTCGCCTGGGGGATCCCGGGCATCACCCTCGATCCCGGGGCCCCGCCGGAGGCCCAGCTGCGCCGCCTCGCGGCGAATCGCTTCGCCGTCGGGTCGCCGGCGCAGGTGATCGAGGCGCTCGTCGCCCAGCACCGGGCGGGGGTGACGCACGTCACGATGCGCGTGAGCTGGCCGGGGATGCCGCAGGCCGACATCCTCGCCGGGCTCGAGCTGCTCGGCCGGGCGGTGCTGCCCGAGGTCCGGCGCCGCACCGCCGCCGGCTAGCCGACCGTCGGGTCGCGGCGGCGGCGCACTCTCCGCCCGCGGTCTACGACGAGCCGGCCGCCCGGCGATCCGGGATCAGCTGAGCGAAGCGGTCGGGGGCGAGCTCGCTCCACACGCTGGCCGCCGCGTACACGACCACGATGATGTAGAGCCCGAAGCGCCCGAGGAGCCCCACCAGCAAGTAGAACGCCATCAGCACGAGGAGCCAGCGGGTCATCAGGATCGCGAACGTCCGCTTCACCAGGACGTCGCCGGCCTGGCCGTCGGCCAGCGCGAACACGTGGCGGACCGCCGCGAGCAGACCGATCGACGCGATCACGGCGATGCCGGTCCGGAGCCCCGGGTCGGCCGCGACCTGGCGCCACCCGAGGCCCGCGGCGCCGAGGACCATGATCACCGGGATGCCGAGCGGGACCGCGACGACCGCGGCCAGGAACAGGCCGACGCCGATGCCCGTCGCGGCCCCGTCGAGGCTCGCCCAGAATCCCTGGCGGGGATCGGCATGGCTGAGCGTGAAGCCGACCGCAGCGAAGACCGCCCAGATCCCGACCATCGTGTCGGCGAAGTAGAGCACCACGAGCGTCGCCGTGGACCAGCCGAAGAAGACGGCGCCGACGATGCCCACCGCGTTGCGCGTCACCACGAGCACGACCCGGAGCGCGCGCCAGGCCGACGAGCCGCGCCTCTCGGGAGGCGGCCCCGCCGGGGCGGGGCCCTCGACCGCCCGGGTCCGCCGGTCGTCGCGACGTCGTCGGCTCACGACGGATTCTGGTGCCGCGCGCCGCCGAACCATCTGCCTCGCGCCGATCTCGCGGAGCGGTGGCGCCTGTACGCGGGCCCGGTCATCGCCACGCTCCTCTGCGGGGGTCGCCGTCGACGACCTGCTCGTCGTCCGAGCCCGCGGCCGCTGTCCCGGCGGCCTAGAGATCCAGGGCGGGGCCGATCTCGCGGAGGCGCGCGAGCTCGGGCACCGCGACCCCGCGCGGCCGCGCCCAGTCCGACAGCGCGGCGGGCACGAACTGGCCCGACCCGGGCTCGGCGTGGAGCTGACCGTCCTGGACCACGATCCGCCCCCGCGAGATCACGGTCACCGGCCACCCCGTGAGCTCGCGGCCCTCGTAGGGCGTGTAGCCGGTCTGATCGTGGAGCATGGCCCAGGCGACGCGGACGCGGCGCGCGGGATCCCAGAGGACGAGGTCCGCGTCGCCGCCGAGCGCGATCGTGCCCTTCCGCGGGTAGAGCCCGTAGAGCTTAGCGTGGTTGGTCGCGCCGAGCGCGACGAACTCGTTGAGCGACAGGCGGCCCGAGCCGACGCCCTCCGAGAAGAGGAGCGGGAGCCGGAGCTCGATGCCCGGCACGCCGTTGGCCATCTCCTTGAACGTCGTGCGCTCGCCCTTTGGGAGCTTTCCCGATTCGTCGAACCGATACGGCGCGTGGTCGGACGAGTAGGTCTGGAACGTGCCGTCGACGAGGCCGCGCCAGATGGCTTCTTGGGACGCTCGGTCGCGGGGTGGGGGGCTGCAGCCGTACTTCGCGCCCTCGAGGCCCGGCCGGTCGAGGTCCTCGCCGGTCAGGAAGAGGTACTGGGGGCACGTCTCCCCGTAGACGCGCAAGCCACGCGTCTGCGCTTGCCGGATCGCGCTCGCCCCCGCGGCGTCGGAGACGTGGACGATCAGGATCGGCACGTCCACCAGCTCCGCCAGCGCGATCGCGCGCTGGACCGCCTCGCCCTCCGCCACGCGGGGATGGGAGATGGCGTGGTAGCGCGGCGCCGTCGCCCCGGCCTGGAGCAGGCGATGGGACAGCCACGCGATCATCCCGTGGTTCTCGGCGTGGATCATGGTGAGGGCGCCGAGCCGGCGGGCCGCGGCGAGGACGTCCAGCAGCTGCTCGTCGGAGAGGCGCAACCGGTCGTAGGTCATGTAGACCTTGAACGAGGTCACGCCCTCGGCAACCAGGCGGGGGAGATCCTCCTGGAGCGCCTCGTCGGTCGGATCGGCGAGGATGAGGTGGAAGGCGTAGTCGATCACCGCCTTCTCGCTGGCGCGCCGGTGATAGTCTTCGACGACCACCCGGAGCTTCATCCCGCGATGCTGGGCCGCGAAGGGCACGATGGTCGTGGTGCCGCCGAAGGCCGCCGCGACCGTGCCGGACCGGAAGTCGTCCGCGCAGACGACTCCGGCCGAGGAGAGCTGCTCGATGTGGACGTGGCTGTCGATGCCGCCGGGAAGGACGTAGAGGCCGCGCGCGTCGAGGTCGCGGCGCCCGGCGGGCAGTGTCTCGGCGAGCGCCGTGACCCGTCCGCCGTCGACGCCGATGTCGCAGCGGATGGTCTCGGTCGCGGTGACGACGGTCCCGCCTCTGACGACGAGGTCGTGGGCCATGGCGCGGGAATTATAGCCCGGGCGGGGCGGCGCTACAGCGCCCGGGTCAGCTGCTTCTTGGCGCTCTCCCGCTCCTGCCGCTCGTCCTCGAGGAGCCGGTAGGCGACGTAGTACTTGAAGATGTTGCTGACGTAGGTGACCGTCTCGCGGCCGATGCGGAGGGCCGCGACCCGCTCGACGTTGTTGAACCACACGTCCGGGTTCAGCTTGGCCGCCTTGGCCTCCTTGCGGAGCCGGGCGATCTTGGCGGGCCCGGCGTTGTAGGACGCGAAGGCGAAGAGCGTCTTGTCCATCGGATCCATCGGGGCATCCTGGAAATAACGGTCCGTCATGAATCGCAGGTACTTGGCGCCGGCGTGGATGTTCGGGTCGAGCTGGTGGACGTCCCCGACCTGCATCTCCTTGCCCGTCCTGGGCAGGATCTGCATGACGCCGACGGCGCCGGCCCGGCTCCGCCGCGCGTTGTCGAGCTGCGATTCCTGGTACCCCTGGGCGGTGAGCATGAGCCAGTCGAAGTCGTACTGCTCGCCGTACTTCCGGAAGAGCGACACCGTCCGCTCGTACTTCGCGATCTCTTCCGGGTCGAGCGCATTCTTCACGAACTTCGTGCTGCGCAGGTACCGGTTGAACACCTGGTTGCCGAAGGACGTGCCCTGCTTGTGGCCGGCCACGAAACGGTTCGCGGCCGCGCGGAGCTTCGGGCTCCCCTTCCGGAACGCCCACGCGATCTCCCCGTCCGTCCGGAGAGCCGCCTCCGGGTGCAGGCGGATCTTGGGGAAGATCTGCGCCCAGAACTCGGCCTTGTGGTTGTCGACGACGACCAGCCGCACCAGGCCGGCATTGACCATCTCGAGGAGATCCTCGTCCTCGAGGGCCTCGGGCGCGAGCTTCAGGCGGACTGCCGGCTTGCCGGCCTTCTGGAGCTCGCCGTTGAGGCGGACCAGGCTCTCGTAGTAGCTGCTCGACTTCCGGACGAAGACCTCCTGGCCGGCGAGATCCTGCGCGCCCGCGATGAGCGGGGAGGTGGGGCCCGTCACGACGATCTCGTCGACGCCGGTGGTGAGGGGATCCGAGAAATCGACCTGCTGGCGGCGCTCGTCGGTGATCGTCAGGTTGGCGGCGGCGATGTCCCCCCGGCCTTCCAGGAGTCCCGGCAGCAGCTCGTCCCGTCCCACCGGAATGAAGATGACCTGCACCTTGAGGCGTCCGGTGCCGAGGCGCTTGTTGAGCTCCTCCTCGAAGGCATGCATGGTGTCATAGGTGGTGCCACGCTGCCGACCCCGGTCGAGGAAGTAGAAGGTCTTGCTGTAGACGACGAGGACACGGATCCGCCGGCGCTTGATCATCTGGTCGAGGTCGCCCTTCCAGGGCTGCTCGACGTGGGCCAGGAGCTCGTCGGCCCCCCGCGCCGGTGGCGGAGGCAGGACCACCCAGACCAGAAGGGAGAGCGCGGCCAGGACTGCGGCACGCAGCGCGGATCGTCGGGGCAGGGTGTTCACAACCGCGGCCAGTATAGCCGACCGGCGCGCTGAAGCCGGCACATCGTCTCCGCGGGGATGGCCCGGCCGCCGGATCCGCCGACAGCCCGGTCGCGCGCGTCGCCGCGGGCGCGAATCGCCCACAATCCGGTTGTGGCGCCGGTCGCCGGACCCTACAATTCGAGTTGAGAGCAAACGACGACATGCCTCAGGTGACCATCCACGAGCGTCCTGGGCGGCTCCGGCGCCCCGTCCTCGTTCTGGCGTTCGCGGGCTGGAACGATGCCGCGGAGTCGGCGACGAACGCCGCGCGCTTCCTCCGGAGCGCCTGGGACGGCCACCGGATCGCGAGCCTGGACCCCGAGGAGTTCTACCACTTCGGGCTCCAGCGACCGCTCGTGCGCCTGGTCCCGGGCACGCTCGACCGCGAGATCGTGTGGCCCGAGCTCGAGTTCATCCTCTGCACGCGCGCGAGCCGCGACGTCATCGTGGGCGTGGGGATCGAGCCGCATCTCCGGTGGAAGACCTACTGCCGCGCGGTGCTCGACTTCGCCAAGGAGCTGGAGGTGGGGCTCATCGTGACGCTCGGCGCCCTCCTGGCGGAGGTCCCGCACACGCGGCCGGTCCGGCTGACGGGCTTCGCGACGGACCCCGAGCTGGGCGCCGTCCTCGGCGTCCGGCCGACCCGCTACGAGGGGCCGACGGGCATCGTGGGCGTGCTCTCGTCGACGGCCCGGGCCTCGGGGCTCGCCACCGCGAGCCTCTGGGCGAACGTGCCGCACTACATCTCTGCGATGGAGAATCCCCGGGCCACCCTCGCCCTCGTCCAGCGCGTGAACCGGCTTCTTGACGGGCCGCTCGACTTCCGCGAGCTGGAAGAGGCCGCGACGCAGTTCGACTCCCAGCTGACCGAGGTGCTCCAGCAGAACCGCAAGGTGGCGAGCTACGTGCGCCGTCTGGAGACGAAGGACCAGGAGAACGAGGAGCCCGAGCCGCCGTCGCCCGGGGATCTGCCGAGCTCGAAGGACCTGGTGGCGGAGATCGAGCGCTTCCTGCGCCAGCAGCCGCCCGGCCCGCCGCTGCCGGAGTGAATCGCCGCACCTTTCTGGTCGGTTCCGCGCTTCTGGCCGGCGTCTCTCCGGCGGCAGGCTCCGGCGGCGCGACGACCGGCGGCGTACGGATGTCGGTCACCCCCCCGAGCCCCCAGCCGGGCGACGTGGTCCTGTTGGAGCTGTTTGCCGCGCCCCCCGACGCCCGCGTGGCATGGGACGGTCGGCCGCTCCCGCTCTTCGCGACGAGCCACGGCATGGCCGCCCTGGTCGGCCTCGACCTCGACGTCAAGCCCGGCCCCGTCGGCTGGCGGGTGACGCGACCCAGCGCGGCCAAGAATGGCAGCGCGCTCGCGGCCGGGGTCGTGACCGTGCGGCCTCGGACCTTCCCGCTCCAGCAGCTGACGCTCCCGAAGAACATGGTCGACCTCGACGCGGCGACGCTCGCGCGGGTCGAGACCGAACGGCGGGACCTCGACGCCGCGCTGGCTGCGGGCTCGGGAGAGCGCCTCTGGCGCGGCCCGTTCCGGACCCCGGTCGAGGGCGGCCAGCCGACGGGCGGCTACGGGCTCCGCCGCCTCATCAACGGCCAGCCCCGGAGCCCGCACACCGGCTACGATTGGGCCGCCCCGGCCGGCACGCCGGTGCTGGCCGCGAACACCGGCCGCGTCGCGCTCGTTGCCGAGCACTTCTTCGCCGGACGCAACGTGATGCTGGATCACGGCCTCGGACTCTTCACCCTCTACTTCCACCTGACGGAGGCGCGCGTCGCGCCGGGCGAGACGGTGGAGGCGGGCCAGGTCATCGGCACCGTGGGGGCGACCGGCCGGGTGACGGGTCCGCATCTTCACTTCGCGGTGCTGCTCGGCGGCGCGCGGGTCGACCCCGAGGCGCTGCTCCGTCTCGTGCCGCCCGAGGAGCCCGGCGCCTAGGCGGCGAGTCCCTCAGCGCCGGCCCGCGGCGAGGGCGAGCCGGCGGGCCCAGGCATCGAGCCCGCGATCGGACCACACGAGCGCGAGGGAGCGGGCGAGCAGCCACCGCACCTCGCCGCGCGTCATCTTGATCACCACCGAGGGATCGAGGAGGTTCTCCGCCCGGCGGAGCCGCGCGAGCGTGCCCAGCCCGATCAGGAGGGGCCAGAGCGTGGCCAGGCGCAGCCGCGCCTCGCGCCGCGGCACGGCGAGGGCGTAGCCCCGGCCCTGATCGAGGTGCCCGAGCGCGTCGTCGATCAGCTCGTCGAGCAGGGGGCGGAGGCGGGGCAGCGCCGCCGGGTTCAGCAGATCGTGGGGCACGAGCCCGAGCGTCGCGAGATCGGCGCTCGGGAGGTAGCAGCGCCCGATGCGGAGGTCGCGCGGCAGGTCGCGGAGCACGTTGACGAGCTGAAGCCCCTGGCCGAATCGGACGCCGCGCGCGCGCATCGCCGGCAGGTCCCAGCGCGCGCACCGCGGGCGATGCGCCACCACCATGTCGGTCCAGAACTCGCCGACGCAGCCCGCGTTCATGTGCGTGTAGCGCTCCAGATCGGCCCGCGTGTCGAGCGCGCCGACCCGGTCCGCCATCTCGGGCGGGAAGTGCTCGAGGCTCTCGACCATCGCCTGGGTGAGCGTCAGCAGGACCGCGCGCGCCCGCCCCCGGTCGGCCGCGTCGAGCGCGCGGTAGGCGGCCAGCGCCTCGGGGAGCCGCGCCAGGAGCGCGCGCTCCGCCGCGGTCTGGCCGCCCGCGGGCGGCTCGTCCGGCGCGGCGACGGCCGGGGCATCCTCGCCGAGCGCGCCCCGGAGCGCGCGGAGCGCCGCCAGGCGCTTGGCGGGCGCCAGCGCGCGCGTGTCGGCGATCGTGTCCGCGGCGCGCGCGACGAGGTACGTGACCCCGAAGGGCCGGCGGAGGGGCCGCGGGAGGACCTGGAGCGACAGCGCGAAGGAGCGGCTGACCGCCGGCAGGACGTCGCAGAGGAGATCGGGTGCCGTGGCTTCGCCGGACGCCGGGGCCCGCGTCACGGCCGAGAAATCCGAGTGCCCTCTAGTCCAGGTCGATGGGGCGGATGGGCGGGTCGGGGTCGTCCTTCGCCCGCTTCAAGCCCTCACCGAACTTTCGCGACAGCACGTCGCCCTTCGTGCGCTCGGCCTCCGTCGCCTGGCGGAACGCCGCCTCGCGCCGGGCGCCCGCGCCGCGCAGGTGGTCCATGGCCTTGTCGAGGCTCGACAGCGGCCCCGTCTTCGGCGGCTCCCGGTGCGCCAGCACCGCGCGGACCTCGCCGTCCACCGTCAGGATCGCCTTGCAGCACGGACAGGTGACCTCGAACGCCGTCGACGGCGGCTCGCCCATGCTTGACTGCGTACCACGCGGCGGGCACCGCCGCAAGGCCGGCCGCGGCGTTCCCGGCATATCCGGATCGCGCCGGACTTACGCGGCGCGCGCGAGACGCTCGAACGCCAGCGTGTTCCGCTCGACCCGCGCCAGGTAGGCCCCGAGGTCATGGGCGCCGCAGGCCTCTCCGGGCACGACACGGAAGCCTCGCCGGGCGAAAACGGCGCCGTGGGCGGGGCCGCAGAGGTGGATGACCGCGGCGAGCCGCTCCCGTGACCTGACGTCGACGCGCGCCGCCCGGTCGGCGCCGAGGATCTGGACGAGATGCTCGTGAAGCCGGGCGGACGTCATCTCGATGGCGTGCGTGGGGACCGTG
The DNA here is from genome assembly GCA_964463175.1 of uncultured bacterium. GTDB lineage: Bacteria > Methylomirabilota > Methylomirabilia > Rokubacteriales > DASRDR01 > DASRDR01. The sequence goes on from CAYXBJ010000134.1 coordinate 12,952, forward strand.
CGCAGGTAGAGAGCCGGGAACCAGCAGGCGTGTGGGTCGTACCAGGCACCGGCGTGGGCGACACGGTGGTCGTGGACGCACAGCTGGCGGCCCTCGGCAAACGCAGCGTCCGTCATCTGGAACAAACCCACCGCGCTCGACGCCGGGGCGAAGAACGCAAACGGGTTCGCCGTCCAGCGCCACTGCCAGGCGGTGCGCGCGAGCGGATCGCCCTGGCTCTCGGCGTGGGCGAGCGCGGCGAGGAGCTCGGGACGGACCAGGTCGGTCGCGTGAGCCCGGAACGCGGCGCCGTAGCGGGCCCACGTCGCGGCTGGCGTGAGCGGCGCCGGCCGGAAGACGAGCCCGAGGAGCTCGGCCGGCTTCCGCGCCACCTGGTAGGCGACGTTCGCCGCCACGAGCACGGCCAGCAGCAGGAGGCCCAGCGCGGCGAGGCGCAGGACGAGCGGCGCGCCGAGCGCCGCCCGTGCGAGTCCCCCGCCGAGGGAGCGCCGCCCCGCGCGGCGTGCCGGCGCGGCCCGTCGGCGGCCCGGGAGCGCGGGGGCCGGCGCCCGCGCGCCGCCGCGCCGGGAGGTCACCGCGGCCAGCGGGTGATCCTCCGGCTGACCGCGCGGGAGAAGCAGCAGTTCGGGACGACCGTCGAGTGCTTCCCGGCCCCGCCGGCGACCATCACGTAGATGTCCTCGGGCCCGGGCACGATCGGCAGCAGCGCGTGGTCGTCCGCGGTCTCCATCCAGCGCGGCCAGTCGTGGATGCCGAACATCCCGCCCAGCTTCACCCGGTGGAGCGGCCGCCGCGCGTGCTCGTAGACGTAGCGCTGCACGTCGGCGCGCGTGAAGCCGTCCTCGGCGATCGTGGCGGCGTGCTCGGGCCCGAGGACGAGGAGCAGCTGGCTCTGCGAGAAGTACCAGCCCACGTTCGTCCCGAGGGTGGCGGCCGTGTCGGCCACCACCGACAGCAGGTTCGGCGCCTTCCGGCTCACGTGGTCGTTGACGTTGTGCGGGCTCTCGCCGCCGAACACGGTGACCACGTCATCCGCCGCGTCGAACCCGAGGCTCGCGTGGAGCGGTCCCCACGGGCTCTGCTCCGCGCGCTCGGCGATCGCGTAGGTGTACTTGGCGGGGCTGCCCTGGGTCGCCATGTCGCCCTGACCCGGCCGGGCGCCGCCCAAATTCCAGAGACAGAGGCGGACGGCGCGGCCGAGCGTCGCGTTGGGGCGGTTGCCGGGCCCGAACACGCCGGGGCCGGCGTGCATCCCGAGGCGGGCGGCCGCGGGCCCGTGGACGATCAGGAGCGGCGCCACCGGATGCGTGGTTGCCTGGACCCCGTAGAGATTGAACGGCGTCTCGAGCATCGCCTCGAGCGCCGCGACCAGGACGGGCATCACCTCGGGCGGCGCGCCGGCCATGACCGCGTTGATGGCGACCTTCTCGACGGTCGCCTCGGCCCAGAGCGGGGGGATCTTCCCGACGACGTGGTCGGGATCCGCCTCGATGCCCTGGAGCATCGCCGCGACCCGCGCCTCGGTCGGCGGCACGATTGGGAGCCCGTCGGTCCACCCCTGCGCGCGGAAGTGCGCGTCGACGGCCTCGAGCGAGTCGGGCAGCTCGAGGACCTCCGACGCGAGGACCGGCGCGGGTCGCGGCACGCTCACCCCCCCGCCGGCCGCGCGCCGAGGCGCGTCAGGAGCTGGCGGGTCGCGCGGGCCGCCCGCGCCTCGATCCGCTCGGCCGGCTCACCACCGAGCGGATGGTCGACCACCAGGAGCGGGAGGTCCTCCATCCCGAGCGTGTACGCCTCGTGATGCGCGAGCGTCTCGAACGCCGTCGTCGTCACGACCACCGCGGGCGTGCCCGCCCGCTGGAGGGTCACTGCGTCGTGGAGACTCCACGACGTGCAGGACCCTCAGTCGGCGGAGCCGGTGACCACCAGATCGACGGCGCGGAGCCGCGCGAGCACCTCGGGCGGCGCGGGCGTCGACGAGTTCGCCTTCCGCTCGTACACGACCTCCGCGAGCCCGGTCTCGGCCCGGAGGAGCGCCTCCATCCCGCGCAGCAGGAGCTCGAAATTGGCTTTCGTGTTGTCGAGGAACCCGAGCCGCTTCCCGGCGAGCGTACCCGGCAATTGCAGGATGGCGGTCTGGCTGACCTTCGACTCGACCACCGGCGAGAGCACGCGGATCGTCGTCATGAGGCCCTCCGGTCAGGGAAGATGATCGATGCCCGTCCCCTCCAGGATCGCTCGGGCCGGCCCGGCGCGGCAAGGTGTCCCGGCCGGGGAGCCCCGGGGGCGACGGGTGTCCCCCTATCGTACGACGCCGGCCTCACGGAGCCGTGCGATCTCGGGAGCTCGGAATCCGGCCTCCGCGAGGACCGCGTCGGTGTGCTCCCCGATCGCGGGCGGCGGCCCCGCGGGCGCGCCGGGCGTGTCGGCGAGGCGCACTGGCACGCCGAGCAGCCGCACCGGACCGAGGCTCGGGTGCTGGACGGTGGCGAGCGTGCCGTTGATCAGCGCCTGGGGATCGACCAGCATCTCGGGCACCGAGCGGACACGCGTGCAGGGCACGTCCGCCTCGGCGAATCGCGCTTCCCACTCGGCGGCTGTCCGCGCCGCGAGGCGCTCGCCGATCGCGCGGATCAGCTCCGCCTTGTGCGTGTGGCGCCCGACCATCGTCCGGAGGCGCGGGTCGTCCAGCCACGCCTCGAGGCCGAGGGTCCGGCAGAGGCCCGTCCAGAACTTCGGGAGCTCCACGTAGAGATAGAGGTATCCCTCCCGCGTGGGATAGATCCGCGACACGCGGTCGCCGAGGAGGTCACGGACCGCCTCCGGCGGCTCCACGGTCTCCGCCCAGAAGGCCCGGCCCGCCTGCATCGCGAGCACGCCGTCGAGGAGCGAGGTCTCGATCCGCTGGCCCTCCCCGGTCTGGCCCCGGGCGATGAGGGCGAGGAGCACGCCGGAGACGGCGAGGCTTCCGGTGTAGTAGTCCACGAGGCTCCCGCGCACGAGCTCCGGCGCCGCCTCATCCGCGGCGCCCTGCTCCCAGGCGAGGCCGCCGTAGGACTGCACGACCGGGTCGAGCCCCGGCCGCTCGGCGAGCGGGCCGATCTGCCCGAACGCGGACACCGAGCAGTAGATGAGCCGTGCGTTCTCGGTACGGAGCGTCGCGGCGTCGAGACCGAGGCGGGCCGCCACGCCCGGCCGGAAGCTCTCCACGAAGAGATCGGCGTCGCGCGCGAGCCGTTGCACGATGGCGAGGCCGTCCGGGTGCTTCAGATCGACGGCGAGGCTCCGCTTGCCCCGGTTGATGCCGAGGAAGTAGCGGGACAGTCCCGGCAGCGTCGAGGGATAGCTCCGGAGCGCGTCGCCGTCGAGCGGCTCCACCTTGACGACGTCGGCCCCGTAGGTCGCGAGGAACGCCGTCGCGATGGGCCCGGCGATGATCGCCGAGCAGTCGACCACGCGGAGGCCCTGGAGCGGACCGGGCACGGGGCTCAGGTCCGGGCCGCGCGCGGGACCGTGGCGCGCGGGTCGCACTGCGTTGGCATGGAGCCTCCTTGACCGTGGATCGAGCGCGCGACGGGGCGCCGGGCAGCCTGGCGCCTGTCTTGGTACCAAAGGCGGCGGGGCGCGGTCAAGTCGGGTGACCGGGTGCTATGCTCTGCGCGATGGCGGATCTCGCCAATGTCTTCTCGTGGTCGCGCTCCCGCGCAGGCATGTTCGAGGAGTGCCGCCGGCGCTACTACTACCACTACTACGGCGCCTGGGGCGGCTGGGACCCGGGTTCGCCGCCGGACATCCGCCGCCTCTACGTCCTGAAGCAGCTGACGGGCCGGCAGGGCTGGGCGGGCCGGACGGTGCACTCGGCGGTGGAGCTCGTGCTCCGGGCGCTCCACGCCGGGGAGGAGCTCTCCGAGGGACGGCTCATCGAGGACACCGTGCGGCGGATGCGCGACGAGTGGCGCTTCTCCCGGCGGGCCGGCTATCGCGAGCGCCCGAAGGACGGCGTCGCCCTCTTCGAGCACGAGTACGGCGTCGGGGTGACCGACCAGGCGTGGCAGATCCTGCGGGACCACGTCTGCCGCTGCCTCCGCAACTTCTACCGGCTGCCGCTGCTCGAGGACATCCGGCGCACGCCGCCGGCGCGCTGGATCCTGATCGAGGACATCCGCGCGTTCGAGTTCGAGGGCACCCCGATCTACGCAGCGCCGGACTTCGGCTACTGGACGCAGGACGACCGGCTCGCCCTGGTCGACTGGAAGACCGGGAGCCCCGATCCCGAGGCGACCGCGGTCCAGCTTGGCGGCTACGCCCTCTACGCGCGGGACATTCTCGAGGTGGACCCGGACCGCGTGGATCTCCTGGAGGTGAACCTCCGCGCCGGCGAGGTCACCGCGCACCCGTGGGACGCGGCGCGGCTCGACGAGATCCGCGAGCGGCTCCGGCTGTCGATCCGGGGCATGAAGGCCTGGCTGCGGGACGCGGACGCGAACGTCGGGGCGCTCGAGGACTTCGAGCGGACCGAGGATCTCCGGCTCTGCCGGTGGTGCAACTTCAAGGCGGTGTGCCGGCCGGAGCTCGTGGTCGAGGTGCCCGCCACCCCCGGCGCGACGCCCGCCAGCACGCCCGTGGAGTCGCGCCCGCTCGGCGTCTGATCCGAGAGGCGGGGCGCGACGGCGTCGGGCCTAGCGCGCCTGCCAGTGACCCTCGACCCAGACCCAGCCGCCCGGGCGCTGCGCCCAGTGCGCGGGGACCCACGCGTATGCGGGCTGGGACGGTACCGCGTACATCCCCGGCACCCAGATGTACCCCCGGCGCGGCCCGCGCCAGGCCCAGTAGCCGGGGACCCAGACGTAGCCCGGGCCCGGCGCCGCCGGCACGACCTCGGTCTGCGCGGGCGGGGGCGGCGGCGGCTGGTGCTGGACGACCGGCTCTTCGACGATGCACGCGGTCAGGAGCAACGCGAAAGCTGCCGCGAGAGCGGTTCGGGCGGCGCGCTCGGCCATGTCTCTCCTCCACGGCGTCACATCGACGCCTATGGGTCTGACGGGCCGGGGGGGTGGCCTGTTCGGGCTGAGGCGAGGTCCCCGGGATCGCCGTGTGTGCGGCCCGTGGCACTCGCCGGCGCGCCCGATCAGGCGGGTGCCGCGAAGACCGAGGCGCGCGCGATCTCGTCCAGGCGGACCTTGGCCGGATCGAAGGCCTCGATGTTCTCCTTCAGCCGCTCGAACGTCTGCTCGAACGAGGGCAGCGTCTTCCGCGCCCGGGTGAGCGGCGTCGTGCGGGCCAGGACGAAGTTCTTCACGTACGGGTGATTCACGCCGCGCTTCTTGATCTTGGCGACCACGTCGGTGAGCGCGTCATCCGCGGCCCGGACCAGCTCCGCGCGCCGCTCGCGCTCGGCGTACGCCTTCGGCAACGGCGACTTCAGGAACTTGTCGACCCGGCGGAGCAGCGGGGCGAAGGCGCCGCCCGCGAACCGCGGCTTGGCGTCGTAGAGGAGGCCGAGCGTGATGAAGTGCGGCGCCTCGAACTGGAACGCGAAGTCCTCCTCGCTCGCCTTCGAGCCCTCCTCGACGAGGCCGCGGTACATGCGGATGACCTCGAGGGACTTCTCCTTGACGTTGTGCGCCTTCTCGGTGTTGAGCGCGAGGATCTGGTAGGCGACCTCGGGCTCCGGGATCAGGATCGCGGGGATCCAGTCCGCCTTGAGCTTGGTGAGCGACTCGCGCCGGTGGTTGCCGTTCGGCGTCCAGTACTTGCCGGGGCCGGTCGACACCACGACGATCGGGTCGACGAACCGCCCGAGCTTCTTGATGACCTCCTGGAGGCGCTTGACGTGCGGCTTCGAGAGGTCGCGCTGGTAGGGCGTGGGCTCCACCTTGGCGAGCGGTAGCATGACGAAGAGCTGCCAGGCATCCTCCAGCGGCTCGCGGTAGATCGCCAGGACATGGCCGCCGTCGCGCGCGACCTGCTCCGCGAGCGTCACGACGGACTTCGGGGGCTCGCTGCTCTCGGGGAAGACGGCCCAGTTCGTCGACACGGGTGCCTCCTCAGCTCAGGGTGACGCGAGCGCGGCCCACGTGAGGCCGGTGAAGTCCGGGGCGGTCCAGGTGGCGCCCGCCGCGCGGAGCTCGGTCTCCGCGTGGGCGGTCGTGAGGCCGACCACCGCCATGCCCGCCCGGCGGGCCGCCTCCACGCCGACCACGGCATCCTCGAACACGACGCAGGCGGCCGGCGGCACGCCGAGCCGCGCGGCGGCCGTCAGGTACACCTCGGGATCGGGCTTCCCGCGCTGGACCTGGCCGGCGGTCACCTGCACCGGGAAGACGGCGGCGAGCCCGATGCCGTCGAGGATCCGCGCGGCGCTTTCCGCGACGGCCGAGGTCGCGAGTGCGCGCGGGACGCCGAGCGCGGCCAGCGCGCGCACGAACTCGACGACGCCGGCCACCGGCGGCGCCTGGCCGTCGGCCAGCTCGTGATAGAGCGCCGTCTTCCGCTGCGCCAGCCGGGCCGCCTCCGCGGGGGGCACCGGGCGCCCGAGGATGCGCGGGACCGCCTCCTCGACCGGGCGCCCGATCGCCTGGCGCCAGAACTCCGGATCCGTGAGGGCGAAGCCCTCCTCGCGCGACAGACGCCGCCACGCTTCGCGGTGGAAGCGCGAGTTGTTGACGAGGACCCCGTCCATGTCGAAGACGGCGGCGCGGCGCGCGGGCCCGGTCATCCGGGGGCTCCGGCGCTGCTGGGCGGCGCGCCCAGCGCGTGCCCGTTCGCGCGCGCCAGCGTCGTCTCCGTCCGGGTGAGGTGCTGTCGTACCGTCTCGAGCCGCGGATGGACCGCGAGCGCCCGCCGGAAGCAGCGCGCCGCGTCCCGGAGCTGGCCGAGCGCAGCGTGACACAGCCCCTGGCCGGAGAGCGCCCCGAAGTGATAGGGGTTCAGCCGCACGACCTCCTCGCAGTCGGCAATGGACGTCGCGTAGTGCGTCGCCAGGAAGCGCGCGGTGGCGCGCTTGTTCCAGCCCTCGGCGAAGGTCGGGGCCGTCTCGACCACCCGGCTGAACGCGGTGACCGCGCCGAGCCAGTCCTGCCCCTCCATGGCCCGGATCCCCTCGGCGAAGAGGGCGTCGACCGCGGGGTCGCCGGAGCGGCTCCAGACCTGCCACAGGGTGGCCTCCGCCAGCGCGACCAGCTCCGGATCGTCGGCGTGGAGCAGGGCCGCGACCGCCGGGGTGACGCGTGCGTCCGCCTCCTCGGCAAGCGTGCGGAGCGTGGCCCGCTGCTCCGCGGGGCTGCCGCGCCGGAGTCGCTCGAGCGCGTCGTCCGGCGTCACGGGAGCCGGACGCGCGCGTGGTCCGGGCCCCGGGAGCACGACGCCAATGAGGTTGGGGCGAAGGGGGTGCTGGCCATCCCGCATGACCTTCGAGGGCTCCGAGTCTACCACCCCGGCTCGGCCGCCGAGGGTCAGCGCGGTCGCGCGCGGAAGAAGAAGCTCGGCTCGGCCGCCTGGGCGGGGTCGCCGAGCGCGAGGTCGCCCGCCACCGCCACCCGCTCGAAGCCCGCGAGCTCGAGGAGCGTGGTGATCTCGGGCGCGGTGTAGAAGTTGCGCTCGGAGTCCTGGATCGCGCCGGTCTCCAGGAACTGGCCCACGACGTGTCCCTGTCCGGTGATCGGATCCAGCGAGAATTCCCAAACGATCTGGAGCGTGCCCTGGCTGTCCCGCCGGAGGAACACCGTCCGCGGGGTGTCCCGCCACCGCAGGACGTCGAACACGAGGTCGCCCCCCGGCTCGAGGACCCGGCGGATCGCGCGGAAGGCGGAGGCGACCGCGGGCCGCGGGATGCAGTTGAAGACGCCGCCGAGGACGGTCACGAGATCGAACGCCCCCAGCCGGCCCAGATCCGGATCGGCGAGATCGGCGACCTCGAAGCGGAGGCGCGGATCGCCGGCGGCGCGCTGGCGCGCGAGATCGATGGCGATGGGGGCGGAGTCGATGCCCACCACCTCGACACCGCGCCGCGCCCACTCGAGCGCGTGGAGCCCGGCGTTGCAGCCGACGTCGAGAACGCGGCGGGGGCGGGCGCGCCACTCGAGGATGGCCTCGACTTCCTCGGCGGCCTCGCGGCCGCTGTAGAACGCGCGCTCGAAGACCCCGATGGAGGCGCGGTCGTTGAAGAACGGGTCGACGCTCATGGCCCGTGCTGGTCCGTGCCGCCTATAATACGCGAGCGATGACGGCGCTCGACGCGCTCGCCACAACGCGGATCGTCCGGCTGAGCGCCGCCCGCCGGCGCGCGCTGTTCCGGGCGGTGGAGGCCGCCGAGACCGCCGCAGCGCTCTTCCATCGCCACCGCGCGGGATTGCCGGCCCGGCCCCATCCCATCGCGCTGACCCCCTTCCTCGTGCGCCGCCGGGATCTGCCCGGTCTCGCGCGGCTGGCCGACCTCGTCCACCGTATGCAGGTGCACGCGCCCGGGCTCTGGCTGGACGACATCGGCGGCTTCCGCGGACTGTGCCCGGTCAGCGACGCCGCCGCCGCGTGGATCGCGCGCGACCGCGCGCGGGGGCCGGTGCCCTGGCAGCTCATGATCCGCCCCGACGTCGGCCTCGAGGCGCGATCTCCCGGCACGCTCGAGCCCGTGCTGTACGAGACGAACTCCACGGCGCTCGCGGGCCTGTACAACCACGCCGCGGGCGTGCGGATCCTGCGCGCGGAAGTGTTTCCGCGCATCTTTACCGCGCGGGAGGCGAGCCGCCTCGCCGATCCGCCGGATCTCCTGGCTCTCGTCGTGCGCTGGGTGCGCGTGGCCGCGCGGCGGCTGGGCCGGCGGCGGCTTGGCGGGGTCGCGTTCGTGGAGGATACCGCGCCCGTCGACGGCTACAGCGAGGTCCCGCGGCTCGTCGCGGCATTCCGCAGTGCCGGGATCCGGGCCGAGCAGGGCACCGTGCGGGAGCTCCGCACCGGGCGGCATGGCGTGCGGCTCCGCGACCTGCCCGTCGACCTCGTCTACCGCGACCTCGGCCTCGAGGACCTCGGCCAGCCGACGGGCCGGAATCTCGACGGCTTTCTGGACCGCTTCGACGCCGGCGCCGCCGTCCCGGGCGTCGCGGCCGAGTTTGGCCAGAAGGGCCTCCTCGAGTGCCTCGTGCGGCCCGAATTCGCCGCGCTCTTCACTCCCAGCGAGCGGCGGCTCCTGCGTCGCGCGGTGCCCTGGACGCGTGTCCTGGGCGCCAGGGCGAGCGAGGACGAGCGGGGCCGCCGGATCGACCTGCCCGCGTTCGTGCGGCGGGCGCGCGAGCGCCTCCTCATCAAGCCGAACGTGGGGTCGAGTGGCGGCGGCATGCTCCTCGGCCGGGAAGCGGGGCCGGCGCGCTGGGAGGCCCGGATCGAGCGGGCTCTCCGAGAGCCCGGGCGCTGGGTCGTCCAGGCGCGCCGCGCCGGCACGCGGCGGCGGATGGTCTACCTGCGGGCCGGGAAGTCCTACGCGGGCCCCTGCTACTTCTCGCTGGGTCTCTTCTACGCGCCCGGCGACCTCGGGCTCCACGTCCGCGTGAGCCGCGAGCCCGTCGTCAATGTGGCCCGGCAGGGCGCCGTGGCCTGCGCGTTCCTGGAAGGGCGGTAGAAAGGGTCAGCCGGCGCCGGCCCGCCGCCGACGAGGCGATGACCGAGGGACGCTCCGCCCGCGGCGCCCCGCCGCCGCTGGCCCGCGCGCCCCGGCCCGACGACGCGGGGCGCCGGCGCGCGCGCCAGCAGCGGACGGCGCTCGAGGCCGCCGGGCGGACCGGACGCGTAGCGGGGGTCGCTACCCGCCCGTCAGCCCGCTACTTCGACTCGACCTTCTTCGCGATCGCGACGTAGTAGACCGTGACCTTGTCGCCCTTCTTCACCTTGAGGTCCTTCATCCCCTCGGTGGAGAATTCCCAGATGTCGCCCCCCTTGTCGACGCTCATCGTCTTGGCCTTGGGGTCGATCTCGGTCACCGTCCCGGTCCACTGGTACTGCTTGGGCCCGGCGGCCATCGAGAGCGTCGCAATCAGGCCGACTGCCACGAGGACGGCGAGGATGGCCAGCGTGAAGCGGTTCCGCATGTGAGACTGCTCCTTTCCTGGCGGCGTGGGCGCCGCCGCTCCGGGCTCGGGCCCGGGGGTTCGGCTCCGCGCGGCCGGCCGATCGGCCCGGGCGGAACTCATGTCCAGGCGGGCGTCAGCGTGCCCGCGGGGTCGTGCCAGTAGGGAATCCAGGCGAGCGCGCAGAGTCGCACTCGCACGTCGGTCTTCTTCGGCCGGATCGCGACGGGCTCCAAACGCTCGGGCTCGGCGCGGGCGTCGAGCGCGGTGATCTCGGTCTGGAGCTCGGCCTCGAGCGCGGCCAGATCCTGCTGCACTCCGGCCACCGTCTCCTGGGCGCGGGTGACGTCCTCGCGCTCCTTGAGGACGCGGCTGGCGTCGCGCGCCGCCGTCGTGGCGCGTCCGATGTTCGTGACGCTGATCGTCTTGCGCCCGAGCAGGCCGCCGAGGATGGTGGCACCGATGGAGATCGCCGCCTGCACGCCCCGCTGGGTGACCTGCCCGCTCTCGCGCGCCTGCGCTTGCTGGGCCCGCTGGAGGCGGTCCTCGAGCGCCGCCCGCTTGGGAGCGTACTTCTTCCGGAGCGCTTCGACGCGCGCGTCCCGGTCCGCGCGAGCGGCCTCGCGGATCCGCACGCGGAAGTCCCGCTCGCTCTCGCCCGGGCGCGAGACGGCGCCCGACTCCGGGTCGCGGAGGAGGTCGAGGCGCTGCTGTCCATAGAGCCACGCCGCCAGGTCGCGGCTCCAGTCCTCGTAGCTCTTCGGCTTCGCGCCGGCCGAGGGCAGCGGCGCCCAGTTCCCGGCGGCTCCGGGCGACTTCTCGAGGTCGGCGACCGCGACGGCCAGGGGCGTCGACGCTTCCCATCGGACCGGCACCGCCGCATCCGTGACGGGCGTCGCGACGACGACCTCGTCGTTCCGGTCGACGCCGGTCTTGTCGTCCGAGAAGTGCACGGTGGCCGCGCCGAGGACCTGGGGCTGGTAGACGAGCGTGGCCCCCGCCGGAGCGGTCCCTCGCGTGGGGACGAAGAGCTGCGGCACGGCGGGCGGGAGCACCGGCCGGCCCGCGCTGGGGGCGGGCGCCGGCGCGGCCGATGGGGCGCTCGGCGCCGAGGGGGCGGCGCCGGTGGCCGCGGGCGCCGCGGCGGGCCGCGCGGCCTCCGCCGGCGGGGTCCGTCCCGCCATGATTTGCTTGATCTGGGTCCGGGTGAGGGGGCCGCGCAGGTAGGACATCGCCCAGCGGCTCTCGAAGACCTCCGGCGCGTCCTCGTGCACGTTGTTCAGGAGGAAGATCCGGGTCCCGAGCCCGCCCAGGATCTTCTCCATCGCGCTGCGGTCGAAGCGCTGGTTGCCACCGGCCGCCGCGCCCTCGAGCCCGTCCAGCACCCGCGCGCGGTCCCGGTCCGTCTGGAGCCGCCCGATGAACCACGTGCCGGTGTTCGCGAGTCCCTTGTAGTCGAGATCGACCGGGTTCTGGGTCGCCAGGACGACGCCCACGCCAAACGCCCGCGCCTGCTTGAGCAAGGTCAGGAGCGGGAGCTTCGAGGGCGGGTTCGCGACCGGCGGGAAGTAGCCGAAGACCTCGTCCATGTAGAGCATGGCCCGGAGGCTGGTCGTGCCCGACTGCGCCCGCACCCACCCGAGCATCTCGTTCAAGAGGAGCGAGACGAAGAACATCCGCTCGGCGTCGGAGAGGTGTGCGATCGAGAAGATCGCGGCCCGGGGCTTGCCCGCCGGCGTGTGGAGGAGCGCGGCCACGTCGAGCGGCTCCCCCTTGAGCCAGGCGTCGAAGCCCGGGGCGGCCAGGAGGTTGTTGAGCCGGGTCGCCAGCGCGAAGCGGTCCTTGCCCGGGAAGAACGCCTCGAGGTCGAGCGCGCCCACCTTCGTGATCGGCGGGCTCTGGATCTGCTGGATGAGCCCCGCCAGATCGAGATCGTGACCGTCGCGCCACGCGGTCTCGAGGAGCTTCGAGAGGAGGATGTGCTCCCGGCTCTGGAGCGGGTCCGCGTCGATTCCTAGGAGCCCGAGGAGGCTCGTGGCGGTGGTCCCGATCCGGTCACGGAGGAGCTCGGCGTCGTCGCGCAGCGCGGCGGGCGGCGCCGCGAACGACTTCACGATCGAGACCGGAAACCCGGCGGTGCTGCCGGGCGTGTAGATCGTGACGTCGTCCGCGTCGCGGAGGCGCTGGATTCGCGCGCCGTCCTCGCCCCAGGCGGCCAGGCCCTTGCGCCAGAGCTCGGCCTGCTGCGCGGCATACGCATCGACGTCGAGCCCTTTGCGGCGCGCGTCCTCCTCGTTGACCCACGGGGCGAAGTCCTGCGGGCGGAGCTCCGGGAACGTGAGACAGAGATTCGCGAGGTCGCCCTTCGGATCGATGAGGAGCACCGGGATGCCGTCGAGCAGCGCTTCCTCGATGAGGGCGAGGCAGAGGCCCGTCTTGCCGCTGCCGGTCATCCCGATGCACACCGCGTGCGTGACGAGATCCTTGGAGTCGTAGAGGACGAAGCCGGGCTTCGGCGCCTTGGCGGCGAGGTCGTAGGGGCGCCCGAGGTAGAAGACGCCGAGCTTCTCGAAGTCGGCGGGGGTGCCCGGGGTCGGCGCTGCCGCGGCCGGCGCGGCGCCCGCGGGGCTCGGGGCCCCGCTCGTCTTGGCCCGGGCAGGTTGACGCGCGCGCGGCGGCATGGACATTCCCCAGCCTGGGTCGTCCCCTCGGCGGTTGTCAAGCCATTCCCGCGGTTCGGGGCCGGCGTGGAGGCCGGTGGCGGCGGCGCTAGCCGATGAGCGGCGCGGCGCCCCAGTCGTCGCGCGCGCTCCGTCGACGCGCGGGCACGACCAGGACGGTGTGGAACGGGACCGGGCCGCGGCCGGGATGGCCGGTGGCGCGCTCGCCCCAGGCGCGGCCGACGTCGCCGAGCAGCGCGATCAGCGTCGCGTAGCTGGCCGCCTCCCGCGCGAGCAGCTGGTCGGCGTCCAGGATCACGAGCCGATATCCGGTGCCCGGCAGCCACTCGAGATCCGTGAGGCAGTCCTCAAGCGCGTCCCAGGTCTTGCCGAAATGCGCCGGAAACGCGAGGGTGTCAGCCATCTCGGCGAGGAGCGCGCGCTTCGTGCGGCACCGGCGGCCGGCGAGGGCCCGGACGACGACGCCGGCCGGCGGCGCGGGGAGCGCCGGGGATCCGTCGTCGGCGCCCACCCAGAGATGGACCCACGGCGGGGTGGTGGCCGCAAGCTGGTCGGTCGGGGAGGAGGCGCTCACGCGCGTCGGCCTCAGTTGAGCGGGACGAAGGTCCGGTAGTGGTCGTCGGAGTAGTAGGCGCGCCCGGTGGCCTGGTCGATGACCAGCCGCTCGGGCCCGCGGTTCTGACCGGGCGTTCGCGGGTGCACGTCGTATTCGCGGTAGCGGCCCGCGGGCAGCTGCCCCTCGCGATTGTGGAAGATCCGCCCGCCGACGTAACCGGCGAGTGGCTGACCCTGGCGGGCCTCGATGGCGGCGAGGACCTCCCGGGCTTCTACGAGGGCCGCCGGCTCGTTGCGGCCCGGGCCGCCCCGCCGGCTCGGCGGCGCGTCTGCCGTCGGCGCCCCGGTCGGGGGCGTCGGCGCCGATCCGGTCACCGCCCCCGGCACCGGCGGCGCGCTGCTCCGGCGCCAGCCGGAATCCTGGCGGGCCACCATCGCGATCACGACCAGCGCGACCAGGGCAGCGATGAGGACGACGACCGCGCGGCGCATCGCACGGCCATGATGGCACGAGACGGTCCGCGCCTTGAGGGCGCTTCCGCGCATCGGGTATAGTGGCCCCGATTCCTACCCCGCCGTCAGCTGGAGGCACGAGCATGGCACGATGGCCTCGATTGGGCTGGCTCCTCGGCACGGCAGCGGTCCTGGCCGTCGGCTCCGGACTCCTCTCGCCGGGACCGGTCGGGCCGCGCGACGCCAGCGCCCAGGGCGCCGACCTGGTGGTGCAGATCACCGCCGAGCCGCCCGGGCTCGACCTCACCGCGACGCCCGCATCCGCGACGGCCGCGGTGGTCTTCTACAACATCCAGGAGGCCCTGGTGAAGGTCGACGCCCAGGGCCGCCTCGTGCCCTGGCTCGCCGAGCGCTGGAACACGACGGACAACCTGAACTACACCTTCTTCCTGAAGAAGGGGGTGCGGTTCCACAACGGCCGCGAGTTCGTCGCCGAGGACGTGAAGTACGTTCTGGATCGCGCACGGAACCCGGAGACCAAGCACCCTCACGTCAAGCAGTACGAGGACATCAGCGTGATCCACGTCCGGGACCACTACACCGTGACGATCTCCCTCCAGCGGACGAACGCGATGTTCCTTTACAACCTCTCGCGCCAGGGCTCGGTGATGTACCCGCGGGAGGGCGTGGAGCAGCAGAAGTCGCAGCCCATCGGGACCGGGCCCTTCCTGTTCGAGCGGTGGGATCGCGGGGACCGCATCGTGCTCAAGCGCAATCCCGACTATCACGTGAAGGGCCTGCCGAAGCTCGATCGCGTGACCTTCCGGTTCATTCCCGATTCCAACGCCGCGCTGGCGGCGCTCCAGGCCGGCGACATCGACGTCATGGGCTTCGGCCTCGGCCCGGAGTCGGTCGAGGTCGTGCGCCGGGCGCCGAGCCTCCAGCTGATCCAGGGCGATACCACGAACGACGTCATCCTGGCGCTCAACAACTCGAAGAAGCCGTTTTCCGACGTGCGGGTCCGGCGGGCGATCACGCACGCCGTCGACAAGCCGGAGGTCGTGAAGGGCGCGATGTTCGGCTTCGGCCGCGTCCTCGGCTCCAACATCGACCCCCTCAACCCCTACTTCGTGGACATGTCGAAGGCGGTGCCCTACGATCCCGCGAAAGCCAGGCAGCTCTTGACGGAGGCGGGGTATCCGAACGGCTTCGACGCGGTGATCCGGGTGACCGCGCAGTATCCCTACACGGTGCGGACGGGCGAGGTGCTGGTGGAGCAGCTGGCCAAGGCCGGCATCCGCGCGAAGCTCGAGCAGATCGAGTGGGGGCAGTGGCTCGATCGCGTCTACAAGAACGCCGACTACGACATGACGATCATCGGCCATGCCGAGGCCTGGGACGCCGGCAACTACGCGAACCCCAACTACTACTTCCGGTACAACAGTCCCCGCTTCCAGCGGGCCTTCCAGGAGTCCGAGACGACCGTCGACGACAAGAAGCGGCGCGAGATCTACGCGGACCTCCAGCAGATCATGGCCGAGGAGGCGCCGGTCGTCTGGCTCTACGTCATGCCGCGCCTGGTGGCGGCGAAGAAGGGCATCCAGGGCATCTGGAAGGATCTCCCCACGCCCGCCATGGATCTCTCGGAGGTGAGCTGGTCGAAGTAGCGCCGCGCGCGGCCATGGCGTCGCCCGACGCCGCCCGTCCCGGGGTCCGCCTCGGGGTGGGACCGTTCCGGAGGGCCGCGGGGCAAGGCCGCCGCCGATGCGCCAGCTGATCCTCCGCCGGGCCGTGGCGCTGCTCGCCACGCTGTTCGTGGTCTCCCTGGTGGTCTTCACCGTCGTCCGGGTGCTGCCCGGAGACCCGGCGCTCCTCATCATGGGCACCGAGGCGAGCCCCGAGGCGGCGGAGGCGCTGCGCCGCGCGATGGGCCTCGATCGGCCCATCCTCGTCCAGTACGTGGAGTGGGTCGGCGCGGCGCTGCGGGGCGATCTCGGACGGTCGATCCAGTACGACGTCGCGGTCGGGCGCCTGGTGCTGAGCCGGCTGGCGGTCACCCTCCCGCTCGCCGCGCTCGCCGCCGTGTTCATGCTGCTGACCGCGATTCCGCTCGGCGTCTACGCGGCCACGCGGCAGGGGCGCGCGGGGGACTACCTCGCGATGACGCTGTCGCAGCTCGGCCTCGCGATCCCGTCGTTCTGGGCCGGGCTCCTCCTGATCCTGCTCTTCGCCGTGCGCCTGGGCTGGGTGCAGGCCGGCGGGTTCGACGGCTGGGCCGCCGGGCTCTGGCCGGGCGTCCGGGCTCTCCTCCTGCCGGCCTTCGCGCTCGGCGCGGTCCAGGCGGCCATTCTCGCGCGGACGACGCGGGCGGCGGTCCTCGAGGTCCTGCGGGCCGATCACGTGCGGACCGCGCGGGCGAAGGGCCTCGGCGAGCGGACCGTCACGTGGAAGCACGTCGTCCGGAACGCGCTGCTCACGATCGTCACGATCGTGGGGCTCCAGCTTGGACAGCTCCTGGCCGGAAGCATCGTCGTGGAGAACGTGTTCTATCTGCCCGGGCTGGGCCGCCTCGCCCTGGGGGCGATCAGCGCGCGCGACCTGCCCGTCGTCCAGGGCGTCGTGCTCCTGGTCGCGGCGACGGTGGTCACGCTCAACTTCGCGGTGGACGTCCTCTACACGGTGCTCGACCCGCGGATCCGGTATGAGTAGGCGCGGGCGGCCCGCGCTCGGCGTCGGGCTCCTGATCACCGCGCTGATCGTCGGCACCGCCGTCTGCTCGGTCGTGTACACGCCGCGGGACCCGCTCCGCATGGAGCTCTCGGCGCGCCTGGCGGCGCCGTCCGCCGCGCACCCGATGGGCACCGACCAGTACGGGCGCGATCTCCTCTCGCGCGTGATGCGGGGGGCGATCGCCTCCCTGGCGGTCGGCGCCGTCGCGGTCGGGATCGGGATGGCGGTCGGGGTCGTCCTGGGCGCGGCCGGAGGCTGGCGCGGGGGATGGCTCGACGAGGTCCTGATGCGGCTGACCGACGCCATCTACGGGTTCCCGGCGGTGCTCTCGGCCCTCCTGATCGCCGCGGTCTTCCGGCCGGGCGTGCTGATCAGCATGGTCGCGGTGGGGATCGCGTACGTCCCGGTCTTCGCCCGGCTCACGCGGGCGAACGTGCTCGCCCTCCGGGTCCAGGAGTTCGTCGCGGCCGCCCAGGCACTCGGGGCCGGGGACGGCGCGATCCTCTGGCGACACGTGTTGCCCAACACGCTCTCGCCCATCATCGTGCAGGCCACGATCTCGTTCCCGCTGGCGATCCTGGCGGAGGCGGCGCTGTCCTACCTCGGGCTCGGGACCCAGCCGCCGAATCCCTCGTGGGGACTGATGCTGCGGGACGCCCAGAACTTCCTGCAGCTCTCGCCGTGGTACGCGATCTTCCCCGGGACGGCGATCGCGCTCGCCGTCCTCGGCTTCAACCTGCTCGGCGACGGGCTCCGCGATCTCCTGGATCCGCGCGCCAGCTGACGCGCGCGCAGCGCGTCAGCGCGCCGGCGGCGCGGGCAGTCGCCCGCGCTGGAACAGCGAGAGGTGGTCCTGATAGACGTCGCGGATGCCGGCGGCCAGGTCCACCACGGACGGCGTGCGATCCGCCCAGACCACGGACCGGAATCGGAGCCGGCTCGGCTGCTGGCGGCTGACCGGGCTGGGCATGCAGATGATGCGGGGCGCGCGCTTGGCGACCCGGGTGAAGATCCCGATGACCCCCGCGACCGAGATGCTGTGCTCGCTGGCGAAGATCTTGACGAGGGACGCCGGTCGGTCCGCCTGCCGCAGGCGATCCAGGCTCTGGAGGATGGCGCGCGCGCCGTCCCCCACGTGGAGATAGTCGCGGAGCGTATCGAGGGGCACATAGACGTGGAGCGGCGTCCGGCGGACGAAGCTCTGCGAGAGCCGCGCGATGAGGCCGACCGGGCGCTCGAGGCTCTGCCCGGGGCCGTAGAGATTCGACAGCCGGGCCACGAGGCAGGAGACGCCGGGCGTCGCCGCGGCCCAGCGGAGCACGTCGGCCTCCTGCTCGAGCTTCGCCCGGCCGTACGGCGAGATGGGGCGGCACGGCGAGTTCTCGGTGAGCGGCAGCTCGAGGGACTCCCCGTACACGCCGCCGGCCGAGCTCGAGAAGAGCACGGTGCCGGGCGGCCGATCCGCCCGCCCGCCGAGCGCTGCGGCGACCGCGCCGAGCAGGTGCCGCAGCGCGGCCGTTTCCTGGGCCAGCGCCTCGGGGCGGCCGCCCACCCCGCCCGCGGCAGCGCACCAGGCGAGCGTCCAGGGTGTGCCGCGCTGGCGCACTGCCTCGCCGAAGGCGCGCGCGGCTTCTGCGATCTCGGTCGCGAGGCGGGCCGGCTCGCTCCACGAGAAGCGGGGTGCCGCCGGGACCCAGGGTGCGGCCCCCGGCAGCGCCTGCGGCGCGAGGCGCTCGAGATGCGACCCGAGGAACCCGCCGCGACCGACCACCCACACGAGGGGGCCGGTCACGGCCGGGCGCCGTCGGGACGCTGGGGTCGGGCGATGGTGACGTAGAGCGGCCGGCCCATCCCCGTCGTCAGCGTCACCGCCAGGTACTCCGCGATGATGCCCAGCGAGAAGAGGACCACCCCGAAGAAGAAGCAGATCACCACGATGAGGGAGGTGTAGCCCTGCACCGGGATCTGGTGCCGGAGCCGCGCCCAGATGATGACCGCGCTGAGAGCCCCGCCCGCCAGGATCGACAGGAAGCCCAGGACCGAGATGAAGCGGAGCGGCCGCGTCCCCGCGGTCAGGATGAGCCGCCCGAAGTGCGCCACGAGCGCGCGGAACGTGTAGCCGGAGGGGCGGCCCCGATCGGGGCGGAGCGTCACCGGGCCCGTGGTCCACCGCGCGACGACCCAGGCCAGGGCCACGTCGAGGTAGACGCCGTGGCCGCAGTAGGCGGCCAGGCTCCGCGCGATGTCGCCCCGGACCAGCCGGAAGCTGTTGAAGTGCGCCATCTGGCGGTTGCCGACGATGGCCACCGAGACCACCTTGGCGAGCCGGCTCAGCGTGTTGCGGACGAGACCGTGGGAGGGCTGGTTGAGCGCCTGCCCGTACACGAGGGGGGCTCCCGCGTCGAAGGCCGCGTCCAGTAGGCTGCCGACGTCCGCGGGATTCTGCTGGCCGTCCTCGTCGAGGGTCGTCACCCAGTCGGCGCTGGTGACCGCCATCCCGGCCAGCGTGGCGGGATGCTGGCCGTAGTTCCTCGACAGCCAGACGAGGGTCACGAACGGATACCGGGCGGCCAGGGATTCCATCACCACGTGCGAGTTGTCGATGGCGCCGTCGTGGACGAGGACGACCTCGGCGACCTGGAAGCGCCGCCCGCGCGGCGTGGCCTGCGGCGCGGTGAGGGGCGCGATCTCCGCGAGCAGCAGATCGAGGGTGCGCTCCCCCTGGTAGACCGGGACGACGATCGACAGGCGCTGGACGTCTGGAGCACCCGACTCGACGGCGGATGCAGCGGAGGACATGACGGTGGCTACAGGGCCCGCCGGACCTTGAGGTACAGGCGCTTGCACTCTTCCTTGTCGAGAGCCGACACCATGAGGTAGGCCATGTCCTTCTGCTTCCAGTACACGATGTTGTAGCCGTTCACCTCGCGCATGTACGGGCGGTACTGCTCGATCTGCACCCGGCCCTCGTTCGGCATCGGGAGGTCGGTGCCGGGGAAGAGGAAGTAGGTCGTGTCGGGCGGGGCCTTGTAGCGCATCGTCGCCGCCGCGGTCTTCCGGCTCGCGATGATCGTCGGGCGCGCGGCGACCAGCTGGAGCTCGTCGGTGCCCGCGAAGACCTTCGGCAGCTCGACCGACGTCACCGACGAGACGCGCTGGAAGAGCTCGGTCGGATCCGAGATCTCGCGCGGGGTCGCCTCGAGATCGAGGAGGATCCGCCGGTGCTCGGCGACGCCGGACTGGATGATCGCGTCGACGGCGTCGCCGGGCTGCTCGGCGGGCCGGCGGAGCCACGGCACCAGGACCGCGGCGACGAGCACCGCGGCGATGGCGGCGGCGATCCACGGGCGCCCCAGCCAGCCGCCGACCCCCCGCCGCTCGGTGCCGAGGGCGCGGATCTGGCGCGCGAGCGTCGGCGGCGCCGGCGAGCGCGGCAGGGCGTGGACGAGCCGCGCGACGGCCTCCTCGCGGGCCAGCATCGCCTGGCAGGTCGGACACCTCGCGAGATGGGCCTCGACCACCCGGGCGCGCTCGGGATCCAGCTCGCGCCGGCGGTACTCCTCGAGGATCTCGCGGATCTGGTGGCAGTCCATCGTCGAGTCAGCCCGTCCGGTAGTCGGCCAGGCGGCGGCGCACCATCCGGCGCGCCCGGAAGAGCCGCGACTTGACCGTGCCGATGGGGATGTCCATGATCTGCCCGATCTCGAGGAGCGCGAGCCCCTCCAGGTCCGCGAGCAGCAGCACCGACCGGAAGTCCTCGGGCAGCTCGCCGAGCGCCCGCTCGAGGTCCAGCGTGGTCACCACCGCGGGATCCGGGGCCTCGCCCGCCGGCGCCTCCTCGAGCCCGTCCTCCAGGTCCTTGTCGAGGAGCATTGGCTGGTGCATCTCCCGCCGGTAGAAAGTCAGGAACGTGTTCCTCAGTATCTGGAACAACCAGGCCCGGAGGTGCGTTCCCGGCTCGAAGCGGTGGGCGAACCGGAAGGCCCGGAGGTAGGTCTCCTGGACCAGGTCGTCGGCGTCCGGCGGGCGCTTGGTCAGGCGCAGGGCGAAGTTGTACAGGGTATCGAGGTGCGTGAGCGCCTGCTGACGAAATTCGCTGGAGGGCTCGGGCACGCCTCTGCCTCTAGCAGCGGACGCTAACAGAATGCCCCGCGCCCGGCAAGGGGCCGGACGTCAGCCGGGATACGGGAAGACGTCGCCTTCGCCGGGCAGCTCGTCCAGGAGATCCAGGATCGACTGATAAAGCGTCGGGTGCTCGACCTCGGGCGCGATGTCCGCGAGCGGGACCAGGACGAACCGGCGGAGGTGCAGGAACGGGTGGGGGATCTGGAGCTCGTCCTCCGCGATGACCTGGTCCGCGTAGAGCAGGATGTCGATGTCGAGGGAGCGCGGGGCTGCGGCCGCCGGCGGACCCGCCGCGGGAAGCCGGCCCGACCGGCTCTCGATCGCCTGGGTCAGCTGGAGGAGTCGGTCGGGCGACAGCTCCGTCTCGATCTCGACCGCGCAGTTCAGATGCCAGGTCTCCCGCGGCGACCCGATCTCCGGCCACGGCGTCGTCTCGTACACCTGCGAGCACGTGACGACGCGGACCGCCGTCTCCGCCCGGAGCAGGGTCAGCGCCGACTCGAGGTACCGGCGGCGGTCGCCGAGATTCGAGCCGAGCGACAGGAAGACGCGCGCCATCCCTAGCGGCTCCGCGTCATGCGCACGCCCGGCACCGCGTGGATCCCCTCGAACGGCGCGGTGACCTTGCGGACGGTCACAGTCACTTCGCGGGCGGGCTGCTCCCGGAGGAGCGCCTCGCAGAGGAGCCCCGCGAGGCGCTCGATCAGATGGAATCGCTCGCTCGTCCCCATCGACACCACGCGCTGCACCACCTGCCCGTAGTCGACCGCCGCCTCCAGATCGTCGGAGAGCGCGGCCGGCGTGAGGTCCAGCGTCAGCTCCACGTCCACCGAGAACCACGCGCCGACCTCCTGCTGGGCCGGGGTGACGCCGTGATGGCCGAAGAACTGGATGTCCTCGACGAACAGGATATCAGACGATCCGCGGCCGGGCCGGACGGGGCTCAAGCGCCGGCCCCCCGTTCAGAGCCCGAGGACATCGTGCATCGAGTAGAGTCCAGGGGCGGCGGTCGCGACGAACCGCGCCGCCCGGAGCGCGCCCTGCGCGAACGTGTCGCGGCTGTGCGCCCGGTGGGTCAGTTCGAGACGCTCGCCGATCGTGCTGAAGACGACCGTGTGGTCCCCGACGACGTCCCCGCCGCGCAGCGCATGGACGCCGATCTCCTTCGCGCTCCGCTCGCCGACGAGCCCGTGCCGGCCGTAGACCCCGGCATCCTCGATCCGGCGGCCGAGCGCCTCGGCGATCACCTCCGCCATCTTGGCGGCAGTGCCGCTCGGCGCGTCCTTCTTCATCCGGTGGTGGATCTCGGTGATCTCGACGTCGTAGTCGTCGCCGAGCGCCTTCGCCATCAGCGCGAGCACACGGAACGCTAGGTTCACGCCGACGCTCATGTTGGGCGACTGGAGGATCGGCACGCGCGCCGCGAGCCGGCGGATCTCCTCGACCTGGGCCGCCTGGAGCCCGGTCGTGCCGACGACCGCGCCGGCCCCACGGGCGGCGGCGAGACGCAGGTGCTCCAGGGAGGCCTCGGGCGTGGTGAACTCGACGAGGACGCGGCCCGGGGCGAGGAGGGGCGCGGGATCCGCGGCGATCGGCACGCCGAGATGGCCGGCGCCGGCCACCTCGCCGGCATCCCGCCCGAGGGCCGGATGACCGGGGCGCTCGAAGGCGCCGACCACCCGGAGATCGGCCGCGTCTCGAGCGAGGGCGATGACGCGTCCGCCCATGCGCCCGGCCGCGCCGGCGACGACCAGCTCGACCACGGGCGGGGTCGACTCTAGCTCAGGCCTTCAGGACGCCGGCCTGGACCAGCGCCTGGCGGAGCTTCTCCCGGTTCGCGGGGACCATCGGGCACATGGGCAACCGCCACTCGGCCCGGATCATCCCCAGCATGGCCATTGCCTCCTTCACCGGGATCGGGTTCGTCTCGATGAACATGGCCTTGCACACGGGATAGAGCTTCAAGTGCAGGTCGCGCGCCCGCTTCCAGTCGCCCTCGAGCGCGGCGTGCGTCACGTCCGCGACCTCGCGGGCCAGGAAGTTGCCCACCACCGAGATGACACCGCGCCCGCCGACCGACATCAGCGGCAGCGTGAGGTTGTCATCGCCGGAGAGCACCGTGAACTCCGGCCCGCAGGCGAGGATCACCGCCGTCATCTGGTCCAGGCTGCCCGAGGCCTCCTTGACGCCCACGATGTTCGGGATCTGGGCGAGCCGGGCCAGGGTCTCGGTCTCCATGTTGACGGCCGTGCGCCCCTGGATGTTGTAGACGATGAGCGGCAGGTCGGGGACCGCCTGGGCGATCGCGCGGTAGTGCTCGTAGAGCCCCTGCTGGGTCGGCTTGTTGTAGTAGGGCGTGACGAGGAGTGCGCCCGCGGCCCCGGCCTTCGCCGCGTGCCGGGACATGTCGATCGCCTCGGCGGTCGAGTTCGAGCCCGTGCCCGCGACCACCGGGATCCGCCCCCGCGTCTGCTGGATCACGATCTCGACGACCCGCTTCTGCTCGTCGTGCGTGAGGGTCGGCGACTCGCCGGTCGTTCCGCAGGGAACGAGCCCGTCGGTCCCATGCGTCACGTGGTACTCGACCAGCTCGCGGAGCTTGTCCTCGTCGACCCGGCCGTCGTGGAACGGCGTCACCATCGCGACCAGAGAGCCCTGGAAGGTCCGTCGCATCGCCTAACCTCCTTCACCGCACGATCTGGATCGCTCGGACACGACAGTTGCCGGGACCGTAGCATGGCGGCCCGCTCGAATCAAGACGACGGACTGCCAACGAGGCCGCGGCGGGCCCGTCTGGATGCGGCCGCCGCGCGCTCGACGGATCGGCGCGCGCCGCCGAGACCGGAGATGAGGCGGGGCCCCGCGGCGCCCCGCCGCGGCCGTCGCCTCGCGCGGGCGCGCCCCTACGCGGGGCGCGCCGGGGGCCGGGATTCCTCCATCGTCAACCGGACGGCGCGCGGGGGGAGCGCGATCGCGATGCGCGCGGCCTCGAGTGCCCGGTAGATCCCCGCGGTCAGCTCGCTGCGCGTCACCACGCCGGAATCGAAGTCGTCCGTCCAGCAGCGGAGCTCGAACAGGAGCACCCCGTCGGCCAGCGACTTGAACAGGACGACCGGCGCGGGCGTGGCCACGACCTTCGGATGGCCGTGCGCCTGCTCCGTCATCAGGCGGGTCACCTCGGCGGGGTCGGCGCCGTGAACGACGCTGGCCGACACCTCCAGGCGCGCCCGGCGGTCGGAGAGCGTCCAGTTCGTGACGACTTGCGACACCAGCTCCGCGTTGGGGACGATGACCTCCGACCCCGCCCAGGTCCGGACCGTGCTGGCCCGGATCCCGATCGTCTGCACCTCGCCCTGGATCTCGCCGACCTCGATCGCGTCGCCGACCCGGACCGTCCGCTCGAAGAGGAGGACCAGGCCCGACGCGACGTTGCTCACCACGTTCTGGAGACCAAAGCCGACGCCGACACCGAGCGCGCCGAGGAGGATGGTCAGTTTCGTGAAGTCGATCCCGAGGGCCACGAGCGCGAGCGAGAAGCCCACGATCACGATCCCATACTGGACGACGCCCGCCAGCGTCTGCGGCACTCCCTTGGCCAGCCGGACCCGGCTGAAGACGTCCTCGTACAGGATCATCCGGGTGAGGCGCGCGATCTTGACCGAGAGCCACACCGCGACCACGAAGGCGACGATGTCGGCCACCGAGGCGCGCGCTTTGCCCCACCCGACGCCGAAGGCCAGCGCCGTCGTGGCGATGGCCGCGACCTGATCGAGGATCCCAAAGGCCGAGAGGGCGCCTACCACCCACGCGACGGTGCCCGCCCACCCCAGGAGCCCCGCCACGCGGTACTCGATCAGGGGTCGATGGAGCTGGACCGCCCGCAACAGACGGAGGGGCCGCACGCGCAGCGCATACGCGACGAGATCTCGCATCGCGCGCACGGCGACCGACATGACCAGGCCGGTGTAGCTTGACCCGAGCGCTCCCGTCCCGATCATCCGGGCGAGGTGCATGTAGCCCAGGGCGCCGGCCGCGAGCGACATGGCGAACGCGGCGAGCAGGATGGAGGTGCCCAGCATGGCGCGGGGCAGGATGCTGGCGGACATCTTCCTCGACGCCCGCCACGCGGCCCTCAGCCACAGGATCATGAGGACCGAGGCCGCCATCTCGAAGAGATACACGACCTGGTCCAGATGGGTGGCCGTGTTGATCAGGATCCGGAGCTGATCCACGACGAACAAGACCCCCAGCACGTAGAGCGCGAGGATGACCGGGCCCGTCACCAGCGGCCGCACGAGCCGGAGGACCGGCACCACGCCGACGAGCCCGGCCACGTAGACGTAGAGCGGCAGCTCCTCGGCATAGAACACCATCCCGACGAACATCGTCAGGATGACGGCCGCCGAGATGAACCGCTCGAAGATCGCGCTCAGCGCGCCAGCGCCCGCGCTGTTTCGCATCCGGCCCCGCGCCCGGTAGAGGAGCGCGGCGAAGCCGACGAAAACGATGGCCAGCAGCGGCAAGCGCCCCGTCTGGGCCGCCGTCAGCCGCTCCGCGATCCGCTCGAGGGTGCCGATCGCCTCCTGCCAAGCGCCCGCGACTTCGCCCGCCGCACCGGTCCAGAGCGACGGGGTCCAGATCGGCGGGCTGCTCCGCGCCGCCAGCTGCGTGAACAGGTCGGCGCGGGCTTCCGCGATCCGGGCGAGGATCTGGTCGTAGCGGGCGAGCTCTTGGCTGAGGCGGTGCTGGAGCACGAGCGTCGCGGCGAGGCTGGCCTCCAGGCGCGCCTTGGTCGAGCTGATGGCCTTCTGCATCTCGTCGATTCGGCCAAGCACCAGCGCGGGCGCGCCGGCGGCGACGGCGTCGGCGCGCGAGCGCGCCCATGTTTCGCGGAGCGAGGCCAGGCGCTCGACATCGTCCTGGAGCTTGGCCGCGCGGCGCGTGACCGTCTCCGACCAGGCCCGGACCTGCCGCCGCGTCGCATGCCACGTCGCGTCGAGCCGGTCGAGGAGCGCGAGCGGCGCCCCGGCGTCCAGGCGCCGCTGCGTGTCCGCCAGGCTCGCGAGGAGGCGCTCCCGCTGCGCGGGGAGCCGGGCCTCGATCGCCTGCAGGTCGCGCGTCGGGACGGCCGCCGCTTCCAGCTCGAGCAAGAGTCCGGCAAGCTCGTCGGCCCGGATCGCGATCTCGGCGAGAGGAATGGGGCTCGGCTCGGGGGCCGGCGTCGGCGTGGTCGGCGTCGGCGTCTGACCGAGCGCGGGGCCCGCGAGCGCGAGCGCCAGCACGAGCCCGAGGAGGCTCGGGGCGCCTCGGCGACGTCGTCGCGCCGCGTCCCCCGTCACGGCCGGCCCTAAACTTTCGCCGGGAGGATCGGCGCCGCGGTCCCGTCTCGCGGTCGCGGCGCCCATCATGATTCCTCCCCAGGCGGGATCGAGCGTGAAGCCCGGCGCAGTGTGACGCAGCGCGAGCCTATGTGGCGCATGCGCGACCTGTCAACCCAACGAGCCCGCGATGACATCCGCGCGCCCCTCAGGGAAGCGTGACGGAGACCTCCGCGGAGGGCACCGACTCGTTGCCGCGCTTGGCGCGGTCGACCGCCGTGACCATGTAGTAGTACGTCTGGCCTGGGCGGACGTCCGTGTCGACGAAGGTCGTCCCCGCCAGCGGCGTGGGGGTCAGGAGCGCATGCCCCCGGCCTGCCGTCGTGGTCCGGTACACGCGATAACCGGCGAGGTCGGCATCCGGCACGGCTTGCCACGCGAGCCGGACCGTGGGGCCGGCGAGGACCGCCACGAGCCCACGAGGCTGGGCGGGCGGGGTCGCGTCCTCCGGC
This sequence comes from uncultured bacterium, assembly GCA_964463175.1. Classification (GTDB taxonomy): domain Bacteria; phylum Methylomirabilota; class Methylomirabilia; order Rokubacteriales; family DASRDR01; genus DASRDR01. Next base: position 39,384 of record CAYXBJ010000134.1, read on the forward strand.
GTCGCCGTGACGACGGCGCTCGGCGGGCTCTCGCTGCCGCCCGGTCCGAGGCGGGCGCGCACGACGTAGTAGTAGGTCACGTCGTTCTGCGCCGTGAGGTCCACGAACTGGCGGCCGGTGATCGGCTCCGGATTGAGGGGCCGCCCCGCCGGCGTGCCGGGGGTCGTCCCGCGGAACACGTCGTAGACGAGGTCCTCGGGCGCCGGCGACCCGTCCACCAGCGTCGGGGGCGCGTCCCAGGCGAGCCGCACCTGCGCGTCGCCCGGCTGGGCGTCGACGCGTGGCGGCGCGGTGGGCGCCGCGGCGAGCGACACCACGACCCGGTTCGAGGGCGGGCTCGGCCGGCCGTTCTCGTCGAGCGCGACCACGACGTAGGTGTAGCGCTGCCCGATCTTGAGGTCCTGCGTGTCCCGGTAGGTCACCTGGTTGCCCTGGACCTGGGCCGGGGCGGCGGGCTCGGCCACGATGATGTTGGCCACGCGCTCGAATCCCGGGACGCCCGGCGGGGGCCCGAACAGGCCGCCGAACGTCAGCACGGCCGGGCGGACCGGCGCGTCCGCGGCGCCATCCTCGATGCGCCGGTACAGCTCCGTCCGGCGCACTTCCTTCAGGGCGCTCCGGTCGAGGCGGATCTTCGGGAGCGTCCAGCGGAGACGGATCGCGTCTCCCTCCACGCTGCCCTGGAGGTCCGCCACGGCGGCGGGCAGCCGCCGCTCCGGCGCGACGGGCGGCCCGCGCTTGCCGCAGGCGGCCAGGGCGAGCGGCAGGAGGAGCGTGAGGGCGAGCGCGGCGCGGATCCGGCCCGCGCCGCCGGATCCGGCCAGGGCTCGCGGGCCGCTCAGGGGATCTCCAGGAGCGCGCGCGCCTCCGCGAGGGCGCGTGACACTGCCTCGGGCCCGGTCCCGCCGTAGACGTTCCGCGCGGCGAGCGAAGCGTCGACGGAGACCGCCTCGCGGAAGTCGGGACCGAACAGGGGCGACAGCCGGTGGAGCTCGTCGAGGGGCAGCGCGTCGAGGCGCACCCCGCGCTCGAGCGCGAGCCGCACCGCGCGCCCGACGACCTCGTGGGCGTCCCGGAACGGCAGGCCCCGCTGGACCAGGTACCCGGCGAGGTCAGTCGCCGTGGAGAAGCTCTCGCCGGCGAGCGCCCGCAGCCGATCGGCCTGGAAGCGCAGGGCTCGAACGAAGGGCGCCAGGATCCCGAGCGTGCCGCGCAGCGTGTCCGCCGCGTCGAAGAACGCCTCCTTGTCCTCCTGCATGTCCGAGTGGTAGGCGAGGGGGAGGCCCTTCATGACCGTGAGGAGCCGGACGAGGTCGCCGTAGACGCGTCCGGTCTTGCCCCGGATCAGCTCGGCCACGTCCGGGTTCTTCTTCTGCGGCATGATCGACGACCCGGTCGAGTACGCGTCGGGCAGCTCGACGAACCCGAACTCGGCCGAGGCCCAGAGCACGATCTCCCCGGCGAACCGCGACAGGTGCGTCGCGGTGATCGCGGCCGCCGCGCAGAACTCGAGCGCGAAGTCGCGGTCCGACACGGCGTCCATGCTGTTGGCCGCCGCGGCGTGGAAGCCGAGGGCCTGGGCGAGCGCGTGACGGTCGATGGGCACGGTGGTGCCCGCGAGCGCGGCCGCGCCGAGCGGACACACGTCGAGGCGGCGGCGCGCGTCGGCGAAGCGCTCGCGGTCCCGGCCGAGCATGCACACGTAGGCCAGGAGATGGTGGGCGAGGAGCACCGGCTGCGCGCGCTGGAGGTGCGTGTAGCCGGGCATGGGGCTCGCCCGGTGCCGCTCGGCCTGCTCGATGAGCGCGGCCTGCACCTCGCGGAGGGCGAGGCGGATCGCATCGATCTCGCCGCGGAGCCACAGGCGCATGTCGAGCGCGATCTGGTCGTTCCGCGAGCGGCCGGTGTGGAGCTTCCCCCCGACGGCGCCGATCTTCTCGATCAGGCGCCGCTCGATGTTCATGTGGATGTCCTCGAGCTCGATCCGGTAGGGGAACGCGCCGGTCTCGAGCTCCTGGCGCACCTCGCCGAGGCCGCGGAGGATGGCGTCGAGCTCCGCTTCCGAGAGCACCCCACCCTTGGCGAGCGCGCGCGCCCAGGCCTCGCTGCCGCGGATGTCGTGCGGCCAGAGCCGGTAGTCGAAGGGCAGGGACGCCGTGAACGCCCGCGCCGAGGTGTCGGCGGGCTCCGCGAAGCGCCCCCCCCAGGGACTCTTCGGCGCCGGCTCGGTCATCGGAGGGCGCCCGAGGAGACCGGGGACTCGCCGGTCGCCAGGAGCGCCGCGATCTCTTCCATGATCCGGCCGGTAACGTCGGCACGAACGCCCTGCGTCGCGCGTTGGCGCGGCGCCGTGAAATGAAGCGGCTCCCCGAAGCGCACGCCGAGCGGCACCCGGCGGGGGACGAAGAAGCGCCGGGCCGCCAGTGCCTCGAAGGTGCCCTCGATGGCGGCGGGCACCACCGGCACGCCCGATCGGAGGGCGACCAGGGCCACGCCCGGCTGGCCGCGCACGAGCCGACCATGCCGGCTGAACGGCCCCTCCGGGAAGATCCCCACCACGCCGCCTTGCTCCAGGACCCGGATCGCGCGCCGGATCGCCCCGGGGTCGGGCCGTGCGAGGGAGACCGGGATCGAGCCCACGTGATCGTGGAAGTAGGGGTGCAGCGGCGTGGCCCGGTAGACCCGCGGCATGACCAGGAAGCTGATCTTGCGGGGCAGGGCCATGGCGAGGAGCACGCCGTCCAGGTAGTTGGCGTGGTTCGCCGCGACGATGTACGGCCCGCGCGCCGGCAGGTGCTCGAGCCCGCTCACCCGGAAGGCGAAGAACCGTCGGAGGACCGGCGGGATCACGCGCTTGAGCCCGGCGTACACGGCGGGGAAGCGCTCCAGCTCGTCTGCCGTCGGGGACGTCCCGACGCGAACGGTCAGCGGGGCGCGTGTCCAGTCCGGGTTCATCCCACCTCGGTCTCGTGCCTTCATAGCATCCGCCCGTCGGCGGGCGCAAGCGTTGAAGTCGCGCGCAGCCGGCGGTACTGCCGGTAGCGAGCCACCGCGCGGTTGTGCTCTTCGAGCGTCGTCGAGAAGTAGTGCGACCGGTCGTCGGTGGCGACGAAGTAGAGGTAGGGCACGTTCGCCGGCTCGAGGACTGCGTCGACCGTCGCCCGGCCGGGGTTCCCGATCGGCCCGGGCGGCAGGCCGCGGTTCTTGTAGGTGTTGTACGGGTGGTCGGTCTGGAGATCCTCGCGCGTCGGGGGCCGCCCCTCTTTGGCCATCGCGTAGGCGACGGTCGGGTCCGCCTGGAGCGGCATGTCCAGGCGGAGGCGGTTGAGGAACACGCGGGCGATGATGGGGCGCTCCGAGGCGAGCGCGGCTTCCTTCTCCACGATCGACGCGAGCGTGATGAGCTGATGGAGGCTCAGCCCGCGCGCCCGGGCCCGCGCGACGACCTCGGGGGTGCCCACCCGGTCCCGAAACCGCTGGGTCATCCGCCCGAGAATCTCCTCGACACGCATGCCCTTGGTGACCTGGTAGGTGTCCGGGAAGAGGTACCCCTCGAGCGAGTCGGCCTCGATCCCGAGGCTCCAGGTCAGATGGGGACTGCTGGCGATGCGGATCACGTCCGCGGCGGGCGCGATGCCCTCGGCCTCGATCTGACGGGCGAGGTCCCGGAGGGTGAATCCCTCGGGCAGCACCAGGAGGTGCGGCTTCACCCGGCCGGTCTCGAGGAGCTGCAGCACGGTCAGGAGCGACGCGCCCTGCGGCACCTCGTACTCCCCCGCCTTGAGCGAGCGGGCCGTCCCGCGGGAGAGCGTGAGTCCGACGAAGACGGCCTGGCTCCGGATCACGCCCTGGTCAGCCAGCTGGCGGGCGACGCCCAGGAGCCCGATGGTGGCCGGGACCTCCACCGTCCGGGACCCCCGCTCGAGGGCCTCGGGCGGCCGCATCGCCTGGGCCACCCAGACCGCGCCCAGCGCCGCCAGTCCCAGGCAGATCCCGACCGAGGCGCGGCGGACGACATGCGTCCCTCGGGGTCGCTCTGCGGACGGCGAAGGAGTCTCGTTCGACATGCGGTCCACCGTGCACGGGTCGGTCTCGGACGGGACCGACCGTGAAATTCCGTTTGATTCTAAGGGGTCCGGGGACCCCTGTCAATTTGGGGGCGACGCAGACGCCGGGGGACTTCCCTCGAGCACGGCCCTCCGCTATAATGACCGTTCGTTCTCACCCGCCCTGTGTGACCTGAGGAGGTTGCATGACCACCGCGATCCAGCTTCCGCGCAAACACGAGTGGCAGGAGGTCCAGCCGGACCACGGGGTCTTCGTCGTGGAGCCGTTCGAGCCCGGCTTCGCCCTGACCGTCGGCAACGCGTTCCGCCGCGTGCTCCTGTCCTCCATCGAGGGCGCCGCCCCGACGTGGGTCAAGGTCGACGGCGTGCTGCACGAGTTCTCGTTCCTGCAGGGTGCCACCGAGGACTCCCTCGACATCCTCTCGAGCCTCCGGCGGGTCGTGTTCAAGCTCCACGGGGAGCGCAGCCGCCTGATCCGGCTCCGGGTGACGGGGCCGGCCGTCGCCAAGGCGAGCGATTTCGAGACCGACCACGACCTCGTCATTCTCAATCCCGAGCAGCCGCTCGCCACGCTGGAGCGCGACATCACGCTCGCGATGGAGGTCCACGTCGAGAAGGGCCGCGGCTACGTCCCGGCCGACAAGCGCGAGTCGGAGACGCTCGCGGTCAACGCGCTCGCGGTGGACGCCGACTTCTCCCCCGTGAAGACCGTGAACTTCCGGGTGGAGCCGGCGAAGCGGAAGCCGGGGGCCGAGCGGCTCGTCCTCGAGCTCTGGACGAACGGCAGCGTGTCGCCGGAGGACGCGGTCGGCGAGGCGGCCCTCATCCTCGAGGACCACTTCAACCTCCTCTGCCGCTTTCCCACCGGCCTCGAGTCCGAGGACGACGCGAAGCCGGAGGTGAGCCTCGAGCTCAACGAGAACCTCTTCCGGAGCGTCGACGAGCTGGAGCTTTCCGTCCGCGCCTACAACTGCCTCAAGACGGCGAACATCCGGACGATCGCGGATCTCGTGCAGAAGAGCGAGGCCGAGCTCCTCAAGACGAAGAACTTCGGCAAGAAGTCGCTCAACGAGATCAAGACGATCCTCGCGGAGATGAACCTGTCCCTCGGCATGCGGCTCGACGCGGCGGAGCTGGAACGGCTCCGCGCCCAGCGCGAGCGGGTCTTCGAGACCTAGTCCTTCCGGGGGCCGTCCCGGTCCGCCGGCAGCTCGACCAGCGGCCCGGCCCGGCCCCACGCCCGCACCCACACGCGGCGCCCGTCGCTCCGGATGTCCACGGCGCCGTCCCGATCGGTCCGGTAGACCGTCGTCCCGGCGGCGCCCAGGCGCGTCAGGACCGCGGGCGCCGGGTGTCCGAAGGGATTCCGCGCGCCCACCGGGATGACCGCCAGCCGCGGCGCGACCGCGGCGAGGAACTCGGGCAGCGTCCCGCGTCGACTGCCGTTCCCGCTCACCTTCAACAGCGTCGCGTCAAGCGGGACGCCCGCGCGGAGCGTCGCCGTCTCCGCGCCCGACGGGGCGCCCGTCGCGAGGACGGCCGCGAAGGTTTCGTAGTCCACGCGCAGGAGGAGCGGCGCGTCGCGGCGCCGCTCGCCGGGATCCGGCGGCGATGAGGCCGGGCCCTCCAGTGGATGGAGCGCCGTGACGACGAGCGCGCCGATCCGGAGCTGATCGCCCGCGGCGAGGGAGCGCGTCGGGAGCCCGCGCGTCGCGACGGGCTCGAGCCAGGGCGCGCCCTCGGCGCCGGCGGCAATCCAGACCTCGTCGATCGGGATGCCCTCGAGGAGACCCGCGAGCCCGCCGACGTGATCGGGCGCGCCGTCCGTGAGGGCGAGGGCGGCGAGACGCCGCACGCCGAGCCACCGAAGGACCGGCACGACCACACGCTCGCCCCGGTCACCGCGCCCGGGCCCTCCGCCGCCGGTATCGACGAGGAGGGCCTCGCCGTCCGGAGCCCGGACGAGGATCGCCTCTCCCTGACCCGTATCCAGGACGAGGACGTGCGCCAGCCCGTCCGGTCGCGCGGCCACGATCGTGGCGACGGTCGCGCCGCCGACGAGCGCGGCCAGTCCCAGCGCGCCCGCGCGCGTGCGGACGCGCGGGAACAGGAGCAGCGCCAGCGCGCTGGCGGCGAGGGCGAGCGCGGGTGGAGGCGGCACGTAGACAATGGCGCCCGGCAGCGCGGCGCAGGCGCGCACGACGAGACGGAGCAGGACCAGCAGGAGCCAGAGACTCTGGAACAGCGGGTGGGCGAGCGGCTTGCTGACGGTCGCCACCGCGAGCGTGAGGACGCCGCCGGTGGTGAGGATGCTGGCCAGCGGGACCACGAGCAGGTTCGCGCCCACGCCGAGGGGCGAGAGCTGGCCGAACTGGGCGAGCATCACGGGCGTGACGCCCAGCTGGGCGCCGGCCGAGGCGGCGAGGACGCCGCCGATCGGGCCGGGACACCAGCGCGGGAATCGCCGGCGAATCCACGGTCCCAGATGGAGGAGCCCCGCCGTCGCCGCGAACGAGAGCTGAAGCCCCGGCTCGGCCAGGCTTCCGGGATCGAGCAGCAGAAGCGCGAGGAGCGCCGCGGCGAGGCTGTTCCACACGTGGCTCTCGCGCCCGAGGAGGCCCGCGGTCAGGAACAGGCCGCCCATGACGGTCGCTCGCAGCACGGACGGCTGGCCGCCGACCACGGCGGCGAAGGCGACGAGCGTCGCGAGGGCGAGCCCCGCCGAGAGCGGCGCGGGCAGCCGCACGAGCCGGAAGAGGAGGAACGCCGAGCCGGCAACCAGCGCGACGTTGAAGCCGGAGATCGCAAGGACGTGATACACGCCCGCGCGCCGGAAGTCCGCCAGGAGGGTCGGCGGCAGCTGGCGACGCTCGCCGATGAGGAGGCCCTCGAGGAGCGCGCCGGACACCGGCGGCAGCTCGCGCTCGATGACCGCGTGGATCCAGAAGCGGGTCCGGAGCCACCAGGGGACCGGAATTGGAGGCAGGGGCTCGAGGCCCGCTGCGCGCGCGGTCGCCAGGTAGCGCCGCGTCCGCGCGCCGCCGGCGCGGGGCTCCGTGCCGGGGTTGCGGAAGGGCTCCAGGACGCGCACCTCGCCGGTGACGCGGACGTGCTGGCCGGGCGCGAGAACGAGTCCCGGGCCATACAGCGAGAGCGGCAGCGCGCCCGTGGCGGGCTGCGCGGGATCGGCCCCGACGGCGCGGAGCACGAGCGGGATCCGCGTCCGCGGACCTTCGACCTCCGGGACACCGCCGACGAGGCCCTCGAGGACGGCCGGCCCCGGCGCGATCCCCTGGACGGTCGGGAACGGATCGGGCAGGGCCACGCGCGCCCAGCCCGCGAGCACGCAGAGCACGAGGATCCCCACGCCGGCGCCGGCCCGCGAGCGGCCCCGCCCGGTCAGGACGAGCAACGCGGCGAAGCCGAGCCCGACGGCGCCGAGCCAGCCCGGCGGGTCCACCACGAGGCCAAGCCATGCGCCCAGCGCGAACGCGAGGGCGAGCGGCAGGAGGGGCGCGGTCACGGCGCGTCGACATCCGGCGCCGACTCCGTCTCCGTCGGGCTCGGTCCGGGCGCGTTTGGCGGGCCGACGGCCGCGGCCTCGCCGACGGCGATGTCGGACGGGCTCCCCGGAGGCTCGCGGCTCTCGAAGGCGTCGCGGGCGGCGATGATCCGGGCGGCGAGCCGCCCGCTGATGCCGGCGACGCGCGCGAGGTCTTCGGCCGTCGCGCGGTTCAGATCGAGACGCGGCGCTGGCGAGGTCGCGACGCTCGCGTCGACATCCGGCCCCTCGCAGCGCGGCGGCGCACTCCGGGTCCGCCGCCGCGGCGGGGCCGGGGCCGCCGTGGTGGTCGTCGCCGTGGGCCGGACCGGCTCCACCTCGAGCCGGTCCGCGATCGCCGGGTGCCGCGCGCGCCACCGCTCGATCACCAGGCCGCCGAAGAGGCCCGTGGCGAGGAGCGCCACGACCACGACCTCCCGGGGACGATAGGCCAGCCGCTCGGCGAGCCGCTGCCCGGCGTCGCTCACCGCCCTCGCCGCCCGCCGCGCGGCCCGGGCGCTTTGCCGGATCGGCCGCCTGCGCGCCCGCCGCGTCTCCATGCTTCCCGGAGAGCAGGGCGCGTGCCACCCGGCACACCTCGCGGAACTGCGCCTGTCGCCGCGCGGGCGGCAGACGGCGGGGGCGGCGTGTCTACGCGGCGAGACGCGGCGGGATCGAAGCGGTACGCGTCAGACGGACGCCGCGGGGCGGAGCGCGCGCGAGAGGACGCCGGCCCAGACGAGCGCGAGGGCCCCGACGATCACGTAGGGCGCTTCGCCGCCGAAGTCCTCGGCGGCGGAGCCGCCGAGGAGGCCCGCCGCCAGGATCGACACGCCGCACGCGGCCTCGAAGAGGCCCATGGCCGTGCCCCGCTGCTCCGCGCTCACGTGGTCCGCGATGAGTCCGACGCAGGTCGGGGCCGAGGCGCCGGCGGCGAGGCCGAGCCCGACCGCGCCGAGGAACAGCGCGCCGGCGCCGAGTGGCACCACCACCAGACCGGCCCCGGCCACCGTGACGAGCATGGCCGGGACCAGGACGAGGCGCCGCCCGAGAGCATCCGACACCCGCCCGGCGCCGAGCGAGCCGACGACGCGCGCGATCCAGTACGCGCCCAGCAGGAGCCCGACGCCGCGCGGCGAGAGCATCCGGTCCGCGCCGTACGCCGGCAGGAACGCGAGCACGGTCCCGAGCCCGTAGACATAAATGAAGCCCGTCGCGTAGGCGAGGACTCGGCGGGTCCGCGCGAGCCGGGGGTTCTGGAGGACGATCCGGGGCGTCGCCGCGATCTCGTGGTGGACCGCACCGGGTCCGGCGGGCGCGCGGCCGGCAAGCGCAGCGATGAGAACCACCGACAGCCCCGCCGTCCCGAGGTAGAGGGCGAACGGCGTCCGGAGGCCGAAGCTCTCGATGACGAAGCCGCCGATGGAGCTCCCCACGACGAACGCGGCGGCGTAGGCGCCGTACGCCACGCCCATTGCCGCGCCCGCGCGCACGCCGAACCGCTCCGCGACCCAGGCCTCGAGGGTCGGCCAGAACGCGGCCCACGCCGCGGCCTCGAGGAGCTTCCCCGCGGCGAGGCCGGCAACGTGGCCGGCCACCAGGTAGATGGCCGCCGCTGCACCCACGCCGATCGCCGAGAGCAGGAGGATCAGACGGCGACCGACACGGTCGGAGGCGCGGCCAAGGGGGATCGTCAGGATCGCGAAGGCGAGCCCGTGGGCCGCGCCGATGAGCCCGAGGTCCCGATAGTCGGCGCCGAGCGTGCGCGCGTAGAGGGGCAGCGCGGGCGCGATGAGGCCGCCACCCAGGTTGAAGACGAACGTAATGAGGGCGATCGGGATGAGCCGGGCGGTCATCGAGCGGACCGAGGCGCCCGGGCAGCTACGGCGCCAGCGCGGCGCGCGTGATCCGGCTCGGGAGCGCCTCGCGGTTGTACCACTCGGCGTCCCGGAAGGCCTCGTCGATCCGGTCGAGGGGATAGGTGTGCGACACGAGCCGGTCGAACGGGTAGCGCCCGCGACAGCGGCCGAGGAACTCCAGCGCGCGCGGGATCACCCACGGGTCGTACATCACCACGCCGATGAGGGTCTTCGAGCCCCAGACGAGCGACGACGGATCGAACTCGACCGTGCGGCCGCGGCTGATGCAGCCGATCTCGAGGTACCGGCCGCCGTGACGGACCATCTCCACGCCTTCCGGCACGACCGGTGGAAAGCCGACGAAGTCGCACGCGAGGTCGGCGCCGCGTCCGCTCGTCCAGTCGCGCACCTGCTTCACGCGCGCGCGCCGGTCCGGCACGTCCGCGAGGCTGAGCGTGTGGTCGGCGCCGAACGCGCGCGCCAGCGCCAGCCGCTCGGGGAGCTGGTCGATCACGATGATGGTGCCGGCGCCCATCTCGCGGGCGACCGCGACCGCCTGGATCCCGAGGCCGCCCGCGCCCTGGATCACCACGCTCTCCCCGAACGCGAGCCCGGCCCGCGTCAGCCCGAACAGCACCTGGGAGAGGGCGCAGTTGACGGGCGAGACCAGCGCGTCGGGGAGATCGTCGGGGACGCGGAAGACGAAGCCGCCCGGCCGGACGTAGTAGTACTCGGCAAACGCGCCCACCCAGTGCGGGAACTCGCCGGGCCCGACCGGACGTCCCACCTTGTGCGGGCACGCGGCGCGCTGGCCGTGGAGGCACACGTAGCAGCGGCCGCACGGATAGAAGTAGCAGTACGCCGCGCGGTCGCCCTCGCGGAGCGGCTGGCCGAGCGAGTCCGTCGTGACGCCGGCGCCGAGGGCCGCCACGCGCCCGGTCATCTCGTGCCCGAAGATCCAGCCGTCGGGTGGGAGCGCGAGGGGCGCGTCCCCGCGCCAGAAGTGGAGATCGGAGCCGCAGATGTTGGCGAGCGTCACGCGGACGAGGATGGCGCCGGGCTCGAGCTCGGGGAGCGGCAGCTCGCGGAGCTCGAACGGCGTCCCCGGCCCGTGAAACACGGCGGCCTTCCCGCTGCGGGGCATCGCGACACGACCTCCTCGCACGAAGATGGGCGGAGCGCGATCATGCTAGCACGCGGTCTCCGGAGGGTCGAGGCGCGGCGGCCGCGCGTTGCTGCTCCGGGCGGGCCGCGCTATTCTCGCCGCCGATGGCCCGGTCCGGGACCGGCGCCCGGAGGACACGCCCGTGAGCTACGTCGACCGCCATCTTCTGCCGAGCGAGCGGGTGATCTACAAGACCCGGCTCCACTGGATCCTGTTCGTCCGCCCCGTGTTCGTGACGCTCGTGGGGCTCTCGGTGACCGTGGCCCTCGGCGCCCTGACGCGGATGGAGTGGGTCTGGTACCTGAGCCTCCTCGTGATCCTCGCCGGCCTCGTCTGGACCGGGATCCACGCCATCGAGCTCTTCACGTCGGAGTTCGCCGTCACGACGACGCGCCTCATCTTCAAGGTGGGGATCGTGGCGCGATACACGACGGAGCTCCTGCTCGGCAAGGTGGAGTCGATCAGCGTCCATCAGACGTTGCTCGGTCGCCTCCTCAACTACGGCGACCTCGTCGTGACGGGGACCGGCGGGGCGAAGGAGGTCTTCCCGCGCGTGCACCATCCGATCGACTTCCGCAACCACGTCCAGGAGGCGTCGATCCACGCGTTCGAGCCCGAGCGCGGCCAGGCGTGACGGTGGGGGGCGAGGTGACGCCGGGCGAGCTCGTGGTCGAGGCCGAGCCGCGGCTCGAGGACGTCGCCGCCCTCGACGAGCGGCTGTACCGATACAACGTGGCCCGGACCGGCCACGACGACGGCCGCTGGCTCGCGATCTTCATCCGGGACGACACCGGCGCGCTGGTGGCGGGACTCCATGGCTGGACGTGGGGCGGGACGGGCTTCATCCGCACGCTCTGGGTGCGGGACGACTGCCGGCAGCATGGGCTGGGCACGCGGCTGGTCGCGGCGGCCGAGCGCGAGGCCCTTCGCCGGGGCTGCGGGGAGATGCACCTCGACACCCACAGCTACCAGGCGCCCGACTTCTATCGCCGCCTCGGTTACGAGGAGATCGGCGTTCTCCCCGGCTGGCCGGGCGAGGCGTCGACGCGCCTCTTCTTCCGGAAGAGTTTGGCGGAAGACGCTGGGGCCGGCGGCCCTACGACGCGGCCCCGCCCCGGGTGATGAAGCGTCCCCGGCCCGGCGGACCGACGAACCGCCCGTCCTCGACGATCACCTCGCCGCGGCTGATGGTGACGACCGGGTAGCCGGTGACGGAGAGGCCGTCGTACGAGCAATAGTCGATCGCGGAGTGCAGGGTCTCGGGCGTGAGGGTCATGGTCTTCTCGGGGTCGAACAGCACGATGTCGGCGTCGTAGCCCGGACGGAGCTGGCCCTTCCGCGGCAGTCCGAAGACGGCGGCCGGATTGGCGCAGCACACCTCCACCCAGCGATTCGGACTGAGCCGGCCGGTGCGCACGCCGAACTGATGGACGAGCGCCAGGCGCGTTTCGATGCTGGAGACGCCCCGGGCGACCTCGCCGGGCTGGCGCGGATGCGGACCGTGGTCGCTCGAGACGATGTCGAGCGTGCCGTCCGCGAGCGCCTCCCACAGGGCGGCCTGGTGGCGCGCCTCCCGGATGGGCGGGCTCACCTGGATCGAGTAGCCGCGCTCGAGCGTGCGCGCGTAGTCGGCGCTCGTGTACACGAGATAGGCGACGCACACTTCGCCGTACACCGCCTGGCCACGCGCCTTCGCCGCGCGAATCTCACGCACGCCGTCCTCGGAGCTCTGATGGTAGAGGAGCAGGCGCGCGCCGGTCTGCCTGGCGAACGCGATGACGCGATGCACGGCCTCGCCCTCGGTCACCGCGGGGCTGGTCGCGAGGTGCCAGTCGGGGCCCGTCCCACCGCTCGGCGCCGCGCGCCGCAGCTCGCTGATGATCTCGAAGTTCTCCGCGTGCAGCACCGCCAGCCCGCGGTGCGCGGCCACGATCTCCATGGCGCGGAAGATCGTGGCGTCGTTCAGCTGATACGCCTCGTAGGCCATGAACATCTTGATCGACGTGACGCCGCGCGCGAAGATTCCGGGCAGCTCCCGGAGCCGCTCGGGATTCGTGTCCCGCAGGGTCAGGTTGAGCGCGTAGTCCGTCACGACCTGCCCGTCGGCCTGGCTCCGCCGGCGCTCCAGGGCCTTCGCCAGATCGAGGCCGGCCCGGGGCGCGCAAAAGTCCACGAAGCTGGTGACGCCGCCACACGCGCCGGCGCGGCTCCCCACCGCGAACGAATCCGCGTTCGGGGTGTAGAGCGGCGCGTAGTCCGGGTCGGTGAGGTGGACGTGGCCGTCGACGGCACCGGGGATGACGTAGAGGCCCCGGGCGTCGATCTCGCGCTGGCCGTGGAGCCCGTGGCCGATGGCGGCGATGCGCTCGCCGGTGATGCCGAGGTCGGCGACGAGCGCGTCGTGGGGGGTGATGAGTCGCCCGCCCCGGATGACCAGGTCGCAGTTCACGCGGCCGCCTCCTCGATGTCCCGCGAATCCCGCATGGGCGATGGGCCGGTCCTGGCGATGCTCGTGGTTCAATGCGGCCGCAGCGGCTTCGCGAGACGCCCGGACCACGGTATCATCCCCGCCGGTGTGGATAGCTCAGCGGTCAGAGCGCAGCCCTTGCAATCCGAGTGGTGAGACCCGACCCGCTGGATCCACCTTGGTCGCGAGCTCAAAGCAAGGAGCGTTGGACGGGATGCAGTCGTTGGCCTTCCGCGACTTGACTGGGTCTACGAGTGCCTGCCTCGGCGACGGTGATACGCTGCCTCGCGGCTCATCCGGACACTCTGGCGGTGGCAGGAGGCGACGCGGGCTGAAGCGTCCTGAGTGGGGCACGGTCATCGCGCCGACGCGCTCAGCGTCGATGTGAGCGGCGTACGACTGTGAGGGGCGGACTCCCGGCGGAGGTCCGGAGCGACGCGGCCGAGCGGCCCCTGCGTGTTCTCTACGTGATCGGCAGTCTGGACGTCGGCGGGACGGAAGGCCAACTGGTCGCGTTGGCGACGGGCCTGGATCCCGCATCCTTCGGCGTCACGGTGTGCTGCCTGTCGCATCGGGGCCCGTTCGGAGAGCCGCTGGCGGCCGCCGGCGTGGGGGTGGAGATCGTCGGGATTCGCCGCGCCGGGCTCTGGCGGCGACCCGGTCGGCTGCCACGGGACCTGCTGAGGCTGATCCATTGCATTCGACGACTGCAGCCGGACGTTGTGCACGGGCTCTTGTCCTGGGGCTATTCGCTGGGGACGTTGGCTGGTCGCCTCGCGAGGGTGCCCGCGATCGTCGCGGGGTGCCGAGGGCTCGCGCGGCCGCGGCGCTTGAATCCCCGGCGCGTGCTCGGGCGCTGGGCGTTGCGCGAGGCGGACCTGGTGGTGGCGAACTCGGAGGCAGTGCGGCAGAGCGTGCTGCGCTCGGCGCGCTTGCCCGCATCGAAGGTGCTCGTCGTCCCGAATGGGGTCGCCATCGCCCGGTTCACCGGAGCGCGGGATGATGCCCTCGGGACGAGCCTGGCGCTACCGCAGAGCGCCCCGGTCATCGCGGTGGTCGCCAATCTACGGTGGTACAAGGGCGTGGACGTCTTCCTGGAGGCCTGGCGGGAGCTGGTGCGGCATTTCCCGAAGGCGACGGCCCTCCTGGCCGGCGACGGACCCGTTCGGCCGGCCCTCGAGCGCCGTGCCGCCGAGCTCGGCGTGACAGGCTCCGTGCGCTTTCTCGGCACACGCCGAGACATCCCCGCGCTCCTGTCGCTGGCGGATCTGGTGGTCCACCCTTCCCTCGAGGAAGGGCTGCCGAACGCCGTCTTGGAGGCCATGGCGGCGGGCAAGCCCGTCGTTGCCACGGCTGCCGGCGGAACCCCGGAAGCAGTGCTCGACGGAGAGACAGGGCGGCTCGTCCCCGTCGGCGACCCGGACGCGCTCGCGCAGGCGATGCTCTGGTGCCTGCAGCACCCTGGTGAGATGGCGTGCTACGGCGAGGCCGCCCGCCGACGCGTGCGGGAGCACTTCACCCTGGAGGCGATGGTCGATCGCCACAGCACGCTCTACCGTCAGCTGACTGAGAAGGTCGGCCGGCGGGCAAGGCTCACTGGATCAGCTCTGGATGGCATCGGCTCGAGGTCGCGACGGCGTCCTGGGGGTGACGACTCGGTGTCGCCAGGAGCGGGGGAGTGACGGCCACGCCGGCCGAGAAACGAGGAGAGCGTCGCCTCGTCGGGGGCGTGGTTCTGGTCGCGGTTCTCGTGCGAGTCGTGGTCCTCCTCTCGTTTCCGTCGGTGTTCGCGTTCGACCGGACCGGCGCGATCCACGGGTCCGAGGCGTACGACACCTACGCGCGGAATCTCCATTCCACCGGCGTCTATGGCCTTCGGCCCGCGGTACCGGACGCCGTCCTGCCGCCGCTCTACGGGGTCCTGCTGGCTGCCGTCTACGCGATCGCGGGACGCGGCTTCCTTGGAGTCGCAGCGCTCCAGATCGCGCTGGACGCCGTCTCCATCGTCACCCTCGTCGCGATCGGTCGGCGCCTCATGCCCAGCGGTCTCGCGGTCGGGCTCCTGGCGGGCCCGCCCAGCGGTCTCGCGGTCGGGCTCCTGGCGGGCCTGTTCTTCGGTCTGTACCCCTATCTCGTGTTCCAGGGTCTCGTGCTGTCGGACACGGCATTTTTCACGCTGCTGCTGCACCTCTTCATCTTCTCGGCGGTGCTGCTCTGGGAGCGGCCGACTCACACCCCCCGGACCTGGGCGCTCGCGTCGCTGGGAGGCCTCGCGCTCGGATGCGCCACGCTGACCCGGCCGATTATGGTGCCGCTGGCGGGGCTGGTCGGCGTCTGGTTCTTGCTCCGATACGATGTGCGGGAGACTGTCGCGCGTCTGTTGCCCATGGCAGTTGCGGCGCTCGCCACGGTGGCGCCGTGGATGATCCGCAACTACGTTGAGCTCCACGCCGTCGTCCCGATCAGCACGTCGATGGGCTCGAACTTCTGGCAGGGCAACAACCCCTCGACTCTGCGTTTGCTCCGCGAGGGATACGACGTCCAGTGGGCGTCGCCGACCGTTTCAATCCCAGATGGCCAGGTCCTCGAGAGAGACGCCGCCCTGCTCGACACCTCGCTACGCTACCTTCGCGAGCATCCGGAGCAGATTCCCGAGCTGCTCTGGGTCAAGTTCCGTACTCAGTGGAGCATCGACGTGACACCCCGCCGGAATCCCCTTCCGGGGGTCGGGCTGGCCGCCGACGCGCTGCACGGCGCGACCGGGGCGCCGGACCCACCGGCGGCCGTTGCGCGATACTCGGCTCCGCTGTTCGATCGGATCGGCCGTACGGCCCATCGCCTCTACTGGGGCTCGCTGCTGATGCTGGGCGTGGCTGGCATGGTCCTGGTAAGCCCCGCGTGGCGGCGCGTGGCGCTGCTCTACTTCGTCCAGGCGAGCATGACCCTCGTTTACGTGACGTTTCACCCGTCCACGCGGTACCGCGCCCCCACCGACCCGCTCTTTTTCCTCTTCTCGGCCTTCACGCTCGTGTGGCTCTGGCACCGGTCTCGTGGAGGCATCAGTCCGGTCGGAGCCCGATGAGACTCCTCGTCGTCTGCTCCTCCTTGGACCTCGTCGCGCCGTTCAGCGCGACACCGGCCTGGTGGCAGCTCCTCAAGGGCATGCACGAGGCCGGCGTGAACCTCCTGGTCACGGCGTACCACGGCCGGGTGCCGGAGACGCCCTGGTGGCATGCCTACCCGAACCCGGCGCGACTGGAAGGACGAGTGTTCTCGGCCGCGCGCGCCGCGGCCCGCGCACTGGGGTCCGCGCGGACCGCACGGCCACGCGCTGCCGGCGCGGTCGAAGGCCGCGCCGATCGGCTGGTGCGGCGGTTGGCCCGTGCGGTCGCCCTGCCGCGCTGGCGTCGCCATCTGCGCCGCATCCTCCGCCGGGAGCGGCCGGTCGACGCCGTGCTTCTCGTGGCCGTGCCCCCGAACCACCTGCGAGGGCTGGCGCACGATCTGCGTCGTGAGTTCTCCGTTCCCATCCTCTTCTACGATGGCGACGTGCCGGCGAGCCTTCCGGAGTTCCGTGGCTTCGCGTCGGGCTTTCCGATCTATCCGGGCGCCGACCTCAGCGAGTTCGATGGTGTGCTGTCGAACTCGCGCGGCGGCCTCGACGCCCTGCGACACCTCGGCGCCCGCCGAGTGCGAGAGCTTTACTACGCCGCGGATCCCGGAGTCTACGCACCCACCGGGGTGACGCCCGACATCGACGTCTTCTACTACGGCCACACGACCGAGTATCGAGCCGACTGGCTCGAGGCGATGGTCACCGCGCCGAGTCGCGCGATGCCGGATGCCCGCTTCGCCGTGCGCGGCGTCGGACTCGACGGGCTCGGCCTGGCGGAGGGACTACCGTACCGGTCGTTCAGCGGGCTGCCCGACTACATCGGCCGGAGCCGCATCAACGTCATCGTCCCGCGCGGTCCCCACGCGCGCGTCTACGCCTCCTCGACGATGCGCCCCTTCGAGCTCGCGATGATGGGCGCCTGCATCGTGAGCGCGCCGTATCTCGGCATCGAGGAATGGTTCACTCCGGGCGAGGAGATGGTCGTCGTCGGCTCCGCCGATGAGGCCGCGGCGTGCTACCGCGCCTTGCTGCGCGATGCGGCCGGCCGCCGCGCCCTGGGCGCGGCCGCGCGCAAGCGCGCGCTCGCCGAGCACACCTACGGTCAGCGCGCGGCGGAGCTCCTCGGAATCATTCGAGAGTGGAGCTAGGTGGGCTGGCCGACGACGGTCGTCGCGCTCGGGCTCGGCATGAGCTGCGCGCACGGATGGACCCGGTGGCTCATGCCGGACGCGGGCGAGTCGCGTCTCGCGCGAGCGCTGACCACGCTCGGTCTCAGCGCGGGCGGGGTCACGCTGGCGATGTTCTGGGGCCTGGCCCTGCTCCCCGGCGTGTCGATTGGCTTCCCCGCGGCGCTCGGGATTGCGGCGATCGGCGGGACGGGAGCCTGGCTGGCCGGGCGGACGCCCCACACGCGCCGGTCGGCGGCGCCACCGCTCGGGGACCGGACGATGATCGTCGCCCTGACGCTCGTGAGCGCGATCGTCGGCGTCGCCATCCTGTTCGACGCCGCCTACTGGCCGTTCGCGCCGGGGGACGCCCTGGCCGTCTACGCGCCGCTGGCGAAGGGACTCTAC
>CAYXBJ010000135.1:0-83611 GCA_964463175.1 uncultured bacterium
TCCCCGCGCGCGCCCGGCAGTGGAACGAGGATCGCGGGCAACCCGAGCGCGGCCAGCTCGGTCACGGTGCCGGCGCCGGCGCGACCCACCACCAGGCTCGCGGCGGCGTAGAGGTCCCCGAGCTCCTCGCCGACGAGGGCGACGGCGCGATACCGCGCGGCGAGCCCGTGTGAGAGCCGCTCCGCCTCGCCGCGGAGCCACGCGAGATCCCCGTAGGCGTTGTCCCCCGCCTGATGGACGAGCTGCGTGAGCTGGAGCAGCGGCGCCAGCCCGGCGCCGACGATCCGGTTCACGCGATGGGCCCCGAGCGCGCCGCCGGTGAGGTACACGAGCGGCAGAGCGGGGTCCAGGCCGAACCGCTCGAAGCCGCGCGCGCGCTGACCCGCGTGGAGCTCCGGCCGGATCGGGTTGCCCGTGACGACCGTCTTGCCCGACGGGAACGCCGCGGCCGATGCCGCGAACGTCACGGCGATCGTGTCCGCGAACCGGGCGATCAGCCGGTTCGCGAGCCCGGGCACCACGACCTGCTCGTGGACCAGCAGCGGGCGGCGTCGCATGGCCGCCGCCAGGGCGGTGGGGACCGCGACGAAGCCGCCGGTCGCGACGACCACGTCGGGGCGCAGCCGACCGAGGAGCGCGAGGGCGCGCCCGAAGCCCGCGGGGACGCGCAGGGTCAGGTCCGTCACGTTGCGCCACGCGAGCTGACGGCGCAGCTTGCCGGTCGGGATCGCGTGATAGGGAATGCCGGCCGCCGGGACCCACGTGGCCTCGATCCCGGCC
This sequence comes from uncultured bacterium, assembly GCA_964463175.1. Lineage (GTDB taxonomy): Bacteria > Methylomirabilota > Methylomirabilia > Rokubacteriales > DASRDR01 > DASRDR01. The sequence goes on from CAYXBJ010000135.1 coordinate 781, forward strand.
TCGCTGCCGATCCAGGCGAGGCGGACGCCGTCGGCGAGTCGCGCCCGGAGCGCCTGGGCGAGCGCCAGCCCCGCCGCGGTGTGCCCGCCGGTCCCGCCGCCGGCGAGGACGACCGTCAGCGGCCCCGACGCCGGGAGAGGCCTCTCGCGGCGACGGGCCGGGTTAGGCGCCGGCACCCGGCCGCGGGGTACCGGGCGCCGGAGGCTCGAGCCGCCGCTTTCCCGCGTGGCGCTCGAGGGCCAGCTCGATCAGGCGGTCGACCAGTTTCGAGTACGGCACGCCCGAGGCTTCCCAGAGGCGCGGATAGGCGGAGAACCGCGTGAATCCCGGGATGGTGTTGATCTCGTTGACCCAGATCCGGGACTCGCCCTCGAGGAAGAAGTCGACCCGAGCCAGCCCCGCCGCGTCGACGGCGCGGAAGGCGGCCACGGCGAGGCGCTGGAACTCCCGCACGAGCCCGTCACCGAGCGGCGCGGGGATGACGACCTCGGCGATCCCCTCGGTGTACTTAGCCTCGTAGTCGTACCACTCCTTCCCGGGCCGGATCTCGCCGGGGACCGAGGCCTCCGGGTGATCGTTCCCGAGGACACTGACCTCGATCTCCCGGGCGACGACCGCGCGCTCCACGAGCACCTTGCGGTCGTGCGCCAGGGCGACCGCGATCGCGCCGGCGAGATCCGACGGGTGCCGGACCTTGCTGATGCCGACGCTCGACCCGAGGTTGGACGGCTTCACGAAGCAGGGGTAGCCGAGCTCCCGCTCGACGCGCGCCGCGACGAGCTGCCGCTCCTCGGCCCACTCGTGCTCCCGGATGACCAGGTGCGGGACGACCGGCAGCCCGTGCGCCTGGAAGACGGCTTTCATCGTGGCCTTGTCCATCCCGACGGCGGAGGCGAGCACGTTCGCGCCGACGTAGGCCACGTCCGCGAGCTCGAGAAGCCCCTGGAGCGTGCCGTCCTCGCCGTAGGGCCCGTGCACCACCGGGAAGACGACGTCGAGTCGCGCGGCGACACCGGCCGGAAGGCCGCCGGCGGTCGGCACGCGCGCCACGGCGCGACTCGGGGACGCTTCGCCCGGCGCCGAGGCCGGCGGCAAGGCGAGGCGGAGGCCCGCCGCGTCCGCGAGCGCCCGGAGCGGATCGCCGCCCACCAGCCACTGGCCGTCCTTTCCGATGCCCATGGGGACGACCTCGTAGCGCTCGGGGTCGATGGCGGCGAGCACGGAGGCCGCCGAGGCGAGCGAGACCTCGTGCTCGCCCGAGCGCCCGCCGAAGATCACGCCGACGCGGAGCTTGCGACCCTTGAACTCGTGCGGCGGAACGTCGCGTGGGGTCACGGGGCCTCCTGGGGCTTCCGGCGGCGGAGCTCGGCTCGCCAGCGCTCGAGGCGCGTGCGGATCTCCTGCTCGAGCCCGCGCGGCACGGGGTGGTAGTACGTGCGCCCGCGGAGCGCCGTCGGCAGGTGATCCTGCGCCACCACGGCGTCCGGGTCGTCGTGGGCGTACTGGTAGCCGGCGCCGTAGCCCAGCTGGGTCATGAGCCGCGTCGGCGCGTTGCGGAGGTGGAGCGGCACCGGCTCGGCCGGCCGGGCCTGGACGTCCGCGCGCGCCCGGTCGAACGCCGTGTAGACCGCATTCGACTTCGGCGCGCAGGCGAGGTAGACGGCGGCCTCCGCGAGCGCGAGCTCCCCCTCGGGCGAGCCGAGGAAGTCGTAGGCGTCCTTGGCGGCGAGCGTGATCTGGAGCGCCTGCGGGTCCGCGAGGCCGATGTCCTCCGACGCCATCCGGACGAGCCGGCGCGCGAGGAAGAGCCGGTCCTCGCCCGCTTCCATCATCCGGGCCAGCCAGTAGAGCGTCGCATCGGGATCCGAGTCGCGCACGGACTTGTGGAGCGCGCTGATGAGGTTGTAGTGCTCCTCGCCGCCCTTGTCGTAGAGGAGCGCCTTCTTCTGCGCAGCCTCGCGGATCGTCTCGGCGGTGAGGCGCGGCGCTGCGCCGCGTCCGCGCCGGTCCGTGGTCACCAGGCGGGCCGCCACCTCGAGGATGTTCAGCGCGGTGCGCGCGTCGCCCTCCGACAGCCCGACGATGGCCGACGCCGCGTCCGGGGCGACGTCGAGACCGAGGCGGCCCAGCCCGCGCTCGGGGTCGGTCACCGCGCGGCGCACGATCGTCTCGAGGTCCGCCTCGCCCAGGCGCTCGAGCACGTAGACCCGACAGCGCGAGAGCAGGGCCGAGATGACCTCGAACGACGGGTTCTCGGTCGTCGCGCCGATGAGGGTCACCGTGCCCCGCTCGACGTGCGGGAGGAACGCATCCTGCTGCGCCTTGTTGAAGCGATGGATCTCGTCCACGAAGAGGATCGTCCGCTGGCCGTGAACCGTGAGGCGGTCCTCGGCCTCGGCGACGAGGGCGCGGACCTCCTTCACCCCGGTGAGCACCGCGGAGAACGGCGTGAAGTGAGCCTTGGCGTGCCCCGCGAGCAGGGAGGCCAGCGTCGTCTTCCCGGTGCCGGGCGGTCCCCAGAGGATCATGGAGTGGAGATCGCCCGACTCGATGGCAACCCGGAGAAGGCGCCCCGGGCCGAGCAGATGCGCTTGGCCCACGTACTCGTCGAGGGTCCGGGGACGCATCCGCTCGGCGAGCGGCGCGGCCTCGCGCCGACTCTCGCGCGCCGCCTGCTCGAACAGCTCCACGCCGTCCGCCCCCTCGTCGCCCGGCCCATCGTGCGCCGGCGCGCGCGTCGCGCGGCCGCGCGCCCCGGGGAGCGCGTGCGACGCGCGCGTCTGATTCAAGGCCAGGATGCCACAGACACGAGGGGCGACCAAACGATCGACGCGCGTGACGACCGCGGGCGGATCGCTACCAGGCGGCCGTGCGGAGCCACTCCGGGAGGTGGCGCAGATCGCGCAGCACCGTGCGCGGCGCGACGCCCCGGCGGGCGAGCTCCACGGGGTCGGCGCCGTAGGCGATGAAGGCTGCGCCGCCCGCGTGCGCCGCCGCGCCGTCCACCCAGGAATCCCCGACCACCCAGATGCGCCGCTCGGGGAAGGCGGCCTCGAGGATCCGCAGCCCCGCGGGGTCGGGCTTGAGCGCAGCCTCGTCTCGCGTGACCAGGGTCGTGAAGAACCCGTCGAGCCCGCAGGCCGTGAGAGCACGCCGCGCGACCGGGCCGGTGTTGTTGGTCCAGATCGCGAGCGGGTAACCGGCGGTCCGGAGCGCGGTCAGCGCCTCGTGGGCGCCGGGCTCCGGCTGGGCGTGGACGACCGCCTCTTCCTCGTGGGTCGTGCAGAGGGCCCAGCAGGCCTCGCCGAGCGCCGCGCGGTGCCGGGTGGCGGCGTCGATGATCTGGCCGATCGTCCACGCGGCTTCGGAAATGGGGAGCCCCTCCGACTCCACCAGGGCACGGATCTCGACCTTGAGCCGGGGCAGGTCGAGCGGAGAGCGCACCAGGGTGTGGTCGAGGTCGAAGGCGCAGAGCGGACGCACGGAAGGCAGTATAGCGCCCGGCGCGCGCCGGATTTCGTAGAACCTCGGTGATTTCTGGTAGGGTAGCCTCATGCGACGGCGCCGCCACCTCGCGCCCGTCTGGGTTCACGTCGCCCTCGCCGGGCTCGCGGTGCTCGCCCTCCCGACTGCGGGCGCCGCCGCCAAGTCGGAGGCGGATCGACTCTGGCTCGTCGGTACCGGGGCGCTCGAGGACGGCCTCTACGAGACGGCCTACGCGGAGCTCGGCCGCTTCGTCCAGCTGGCGCCCACCGATCCGCGCCGCGGCGATGCCGCGCTCCTGCGCGGCAAGGCGGCGTTCCAGATGGAGCGGTATGCCGAGGCGCTCGCCGGGTTCGAGACCGCGGAGACGTTCCCGCTCACCCTCGCGACGCCCGGCGAGGCGATCTTCTGGCAGGGTGAAGCGCTCTATCGGCTGGGCCGGCGGGAGGAGGCGCGGGAGCGCTACGCGCGCTTCCTCGCGCTCAAGCCGGCGTCGCCCTACGTGCCGGAGGCCCTCTACGCGCGCGGGCTGACCGAGCTCGAGACGGGGCGCGCCGACGGCGCCATCGACACGTTCCGCGACTTCCTCCGCGACTACCCGAACCACCCGCGGGCGCCCACGGCCGCCTACAGCGCGGCGCGAGAGCTGATCCGCGCCAAGCGCTGGGACGACGCGCTCGCCCTTCTGACGCCGTACGCGACCCGCTATCCCGGAAGCCCGTACCTCGCGGAGAGCCGCTACCTCCTCGGCGTCGCGCAGCTCGAGGCCGGCCGTCCCGAAGGCGCGCGGACCCTCGATCAGTTCATCGCCCAGGCTCCCACGAGCGACCTCGTCCCCGCGGCGCGGGTGCTCGTCGCCGAGGCGCATACGAAGGCCGGACGGCTCCGGGAAGGGCTCGAGCAATACCAGACCCTGGTCCGGACGGCGCCGACCGACGCCCGCGTGCCACAGGCGCTCTACCGGATCGGCGACCTGTCGCTCCGGCTGGGCCGGCCCACGGACGCCGAGGCCGCGTGGACGACGCTTCGCCGCGACTTTCCGAAGGACGACCAGGCCGGTCCCGCCGGGCTGGCCCTCGCCGACCTCTACGTGAAGCGCAAGCAGTGGGAGCCCGCGCTCCAGATGGCCCAGGCCGTCGCCGACGGCAAGGGCGAGAGCCGGTCCGACGCGCTTCTGATCGCCGGGCAGAGCGCGCTGCAGCTCCGCCGGAACGCGGACGCGGCGCAGGCGTACCACACGGCGACCGTGGAGGCGGCACCGGGATCGAAGCGATACTTCGAGGGGCTGGCGGGCCTCGCCGCCGCGCTCGAGGCCGCCGCCGACAAGGAGGGCGCCAAGCGCGCGTACCGCGAGATCGTCGACACCGGCCCGGATCCGGAGCTCGTCCGCTGGGCCAAGAGCCGGCTGACCGCGCTCGAGACCCCCGCCCCGGCGCCGCCGCGGGACGCGCCGCGCCCGAAGGCCAAGCCGAAGGGATCCGGAGGAGGCTGAGATGAGAGGTCGCGTCGGCGTCCTCGCGATCACCGCCGCCGCGCTCCTGACGACGCCGGTCGCCGCGGCGCCGCCGCGCCCGGTGGAGTTTCCGCCCCCGGCGCTCGCGGTGACGATCTCGCCCGTCGCGTCCGGGCTCGAGCGGCCGCGCCTGGACCCGCCGCTGCCGCCGTCCGTCCCGGCGCCCGCGCTCGATCTCGGGCGGGCTCCGGCCCCCCGCTTCATCTCCACCGTCAGCAAGCCGCTCCCGACGCCGTCGGACCCCGGCGGGTTCGCCTGCGCGTTCGCCGCGTTCCGCCGCGCCAGCTCGCTGGTCGAATGCGGGATCGCGCGGGTCGTCGCCGGCAGCTACCGAGAGGCGCGCGAGGCCTTCGAGGAGAGCCTGGCCATCGATCCGCGCGGGGCGCAGGCGGCGACGGCCGACCTCTGGCTCGGCGAGCTCGCGCTGATGGAGGCCACGGGCCCGACCTCGCCGGGGGCGGTCCGCGCCGAGCGCGCGTACAAGACCGCGCTGCAGATCGGGCTGCCCCCGGCGCTGGCGATGCATGCCGAGATCGGTTTGGGCCTCCTGGCGCTCCGGCGGGGCGACGCCGTCGAGGCGGAGGCCGCGCTGGAGCGCGGGCTCCAGGCCGTCCCGCCCCAGCAGCTCGCGCTCGTCGCCCGGTTCCTCCTCGGGGTCGCGCGGCTGCTCCAGGATCGGCCGGCCGAGGCCCTCGCGGCCTGGGACGAAGTGGTCCAGAGCGGCGCGCCGGGCGCGATCCTCACGGAGATCCCGTTCTGGCGCGGGGTGGCACTGGCCCGGCAGGGGGATCTCGACGGAGGGCTCGACCTCCTGACGCGGTTCGCCACGACGACGCCGGTCAACCATCCGCTCCGGGGTGACGCGCTGGTGCAGGCCGGCTGGATCGCGCTCGAGCGCAAGGTGCCGGCCGAGGCGATCAAGCGCTTCCTCGAGGCCGAGGCCGCCGCGCCGCGCCCCGAGCTCCGGCCGCAGATCCAGGCGGGCTTGGTCCGCGCGTACCTCGATCTCGGCGATACCGGCCGGGCGGCCAGCGCGGCGCGCCAGCTGAAGGCGGAGTCGCCGCGCGATCCGCTGGTGCCGGCCGCGCTTCTGCAGATCGCCGACGCAGCGCGAGCTCGCGGCGCCCAGAGCGAGGCGACCGACATCTACCGCGAGATCCTGCTCCTGCCGCTGCCCCCCAACACCCAGGACTATGTCCGGTACCGGCTCGGCGAGCAGCTCGAGCGTGAGGGCCGCCTCCTCGAGGCCAAGGATCACTTCCGGGAGCTCCGGGACAAGGGGCGGGACGAGGCCGTCGCTCAGCGCGCGACGTACCGCCTCGGGCTGGCGGCGCTCCGCGAGAACGACACCGCGGGCGCCCGGCGCGAGGGCGAGGCTCTCCTTCGCGTGGGCATCCTCCCCGAGCTCCGGGAGGGAGCGCTCCTCCTGGTCGCGGAGAGCGCCATGCGCGGGGACGATCCGAACCGAGCCGCCAGCGTCCTGCGGACGGCGCTCCACGACTATCCGGACTCGCCGCTCGCAGCGCAGACGCGGCTCGCCCTCGGGTGGGCCATCCTCCGGGACGGCGACGCGGAGAGCGCGATGCGCGAGTGGCGCGACGTCGCCGCCAAGGGCGATCTCGAGACACGGGCGCTGGCGCTCCTGGCCGTCGCCGACGCCGCCCTCCGGGAAGGGCGCGAAGCCGAGGCGCTCGACGCGCTCCGCGGCGTGAGCGCGCCGCCGCCCGGGCTTCGGAACGCGGACGCCGTGATGCTGAACCGCGCCATTCTCGCGCTCCGGACCGGGGCGCCCGCCGACGCGGTCCAGGTGCTGGAGCCGCTCGCGCCGCGGATCGGGGACCTGCCGACGCAGGCGCTCGCCCGGCGGGTGCTCGGCAAGGCCCACTACGATCTCGGCCATTACGATCAGGCCGAGCGTCACTTCCGCCTCGCGGCGGCCGCGGCGCCGCAGGAGCCCTCGAGCTGGCTTGGCGCGGGCCTGGCCGCCCTCGCCCAGAATCGCCTCGCCGAGGCCGAGGACGCGCTCACGCGCGCGCGCTTCGCGGCGGTGGACGTGGCGACATCGGCCTGGTACGGCCTCGTGCTCGTCTCCGTCCAGAAGGGAGACCGCGACGCGTTCCGCGAGCGCGGGACGAACTTCGTCGACCGCTTCCCCCGCCACCCGGCGGCGCCGGCGATCCTCTACGGGCTCACGGTGGCCGCGCTGGACCGGAGCGACGTGGTGGAGGCGCAGGCGTGGACCCAGCGGCTTCTCCGCGACTACGCGGCCAGCGACTACGGTACCGACGCGCTTCTCCGGCTCACCCAGGCGGCGGCCGTGGGATCGCGCCCCGAGGTCGCGCGCCAGGCCTATCGCGATCTCCTGGCCCGAACCACGCCGGCGGACGTCCGGAGCGACGCGTGGCTCGGGCTGGCCGAGACGGCGCTCGCCGCGGGCGACGGTGGCGAGGCGCAGCGGGCGGCCGAGGGCTTCCTCAAGGACGCGCCCGCCGGCGATCCCCGTGCCGCGCGGGCGCAGCTCATCCTGGTCCAGGCGCTTCAGGCGCAAGGCCAGTCGGACCGGGCCCTCGGCGCGATGGACGCGTTTCTCCGCCAGTATCCGAAGGACGCGGCGAGCCCAGCGCTCGAGCTCAATCGCGGCCACCTGCTGGCCGACGCGCGCCGCTTCGATCTGGCGCAGCAGGCGTTCGAGGTGGCCCGTCGTGCGGACGATCCGGGCGTGGCGGCGGAGGCCGAGTTCCGGCTGGGCGAGGTGCTGCGGGCCCGCGGCGACTACGCGGCGGCGACCTCCGCCTATCTGACCGCGACGTACGCGTATCCGGAGCAGTCGCTCTGGGCGGCGCAGGGACTCCAGGGCGCTGCGCAGGCGTACGTCGCGCGCCAGATGCCGCGCGAGGCCGCGATCGTCCTGCGGAAGCTCGCCGCGCGGCCCGGCGTCGATCCCGCGCTGGCCCAGTGGGCGCGCGACTCGCTGGCGCGCCTGGGCCCCGCCGCGAGCCCGGCCCCGACGACGCCGGGCGTCGCCGTCCCCGCCCCGAAGCCCTGACGCGCGCGGCCGGTCAGGCCGCCAGCTGGAAGGCGTCGTGGAGGGCGCGGACCGCCAGCTCCACGTACTTGTCCTCGATCACGCAGGACACCGCGATCTCCGACGTCGAGATCATGTGGATGTTCACGCCCTCCTGGGAGAGGGCCCGGAACATCCGCGCCGCGACGCCCGAGTGGCTCCGCATCCCGACGCCGATGATCGAGACCTTGGCGATCTTGTCGTCGTAGGTCACGCTCTCGGCGCCGATCTTCTTGGCGACCGCCTCGAGGGTGGAGACCACGGTCGGGCGGTCGGGCCGCGGGACCGTGAACGAGATGTCGCTGATGCCGTCCCGGCTCACGTTCTGGACGATCATGTCCACCACGATGCCGTGGTCCCCGACGGTGCCGAAGACCTGGGCCGCGATCCCCGGCCGGTCCGGGACGCCGCGGATGGTGACCTTGGCCTGGCCGCGGTCGTGGGCGATGCCGGTCACGACGACGGCTTCCATGTTCGGATCCTCCCTGGTCACGAGCGTGCCCGGATTCTTGCTGAACGTGGATCGCACGTGCACCGGCACGCTGTACTTCTTCGCGAACTCGACCGAGCGGGACTGCAGCACCTTGGCGCCGAGGCTCGCCATCTCCAGCATCTCGTCGTAGGAGATCCGCGCGAGCTTCCGCGCCTCGGGCACGATGTTGGGGTCGGCGGTGTAGACGCCCTCGACGTCGGTGTAGATCTCGCAGACGTCCGCCCGGAGCGTGGCGGCGAGAGCGACCGCGGTGAGATCGGAGCCCCCGCGCCCGAGCGTCGTGATGTCGTCCTCCTCGGTCACGCCCTGGAATCCCGCCACGATGGCGATGTAGCCGTCGTCCAGCGCGCGGCGGACCTTGTCCCCGTCGATGCCGACGATGCGCGCCCGGGTGTGCGCGGCGTCGGTGCGGATCCCCGCCTGCTCGCCGGTGAACGAGCGGGCCTTGTGCCCGCCCGCCAGGATGGCCATCGCGAGGAGGGCGATGGAGACCTGCTCCCCGGTGGCCAGCAGCATGTCCATCTCGCGCTCGGGCGGGGTGGCCGTGATCTTGTGCGCGAGCCGGATCAGCCCGTCGGTCGTCTTGCCCATGGCGGAGACCACGACCACCACGCCGTGGCCGCCCTTGGCCGTCCGGAGGACGCGCCGGGCGACGTTGCGGATCTTCGGCGCGTCGGCGACCGAGGATCCGCCGTACTTCTGGACGATCAGACCCATGGGAGGCTCATCGCGCGGGCCATGCTACCGCATCGGCCCGCGCGGCTTCAAGCGCGCGGGTCCGTCGCGGGGCCGGCGGCGCGGGATTCGAGGCCAGAAGGCCATGGGATGATGGGTCCTCGGTCGCCCGGCGGAGCGGGGCGGCGGGAATCCGGAGGCGCGGTGGAGAGACGAGAGCCATGAGCGGGACTTACGTGCACGGCTATGGTGGCCGGGAGCGCGTGCGCCTCCAGGACCAGGCCGACGCCCTGGCGGCGCTGCTCCATTCGGACACCGCGTACCCCGCCGGCAGCCTCGTCCTCGAGGCCGGGTGCGGCGTCGGCGCCCAGACGATCTCGCTTGCGCGGAAGAGTCCCGGCGCGCGCATCGTCTCGGTCGACCTCTCCCTGGAATCCGTCGCGGCGGCCAAGGTCAAGGTCGGCGCCGCCGGCCTGGCGAACGCGGAGTTCCTCCAGGCGGACCTCTTCGCGCTGCCCTTTCGCCCGGCCTCCTTCGACCACGTCTTTGTGTGCTTCGTGCTCGAGCACCTGTCGCATCCGGTCGACGCCCTCGTCACCCTGCGCGGTTTCGTCCGGCCGGGCGGCACGGTCACCGTGATCGAGGGGGACCACGGCTCCGCCTACTTCCATCCCGACAGCGACGCGGCGCGGGAGGCCATCCGCTGCCAGGTGGAGCTGCAGCGCGCGGCGGGCGGCAACGCCCTGATCGGGCGGGAGCTCTATCCGCTCCTTCGCCGGGCCGGTCTCGACGCGGTCCGCGTCTCTCCCCGGATGGTCTACGTCGACTCGAGCCGGCCGGACCTGGTCGACGGCTTCACCCGCAAGACGTTCACCGCCATGATCGAGGGCGTGCGGGACGGGGCGACCCGGGGCGGGCTGGCGACGCCGGAGCGCTTCGACGCCGGCATCCGGGCGCTCCATTGCACCGCCGAGGCCGACGGAGTCTTCTGCTACACCTTCTTCAAGGCGGTGGGGGAGGAGAGACCGCGGTCCCGCTGACCCGCAGAGCCGGAACGAGAGACCCAGGGAGGCGCTCGGCGCCGCGCGCGCGCCGACAGGCTGCCTAGGCCTCCACCCGCAGGAGCATGGTCGGAACCGCGACCACGCCGAGGCGATCGATCTCCTCGAGCGCCGCGGCCATGTTCCGTTCCAGAGCCTCGTGCGTCAGCATCACGATGGGCACCGCGCCGGCGCGCCCCTTCTGGATGACCGTGGCGATCGAGATGTCGTGGCGGCCGAGGATCCCTGCCACCTGCGAGAGCACGCCGGGCCGGTCCTGGACCATCGCGCGGAGGTAGTAGGCGGAGCGGACCTCGCTCATCGGCCGCATGCGGAGACGGCGCTCGCCACCGAGCGGGAAGTCCTCGGCGAGCGTCGCGTGCTGGTGGGCGATGCGGCGCGCGATCTCGATCGCGTCCGACCAGACGGCCGACGCCGTCGGCATCTGGCCCGCGCCTCGGCCGTAGAACATCTGGTCGCCGGCCGCGTCGCCACTGACCAGGATGGCGTTGAACGCGCCGGACACCGCTGCGAGCGGCGAGACCGCCGGAATGAGCGTCGGGTGCACCCGGACCTCGAGCGCGCCGTCGGTCGCCTTGGCGATCGCGAGAAGCTTGACCCGGTAGCCGAGCTCGCGCGCGTACGCGATCTCGATGGCCTCCAGCCGCGCGATCCCCGCGGTGTAGATGTCCTTGAGGTCCACGCGGGTCCGGAAGGCGAGCGAGGCGAGGATCTGGAGCTTGTGCGCCGAGTCGATGCCCTCGACGTCCAGGGTCGGGTCCGCCTCCGCGTAGCCGGCGGCCTGGGCCTCCCGCAGGGCCTCCCCGAAGTCGCGCCCCTCGTCGGTCATCTTGGTCAGGATGAAGTTCGAGGTGCCGTTGACGATGCCCTGGAGGGACAGGATCCGGTTCGCGGCCAGGCCGTCGCGAAGCGCGCCGATGATCGGCACGCCGCCGGCGACCGCGGCCTCGAACCCGAGGAGAACGCCGCGCCGGCGCGCCGCCTCGAAGAGCTCCGTCCCGTGGGTCGCCAGGAGGGCCTTGTTCGCGGTCACCACGTGCTTGCCGGCCTCGAGGGCGCGAAGGACGTAGGTGCGCGCCGGCTCGAGCCCGCCGATCACCTCGACGACCAGGGAGACCGCCGGATCGACGAGGACCCGCTCGGGATCCGCGCTCAGCGGCCACGCGCGGGGCTCGAGGCCTTCCCGGGGCGCCGCGATGTCGCGCGCGACGACGGCGACGATGCGGAGGCCGCAGCCCGCCCGCGCTTCGAGGTCGGCGCGGTGCTGGTCGTAGATCTTGAGGACGCCTCCGCCGACGATTCCCATGCCGAGCAGGCCGATCCCGATCTCGCGCACGCCGCGTCGCTCCTAGGGCCGGTCCGCCGGGATCGCGGGCGCCCGCCAGCTGGCGCCGCGACGTCGCGCGGCCACCGCTCGAGAATCGCTCACCTGGTGACCCCCTTCGAGAGGCTGACCCGAGTGTGTGGAACCGTGGGCGGGGAACGAGGCTGGATGATAGCCCCGCCGATCCGAGCGTGTCAATTTTGCGGCGCGCGCCGCGGTCAGGCCGGCAAGCCGTCGAGAAAGTCCAGACACGCGCGGTTGAACGTCTCCGGATCCTCCCACAGCCCACCGTGCCCCAGGTCCGGAAGGATCTGCAGTCGCGCGCCCGGGATCTGGCTCGCGAGATCCACCGCCAGGAAGGGCGGCGTGATCAGATCCTGGCTCCCGGCCGCGACCAGCGTCGGGCATTGGATCAGATGCAGTCGGTCCCGCGCGTCGTGACCGAGGACGGCGTCGGTCTGGTGCAGATAGGCGTGAAGGGCCATCGGATGCGGATGGTGCGTCGCCGCCAGGATGACCGTCTCGATCAGCTCGGACTGGCTCACGAAGCCCCGGGGCGTGAAGAGCCAGACGCTCAGCGCGCGGTAGAAGCTCTCGCGATCGAGCTGGACGCGCACCGCGCGGACCGCGTTGACGAGCGCATGGAAGTAGGGATGCGGCCCCGCCCACGTCGCGTGGAGCTGAAGGCTCGCGAACCGCGCCGGCGCCGCGATGACCGCCTCCTGCGCGATCGCCCCGCCGAGCGACAGCCCGAGGAGATGAGCGCGCGCGACGCCGAGGCCATCGAGGAGGCCCAGCAGATCCTGGGCCATGCCCGGCGTCGTGTACGCCACGTCGGGCGCGTCGCTCCGGCCGGCGCCGCGGTTGTCGAACACCAGCACGCGATGGTGCGGGGCGAGGGCCGCGAGCTGGAGCGGCCAGGCGGTGGTGTCGCCGCCGAGCCCCATGACCAGCACGATGGGGATGCCCGTCTCCACGCCGTGCCACTGGTAGTGCAGACGGACGCCGTTGGCGGTGGCGAATGGCATCGTCGTCAGGCCAGCGGCCCCGCCGGACCCTCACTCATGGGCGGCCAGGGATTCCGAGAGCGCTTCCCACTCGTGGAGCAGCCAGGCGACGTGCTTCTCGGCCTGCTGGCGCTCGAGTGTCACCGCGCGGGCGCGCTCGCCGTCGGCGTAGAGGGTGGGATCGGCGAGCGTCCGGCCGAGGTCCTCCAGGCGGGCCTCCATCGCATGGATCTCGGTCTCGAGCGCGTCCAGCCGCTGGCGAAGCTCGCGGACAGCGGGGTCGCCCCGCGCGCGCCGCCGCGATCGGCCGGGGTCGGCCGGCGCGGGGCTCGCGACCGCGCTCGCCTGGCGCGGCGCGGGGGCGGTCTCGGCGGCCGGCGCGGCCGGCTTGAGGGGCCGAGCGGATGAGCTCGGCCGGCCGCGCTCGAGCGCGGCCTGGTAGTCGTCGTAGCCGCCGAGGTGGATCACGAGCCGGCCGTCGCGGACCTCGACCACTTTCGTCGCCAGCCGGTTGATGAAGTACCGATCGTGGGAGATGAAGACGATCGTCCCCGGGAAGTCGGCGAGGGCGTCCTCCAGGACCGCCCGGGACGCGAGGTCGAGGTGGTTCGTCGGCTCGTCGAGACAGAGGAGCGGCGCCGGCCGCACCAGCATCCGCGCGAGCGCGAGCCGCGCCTTCTCGCCGCCCGAGAGCACCTGCACCCGCTTGTCGACGGCGTCGCCGGAGAAGAGGAACGCGCCGAGGAGGGTTCGGAGCCGGGAGCGGTTGGTCTCGGGAGACGCGGCTTCCATCTCCTCGAGCACTGTGCGGGCCGGATCGAGCGCGTCGATCTGGTGCTGGGCGTAGTAGTGCGGCGTGACGTGCGCCCCGAGGGTCCGCTCCCCGGCGTCGGGTGGTAGCACGCCCGCCAGCATCCGCAGCAGCGTCGACTTGCCCGCGCCGTTCGGCCCGACGAGCGCGATGCGATCGCCGCGCTCGATGTCGAGGTCGATGCCCGAGTAGACGACCTTCGGGCCGTAGGCCTTGGCGATGCCCCGGAGCTGGGCGACGTGCCGGCCCGTCCGGGGCGGGGCGGGGAACGAGAAGCGGATCTCGCGCGTGGCCTCCCCGACCTCAACCCGCTCCAGGCGTCCGAGCATCTTGATCCGGCTCTGGACCTGCCGCGCCTTCGTCGCCTTGTAGCGGAAGCGCTCGATGAAACGCTCGATCTCCGCCACGCGCTTCGCCTGGTTCTTGGCGCGCGCCTCGAGCAGCGCCTGCCGGGCCTCGCGCTGGGCGAGGTAGTCGTCGTAGTCGCCGGGATAGACCTCGAGACCGGCCGCCGACAGCTCGGCCACCGCGGTGACCATGCGATTCAGGAAGTAGCGGTCGTGCGAGACGACGATGACGGAGCCGTCGTAGGCATCGAGATAGCTCTCGAGCCAGCCGAGGGACTCGAGGTCGAGATGGTTCGTCGGCTCGTCGAGGAGCAGGAGCGTCGGGCGCTGCAGGAGCAGGCGCGCGAGCGCCACGCGCATCCGCCAGCCGCCGGAGAACTCCTGGAGCGGTCGCGCGAAGTCGGCCTCGCGGAACCCGAGCCCGCTCAGGATGACGCGCGCTTCCGTCTCGAGCCGGTAGCCGCCGAGCGCCTCGAAGCGATGCTGGAGGTCGCCATACCGCTCGGTCAGCGCCTCGTCCGATGACGCGTGCAGGCGCGCCGCCAGCTCCTCCAGCTGTCGCTCGATCTCCCAGACCTCGGGGAAGCCGGAGAGCGCCGCGCCGAGGACCGATCCCTGGGCTTCGCCGGCGGCTTCCTGGGGTAGGTAGCCGACCGTCGTGTCGCGGGCGCGGCTCACGCGCCCGGTGTCGGGGGGGTCGAGCCCCGCCAGGATCCGGCAGAGCGTCGTCTTGCCGACGCCATTCGGCCCGACGAGGCCGATCCGCTCACGCCCCCCGAACTGCCGGGTGACGCCCTGGAATAGCACGCGGTCGCCGTACGCCTTGGATACGTTCTCGAGCTGGATCACCCCAACATTCTACGCACACGCCCGCGCGCCTCCTCGGACTCGGCGGGGGTTCCCCACCCAACTCGCCGAATCCTGCCCCACGCGCCGGTCGGCACGTCGACGTCACAAGAACCCGAAGTGCCGGAGTTCACAGGCGATCCGATCGTTGGCAGCCGCATTGCCTTCCCTCACGCTGGCGAGCCCGCCGGGCCCGACGGTCCGCGCCGCGGCCGATGGGTGATCGCCGTGCCGTGCCCTGTCCCGTCACGGGACGACACCCAAGAGGAGGTGGACGATGCGGTCTCTTCGCTGCCTCGCCGTCACCATGGCCGTGCTGGCGCTCGGGCTCGCGCCCGATGCGCACGCGAAGGGCCCCCGGGCCGACCTCTCCCGGCTCGTCGTCGTTGGTGACTCGCTCTCCGCGGGGTTCCAGAACGGTTCGCTCCTCGCCGAGCAGCAGGTCCACGGCTACGCGAGCCTCGTCGCCCAGCAGGGGGGCGTCGAGCTGCCGCTGCCGGAGATCGCCTATCCGGGCATCCCCAACGTGCTGACCCTGGTCGATCCCGGGCCGCCGCCGGTCATCGTCGCGGCGGTCGGCGCCTCCACGGGCCGCGTCAATCCCCTGGTGCAGCCGTTCGATCTCGCCGTGCCGGGCGCGAGGGTGGCCGATGCGCTCGTCGCGCGGCCGGACCTCGGGTTCCAGGACCTGACCGACCTGGTACTGGGCCTCCCGGGTCTCTTGGGCGGCGTCTCCCGAAGCCAGGTCGAGTGGGCGGAAGCACTGCAGCCCACGACGATCCTCGTCTGGATCGGCAACGTGGACGCGCTGGGCGCGGCCATCGGCGGCGACGCGTCCTTGCTCACGCCGCTGGCCGATTTCGAGGCCTCGTACGCCGAGCTCATGGGGCGCCTGGCGGCGACGGGCGCCACGATTGTCGTCGGCAACATCCCGGACGTCACGGCCATCGCGTTTCTCACCAGCGCCGAGGACCTTGCCGATCTCGTCGGCGCGCCGCTCGAGGTGATCGGGCCGGTGCTCGGTATCGGAGCGGGCGACTTCGTCTTGCCCGAGGCGGTGGCGACGATCGCTGCGCAGGGCATCACCGGCCCGCTGCCCGCCGACCTGGTCCTCGACGCCACGGAGGTGGCGCTGATCCGCCGCGCCGTGGACCGATTCAACCGGGTCATCGAGAAGCAGGCCAAGGCCAACGGCGCGGCGATCGTGGACGTCCACGGACTGCTCGCGGACGCGCAGAAGCGGGGCCTCGTGGTCGGGCGCGAGCGGCTGACGACGGACTTCCTCGGCGGCCTGTTCTCGCTCGACGGGATCCATCCCACGAACACCGGGTACGCCATCCTGGCCAATGAGTTCATCGAGACCCTCAACCGGCGCTTCGGCGCGCGCATCCCCGAGGTGGACGAGCGGGAGGTGCTCGCGACGGATCCGCTGGTCTTCCAGACGGCCGACGACCCGCCCCCTGGGCGCGGGCCCCACCGCGGCCACGTCAACGTGAATACGGCCCGCGAGCTGCGCTGGATGTTCAACCGCTGAAGAGAAGACGAACCGGTGTCCGTCCGGGAGCGCCCGCTCCCGGACGGCGCCGCGCCGAGGAGCGACGGGCGATGAGCGACACGTCGGACGACGCGGAGACGACGCGCGCCCTCCTGGGCCGGGTCAACGTCCGGGTCGCATGGTGGATGATCGGCGGGAGCATGGCCGTCGGCGCGGTCCTGGGCCTCTGGTCCTTCGGCGGCCCGGTGCCGGCGCCGGTCGGGTTCGTGGCCTATGACGACCTGCCGCGACGTCTGGTCCGGCTGGGCCACATCGCCGGCATCGCGTTACCGATGCTGAACCTCCTCTACGTGCCCTGGATCGCGCGCTCGCAGTGGAGCGACGCGACGCGCCGGGTCGGCTGCCGGCTGCTCCTCTTCGGCACCGTGGGCCTGCCGAGCCTGCTCGTGCTGGCCGCCTTCTGGGACGTCGCGCGCTACCTGCTCCCGGCGCCGGTCGCGGCGCTGACGATCGCCATCTGCATTTTGGCCGCCGGTCTGCCCGGCAAGAACTCCGAGTCAGGGGAGGAGATCGTGCCATGAGGATCGGGCTGATCGCGATGAGCGGAGTGCGCGTGCGGACGGCGGAGCTCGCCGCCCTGGGCGTGACGCTCCCGGGCTTCGTCCGCCGTGGTCGAGTCATCGCGTCGCTGCCAAGCCTGGGCCTGCTCACGGTGGCAGGGCTCACGCCGCCGGGTCACGAGGTCCGCTACTTCGAAGTCGACGATCTCGAGAGCCTCGAGCCTCTCCCGGAGCTCGATCTCGTCGGGATCTCGAGCTTCACGGCCCGGATCGACGCCGCGTACGCGCTCGCGGGCCGCTTCCGAGCCCGCGGCGTGCCCGTCGTCCTCGGCGGGCTCCACGTCTCGCTCCTGCCCGACGGGGCACTGCAGCACGCCGACGCGATCGTGGTGGGCGGCGCCGAAGGCGCCTGGCCGCACGTCGTGGCCGACGCGGAACGCGGTCGACTGGCGCGCGTCTACCCCGGGGCGCGCGCGGGCGTCTTCGAAGCGGGCCTCTACGCAGCGCCGCGGTTCGACTTCCTGGAGGGCCGCGCGTACAACCGGATCACCGTCCAGACCTCCCGCGGCTGCCCGCGCGCCTGCGAGTTTTGCGCGGCGAGCCTCCGGATCACCTCGCGCTTCAACCAGAAGCCGGTTGAGCGCGTGATCGCCGAGATCCGCGCGGCGCGGCGCTACGTGTCGGAGCCGTTCTTCGAGCTCGCCGACGACAACACGTTCCTCGACCGCCGCTGGGCCGAGGACTTCCTCCGCGCCGTCACGCCGGAGGGGATCCGGTACTTCACGGAGACCGACGCGTCGGTGGCCGACGATCCCGGGCTCTGCGACCGACTGGCCGCCTCGGGCTGCCGCCAGCTTCTGATCGGCTTCGAGAGCCCGCGGGCGACCGATCTGGCGGGCCTCGACCCGCGGGACTGGAAGCGGCGGCAGGCGCCGCGCCTCCGTCGCGTGGTCGACACGCTCCAGTCGCGCGGGGTGAGCGTCAACGGCTGCTTCATCCTCGGGCTGGATGCGCACACCCCGGACGTGTTCGCCGACGTCATGGATTTCGTCCGGAGCTCCGGGCTCGCCGAGGTGCAGTACACCGTGCTGACCCCGTTCCCGGGCACGCCGCTGTACGCCCGGCTCCGGCGCGAGGGCCGTCTGCTCACCGAGCGATTCTGGGATCGCTGCACCCTCTTCGACGTGACGTATGTGCCGAAGCGCATGAGCGTCGTCGAGCTGGAGGCCGGCCTCCGGTGGCTGTTCGCGGAGACCTACACGCGCCGCGAGACCGAGGCGCGGCTCCAGCACTTCGTCGCCCAGCGCCGGGATGCGCGCGTGGCGGCCCGGCGGGCGAGTGCCGGGCGTCCGCCGACGCCCGCGAGTCTGGCGGGAGCCGTACGCGAACGCACGGGGCCCTGAAGGGACGCGCGCATCGGATCCGCGCCCGACTCATGCGTGGCGGGGCGCCCAGCCCGTTGTCAGCGCCGGCGGGCTCGGCTATGGTCGGACCACACCGGAGGAGGCCCCGTGCGATTCCGGAAGCCCGCGATGATCGTGGCCCCCCAGCCCGAGGCGACCGAGGCCGGCGCCGAGATGCTCAAGGCCGGCGGCAACGCCGTGGACGCCGCCATGGCCTGCGCCCTAGTGCAGGGCGTCGTCGACCCGATGATGTGCGGGATCGCGGGCTTCGGAAGCTGCGGCATCGCGATGCAGGGCGGCTTCCACGGTTACATCGATTTCCACGCGCCGGCCCCGGGCGCGGTGCGCCCCGACATGTGGGCGGACCGCATCGAGTCGGAGGCGCGCGACGGCTACGGGTTCATCCTGCGGGGGCGGGTGAACGACATCGGCTACCAATCCATCTGCCTGCCCGCCAGTCTTCGCGCGTACCGCGACGCGCACCGGGAGCACGGGCGCTTGCCCTGGGAGCAAATCGTGGAGCCGGCCATCGGGTGGGCCGAGGGCGGCTGGACGGTGCGGCCGCACGTCGGGACGTGGTGGGCGGAGGACGGACAGATGGGCCGCGCCGCCAATCACGAGCGCCTCGCGTTCACGCCCGCCTCGCGCGCCCTGTACTGCCGCCCCGACGGGACGCCCAAGCAAGTGGGCGACACGGTGGTCAATCGCGACCTGGGGCAGACGCTCCGCCTGATCGCCAAGCACGGCGACAGTGTGTTCTACGAGGGCGAGATCGCCGACGCGATCGCGGCGGACATGCGCCGCCACGGCGGGTTGATCGCGGAGGAGGACCTTCGCGGCTGGCGCACGGTGCGGAACGCGCCGCTCTGGGGCACGTACCGCGGGTACCGGGTCTCGAGCAACCGGCCTCCGGGCGGCGGCGTCATGCTGCTCGAGATGCTGAACGTCCTCGAGCGCTTCGAGCTGGGCGCGCTCGAGCACAACTCGGCGGAATACATCCGGATCGTTGCCGAGGCCATGAAGCGCGCGACGGTCGACAAGGACCGCCACGTGGGCGATCCCCGGTTCGTCGACGTGCCCCTGGACCGGCTCACCGGCAAGGCGTACGCCGCCGCGCTCGCCGAGGAGATCCGGGCGGGCTGGAAGGCCGAGGTGCCGCGCTTCAACCAGGGCGGGAGTGCGAGCCGCGACACCACGCACGTCTCGGTGATCGACCGCGACGGCAGCTGCGTGACGATGACGCACTCCCTCGGCATGCCGTCGGGCGTGATCACGCCGGGCCTCGGCTTCATGTACAACGGCTGCATGGGGGTATTCGACCCCCGGCCCGGACGGGTGGGGAGCCTCGCTCCCGGCAAGTCGCGGTTCAGCTCGGTGGTGCCGTCGATCGTCTTCGACGGCGCCCGGCCGCACATCGTGATCGGGGCGCCCGGGGCGACGCAGATCGCGATGGGCGTTCTCCAGGTGCTGCTGAACGCCATCGACTTCGAGATGACCATGGTCGAGGCGGTGAGCGCGGCGCGGTTCTCGGCCACCAGCAACGTGATCGACGTGTCGAATCGGATCCCGCGCGCGGTCCAGCGTGAGCTGGAGCGGGAAGGGTACGAGGTCGTGCGGAGTCCGAAGACCTACGGCTTCGCCGCGGTGCACGCGATCCGCGCGCACCCCGATGGCCTGGACGGCGGCGCGGATCCCGGCCACGACGGCATCGTGATGGCGGTGTAGCCCCGGGACCTTCCGAGACGCGCCCCCCGCCGGGGCGGCGGCGCGCCGCTCATCGGACGACGTCGGGACGAGCGGGGCGTGTCCCGCCGCGCGGCGTCTTTGCCCGCCTCAGGCCCCCCGAGCCAGCGCGAGGTCGAGGTGGGCGCCCGCGTCCATCAGCAGCGTCTCCCCGGTCACCAGCGCCGCGCCTTCCGCGCAGAAGAAGACCACGCCGTCGGCGACTTCGTCGGCCGTCCCCGCGTGGGCGAGCGGCGTGGCGCCTTCGACGCGCTTGACGAGCGCCGCGTACGCATCCGGGGTCATGCGGTCCTTGAACCACCGGGTACCGACGAAGCCGGGGCAGATCGCGTTGACCCGAATCTCGGGCGCGAGGGCGCGCGCCATCGACTTCGTCAGGGTGATCAGGGCGCCCTTGGAGCTCGCGTGCGCTGAGGACGACCCGACTCCGAGCAGGCCGGCGATCGAGGACACGTTCACGATCGCGCCCCATCCCGCGCGCTTCATCGCCGGGGTGACCGCGCGGATCATCTGGTAGGCGCCGACCACGTTGGTCTTGTAGATCGCCAGGTAATCCTCTCCGGACAGGGCTTCGAGGTCGGCGTGGCGGGCGAACTTCGACGTGCCGGCGTTGTTGACGAGGATGTCGATGCTCCCGGCCAGTTCCAGCGCGTCGTTGGCGAGACGTCGGCAGTCGGCGTCCTCGGTCACGTCCGCCCGGACCGCGACGGACCTGACGCCGAGGGCGGCGCATCGGGACGCGGTATGCTCCGCCTCCGTGTGGCTCCGGGAGTAGTTCACGATCACGTTGACGCCGCGGGCCGCCAGCTTGAGCGAGACCGCCTCGCCAATGCCCGTGCCGCCGCCGGTGATGATGGCCGTTTTCCCCGCGAGGGTCATGCGTCGCTCCGATGCCTCGACGGGGAGGCCGCCGGCGTGGCCGCCGAGGGCGACCCCAGCAGCTTGTAGTAGTAGGCGGTGCCGTCGAGGGCGCCGGTCGCGCTCCGCGCGTACTCGGGGATCGCGCCGGCGAACGTCCAGCCGACGGTGCGATACAGATCCTCCGACGGGTCGCCCTGCCGCGTGTCCAGGATCAGGGTGGTGCGCCCGAGCCGTCGGGCGTGGTCTTCCAGCGCGAGCATGAGCGCGCGCCCCACCCCCCGCCGTCGTGCGCGGCGGTGGACCATGACCTTGGACACCTCCGCCCGGTGCGCGGCGTTCGCCCGCATGGCGAGCTCGAGCTGGGCGGAGCCGACCAGCCCCAGCTCGGGGTCGCGGGCGGCGAGGAGCAGCCGCGAGCCGTCGCGGACTCCCGCGGCGACGGTGGCCCAGTAGGCGCCGGCCTCGCGGTCTCCGAGCGGCGGGAGGAAGCCGACGGACGCGCCGCTCTCGACGGCGTCCTGCAGGAGCGCGACGAGAGCGGGCCGGTTGGGCTCGACGTCCGCGGCGGACATCGGCTCGATCAGGAGACTCACGGCCGACATTGTACGGCCCCGCGCGCCGGGCGGGCGACGGGCGAGCGGGGCGGGCGCGCTCAGGTGGCCGCGCCCCAGGTCCGGATACGCTCTTCCGCCCGTTCCACCCAGCGGGTGACGCCTAGGGCCCGGAAGTGGCGGACCGCCTCCGTGAGGTGCGCGGCGGTGGCGTTCGCGTCGCCGCGGGCCCGGGCGAGCGCGGCGAGATCGAGGTCGGTGCGCGCGACCTCGAACTCGGACTCCACGGTCTCGAAGGCCTGTCGCGCTTCCCGGAAATGGTCATGGGCGTCGGCGAGCGCGCCGCGGGCCTGGGCGACATGCCCGAGGGCGCGCTCCGCCCAGCCGATGCCGAGCATCGATCCGGTGGTCCGGGCGAGATCGAGCCCCTTGCTGGCTAGGTCGAGCGCCATCTCGAGCCGGTGGGCCCGGCGGTGCGTCTCGGCCAGAAACGCCGAGAACCAGGCCTGGGGTTGGCGGAACCGGAACTGCTCCAACAGCCGGATCGCCTCCTCGAGCCGGGCGGCGGCCGAGGTGAGCTCGCCCCGCTCGAGCCACGCGAACCCGAGCCACCCGAGCGCCAGGGCCGTGTTCAGCGGATCCGGCGAGCGTGCGAGGGAGTCCTCGCAGCTGCGGATGGCCGCGTCGAGGTCGCCCCGGCACACGTGGACGATGCCGCTCGCCCAGGCGGCCGAGCTGGCGACCTGCGGGTCGCCCACCTCGGCGCCACGCGCCGTTGCCTGCGCCTGCGCGGCGAGGGCGGCATCGAACTGGCCGAGGATCGCGTAGTTCATCCCGACCGTCCAGTACGCCGGCCCGATCCACCAGGACTCTCCGGCTCGCTCGAGGAGGGCAACCGCTTGCCGGCCGTGCTCGAGTCCGTCCCGCGGCCGCCCCGCGATGGCGTCGTGCTGGGCGAGCACGTAGTGGATCCGGCCTCGCGTTGCGTCGTCCTCGCCGCGCATCGCCTGCACGAGCCCGAGGCCCAGGTGGTGGGAGGCCTGTCGCTGGTCCCCGAGCAGGGAGTAGCTGCGCCCGAGGAGGAAATGGTACGAGCCCGCGAGCCGGGGGTCGTCGAGGCTCTCCAGCGCCGTCTGGTGACGCAGCAGCAAGGTCACGAGCTCCTGGAAGCCGCCCAGCGGGATCAGCGAATAGGCCTCGCTGAGGGCGAGCTCGAGCCGGCGCCGCTCCTGCTCGGCGGCGGGCAGGCGGTCGACGTGCCCGCGCGCTTCCTCGAGGATGCGAACGGCCTCCGCGTGCGCGTGGCCCGCGACGGCCTTCTTGGCGAGACGCTCGAGGTACAGGACGGCCTTCGCGGCGTCGTCCGTGCGGCCGTAGTGGTACGCGAGGCGGTCGTAGACGTCCGCCAGCCGGCCGGCGTGGCTCGCTTCGAGGGCCCGGGCGATCGCGCCGTGGAGCACCCGGCGGCGGGCCAACGGCAGGCTCTCGTACGCGACCTCGCACGTCAGGCTGTGAGTGAACGCGCAGAGCGACTCGCCGCCGCTCGTCTTCACGTACAGGAACTCGAGGCGCATGAGCTCCCGGAGGTGCGGGTCCAGCTCGCCCTCCCACACCGCGCCGAGCAGGGAGAGGGGCACCTCCTGTCCCACGACGGCGGCCGTCTGGAGGAGCCGACGCGGCTCCTCGCTCAGGCGATCGATGCGCGCGAGGAGGACCTCCTGGATGGTGTCCGGCACCTGCGGCGGGGCGGACGTGGCGGTCCCGCTGTCGCCCACCACCACCCGCGAGAGCTCCTCGAGGAAGAAGGGGTTGCCCTCGGCCTTCTCGACGATGACCTCGGCCATCTGGTCCGAGACCGCCTCGGTCCGGCGGGCGGCCCGGATCACGCTCAGGCTCTCGTCGCGCGACAGGGGCGGGAGGGCGACCTGCGTGACGTAGGAGCGATCCATCCACGGCGCCCGGTAGCCCGGTCGATAGGTGACGATGCACATGGCCGGCACGCCGGCGGCGCTGTCCATCAGCGTCGTGAAGCACTCCTCCGAGGTGGAATCGACCCAGTGGAGGTCCTCGACGACGAAGAGGATCGGCCGGCGGCGCGCGCCCTGGAGGATCAGCTGTCGCAGCACCTCGAAGGTCCGCGCCTTGACGGCCGAGGTCGTAAGCGCGTCGAGCCCCTCCGTGCCCTCGCGGATGCCGAACAGCCGGAAGACGTACGGGAGCGCGCCCGCCGGCTCGATTCCCATCTCCTGGACCCCCGCCAGAACCTTCGCGGCGACGACGTCCGGGCCGTCGCCGTCGGTGATCCGGAAGTTGGCCCGGAGGATGTCCATGACCGGAACGTACGGGATGGCGCTGGCGTAGGAGTGACACCGGCCTTCGAGATACGTCACGCGACGCTCGGGCTCGCCGAGGAGCTGCTCCCGGAACTCGTGGAGCAACCGCGACTTGCCGATGCCGGCCTCCCCGAGCAGCCCGACGACCTGACCGTGGCCGCGGAGGGCGTCCTCGAGACGGCTCCACAGAAGCCCGAGCTCGCGGGTGCGGCCGACGAAGGTCGGCGTGCGCCGCCCGAGTCCCGCGCCCAGCCGCTCCGTCGCGACGAGCCGGTGCACGGGGCCGGCCGCGCCGGCGTGGCCCGCCGGCATGAGGTCGAAGTATCGCCCGAGGAAGGCGGCGGC
Source organism: uncultured bacterium (assembly GCA_964463175.1). GTDB lineage: Bacteria > Methylomirabilota > Methylomirabilia > Rokubacteriales > DASRDR01 > DASRDR01. The sequence continues at coordinate 24,696 of CAYXBJ010000135.1, forward strand.
CGCCTCTTCCACCAGGATCGCCCCCGGCTCCGACATGCCGAGCAGCGTGTCGAGCACGGTCCATGCCTCGCGCTTGCCTTCCAGGTCGATCTGGCTCCCGCCGCGCGAGACCCCGACGAGCACCCGGCGGACGGCGATGCCCGAGCGGACCTGGATACCGGCGCTATCGCCGTCCTTCGCGCGCTCCGCGGCTTTGTGGACGGCGGCGGCCGCGAGGGCCGCGCGCTGCGGCGCCTCCTCGACCGCGTCGAGACCGAATGCGGCGACGATGCCCGTCGGGCTCATCTCCTCGATCCGGCCGCCGAAGGTCTGGATCTTCTCGAGCAGCACCTCGAGCACGCGGCTCGGGCTGAATCCGGGATCCAGATCGGGCGGCAGGACGACGCCGCTCCGGAGGAACGCGAGCCGCCGCCCCTCCCATCGGACCGCGAGCGGCGCCCCCGTCTCGACCGGCGGCCCGGCCGACGCCGGGCCGCGTGTCGCGGCCGTCTCGACGGGCGCGTCGTCGCGGGGCGTCTCCGCGTGCTCTGAGCGAGGCGCGCGGCTCCGGGGCGGGGTGGGGCGCTCCGTCTCATCGCGACCCAGACCGTGCTTGGTCATCCGATACCGGAGGGTGTCCCGTGAGATGCCGAGCCGCGCCGCGGCCCGCGTCACGTTGCCCGCCGTCTGGCGGAGAGCCTCGACGAGATGGGCCCGCTCCACGCTGCCGAGCGCGTCGGCGAGTGCCGGCGCCCCGGGCGCGCCCCGCGCGGCGGGAGTCTCCGGGGCGGCGCCCGCCGTTGTTGTCGGCAGTCCAAGCAGCTCCACGGTCACCGCGGACGCCTCGGACAGGAGCGCGACGCGCTCCATCACGTTCGCGAGCTCGCGCACGTTGCCGGGCCACGAGTAGGCGAGCAGTGCGGCTCGCGCCTCCGGCATCAGGCTTCGCGAGGGAAGGTGGTACTCCGCGCAAGCCCGGCCGAGGAAGTGGGTCGCGAGGCGAAGCACGTCGTCCCCGCGCTCGCGCAAGGGTGGGATGGTCATCGTGACGACCGCGAGGCGGTGGTACAGATCCTCGCGGAAGCGCCGGGTCCTCGCGGCCGCCGCGAGGTCCTCGTTGCTGGCGGTGAGGATCCAGATGTCCACGGACTCGCTCCGCGTGCTGCCGAGACGCCGGACCGCGCGATCCTCGAGTGCCTTCAGGAGCTTGGCCTGGAGCGCCTCCGGCAGGAGGCCCACCTCGTCCAGGAAGATCGTGCCGTGGTTGGCCATCTGGAAGAGCCCGGCCTTGGGATGCCGCGCGTCGGTGAAGGCGCCGCGCTCGTAGCCGAAGAGCTCGGCCTCGAGCAGCGTCTCCGGAATCGCCGCGCAGTTCACGTCGACGAACGGTCCGGAGGCGCGAGGCCCGGCGCGGTGGAGGGTGCGGGCGAGAAGCCCCTTGCCCACGCCCGTCTCGCCCTGGATCAGGACCGGCGGCAGCCGGCCGCGCTCGGACTGCCGCTGGAGGAGGCGGGTCGCCGTCTCGCGAACCGCCGCCATCCCCGGGCTCTCTCCGAGCAGCTCGACCAGGAGAGGCGGAGCCATGGGGCGCCCATCCTACTCCGGCGATGCGGCCAAGCTCAACCGACCCATTGCCCCGTGGCGACCGCGCCGGTGTGACAGCGGCCGCCGGATTTTCCCCCAACGCTGGGGCCTGAGCCCTCGTTCCCCCCAATCGATCCCGAGGGAGCGTCGGCTCAAGTATCTATAAAGTATCACTTTTCATGCTGGCATCCGCGTTGCCCCACTGCTGGCCAATGGCCGCGGCCGAAGCCGCCGCCGAGGGAGGCCGGACATGGCCGGGAGCGAGGTGGGGCTCATGGACGACGCGCCGGTAGTGACACCCGTGCTCCGCACGCCCTCGAGGAAGCTCCTCGGGGGCGGGCTCGGGTTCTTCGTCCTGACGGTGGGTGTCTTTTGGTGGCTCTTCGCCCGCGTGCCCGGGGGCCACGCCGGCCCCGCGCTCGCGGACCTCCGCTGGGGCTATCTCGCGCTGATCCTCCTCGTCATTCCAGTGGAGACGCTCGCCGCTGGCCTGCGGATGCGGATCGTGTCCCGGACGCTACAGCCGGGCGTTCGGTTCGGGACCTGCGTGAGAGCCGAGCTCGCGAACGCCGCGATGAATCTGCTCACGCCCGCCCACTCCGGAGGCGGCCCGGCTCAGATCTACATGCTGACGCGCGCCGGGGTGCCGGCGGGGACCGCTCTCACCATCAGCCTCGTGGGCTTCCTGGGCACGATGGTCGGCCTGGCGGGCATGGCCCTCTACTGCCTGCTCGCCACCAGCGTCCACGCCGGCCCGCTCTTCGTCACGAGCGTCGGCGCCATCTTGACACTCTCGCTGGCGATGACCCTGGGTGCCGCGTGTCCTGATCTGCTGCGGCGGTCGGTGTCGAGTGTCGCCCGCGCGCTCTGGGTTCTCGCGGGTCGCCGGTGGCCGCTCGAGGACTGGTGGCCGCCGGACGCTGCTCCGCAGGGCTGTGCGGTGGACCGCCTGGACCGGGTCAGCCGGAGACTCGTGGACCTGATCTTCACCTATCGCGATGACGTGCGCCGGTTCATCCGGGTCGGTGGGCCGAGCTTCGGGTGGGTGTGCCTGCTGAGCACCGTGTTCCTGGGCGCGCGGGTCGCCCTGGCGATTCTCTGCGTCCGGTTTCTCGGCCTCGGCGGTCCCGAGGGTCTCGGGACCGCCTCCCTGCGGCACATCGCCGAGGGCCAGCTCCAGCTGATCTTCATCATGTTTTTCGCCCCGACCCCGGGAGGCGCCGGCATCGCCGAGGGCGCCTCGCTCTCGATCATGGCCGGCGTCGTGCCGGCGAGCGTGGCGCCGTACTACAACCTGCTCTGGCGTTTTTCGACGGCATACCTCGCGGCCCTGGCGGGCCTCCTGTGCCTCGGTTGGGCGCTCGCCCGGGATGCGTCGCACCTCACTGCCCGTCAACCCCAGCCGCGGCACCCCCGCGCGTGAACGGAGGACTTGAGCCATGACCACGACCGACTTCGCCGTGCACCTGATGCTGGGCGGCATCCTCATCATCGGCGGCTACCAGTTCTACTTCTGGTGCCAGCGCAACCCGCTCCGGCCCGCGCGCGAGCTGTGGCACCCCCTGGATGAGCGGATCCCCTACTGGCCCGCGTGGGTCTGGATCTACAGCTTTCTCTACTATCCGGCCATCCTCTACACGACCTGGGTTGTCCAGTCGTCGCGCGAGTTCGTCTACCTGGCGGCGAGCTTCCTCGGGCTCCTTGCCATGCAGATGGCGTTCTTCCTGCTCTACCCGGTCGCCACGCCCGAGTCGTGGCGCACCATCAACGGCGAGCGGACCTGGTCGGAGCGATTCCTCGCGTTCGTCCAGCGGCTCGACGCCCGCTCGAACAGCTTTCCGAGCATGCACACGTCGGTGGCGATGCTGACGGCGCTCTACCTCCAGCCCCACTTCGGGGCCTGGGTGTACAGCTTCCCCGCGCTGATCGCGCTGTCGTGCCTGTTCACCAAGCAGCACTACCTCGTGGACCTGCCGGCGGGCGCCGCGCTCGGGTGGCTCGCCTACCACGTGTTCGCCGTTGCCTGAGGAGGATCTGGACATGAGACTGCGCGACCGCATCGAAAGCCTGTTCGAGGCGCAGGTAGTCGAGCTTGCCGCGTCCGATGCCTTCCGGGCGTTGGAGAGCGGTGTCGCGGCGCCGGCCGCCTACGATCGGTTCGTCGCCGACGTCGTGCGGACACATCTCAAGGCCACGGAGTACGTCGCGTTCCTCTGCGCCCTGGCGGCGCCGACGACGAGCGAGAGCCGCCTGCGCAACCTGCTGGAAGAGATCCATCATCCGGGACTCCTCCGTCAGCTGGCGGTGGGCACCGGGCTCGGGGATCGGATCCCGGAGCTGGAGATGCAGGCCGCCGACGATATCCGCCGGCTGGTCGTCGAGCCGGTGCTCTACCGGACGCTGGGCGAGGTCGGGCTGGCCGCCTTCTGCGAGGTGGTGGCGTTCGAGTACATGCTGGCCCGGCTGGCCGGGCGGATCGGAGCCTTCCTCGCGATCCATCGCGGGCTCGGCGCGGCGGCACTTCGCTGGTGGACGGAGCACGCCGACGTGGACATCCAGCACGCGGCCGAGGGTCTCGAGGACATGGAGACCTACGCCCGCTACTACGGCCTCGCGGACGAGGACGGCCTTGCCATCGCCGAGCTCACCCTGCGGGAGAACGTGTTCCTCCGGCGCTACTTCCGGAGCGAGACGCCCGCGGCAGGTTCGCCGGGACCGGAGGGCCTGCCGTGCGCCTCGTGAGCGCGACCGTCTACGCCCTCCGGATCCCGTTCCTCGAGTCCGTCCGCCACAGTCTGGCAGGCCGCGCGTGGAGCGATTCCGTGGTGGTCCGCGTCCTCGACGAGGAGGGCATCGAGGGCTTCGGCGAGGCCGCGCCCCGGCCCTACGTCACGGGCGAGACGCCGGCCGACGTCGTGACGCACTTGGCCGAGGTTCTCTGGCCCGCAGTGCGGAGCCTCGCGGCGCCGTCGCTCCGCGGTCCTGCGGACCTCGCGACGGTCGAGCGCCTCGTGCCCGACGGCGGGCCGGACGCGGGGCGGCATCACGCCGCGCGCGCGGCGCTCGAGCTGGCGATCGTCGACTGGGCGCTCCGGCGCGGGGGTATCTCCGCGACAGCGCTCCTGCCACCGCGCCGTGGTCGGGTCGTTTACGGTGGCGTGATCAGCGCCGAGGCCCCGGCGCAGGCGGCCCGGCAGGCGCGATGGGCGCGATTGGCCGGCCTCCGGCAGGTGAAGGTCAAGGTGGGCGTCGGGGACGACGTGGCCCGCGTCACCGCCGTGCGCGAGGTGTTGGGTGCCGACGTGACGATCCGCGCCGACGCGAACGGCGCCTGGGCGCCGGCCGCGGCGCCGGCCGCGATCGAGCGCCTGGCGCGGTGGGGGGTCGCCAGCGTCGAGCAGCCGATCCCCCGAGGTCCGGTCGACGCGTGGGCGCGCCTCCGGGCGGACAGCGCCCTCCCGCTGGTCGCGGACGAGTCCGCCGTGACGCCGGCGGACGTCGACGCGCTCATCGCCGCCGAGGCCGTGGACGCCGTCAACGTGCGCGTTTCGAAATGCGGCGGATTTGGCCGGTCAGTTGCGATGGCCCGCCGAGCCCTCGCGGCCGGGCTCGCGGTCCATGTGGGGAGCCATGTGGGCGAGACGGCGATCCTCGCCGCGGCGGGCCGGCACCTGGCCGCGGGCCTCGACGCCGTGGCCCATGTCGAGGGCTCGTACGGCACGCTGCTGCTGGTCGAGGACGTATCGGACGACGGTCTCCGATTCGGCCACGGCGGCGAGGCCGCGCTGCTGACAGGCCCGGGCTGGGGTGTCGGGGTCCGCGTCGACCGGCTCCGGCGCCACGCCGTGAGCGTCGTCGAGCTGGCGGGGTAGGGGAACGGCCGTGAGAGGCGCGGTGCTCGCCGCCGGGCTTCGACTCCGGGAGTGGCGTCGCGACGTCCGGTTCGATCACATCGCCGAGCACCCGGCGGATTCGCAGGCTGCGACGCTCCGGGGTCTCCTCGACCGGAATGCGCGCACGGCGTTCGGTCGTGCCCATGGCTTCGGCGGGATCCGAACCGTAGCCGAGTACCGGACGGCCGTGCCGCTGCGAGACTACGAGGGCTTTCGTCCCTACGTCGACCGCATCGTGGCCGGTGAGTCGGCGGTCCTCACCGCGGAGCCGGTGACGGCCTTCGCGACGACCAGCGGCACCACGGGCGCACCGAAGCTTGTCCCGGTCACCGCGTCGTGGCTCGCGCGGATGGCCGCCGGCGTGCGGCTGTGGATGCTGCGCGCCCAGCGGGACCATCCCGCGCTCCTGGACGGCGCGATCTTGACGGTGGTCAGCCCGGCGTTCGAAGGGCGGACGCCGGGGGGGCTTCCGTGCGGGGCGATGTCCGGCCTCCTCCAGCGCCGGCTCCCGTCCCTGATCCAGGCGGCGCAGGCGGCGCCCTACCCCGTCCATCTCATCGAGGACTGCGACGCCCGCGCCTTTCTGCTCCTGCGGCTTGCCCTGGCCCGGGCCGTATCGGTGATCGGGACGCCGAATCCCACGACCTTGATCCGGCTCGCCGTGATCGCCCGACGCGAGGCTGACAGGCTCCTCCGCGCGATCCACGACGGCACACCGGGGATTCCGTGGCCCGCGGTGCGCGAGGAGCCGGGCTGGGACGCGCGCGCGAGTCGGCGCGCCCTCGACGCGGCGCTCCGCCCCGACCCGGTGCGGGCCGGCGTGCTGGCGACCGCCGCCGGCCGGCGGGGCGCGCTAAGCCTCGGCGATGCGTGGCCCGGGCTCGCGCTCATCGGCTGCTGGCTCGGCGGGCATGCCGGGCGCCACGCCGCGCGCCTGGCGACGGACTACGGCGCAGTCCCGCTGCGCGATCTCGGCCTGGTCGCGAGTGAGGGCCGGGTGACGCTGCCGGTGACCGATGGATCGGCGGCGGGGGTCCTCTCGCTGGACGCGGGCTTCTACGAGTTCATCCCGGAGGAGTCGATGGACGTCTCCGCCCCACCGGTCTTCCTCGCGCACGAGCTCGAGGTCGGCCGGCGCTACGGCGTCGTGCTCTCGGGCGCGAACGGCTTCTATCGCTACGACCTGAATGATGTGGTCGAGGTGCGCGGGCATTACCGCCGGACGCCGCTGGTCGCGTTCGTGCGGAAGGGACGGGACATGACGAGCATCACCGGGGAGAAGCTCCACCTGAACCATGTGCAGGCGGCCGTCCGAGAGGCCGAGCGGCTCACCGGAGTCGCGATCTGGCAGTTCCGCCTCATCCCGGACGTGGACGCCTGGCGCTACGACCTTCTCGTCGAGCCGAGCGTCCCCGGCCTCGACGCGATCGGTGCAGAGGCGTTCGCCCGCGGGGTCGACGAGGCGCTCGGTCGGGTCAACGTCGAGTACGCCCTGAAGCGGCGGTCCCGCCGGCTCGCGGCGCCGCGCCTCTCCGTGATGCGGTCGGGATGGGCCGAGCGCCAGTGCCGGAGCGAGTTCGCGCGCGGCCGCCGGGAGGGGCAGCACAAGTGGCTCGCGATCCAGCCCGAATGGGATCCGGACAGCCGCATCGAGGTGGTGCGGACCTGGGAGGAGAAAACGGAATGACCAGGGAAACGGCGCGTCGCGCGGGTCAGGCGATCCTCCTGTGGGGGGCGGTCGGCGGGCCCATCCTGCTGTGGTGGCCGAGGGCCCTCAGTCTGCCCGCGCTCTGGGCCGTCGTGGGCCTCGGCGTGCTGGCGAACGCGCTCCAGCCGTCCTATCGACTGCGGGATGTCGTGCGGGCGCCCGATGACCGCGGCACCTTCCGCCAGATCCTGCTCACCGTCTACGCGACCCAGGCCGCTGCGCTGATCGAGCTCGTCCTGCGCCAGCCCGTGCGGCTGCCGTTCGACACGCTCGCGTGGGGCGCGCTCCTCGGGATGGGGGCCGGTCTCGCGCTCCGGACGTGGGCCGTCTGGACCCTCGGCGGCTGGTTCACCCTGCGGGTCGGACTGACGGGGACGCAACGCCTCGTCCAGGAGGGTCCGTATCGGCTGGTGCGCCATCCGAGCTATGCGGGCGCGCTCCTCGCCTTTGCCGCGGGCGCCGTCCTGCTCCACGCGTGGGTGGCGGCGGTCCTGGGCACGGTCGCCCTGTACGCGGCCTTCCGGCGCCGGATCGTCTACGAGGAGCGCGTGCTGGCGGCGGGACTGCCCGGCTACGCGGCGTACATGGCGCGCACGGGGACGCTCGTGCCCCGCCTCGGTCCGGTCTGGTGACGCGGGCGACTGAGTCTGGGGCGTGGGCGCGTCGCCCCGGCGCATGACGCGCTCCGCGTGAGGACGGAGCGCGCCCGCTCCGTCAGACGGCGCTAGTCGCGGAAGTGGCAGGCCACTCGGTGGCCCGACGTCCCGTCCTTGAGAGGAGGCTCCTGGTCCTGGCAGATGCCCGGCACCTGACGGATCCGGCAGCGCGTGTGGAAGTGGCAACCGGCCGGCGGTCGGATCGGGCTCGGGACGTCGCCCTCGAGGAGGATCCGCTGGCGCTTGACCTCGGGGTCGGGGATCGGCACCGCCGAGAGGAGCGCCTCGGTGTAGGGGTGGCGCGGATTGGAGTAGAGGTCCTTCGACGACGCCACCTCGACGATCTTCCCGAGGTACATGACGGCCACGCGCGTGCTGATGTGCTCGACGACCGAGAGGTCATGGGCGATGAACAGGTACGTCAGGTTGAACTGCTTCTGGAGGTCCTCGAGGAGGTTGATCACCTGCGCCTGGATCGAGACGTCGAGCGCCGAGACCGGCTCATCGCAGACGATGAGCTTCGGGCTGACCGCGAGGGCGCGGGCGATGCCGATGCGCTGGCGCTGGCCACCCGAGAACTCGTGCGGATAGCGGCGCATGTGGTCCGCGTGGAGACCGACGGTCTCCAGCAGGTGCGCGACTTTCTCCTCGCGCTCCCGTCGGGTCTTGGCGAGCTTGTGGATGATGAGCGCCTCGCCCACGATCGAGCCCACGGTCATCCGCGGGTTCAGCGACGCGTACGGGTCCTGGAAGATGATCTGCAGATCGCGCCGGAGGGCCCGGAGCGACCGCTTGTCCATGGTCGTGACGTTCTTCCCCTCGAACCACACCTCGCCCGAGGTCGGCTCGATGAGGCGCAGGATGCACCGGCCCGTGGTCGACTTGCCGCATCCGGACTCGCCGACGAGACCGAGGGTCTCGCCGGCATTGATCTCGAACGAGATGCCGTCGACCGCGTGAACGCGCGCGACCTCCCGGGAAAAGAGGCCGCCCTTGATGGGGAAGTGCTTGACGAGGTTCCGGACGCGGAGCAGCGGCTCGGCCATTGGTGATCTCCCCCGCTTAGTACAGCCAGCACGCCACCTTGTGGCCCGGTTTGACTTCCTTGAGCGGCGGTTCCTTTTCCGTGTACATCGGCTTGACGAACTGGCACCTCGGTGCGAACCGGCACCCCTCCGGCAGATGGAGCAGGCTCGGGACGACCCCGGGGATCGCCTCGAGCCGCTTCTTCTGGATCGCGGCGGTGTCGATCCGCGGGATCGACCGGAGGAGCCCCTGAGTGTAGGGGTGGAGTGGCTCCTTGAACAGATCCTTGACGGAAGCCTCCTCCACCACCTTGCCGGCGTACATCACCATGACCCGCTGGGCCGTCTCCGCGATGACCCCCATGTCGTGCGTGATCAGCAAGACCGCCATCCCGAGCTTGGCCTTGAGCTCGTTCAGCAGCTCGAGGATCTGCGCCTGAATCGTCACGTCGAGAGCGGTCGTCGGCTCGTCGGCGATCAGGAGCTTCGGGTTGCACGAGAGCGCCATCGCGATCATCACGCGCTGACGCATGCCGCCCGAGAGCTGGTGGGGATACTCCTTGATCCGTCGCTCGGCGTTCGGGATGTGGACGAGCTTGAGCATGTCGACGGTCTTGTCCATCGCCGCGCGGCGTCCGAGCCCTTCGTGCAGGCGAACCGCCTCGGCGATCTGCTCCCCGATCGTGAAGACTGGATTCAGGGAGGTCATCGGCTCCTGGAACACCATCGAGATCTCTTTGCCCCGGACTTTCCGCATCTGGGCCGGGGGCAGCGTGACCAGATCCCGCCCCTCGTAGAGCATCTGGCCCGCGACGATTTTGCCGGGGGGCATCGGGATGAGCTTCATCACCGACAGGGCGGTGACCGTCTTGCCGCATCCGGACTCGCCCACCACGCCGAGCGTCTCGCCCTTGTTGATGTAGAGATCGATGCCATCTACCGCGCGGACGACGCCCTCCTCGGTGAAGAAGTGCGTCTTCAGGCCCTTGATCTCGAGCAACCGCTCGGCCATGAGATCTCCTTGTCAGCAGCCTGCCGCGAGCGTTCCGGTCACGCGGCGGATCGTCCCATCGTGCATGCGCGGCTCAGGCGCCGCGGGCGGCTTGCCGCTCCCGCGCGCGGCGGGTCCATTCGCTGGCGGGATACTCGTCGACCAGGCGCTTCAGCACGGAGGCGGCCTCGTCCGAGCGGCCGAGACGGATCAGGGCGTCTGCCTTCTGGTAGAGCGCCTCGGGGGCGGCCTGCGTCCGGCCATAGGTCGTGATCACCGCGTCGAAGCGCGGCAGCGCCGCCTCGAACTTTCCCTGGCGCATGTAGAACGCCGCGACCCACAGCTCCTTCTGGGCCAGCCGGAGGCGCGCCGCCTCGATCTTGACGATGGCGTCGGGCGCATAGCGGCTCTCGGGGTACAGACGGAGCAGCTTCTGGAACTCCATGAGCGCCTGGGCGGTGATCTTCTGGTCCCGCTCCACGGTCGGCATCTGATCGAAGTAGGCGCGCGCGAGCCGGTACTGGCCGAGGTCGGCGATCTGGTTGCTCGGGTACAAGGTGACGAACGTCTCGAACTCGGGGGCGGCCTTCTCGTAGTCCTTCTCGCGGAAGTAGGTCTCGCCGATCAGGAACTGGGCCACCGGGGCGAGATCCGACTCCGGGTGCCGCTCGACGATCCACTGGAACTGCTCGCGTGCTTGGAGGTACTTCTCCTGGAGGAACAGTCGCTCGCCATCATCGTAGAGCTTGGCCGCCGGGGCGACGGTGGTCGGGCGACCTCCGATGAAGCTGCAACCGGAGAGCAGGAGCAGAACACCGGCGGCGGGGACGAATCCTCGCCGGAACGGCCATCGCCTCGCATCGCTCGAGCACTTGGGAATGAGCACGCGCCTCCCGTGCGGTGAGTACGCTATCCTAGGGGCCGCTCCCGATCAAGTCAAGGCCAAACTCTTGCAATTTCGGGCCTTGCGAGGCTCCGACGGCTGAGGTATATCGGCGGGTGACGACGCCCCGGACGCGTCGAGCGAGGCGGCGGGACGGACCCGGCCGTCCGTGGTGGGACCGGTGATCACGAGGACGGGACCCCGGGCGCCGAGCGCGCCGCCGGGAGGCCCATGGCGGCGGAGATGACGCACCGGCGGCGGATGATCGGCTGGATCGGCGAGGCACTCGCCCCCGCGGGCTGCATCGCGGCGTCCCGCCCCGCACGCCGAAGTGGCAGGGCACGCTCAAGATCGGGGGTGGCACGGTGACGCACGAGCTCAGGACGTCGAAGTGAGCCCCACCGCCTGAGGAGGACACGATGAGGTTGACCGGCATTCCACGCGCGTCCCACATTCCCCGCATGGCCCGGGTGAAGCAGCAGTTCTCCGGGCCGATGCTCCAGGACATCCCCGGTGCCGTGCGGCAGACGCTGGGCAGCCTCGCGCTGCCGATCAAGTCCGGCCAGAGCGTGGCGCTGGCCGTCGGCAGCCGCGGCATCGTGAACATCAACGTGGTCGCGAAGGCCGCGGTGGAGCACGTCAAGGCGCTCGGCGCCAAGCCGTTCATCTTCCCCGCGATGGGCAGCCACGGCGGCGGCACCGCCGAGGGCCAGCGCTCCGTGCTCGAGCACTACGGCATTACCGAGGCCACCATGGGGTGCCCGGTGCGCGCCACCATGGACGTGGTCCAGCTCGGCGAGGCGCTCGGGCTCCCCGTCTGGCTCGATCGCTACGCGTCGGAGGCGGACTGGATCGGCATCATCAACCGCGTCAAGCCGCACACCGACTTCGTCGGCGGCATCGAGTCGGGCCTCTTCAAGATGATGACGATCGGGGTCGGCAAGCATCGCGGCGCCGTCCAGGCGCACCGGGCGGCCGTCCGGCACCGGTACGAGCCCATGGTGGTGACGTTCGGGCGCGAGGTGCTCCGGAAGGCGCGGATCGCGTTCGGGCTCGGCATCGTCGAGAACGGATACGACGAGACCGCGGTGGTCCAGGCGTTCCTGCCGCTGGACATGGAGGCGGGGGAGCGCGAGCTTCTGCGCCGCGCCAAGAGCTGGATGGCGCGGCTGCCGTTCGAGGAGATCGATCTCCTGATCGTCGACGAGATGGGCAAGGACATCTCCGGGTCGGGGATGGACTCGAACATCATCGGGCGTCACGGGACGTTCTTCGAGCCGCCGTACACGAGCCCGAAGGTCACGTTCATCGTGGTCGGTGACCTGACGGCGCACACCTACGGCAACGCCATCGGGCTCGGCAGCGCAGACTTCGTGACCCGCCGGCTGGTGGACAAGATCGACTGGGAAGCGACGTACGTGAACGGGCTCACCGCCTGCTCGCCGGCCGGCTGCAAGATGCCGGCGACGCTCGACTCGACGCAGGAGGCGATCGCGATCGCGCTGTCGTGCCTCGGGCTCGACCGCGCCGAGGACGCCCGGGTGGTGCGGATCAAGAACACGCTCCAGATCGCCGAGGTGGACATCTCCGAGAGCCTGCTTCCGGAGGTCGCCAAGCGAGACGACCTCACGCGGGTCGGCGATCCGGCGCCGATCGCCTTCGACTCGACCGGCTACCTCCAGCCGTTCTGATCCGGGATCACGCGTCGCCATCGGGACCGTGGCGTCCCGATGGCCGACGGGAGTGGTTCCGCCGGGGGAGTCGGAGCGGCGTCAGTGGGCGTTGGGCCCCTCGAGGATCTTCTCCATGACGATCGTATCGACCCAGCGCCCGTCCAGACGCCCCTGCTCGCGGTAGGTCCCGACCTCCCGGAAGCCCGCGCGCCCGTAGGCCCGCATCCCGGCCTCGTTGAACGGGAAGGCGGCCAGGACAAGCTTGTGGTAGCCGAGCTCGGTCGCGCGCGCGACGAGCGCGGCCAGCAGCTGCCGCCCGACGCCGCGCCCCCGCCAGTCCCGCTCGACGTAGAGCGAGAGATCGGCGACGTGCTCGTAGGCGCGCCGCGCGTTGAAGACGTTGAGGCTCGCCCAGCCGACGACGCGCCCCTCGCTTTCGGCGACCAAGACGGGGTGGCGCGCGTCACGCGCGGCGAGCCACTGGGCGCGCTCCTCGATGCTCCGCTCCTCGGTCTCGAGCGTGGCGACCCGGTCCTGAATGCCCTGGTTGTAGATCCGGCTGAGGGCGGCGGCGTCATCCAGGCTCGCCGCCCGGACGCGGACCGCGGGCGCGGTCACCACCGGCGCCCGGCGGGATAGGTCACGGCGTCAGGAGCAATTGCGGCGTGCGCCGACAGGGCCGGCGCGGGATCAGCGACGGCGGGCGCGCTGGGGGACGAGCGGCTCGTCCACCCCGGGGATGCACGATGGCGAGAAGCTGAAGTAGACGCCGCGCGCAATCGGGGTGTTGGGGGAGGGCCAGCTGCTCGTCCCGCTGCCGTTCGTCGACCTGACCCGATCCATGTCGCCGGTGTCACCAACCCGGGTCGCGCTGAGCGCCATCTCCCGGATCGACAGGATGAGGGGAACCTGACCCTGGGCGGGCGCGGGCGCCGCCGCTGGCGTGGTCGGCGTGACGCCCGGGGTCGTGGTCGCTGGGTCACTGCCGGCGCGCACGGGTCCAGCCCATAGCGCCGCTGCGAGGAGCACGATGAGGAGGACCGATCCCCGTCGCATGTCTTGACCGTACCCCCCGCGCCGCGAGCATGTCAAGCTGACGAGACCGCGATCCCTGCTGGCCGCGCGTCGTCCTGACGCGATGGCGTCCAGTAACACCGGGCCCGCGGCGGTGGCGTGCACAGCGGATCATCACGCTGTCATCCAGCCGACGCACAACCGTTGCCCGGTCTCGGCCCCTGCGCCATAATGGCCGGCACATCCACTCCCGCACATTCCAGGAGGCGACGCGATGGAGCTCGGCAAGACACCGAAGGAGATCCGTCAGGCAATCCGCCAGGGCCGCTACACGGGCGGCACGGCGGGCCTCGCGCCGGGATACGTGCAGGGGAACCTCGTGATCCTGCCCCGGGCGCAGGCCTACGACTTCCTGGTCTTCTGCCAGCGCAACCCGCGCCCGTGCCCCCTCATCGAGGTGACGGATCCCGGCAATCCCGAGCCCGCGGGCGTCGCGCCCGGGGCCGACCTCCGCACGGACATCCCGAAGTACCGGATCTACCGGGAGGGCAAGCTGTCCGCCGAGGTCACCGACATCACGAGCGAGTGGCGCGACGACTTCGTGGCATTCGTCCTTGGATGCTCGTTCACCTTCGAGTCGGCGCTGCTCCAGTCGGGGGTGCCCGTCCGCCACATCGAGGAGCAGCGGATCGTCCCCATGTTCCGGACGAACCTCGCGTGCCGGCCGGCCGGCGTGTTCCGCGGCCCGATGGTCGTCTCGATGCGGCCCATTCCCGCCCCGCTGGTGCCGCGGGCGGTGACCGTCACCGCGCGCTATCCGATGGCCCACGGCGCGCCGGTCCACATCGGCGACCCGGCGATGATCGGCATCGCGGACGTCCACAGGCCCGACTGGGGCGACCCGCCCACGCTTCTCGGCGGCGAGGAGCCCGTGTTCTGGGCGTGCGGGGTGACGCCGCAGGCGGTGGCGCTCGAGGCCAAGCCGCCGCTCGTGATCACCCACGCGCCCGGTCACATGTTCATCACGGACCTGCCGGACCACGCGCTCTCGGCGCTGTAGCCGCGCCCGAACCGAGTTCCGCGTCCGCGAATGGGGCTCTATCCGGAACCGCGCCTGCTTCCCGCCGGGGACGGGGCCGTCTCGGTCGAGCTCAGCGACGAGATCTCCCGCGAGGCAAATGCGCGGGCGCTGACCCTCGAGCGCCTGCTGCTCGAGGCGCAGGTACCGGGGCTCGTCGACACGGTGCCCTCGTTCCGGTCGCTCCTCGTCCAGTACGATCCGGCCGTCCTGCCGTGGGCCGCGCTCCGCGCGCGGATCGTCGAGCTGACCGGACGACTCGCGGATGCACCACCCCCGCCTGGGCGACAGGTGGAGCTCCCCTGCGCCTACGGCGGGGTCCACGGTCCCGACCTGGAGGAGGTGGCGCGGCGGCTGGCCCTGACGCCCGCGGAGGTCGTCGACCTCCACGCCGGAGCTGAGCACTACGTCTACTTCGTCGGCTTCACGCCCGGGCTCCCGTACATGGCCGGTCAGCCGGAGCGGCTCACCATTCCGCGCCTAGATCGCCCGCGCACGAAGACCCCGCCCGGCAGCGTCGGGATCGGCGGGGCGCAGACCTCCATCTACTCCGTCGAGAGTCCCGGTGGGTTCTGGCTGCTCGGCCGGACCCCGCTCCGCCTGTACGATCCCGCGGCGGCCGAGCCGATCCTGCTCCGGGCGGGGGACCGCGTCCGGTTCCGGCCGATCGACGCGGCCGAGTACGAGACGATCGCCGCGGCGGTGACCGCGGGAACGTACCGACCCCGGATCGAGGCCGACGCGCGGTGACGCGGCTGCGGGTTAGCCTCGCGCGGGCGGACGGGGGGTGGGCGTGAGCGCGCTGCTCGTCGTCGATCCGGGTCTCCTGACCACCGTCCAGGATCTCGGTCGCTACGGCCACCAGCGCGTCGGCGTGCCCGCGTCGGGCCCGATGGATCGTCTCGCCCTGGTCGTCGCCAACCGGCTCGCGGGGAACGACGACGGGGCGGCGGCGCTCGAGTGCACGATCAAGGGCCCGCGGCTCGAGGTGCGCGAGCCCGCCGTCGTGGCGGTGGCCGGCGCCCCGATGGGCTTCACGGTGAACGGGCAGGAAGCGCCGGCGTGGACCGCCCTCCCCGTCCGCCCCGGCGACGTTCTCGGGTTCCAGATGGCGAGCGCCGGGTGCCGCGCGTACCTGGCGGTGGCGGGCGGCATCGATGTCCCCCTGGTGCTCGGCTCCCGCGCGACCTATCTGCGGGGACGCCTCGGCGGGCTCGGGGGCCGCGCGCTCCAGAAGGGGGACGCGCTGCCGGTGGGAGCGCCCCGCGCGGGATCGGACCGAGCGGATCGAGCAGGCCGGACGGTTCCCGCGGCGCTCCGGCCCGCGTACCCCGCCGAGCGCGAATGCCGGGTGATCCTGGGGCCGCAGGATGATCGGTTCACGCCGGAGGGGATCCGGGCCTTTCTCGACGGCCCGTACGACGTCACCCCGCAGGCGGATCGGATGGGGTATCGTCTCAAGGGGCCGGTGATCACGCATGCGCGCGGCCACGACATCGTGTCGGACGGCATTCCGTTGGGCGGGATCCAGGTTCCCGGAGAAGGGCAGCCGATCGTGCTGCTCGCGGACCGCCAGACCACCGGCGGGTACACGAAGATCGCCACCGTGATCGGCGTGGACATCGGCGCGATCGGGCAGACCCGGCCCGGGCAGCGGGTCCGTTTCCGGCGAGTGACGCTGGAGGAGGCCCACGCCGCGCGCGCCACCGAGGCGGCGTGGCTGGCGCGCGCGATCGTCCACGGATGAGTCGAGGGAGCGGCGCCCCGAGCCCGGATCCGGCGGCGCGAGAGGAGTGACCAGATGGCCCACGTGATCGATCTCAACTGCGACATGGGCGAGTCCTACGGCCGGTGGACCCTCGGTGCCGACGAGGCCATCATGCCGTACATCACCTCGGCCAACATCGCCTGCGGGTTCCACGGCGGCGACCCCCACGTCATCCGGAAGACGGTCGCGCTGGCGCTCGCGCACAAGGTGGCGCTCGGCGCGCATCCCTCGCTGCCGGACTTGATGGGATTCGGACGGCGCGTGATGGATGTCACCCCGGCCGAGCTGCGGGATTACGTCTGCTACCAGACGGGCGCGGTGCGCGAGTTCTGCCGCGCCGCCGGGTCAGAGCTCCAGCACGTGAAGCCCCACGGCATCCTCTACACGATGGCCGAGCAGCACGAGAGCCTCGCCGAGGCGATCGGCCACGCCGCGCGGGACTCCGGCGACCGGCTCATCCTCATGACGCTCGCATCGGGGAAGTACGACGCGCACTGCCGGAAGATGGGGATCCGTGTCGCCTCGGAGGGCTTTGCCGATCGCGCCTACGAGGTGGACGGCACCCTGGTCTCCCGGCGGAAGGCCGGCGCCCTCATCACAGACCCGGCGAAGGCGGCCGCCCAAGCCGTCCGCATGGCGTCCGACGGCAAGGTGCGCACCATCGACGGTGTCGACATCGACATCTCCATCCAGACCATCTGCTGCCACGGCGACACGCCGGGCGCCGAGCGCATCGTCCGCGCGGTGCGCGAGGGGCTCGAGGCCGCGCGGATCCAGGTCAAGCCGCTGCGCGACTGGCTCCCGTAGCATGGCGAGCCCGCGGGCGTACGACGTCGTCACGTTCGACTGCTACGGCACCCTCATCGACTGGGAGGGCGGGCTCGCGACCGCGATCATGCGCGCGGCGTGGGCCGACGGCGTCCGGCTCGAGCGCCCCGCGATCATCCGGGCCTACATGGCCGCGGAGCGGGAGGTCGAGGCCGGCGCGTATCGGTCGTATCGCGAGGTGCTGGCCGACTCGGCGCGGGGCGTCGCGACGCGCCTCGGCTGGCGGCTCGATCCGGCCCGGGCGTCCTTCCTCGCCGACAGCGTGCCGAGCTGGGTCGCGTTCCCCGACACCAACGCATCGCTCGAGCGCCTGCGCGGGGCGGGCTATGCGCTGGGCATCCTGTCGAACATCGACGACGAGCTCCTGACCGCGACCCGGCGGCACTTCACGGTCGCCTTCGACCTCATCGTCACCGCGCAGCAAGTGCGGGCGTACAAGCCGGCGCGCCCGCACTTCGACGCCGCCCGGCAGGGCATTGGCTCGCGGTCGTGGCTCCACGTCGGCCAGGGGTACTTCCACGACATGGTGCCGGCGCGGGCCCAGGGCATCCCGCATGCCTGGATCAACCGGAACGGCGAGGCTCCGTCCGACGGCGGGCGGACTGACCGGGAGTTTCCGACGCTCGCCGAGCTCGCGGACTGGCTCGCGCCGGCGCGGTGATCCGTCCCGCGCGACCTCGCGGCCGAGCGGGCCGCGCGGCGGCGCGGCTCTGAGGCGCACCCGGCCGACGAGGGGGTAGGCGATGGCACAGAAGGCTGTCGAGCTGATCCTCATGCGGCAGCTCGCGAGCTATCTCGCGGTGCCGATCTTCCTCGTCGACCCCGAAGGGAACCTCCTCTACTACAACGAGCCGGCGGAGCGGCTGCTCGGGCGTCGCTACGACGAGACCGGCGAGATGCCCGTCGCCGAGTGGTCCACGGTCTTCACGCCCACGGCGGGGGACGGCAGCCCGCTGCCGGCCGGGGAGGTGCCGCTCGCCGTCGCGCTCCGGACCTGGCGACCGGCCCACCGGACGATCGTCATTCGCGGCCTGGACGGCGTCGCGCGGCGCATCGCGGTCACCGCGCTCCCGCTCGAGGGGCAGGGCGGGCGCCGTCTCGGCGCCGTCGCCATCTTCTGGGAAGAGCGCGGACGATGAAGCTCACCCTCTGGGGCACGCGGGGGTCGCTGGCTGCGGCCGGGCCCGAGACCGTGCGCTACGGCGGGAACACCTCCTGCGTCGAGGTGCGGGCCGCCGACGGGAGCGTGCTCGTCCTCGATGCCGGGACGGGCATGCGGCGGCTGGGCGTGGCGCTTCGGGACGGCGGCCGCCGCGTGGACGTGCTCCTCACTCACCTCCACATGGATCACATCCAGGGCCTCGGGTTCTTCGCGCCCTTCTTCGAGGAGGGCCGAGAGATCCACATCTGGGGGCCGCCCTCGACCACCGAGGCCCTGCGAGAGCGACTCACCCGGTATCTCTCGCCGCCCCTCTTCCCCGTGCGGCTGCGCGAGCTGCCCTGCCGGCTGAGCCTTCACGACGTGCCGCCGGGCGGCTTCGGGATCGGCCCGTTCCAGATCGCCGCGGCGCTGATCTGCCACCCGGGTCCGACCGTCGGCTACCGGATCACCGCCGATCGCGCCACGCTCGCGTACCTCCCCGACCACGAGCCGGCGCTCGGGCTCGGCCGGATGCCGGCCGCGCCCGATTGGATCTCCGGGTTTGGCCTGGCCGCCGATGCGGACGTGCTCATCCACGACTCTCAGTACAGCGCGGCGGAGTACGCCGAGCACGTCGGCTGGGGGCACAGCGCCTTGACCCACACCTTGGCGCTCGGGACGGCCGCCGGCGTCGGGCGCCTGGTGACCTTCCATCACGACCCGGGGCACGATGACGAGACGCTCACGCGCCTCCTCGACGAAGCGTGCGCCGGCGCCGCGTTCCCCTTCGAGATCGTGCCAGGGACCGAGGGTCTGACCATCGTCGTGGGCGGTCCCGCGCGCTCCGCCGCGACGACTGCGGCGTCCCACTAGGGCGATCATCATCGCGCCTCGCGTCTCCGGCGGCGCGCGCGACCGGACGGGGGGCCACGACGTGACATGCGCGACCGTCGGGGGCTGGCGAGCGTGAGGCGATGAGCGTCCGGGTCGGGATCGACGTCGGGGGGACCTTCACCGACCTCGTCGCCCTCGACCCGGCATCCGGCGTGATCCGCTCCCTCAAGGTGCTCACGACGCCCGACGCGCCGGCCCGCGGCGTGCTGTCGGGCCTCCAGGCCCTCGCGCCCGGCGCCCGCTCGATCGCGCACGGAACCACGATCGTCACCAATGCGATCGTCGAGGGCCTGCACAGCCGCACCGCCCTCGTCACGACGCGTGGCTTCCGCGACGTGCTGGAGATCGCGCGACAGAGCCGCCAGGAGCTCTACCGGCTCGACGTCCCGCCGCGGCCGCCGCCGCTCGTGCCCCGACACCTTCGCTTCGAGATCACCGAACGCGTCCTCGCCGACGGTCGGGTGGCCGTCGCCCTCGCGGAGGACGAGCTGCCGGCGCTGGCGACGGCGCTGAGAGCGAGCGGCGTCGACGCGGTGGCGGTCTGCCTGCTCCACGCCTACGCGCAGCCCGCTCACGAGGCCCGGCTCCGCGCGGCGCTCGAGGGGCAGGTGCCGTTCGTCTCGGTGTCGCACGAGATCAACTCGGAGTTCCGCGAGTACGAGCGCACGGCGACGACGGCGCTGAACGCGGCCGTGATGCCGATCGCGGACCGGTATCTGGTCGATCTCGAGACCTCGCTCGCGCGGGCCGGCCTCGGCGCGACCCTCCACCTCCTCCAGTCGAGCGGCGGCATGATGTCGGCGGCGGTCGCGCGCCGGCGCCCGCTCGCCATGGCCGTCTCGGGACCGGCGGGCGGCGTCGCCGCCACGCGATTCCTCGCGCGGGCGGTGGGGCTCCGGAACGCCATCGCCTTCGACATGGGCGGCACGACCACGGATGTCTGCCTGATCGCCGACGGGCGCGCGGAGACGCTGCCGCAGCGGCGGCTGGGCGGCCACCCCGTCCGGCTCCCCTCGGTCGGCGTCGAGTCGATCGGCGCCGGCGGGGGCTCGCTGGCCCGCGCCGAGGGTGGCGCGCTCCGGGTCGGGCCCGAGAGCGCGGGGGCGCGGCCCGGGCCCGCCTGCTACGGGCTCGGCGGGACGGCGCCCACGGTCACCGACGCCCACGCCGTCGCGGGCACACTCCGCGCCGACGCGCTCCTCGGGGAGACGATCCGGGTGGACGCCCCGCGGGCCCATACGGCGCTCGAGCCCGTGGCACGCGCGCTGGGGCTCGACCCGCGCGAGACCGCGGCGGGCGTCCTCGAAGTCGCGAACGCCGCCATGCGGCGCGCGATCCGCCTCATCTCCGTCCAGCGCGGCCACGATCTCCGGAGCTTCGCCCTCGTCGCCTACGGCGGTGCCGGGCCGCTCCATGCGGGCCGGCTCGCTCAGGAGCTCGGTATGCCCGGCGTCATCATCCCGGCGCACGCCGGCGTGTTCTCGGCGCTTGGCTGCGTCGTGGCCGAGGTCGCCTACGATCACGTCCAGACGTACCGGCGGCCCCTCCACGGTCTCGACGCGAGCGAGCTGGACGCGCGCTTCGCGCCGCTGGTGGCGGCGGTGCGCGCGCCGCTCCTGGCCGAGGGGCACCGGGCCGAGGCGATCGACGTGTGGCGCAGCGTTGACGTCCGCTACGTCGGCCAGAACTACGAGCTCGAGGTCGCGTGGACCGGCGACATCGCGGCGCTTCGCGCGGGGTTCCACGCCGCGCACCGCCGCCTCTACGCGTACGCGACGGACGACGCGGTCGAGTGCGTCAACCTTCGGGTTCGGGCGAGCGTCGAGGCTGCCGGCGCGCGGCTGCCCGAGTGGCCCACGACGGGCGCCGGGCAGCCCTTCGCCGAGCACGAGGCCTACTTCCCTGAGACCGGGCCGGCGGCCCTGCCGGTGTACCGGCGCGAGGATCTCCCCCCCGAGCATCCGGTGAAGGGGCCAGCGCTCATCGAGGATCCGTGGGCCACGACCCTCGTCTATCCGGGGCACACCGCCCAGCTCGACCGCACCGGCAACCTTTGGATGGCGTCCGGTCCGGAGTTCCTGAAGGGCGCGGGAGGCCGATCGTGACGTCGCGCCCGGCCTCGCGAAGTCCCCACCTGACCCCGGTGACCCTCGAGGTGGTGCGGCACGCGATCTACGCGATCGCGGAGGAGATGAGCCTCATCATCATGCGCTCGGCGCGCTCCCCGCTCCTCAAGGAGGCGGGCGACCTGTCCAGCGCGCTCACCGACGCGCGCGGCCGGCTGATCGCCCAGGGCCGCGACATCCCGATCCACCTCGGGGTCATGGCGTTTACCGTGAAGGAGTTCCTCCGGCGCGTGCCCCGGCGCGAGCTGCGCGACGGGGACGTGTGGTACCTGAACCTCCCGGAGGTCGGTGGCAACCACCTGCCGGACGTGAAGGCGATCCGGCCGGTGTTCGCCGGCGGCCGGCTCGCGGCCTTCGCCATCAACCTCGCCCACTGGGCGGACATCGGCGGCGCCGTCCCCGGCTCCTATGTCCCGTGGGCCGACGAGGCCATCCAGGAGGGGCTGCGGATCGCGCCGATCAAGGTGTTCGACCGGAAAGGTCCTACCCGCGCCCTCGACCTGATCATGTCGAATCTCCGCGGCCGCGAGGAGCGCGAGGGCGACTGCCGGGCGATGTACTCCGCGGTCGAGGTCGGGGCGCGACGGCTCGGCGAGCTGTTCGACCGCTACGGGTTGCCCACGGTCCTGGGCTGCTTCGACCGGTACCGCGCGGAGTCGGAAGCCCAGATGCGCGCCGCGATCGAGGGGATCCCCGACGGCGTCTATGCCGGCGAGGACTGGGTCGACGACGACGGCCACGAGGACCGCCCGGTGCCGGTGCGCGTCACCGTCAACGTGCGGGGCGGTCGCGCCGCGTTCGATTTCACCGGCACCGGCGCGGCGGTGAAGGGCCCGGTGAACGCGACGCCTTACGTCACGTCGTCCGCCGTCTACTACAGCGTGAAGTCGCTCGTCGCCCCCGACGTGCCGGCGAACGACGGATGCTATCGGCCCATCGCGACGCGCATCCCGCCCGGCACCATTCTCAACCCGCCGGTCGGCGCGCCGGTCGTCGGCGGCAACCACGAGACGTCCCAGCGCGTGGTGGACGCCTGCTACAAGGCGCTGGCCCAGGCGATTCCCGACCGCATCACCGCGGGCGGCCCCACCACGTCGGGCCTCCTCATCTTCGGCACCCGCCAGGACGATCGGTGGCGGATTCTCTACGAGGTCCACGGCGGCGGAGAGGGTGGGGGCGCGCGGCGTGACGGCGGCCACGCGATGCGCGTCCACATGTCGAACGTCATGAACACGCCGATCGAGGTCGTGGAGACGGAGTACCCGATCGAGATCCTCCGCCAGAGCTTGCGGACGGGCAGCGGGGGCGCCGGTGCCCACCGCGGCGGCTGCGGCTTCACCCGCGCGTACCGCGTCCTGATCGACGCGACGCTGACGACGATGCTCGAGCGGCGCGTCGTCCCGCCGTGGGGCGCGTTCGGCGGCACGCCCGGAGCGCCATACCGGGTCACGCTCGAGCGGGACGGGACGGCGCGCGACGTCAAGGGGAAGGAGACCGTGCGGCTCCAGGCCGGCGACGTCGTCGTGATCGACACCTGCGGGGGCGGCGGTTACGGCGATCCGGGCTCGCGCCCGCCCGAGCTTCTGGCCGGCGACCAGCGGGAGGGGTACGTGTCGACCGAACCCACCGCGGGGGCCGCGCGGACCCGCGGATGAGAGTTCGCGCGGCAGATGGGGCGCCGCGGCTCGGCGCGGGGTGCTGTTCCTCTGCACCGAGGACTCGCGTACCATGAGCGGACGGTGCCCGACGATGGCCAGCGACTGGGACGCGTAGCAGGGGACGGATGAAGCGCACCGCGTTGACCAAGCAGGCGCCGCACCCGTGGCCCTTCTCCCACGGCACGGTGGTCGAGGGCCCGGCGCGGCTCGTGTTCCTGGCCGGACAGGTCGCGTTCGACCGCCACGGGCCGGACCGGAAGCTCGTGGGGCCGGGCGATCCGGCGGCCCAGACCCGACAGGCGATCGAGAACGTGCGGACGCTGCTGCGCCAGGCGGGCGGCGACCTCCGCGACGTGGTGGAGATGACCGTGTACGCGACCAGTCCGGAGCTGATGGAGCCGGCCGGCCGCGTTGCGCAGGAGTACTTCGGCGACCCGCTGCCGGCGCAATCGTTCATCGTGGTGAAAGCGCTCGCGCGCCCGGAGCTCCTGGTGGAGGTCCGGGCGATCGCGGCAATCCCGGCGCAACGCGCCGCGCGGCGCGGGCGCGCCCGCTCTTCGGTGGCGCGCCGGCGGCGCGCGCGGCGAAGCTGATCGAGGACGCGAGGAGGAGACATGGGGCGGACAGTGCTGGCGCCGTCGGCGGAGGGGAAGCCGATCGGCATGTACTCGGCGGGTTTTGCGGTGGATCCGGCGCGACTCGTGTTCGTCGCGGGCCAGGTGGCGATGGACGCCGAGGGGCGGGTGGTGGGCGAGGGCGACGTCAAGGCCCAGGCGACCCAGGTGTACCGGAACCTGGCGGCGGTCCTGGCCGAGGCGGGGTGCACGCTCCGCGACGTGGTCAAGTTCACGACGTACCTCGTGCGGAACGCCGACTGGACGCCCTTTGCCGAGTGGCGCCGCGCGGAGTATCCGAAGCTCTTTCCGGACGGGGTCTATCCGCCGAACACCGGCATGGTGGTCGTCGAGCTTGCCCGCCCGTCGCTCCTCCTCGAGGTGGAGGCCATCGCGATGAAGCCGGCCGGGTCGGCGGCGCGGAGCCGCCGCCCGCGGGCGCGCCCGGCGAGCCGTCGCGGCGCGAACCGGACGGGCCGGACTCGCGGGCAGCGCCGCGCCTGAGAGGACTCGCGGGCGCTCGCGCTGCGCCGCGGCCGTCAACGGCGGGTTGGCCGCAGATGGCACCGGGTTCCGGGACGGGGCCGAGATTGATCCTCATTCCGTCGATCCGGGGCGGACGGAGAAGATAGGAGACGCGGTCATGAGTCGGACGATGGTCGTGGTGAGCATGCTGGGGGCCCTCGGTCTCGGCGCCATTCCGGCGGGATGGGCGGCCGCCCAGTCTCGGGTGATCGTGCCGATCGTGATCCAGGCGCCGCGCGCGAACTCCCCGGCGCCGACGGGCCCGACGACCCTGCGGACCACGACGCGGACCACGTCGCCTCAGCCCGGCGTGACCGCGACGCGCGTGACGGTGACGAACACCACGGGGTCCGGCCAGGTGATCGGCGGCCCGCCCGCGATGCAGACGCTGTCGACGGTGCCCCCGGGCACGCCGTCGGTCCTGGTCACCGTCGACCGGCGCCTCGGGCCGGACGGGAGCGGCGCCTCGGGTCAGACGCGGGTGATCGTCCGCGATGTCTCGCAGTCCGGCCGGACGCTGGGCGGACCCGCTCCGGTGTCGACGCTCTCGGCGGCCGGGCGTGGCCAGGAGACCCTCATCATCACCAGCGAGGCGCCGATCGACGCGCCGATCGTGATCCTGGCTCCGTAGCGGTGCCCTTGCCGCGGGTCGAGTCCCGGCACGCCGACGCCGCGCGCGACGCAGCTGGCGTTCGCCTGACGCGCCTGCCGATCTCCTCCGAGCGCCTCGGTCGGGCGACGCCGGGCGCCCGGCCGGCCTGAGCGGCTCTCCCCCGATTCCTCGCGTGCGCGCCTGATGCCGGTGATCCGGTCGGGGTCGCCCGACGCGGCGGCCGCGCTGCCGCTGCGCGCGGTGCTTCGCCCGCTGCTGCCGCTCTTCACGATCGACATCCTGACCGCCTTCACGGTCGGGATGGTGCCGCCCCTCCTGCCGCTCCTCGCGGACGAGTGGCAGCTGTCGCCGCTCCAGGTCGGGCTCGTGAACACGCTGTACGCGGTCGGCCGGCTGGGGACGAGCTATCCCGCGAGCGCGCTCCGGGGGCGGTGCGGCACGCGCGCGGTGGTTTTTCTCGGACTCGCGCTTCTGGTGGCGGGCGTGGTGGCCTGCGGGCTCGCCCCCGGGTTTCCCGCCTTCCTGCTGGCCCGGCTCGTCATGGGGATCGGCGCCTCGGCGGCGTTCCTCGCGATCTTCGCCGAGCTGCTCGCGGCCGCTCCGGCGCCGTGGCGCGGCCGCCTGACGAACCTGTTCGAGGGGATGGCGATCCTGAGCCTCGCGATCGGCAGCACCCTCGGGGCGTGGGTCGCCGGCCTCCTCAGCTGGCGGTGGGTGTTCGTCGGCGCTGGCCCGGTGCTCTGCCTCTGCGTGTTTGCGGCGCGGGCGATCGCCGCCGACGCGGGCCGTCACGCGCCGGCGGTGGCGACCGGCGCGGAGCATGGCCTCGTGCATCGGCGCCTCGTGCCCGTGTACGTCGCGAGCCTCGCCCTGTCGCTCACCTGGTCGGGCCTCTTCGCGACGATGGCGCCGCTCCTCGGCCACGAGCGCTACGGACTCGGCGCCGGACCGATCGGTCTCGCGCTGAGCGCCGGCTACGCCGCAGAGCTGGCCGGGCTGCTCGGGGTCGGCCTCGTCATCGATCGGATCCGACGGGAGCCCGTGTTCTACGCCGGCGCCGCGTCGGTCGCGCTCGGTGGTCTCGTCCTCGCGGCCGGGACCCACCCCGCGGTCTTCGTGCTCGGACTCGTCCTGATCGGCGGCGGATTCGCGGTGTGGATGGTCCCGGCGATCGTGATGGCGGACCGGGTGGGCACCCCGATCGCTCCCGGCTACTTGGCCGTCTACCGGATCGCGATGGATTCGGGGATGATCGTGGGCCCGCTCGCCATCGGTGCCCTGGCCGACGTCGCCGGCGCCCGTGCCGCGGTGGGCGGCGCCGGGTTCGCGCTGGTCGCCGGCGCCGTCGTGCTCGCGCTCGGGCGGCGCTGAGACCGGGTGCTATACTCCCGCGCGTGAAATCCGGGCTCGTTGTCGTCGGTCTCCTCGCGCTCCTGGTGATCGTCGCGCTCGGCTGGTTCGTCTCGGTGGGGAACGACCTCGTCGCGCGCGACCAGGCGGTCCGGGAGACCTGGGCGCAGGTGCAGAACGTCTACCAGCGGCGCGCCGATCTCATTCCGAACCTGGTAGAGACCGTCAAGGGCTTCGCCGCCCAGGAGCGCACCGTCCTGGAAGAGGTCACGCGGGCCCGGGCGACGGCGGCGGGGATGCAGGTGACCCCCGAGCTGCTCCGGGATCCCGACGCGCTCCGGAAGTTCCAGGAGGCGCAGGCGCAGCTGGGCGGCGCGCTCGGCCGGCTCCTGGCCGTCGTCGAGCGCTACCCGGATCTCAAGTCGAACCAGAACTTCCTCGCGCTGCAAAGCCAGCTCGAGGGGACGGAGAATCGGATCGTGGTCGAGCGCCGCCGCTACAACGAGGCCGTGCGCGCCTACAACACGATTGTCCGCCGATTCCCGTCGAGCGTCGTCGCCTCGCTTCGCGGCTTTTCGGCGCGGCCCTACTTCGAGGCGACGCCCGGCAGCGAGGCCGCCCCCGAGATCAAGTTCTGACCGCCCGCGCGACGAGCCCCGGCGCCCTCGCGCTCGGGCTCGTCGTCGCGCCGCCCAGGGGCTGACCGGCTCTCGCGCTCTTCCGTTCCCGCCGGGCGGGCGCCACTCGCCGGACCCGTTCCTGAGACGTTTCTCATCCCGCTTTCACGCTCCTCTCATCTCCGACCGATAGGCTCTGCCATCGAAGCGACCCGATCGGGCCGACGGTGCGCACGACCGCGGCTCCGGAGGAGGGACTCCATGAAGCGTGAGCGCTCCCGATCTCGAGCCGTCCTGACCGCGGTGCGTCCGGAGCGGATGCGTGGCGACGTCATCCCGCTCGCGCAGCGAGCCGGCGCGCGCCGCGAGGCGCCGGCCTGCCGGGACGGGCTCGCGGGCTTCCTGGCCGTCCTGCCGCGACTCTTCGCGTCTCTCGCCGAGGGCCGGGACGCCCGCGAGGTCGCGAACGGCCGCGCGCGCTCCACGTTCGGCGACGACGCCGCGTAGTCGCTCGATCCGCCACCAGGAGCGCGAACGCCGTGAACCATCGGACGACCCCACCGGCGCCAGTTCCGAAGCCCGGAGCACGGCCGCGCCCGAACGGCATCCGCGGCTGGGCGCCACGTCCCCCGCCGCCGGCGGTATCACGCGGGCCGCGCAACGGGGCGGCGGGGCCATGGGCCGGACGCCGTCCGGGGGACCACGACGCGCGGGCGTCCGATCCTGAGCGGATCCCTTCGGTCGAAGGAGCCGACGAGCTCGACGCGGCGCGACCGGCGCCGGGCGAGACGGGCCCGAGCCCGGGGGACTTGCTGCGCCGCTATCTCCGGGAGATCGGGCGCGTGCCCTTGTTGACCGCGGAGCAGGAGGTCGCGCTCGGGCAGCGGATCGAGCGTGGCCAGGAGCGCATGCGCCGGGCCATCCTCGCGCTGCCGATGGTGCGCGACGCCCTCGTCGAGCTGGGCACGCATCTGCGTCGCGGCGAGGCGGACTCGAGCCGCGTGCTGGAGGCGCCGGACGGCACCCCGCTCCCGGTGCCGGAGCTCAGCCGGGTCCTGAAGCTCTTCGTCCGGATCCGGCGCCTAGACCGCGCTCTCGAGCGGCTGGAAGCGGCGCGCGACCGGACCCGGAGCGCGCGCTCGCGGCGCGACCTCCGGCGATGGGTCACGCAGAATCACCGCGAGCGCGCCGGCCTCCTGGGCGACCTGCCCCTCCGACCGGTCGTGGTCGACGGGTGGGCCGCGCGGGTCCGTGGCCTCTTCCTCGAGCTCGAGCGACTCGCCCGCCGGCCCGGGCCGCGCGCCGGAGGGGCCCCGAGCGCCGCGGGCCGCGGGCGCCGCCGGGAGATCGAGCGAGAGCTGGGCCTCCCGTACCGCCGCGCGATCGGAGCGGTGCGCACGCTCGACGCCGCCGACCTCCAGGTACGCCTCGCCAAGCGGGCGCTCGTGGAAGCGAACCTCCGACTGGTGGTGGCGATCGCCCGCCACTACCTGGGCCATGGCGTGGAGCTTTTGGATCTCATCCAGGAAGGCAACCTGGGGCTCATGCGGGCGGTGGATCGGTTCAAGTACCGGCGGGGCTTCCGGTTCTCGACGTACGCGACCTGGTGGATCCGCCAGGCGATCACGCGGGCGATCTCAGACCAGGCGCGGACCATCCGCATCCCGGTGCACGTCACGACCACGCTCAGCGAGCTGGCGCGAGTCAACCGCGGACTCGTGCAAGACCTTGGTCGCGAGCCGTCGGTCGAGGAGATCGCGCAGCGGAGCGCGCTGTCCGCGCCGAAGGTGCGGCGGATCCTCGAGGCGAGCCACAGGCCGCTGTCGCTCGAGACGCCGGTCGGCGAGGACTCGGTCCTGGGCGAGTTCCTGACCGACGAGTGGAGCCCGATGCCGCTCGACTCGGTGCTGGCCGGCGACGTCACGACGCAGGTCGAGCGGGTGCTCCAGACCCTGTCGGACAAGGAAGCCGCGATCCTGCGTCTCCGGTTCGGGGTCGGCGAGGACTCCGAGCTCACGCTCGAGGAGGTGGGCCGGCGCTTCGGCGTCACCCGGGAGCGGATCCGGCAGATTCAGGCCCGCGCGCTGGACAAGCTGCGCTCGCCGTCGCACCGCGAGGTCCTGCGGGACCTCGTCGAGCGCTAGCCCATCACGCGCGCCGCCGCCCCTGGGCCCGAGGGGCGCGGGTTTGACAGGGGTCTCGGCCTCCGCTAGCCTTTTTCTGCTGGTTATCCTCGATGAAGCCACGCATCCGCCAGCAAGCCCGCTTCTCGGCCCTCTACATCGCCGTCGCGGTGGTGGTGCTGATCTTCCTCCAGAGCTGGCTGCTCACGCCCCAGGCGCAGGAGATCCCGATGAGCCGCCTGGTGGAGTGGGTGCGGGAAGGGCGAGTCGCGCGCGTCTCCTTCGGCGAGCGGGAGATCCGGGGCGCGCTGAAGGTCCCGTTTCCCGACACGCCGCCGCCGACGCCCCAGTGGCTGGCCCACCTCAGCGGGTGGACGCCGGGCGTCCTGTTCGTGGCGATCCGCATCCCGGGCACCGACGACACCGCGCTGCTGCGCGAGCTCGAGGCCCACAAGGTCGAGTTCTCGGGCCGGATCGAGTCCACCCTCGTGCGCGACCTCATCTTCGGCTGGCTCCTGCCGATCGGCGTGATGGCCGGGATCTGGATCTTCCTCATGCGGCGCATGGGCGGGGGCCCGACCCAGGCGCTCACGTTCGGGCGCTCCAAGGTCAAGATCTACGACCGCAAGGAGCTCAAGACGACCTTCGCCGACGTGGCCGGCGTCGACGAGGCCAAGGCGGAGCTCGTCGAGGTCGTGGACTTCCTGCGGAACCCGCAGAAGTACCAGCGGCTCGGCGGCCGCATCCCCAAGGGCGTCCTGATCGTCGGGCCGCCGGGCAGCGGCAAGACGCTCCTCGCCCGGGCGGTGGCCGGCGAGGCCGACGTGCCCTTCTTCTTCCTGTCCGGCTCCGAGTTCGTCGAGATGTTCGTGGGCGTCGGGGCGGCCCGCGTGCGGGATCTCTTCGAGCAGGCGAAGGAGAAGGCGCCCTGCATCGTCTTCATCGACGAGCTCGACGCCATCGGCAAGAGCCGCGCCGGCGCCAGCGGCTTCGTCGGGGGGCACGACGAGCGCGAGCAGACGCTGAACCAGCTCCTGGTCGAGATGGACGGCTTCGACGCTTCCAAGGGCGTCATCATCATGGCGGCGACGAACCGCCCGGAGGTCCTGGACGCGGCGCTCCTGCGCGCGGGACGGTTCGACCGCCAGGTCGTCGTCGACCGGCCGGACGTCCGGGGCCGGGAGGCGATCCTGCGCGTGCACGCGCGCCACGTGCGCCTCGCGCCGGAGGTGAGCCTCCAGGTCATCGCGGCGCGCACGCCGGGCTTCGCGGGGGCCGACCTCGCGAACATCTTGAACGAGGCGGCGCTCCTCGCCGCCCGCAAGGGCAAGGACGCCGTCGAGCAGGCCGACCTCGAGGAGGCGATCGACCGGGTCGTGGCGGGCCTCGAGCGCAAGAGCCGGGTCCTGTCGGAGACCGAGCGCGACATCGTCGCCCACCACGAGATGGGCCACGCGCTGGTCGCGTTCTCGATGCCCCACGCCGACCCCGTGCACAAGGTGACGATCATCCCGCGCGGCGTGGCGGCGCTCGGCGCCACGTACCAGCTGCCCACCGAGGACCGTTACATCCTGCGCCAGAGCGAGCTCGAGGACCGCATCGCGGTCATGCTCGGCGGGCATGCGGCGGAGGAGCTGGTGTACGGCGAGCTGTCGACCGGGGCACACAACGACCTCGAGCGGGCGACCGCGGTGGCGCGAGCGATGGTCATGCGCTACGGAATGTCGGGGCGGCTCGGCCCGCTGACTTTCGGGAGCGAGGGGGGCCCGGGCTTTCTCCGGCGGAGCGGCGCCCCCTGGGAGGGCGGCGAGCGCGAGTACAGCGAGGAGACGGCGCGGACCATCGACGAGGAGGTCCGCCGGGTCGTCGAGCAGACGTATGAGCGGGTGCGCGCGCTGCTCGGCGCCAAGAAGGAGATTCTCCTGCGCGCCGCCGAGGTGCTGAAGGTCCGCGAGACGCTGGAGGGCGACGAGCTCCGCCGCCTGCTGGCCGGCGATCCCGTCCCGGCCGCGGTCTAGCGACCCGGTTCCCGCCTGCTAGAATCCCTTCGTGGCCGTCACCTACAAGGACTACTACCAGATCCTCGGGGTCCCGAAGACCGCGGACGCGAAGGCGATCAAGTCCGCGTACCGCAAGCTCGCGCGCAAGTTCCACCCCGACCAGAACCCGGGTAACAAGGCGGCGGCCGAGCGTTTCAAGGAGATCAACGAGGCGAACGAGGTGCTCTCCGACCCGGAGAAGCGCCAGCGCTACGATACCCTCGGGCCCGACTGGGAGCGCTACGCGGCCGCCGGGGCCGGCGGGTTCGGGGGGCAGGCGGGCGGGCCGGGCCCCGGCGGCTACCGGGTCCACGTCGACCAGTCGGGCGACCTCGGCGACTTCTCGGACTTCTTCCGGACCATCTTCGGGGATCTCGGCGCGCGCGGCCACCGGAGCGGCCCGTTCCAGGGCGTGGAGTTCGAGGACCAGGGCCCGTTCCGCGCCGGCGGCCGCGGGCGGCGGGGCGGGGACCTCGAGACCGAGGTCGAGATCAGCTTGGACGAGGCCTACGCCGGCACCCGTCGGACCGTCGAGTTCCAGGACCTCCAGGTCTGCGGGACCTGCGGCGGGACGGGCCGCCAGGGGAAGACGGCGTGCCCGACCTGCGGCGGCTCCGGCCGCGTCCCCCACACGAATCGCGTCGAGGTCAAGATTCCCGCCGGCGTCCGCGACGGCTCGCGCGTGCGCGCGGCGGGTGAGGGCGGAGCCGGCGTCGGGGGCGGCACGCGCGGCGACCTGTACCTCCGCGTCCACGTGAGTCCGCACCCCGTGTTCGAGCGCCGCGAGGACGATCTCCACATCGAGCTCCCGATCGCCGTCTGGGAAGCGGCGTTGGGCGCGGAGACGGAGGTCCCCACGCTCCGGGGCAAGGTCTCGATGAAGATCCCTCCGGAGACCGGCAGCGGCCGGACCTTCCGTCTGCCCGGCTACGGCATGCCGCATCTGAAGGGCGGCAAGGGCGACCAGTACGTGCGCGTCCGGATCGTCGCCCCCACCGGACTGTCGGCGCGGGAGCGCGCGCTCTTCGAGGAGCTCCGGAGCCTTCGCCCGACGCCACCGCGCGATCCCGCCTAACGCCCGCGCGCTTCTCCCGGAACCCGCTCGGCGGCCCGGGCGTCCCATCCGCACCGCCGGAGTGTCCACGGACCGACGGCTTTTTGACACGTGCCCGCCGGCTGCTAGACTCCTCAGTGATCCCGCGCGGCGACAGGCGCGGGATCGTTGTCGCTAAGGCTGAGAGGATCAGGAGGGCGGATGGCGCCGTTTCGGTTCGACAAGCTCACCGTCAAGGCCCAGGAGGCGGTGCAGACCGCGCAGGGGCTGGCGGATCGCGAGGGACACCAGCAGATCGAGCCCGAGCATCTCTTGCTCGCGCTCGTCCAGCAGGAGGACGGGGTCGTCGGGGCGCTGCTCGCCAAGCTCGGCGCCCGGCCGGAGGCGATCGGGCGAGACGTCCAGGCCGAGCTCCGCCGGCTCCCGAAGGTCACCGGCTCGAGCGGCCAGCACATGGGCCCCCGGCTCAAGGCGGTCTTCGACGCCGCCTGGGACGAGATGGAGCGGCTGAAGGACGAGTACTGCTCGACCGAGCACCTCCTGGTCGCGATCGCCCAGGATGCCGACGGCCCGGCGGGGCGGATCCTGCGCCAGGCCGGCGTCACCAAGGACGGCATCTACCGCGCCCTCGTCGACGTGCGCGGCTCCCAGCGGGTGAGCGACCAGAACCCCGAGGCGAAGTACCAGGCGCTCGAGCGCTACAGCCGTGACCTGACCGAGCTCGCGCGCAAGGGCAAGCTCGATCCGGTGATTGGTCGCGACGACGAGGTCCGCCGGGTCGTCCAGGTGCTCTCGCGCCGGACGAAGAACAACCCCGTCTTGATCGGCGAGCCGGGCGTCGGGAAGACCGCGATCGTCGAGGGCCTCGCCCAGCGCATCGTCGCGGGGGACGTCCCCGAGGGGCTGAAGGGGAAGCGCCTCGTGGCGCTCGACCTGGGGGCCCTCATCGCCGGGACCAAGTATCGCGGCGAGTTCGAGGATCGGCTGAAGGCCGTGCTCCGCGAGATCACCGAGGCGGGCGGTGAGATCATCTGTTTCATCGACGAGCTTCACACGCTGGTCGGCGCCGGGGGCGCCGAGGGCGCGATGGACGCCTCGAACATGCTGAAGCCGGCCCTCGCGCGCGGTGAGCTCCGCTGCATCGGCGCGACCACCCTCGACGAGTACCGGAAGCACGTCGAGAAGGACGCGGCCTTCGAGCGCCGCTTCCAGCCGATCTTCGTCAAGGAGCCGTCGGTCGAGGACACGATCGCGATCCTCCGCGGTCTCAAGGACAAGTACGAGGTCCACCACAAGGTCCGCATCAAGGATTCGGCGCTGGTCGCGGCGGCCGTGCTCTCGCACCGGTACATCGCCGATCGGTTCCTGCCCGACAAGGCCATCGATCTCGTCGACGAGGCCGCCTCGCGGCTCCGGATCGAGATCGACTCCATGCCGGCCGAGCTCGACGAGATCGAGCGCCGCATCATGCAGCTCGAGATCGAGCGCGTGTCGCTCGCGAAGGAGACCGACGAGCCGTCGCGGGAGCGCCTCGAGCGCCTGGACCGTGAGCTCGCCGACCTGAAGGAACGCTCGACCGCCTTCAAGGCCCGCTGGCAGGGCGAGAAGGAGGCCATCGGGCGCATCGGGAAGATTGCGGAGGAGATCGACGCCGCGCGGACGGCGATGGCTGACGCCGAGCGACGCGGTGACCTCAACCGGGCGGCCGAGCTCCGGTTCGGCACCCTCCACCAGCTCCAGCAGCGGCTCGAGGCCGGGAACGTGCAGCTCGCCGAGCAGCACGGGCAGGGGCGCCTCCTCAAGGAAGAGGTCGACGAGGAGGACGTGGCCGAGGTCGTGGCCAAGTGGACCGGCATCCCGGTCACCCGCCTCCTCGAGGGCGAGGTCCAGAAGCTCGTCCAGATGGAAGAGCGCCTCGCCCGGCGCGTGGTTGGTCAGCCGGAGGCGATCCGCGCGGTGTCCAACGCCGTGCGGCGCGCGCGCTCGGGGCTGTCGGATCCGAACCGGCCCATCGGGTCGTTCCTGTTCCTCGGGCCGACGGGCGTGGGCAAGACGGAGCTCGCCCGGGCGCTCGCCGAGTTCCTGTTCGACGACGAGCGGGCGATGGTGCGGATCGACATGTCCGAGTACATGGAGAAGCACACGGTGGCCCGGCTCCTCGGCGCCCCGCCTGGGTATGTCGGCTTCGAGGAGGGCGGGCAGCTCACCGAGGCGGTGCGCCGCCGTCCCTACTCCGTCGTGCTGTTCGACGAGGTCGAGAAGGCGCATCCCGATGTCTGGAACGCGCTGCTCCAGCTCCTCGACGACGGCCGGCTGACGGACGGCCACGGCCGCACGGTGGACTTCCGCAACACCGTCGTGATCATGACCTCGAACCTCGGGAGCCACCACTTCCGGGAGAGCGCCGATCCGGACACGGTGCGCGCGCTCGTGCTAGAGGAGCTGCGCCAGCACCTCCGCCCCGAGTTCCTGAACCGGATCGACGAGGTCATCGTCTTCCGCTCGCTCGGGATCGAGGAGATCAAGCAGGTGGTCGACATCCAGGCGGCGCACCTCCGGAAGCGGCTCGCCGAGAAGCGAATCACCCTCGAGCTCTCGGACAGCGCCAAGGCGGTGCTGGCGAAGGAGGGGTTCGACCCGGTGTTCGGGGCGCGGCCGCTGAAGCGCACGCTCCAGCGGCGCGTGCAGGATCCCCTCGCGCTGAAGCTGCTCGAGGGCGAGATCCAGCCGGGCGACACCGTGCGGGTGGACACCCGCGGCGACGAGCTGACCTTTACACGGGTCGTCGAGCCCGTCGCGGTCTGACGGAGCGGGCTAGGTCGGTCGGGCCAACGGCCGGATCGCGAGCGGCGCGCCCGGCGCTCGCACGACGGGGACGGCCGCGGCCGGCGCGGGCTGGCAGGGCACCGGGTACGTCAGGCGGCGATCCTGCGGCGGATACGCGAAGCCCGCCACGAAGCACGGATTCGCGGTGATCCAATCGCGCGTGGGATCCTCCCATCCGCCGTCGATCCGCTCGCCGCAGAGTCCGCCCTCGCGCCGGCACACGCCGAAGTGGAGATGCGGCGCGGTGGCGTTGCCGGTCATCCCGACCCGGCCGATGGTCTCCCCCCGGCGCACCGTCTGACCCGCCACGACGTCGATCGCCGAGAGGTGGTAGTACGCGGTCGTCAGGTCGGTGTCGTGCTCCACCAGCACGAGCCGCCCGGCGAAGACCTGCGAGCCCGTCCGGACGACGATGCCGTCCGCGGCAGCCAGCACGGGGGTCCCCATCGCGGCCCGGATGTCGATGCCCGCATGACGCGTCGGCGTCGCCGCGCCGCCCTCGCCGCGCCACTCGCCGAACCGCGACACGATCGGCGGCGGCAGCAGGGCGACCGCGCCGGGTTCCGTGGAAGGCGCGAGCGCCGGGTGGGGCGGCTCGATTGCGCAGCCGGTCGCCGACAGGAGGAGCAGCAGGATGCGTCCGGCGCGCGCCAGGAGTCGCGCCGGCCGGGGCGCAGGGGGGCGGAGGGTCCGGCGGCGCCAGTCGGTCCCCGCCACCCGCCTCACCAGGCCACCGCGTAGGAGTCCCGCCGCGGGTCCGCGGCGCCCCAGCGGACGCCGGCCTCGTCGATCCTGGCGAGACACACGCCGCCCGCGCGCCATTCCCAGTCGGTCCAGCGCTGCGCTTCGTGGCCGCGGGCGCGGAGCGTTTCGAGGGTGGCCTCGGGGAAGCGGCCCTCGAGGGTGACGCGCCCCGGGAAGTAGCGATGCGGCCAGAACGAATCGGGGAACGACTGGGTCGCGAAGCGCGGGGCCTCGATCGCGCGCTGGGGGCTCATGCCGAAGACGGTCATGTTCAGCAGGACCTGCAGCATCGCCTGGAGCTGCACGTCGCCGCCCGGCGTCCCGAAGGCCGTCACCTCACCCCCTGGACTGAGCATCAGCGCGGGACTGGGCGTGAGCCGGGGACGCTTGCCGGGCGCGACGGCGCTGGCGTGTCCGGGGTCGAGCCATCCCTGAGAGCCGCGCGACGACACCGCGAGTCCCGTGCCGGGAACGATGGGCGTGTCGGTCGACGTGTCGCTCGGGGTGGCCGAGAACGCGTTGCCCTCGCGGTCGACCACGGCCGCGTAGGACGTGCCGAGCGTGGACGGGCTGCCGGCGCCGACCGGCGCCCGGGCGCCGGGGCGGTGCGGCGCGCCGGCCGGCACGCCCGGCGGCGGCATTTCCTTCCACGCGCGCGCCGGGTCGATGAGCCCGCGCCGCCCGGCCGCGTAGGCCGGATCGAGGAGGCCGGCCGCGGGCACCGCGACCTGGCGCGGATCGCCGTAGTACGTCTCGCGATCGGCGAAGGCGAGCTTCATCGTCTCCGTGACCGTGTGGACGTAGTCCGGCGTGTTGTGGCCGAGCGCGGCGAGGTCGACACCGTCCAGGATCTGGAGCATCTGGAGGAAGGCCGGGCCCTGGCACCAGAAGCCGCAGGTCAGGACCTCGTGGGCGCCGAACCGGGCGCGCTCCGCGGGCTCGAGGCCGACACGGAATCCGGCAAGATCCTCGCGCGTGAGGAGCCCGCCCTCCGCCGCGTGGTACCGGACGATCGCGGCCGCGACGTCGCCCTTGTAGAACGCGTCTCGCGCGGCGGCGAGCCCGGCGGTCCGGCCGCCGTGCCGCGCGGCCCGGTCCTCGTCCGCCAGGTAGGTCAGGGTCCGGCCGAGATCGGCCTGGACGAAGCGCTGACCCGCCCGGGGCACCCGTCCTCCGGGAAGATAGATGGGCGCGGAGGTGGGCCAGCGCCGGTAGGCGCTCTCGTTCGCCTGGATGATCCTGGCGACGAAGCGGCCCAGCGGGAACCCGTCGCGGGCGAGCTCGATCGCCGGCTGGGCGACCTCTGCGAACCCGAGGGTGCCGAAGCGCTCGAGGGCCGTGATCCACGCGTCCGGCGCCGCCGGGACGACGGTGCGGAGGAGCCCGTCCGGCATGTCGCCGCCGCACCGATCGCGAAAGTACTCGAGGGTCGCCGCCCGGGGCCAGACGCCGAGGCCGGAGATCGTGGTGACCTGGCGGGTCCGGGCCTCGTAGACCATGAGGGGCGCCACGCCCGCGAAGTTCACGATGTCCGAGTGCACGACGCCGAGCGCGATCCCCGCGGCGACACCAGCGTCGACGGCATTGCCGCCCGCCTCGAGGATGCGGTGCGCGGCGAGCGCGGCCAGCGGATGGCCGGCCGCCACGGCATGGCGCAGGCCGAGGGCCTCAGGACGGAGGGCATTGGCAGCGGGGGCGGGGCCGGTCAGGGTCTCCGGGGGGGCCGAGGCCGCGCCCGGATGAGAGGAGTAGCCGCTGCGCTCGCTGGGGGGCCGGTAAGAGTCGACAGTCATCGTCTGGTCCTCGTGGTCAGGATCCCCCGCGGGGGGGGGCAACTCGGGCTATCGCACCACAGGACCGAGGCCGGGTCAATCGTGAATCAGCGTTTTGACAGGTGAGCCACGAGGATGCTAGCGTGACGTTTGTGCGAACGCCTCGGATCGGACTTACGGCGTCGGTCATGCCGACCAAGTTCGGCACCCGGCGCACCTTTCTGAATGAGCCGTACATCGTCGCCATCCAGGAAGCGGGCGGCATTCCGCTGCTCCTCACCCCCGCGCACGGCGGGCCGGCGCTCCGGCAGCTGTACGAGCTCCTCGACGGCCTCGTCCTGACGGGCGGGGAGGACGTCGCGCCCGAGCGCTACGGCGAGGAGGTGCGCCATCCGAGCGTGGAGTGCGTGCCGGAGCGGGACGCCCTGGAGCTCCAGCTTCTCGAGTGGGCGCTCGCCGACGACCTCCCGGTACTCGCGATCTGCCGGGGCATCCAGGTGCTGAACGTCGGCCTGGGCGGGACTCTGTACCAGGATCTCCCCTCGGACCGCCCGGCCCCCCTCGTCCATGACCAGGCGCTCGGCGACTCGCCCCGCCCCCGCACAGAGCCGCACCATCCCGTGACGGTGCGCTCGGGGAGCTGCCTCGCGGACGTCCTCGGCAGCGAGACCGTCGAGGTGAACAGCATGCACCACCAGGGCCTCAAGGCCCTGGCCTCCGCTCTCGTGCCGGCCGCGCACGCGCCGGACGGTCTCGTCGAGGGCGTCGAGCCCGTGGACGCCGCGCAGCGGAGCTTCCTCCTCGGCGTCCAGTGGCACCCCGAGGAGCTGGCGCGAGGCGGGGACAAGCCGTCCCGCCGGCTCTTCGAGCGCTTCGTGGCCGCGGCCGCGACGCGGGCCGCCCGCTAGACTGCGCAAGACCGGCGGGCCGCAAGGGCCGCTGTCGGTCGCGCGCCGGCTCCCGAGGGCCTCCCGCCGCCAGTTCCACGATCGAGGCGCATGAGGCCGTGACCCCCCGCGGGGAAGCCCGCGCCGCGCCGAGCCCGTCGCGGCCCATCCTCGCCTGGTGCGTCTACGCGGCCATCGCGAGCACGGCCTGGGCGCTCCTGCCAGCGGGCGGATTCTGGATCAACGACGAAGGCGTCAAGTACCTCCAGGCGGTTGCGATCCGCTCCTCCCCGGAGGGCAGCAGCGAGGTGCGCCTCGACTTTTCGCCCGAGGAGACGGGCGGCCTCCTTCCGCACAGCCCGGTGTACCTGTGGAAGACCGTGCGCGGGTATCTGTTCCTCTATCCGGACGGGTTCGCGCGGGCGGCGGCCTTCGCCCATCGCGTCGCCGGCGAGACGGGGATGCGCCTGGTGCCCTTGGTCGCCGGGCTTGTCGGGGTCGGCGCCTGGACGCTGGCCGCGTGGCGCCGGGCGCCTCGCAGCGCGTCGTTCGTGCCGCTCCTGGTCCTCGCGTCGCCCTGGATGTTCTATCACTGGGTCTTCTGGGAGCACACGCTCGCGCTGGCCGCCCAGACCGTCTCGCTCGTCGCGTTCCTGTGGGGCTGGCGGCGCCGGCGTCTCGACGCGCTGGTCCTGAGTGGGATCGTGCTGGGGCTGGGCGCCTTCCTTCGCGGCGAGCTCGCGCTCTACGCCGTCGCGCTCGCGCTCGGGTTCGGCGTGGCCTTCCGGGACTGGCGGCGCCCCGCGGCCTCGCTCGTCGGCGTCGCGATCCCGCTGACCGCGCTCCTCCTCCTGAACACGCAGCAGTGGGGCCACCCCCTCGGCTTGCACTACGCGGGGCTGGCGCTCGCGGCGTCCATGCAGGAGACGACGCGATGGCACACCATCAAGACTTTGATCGTCGGGATGCCGGGCCACCCCCTGACCGCGCTGACGGCGGGCGTGGGCCTCCTCAGCGTGGTCGGCCTGTCGGCGCGGCGGCCGCCGGGGTGGGCCGCGGCGGGGCTCGCGATGGGGCTCGTGGCCGCGCTCGCCGTGCGCCTGCAGTTTCTGGCGTTGCGCGATCCGTTCGCCGCCCTCGTCGGATTCGGGGGCTTCGTCACGCTCAGCCCCATCCTGCTCGTCGGTCTCGCCGTCGGGTTCGGCTGGCGCTCCCGCCGGAGCCGGCGCGCGCTCGCCATGACGGCCGTCCTGTTCCTGATTGGCGCCGTCTGCTCGTACTCGAGCGCCTCGGCCTCGGGGATTCACTGGGGCCCGCGCCTGCTGCTCCCCGCGCTCGTGCCGCTGGTCATCCTCGCCGCGGAACGGCTGGCGCCGACCGTCCGCGCAACCCGGCGGCTCGGCGTCCGGCGCTGGGAGACCGCGGCGCTGCTGGCCGGGCTCGTCCTGGGCTGGGCCGACACCGGCTACTCCTGGCGTCTGCTCGACCGGGCGAGGGCGCACAACGCCGCCGTCGAGCGCTTCCTCGCGTCGCGCCCCGAGCGCCTCGTCGCCACCACTCTCTGGTGGGTGCCCCAGGTGTACGCGCGCGCTAGCGCGGACCACTCGTTCCTGCTGCTGCAGTCTCCCGGCGACTACGCGAGGTTCCGGGCGTTCGCGGCCGCCCGAGGGGAGAAGGCCTGGCTGCTCGCAACCGGGCGCCAGTCGGTCCTCGACCGGTCCGCCGAGAGCCTCGCGATTCCCGGAGCCCCGGATCGTGGCACGATCCTCGACTTCCGCCTCTACCGCGTCGTCCCCCCCGGCGCCTGAGGCTCGGAGCTCATGGCCGGTGCGCGGCCATGAGGCGGGAAGAGAGCTCGCGAACCGATCCGGCTCGACAGCTCAGGGGCGCAGGTGGCAGGCGACGGAGTGCCCCGTCGCCTTCTCCTCCAGCGCCGGGGCGACGCGGCGGCAACGTCGGCCACCAGCGGGCAGCGGGTGTGGAACGGGCAGCCCGCGGGGGTCTCGGTCGGGCGCGGCAGCTCGCCCTGGAGGACGACCGCCGCCCGGCCACTGCCTTGACAGATCTTCGAATCGCCGCTGAATATTGAGGGCCCGACCATGGCGTTCCGCCCGACACTCCTGGCCCGCGACTGGCTGATCACGACCGAGCACTACCTGTCCGCCGAGGCCGGGGCGGCCGTCCTGCGCGACGGCGGGAACGCGATGGATGCGGCGGTCGCCGCGATTCTCGCCGAGTGCGTCGTGAATCCCCACATGCTGACCCTGGGCGGCGAGGTCGTGATGCTGGTCCACGAGGCCGCCGCCGGGCGCGTGACCGCGCTGAACGGCCACACCGTCGCGCCCCGGGGGCTCACGCTCGAGCGATGTCGCGCGGCCGGCTTGACCATCGGGCTGCCGACGGACCACCCGCTGGCCTGGAGCACGCCCGCCACGCCGCACGCGCTCCTGACGGCGCTCGAGCGGTGGGGAACACGCCCCTTCGGGGCGGTCGCCGCCGCCGCCCGGGATCTCGCCCGTCGCGGCTTTCCGATGCATCCGGGACTCCGCGGCCCCGGCGAGCACTTCTCCATCGCCGCGGTCCTTGAGCGCGTCCGCGGGTGGCCGGCGTCCGCGGCGATCTATCTGCCGGGCGGCGCGCTGCCGGAGGTCGGGGCGCGCCTCGCGAACCCGGCCCTCGCCGACACGCTCGACCTTCTCGTCGATGCGGAGCGGCGCGGCAACGGCAATCGCGTCGCGGGCCTCGCCGCCGCGCGCGATGCGTTCTACCGCGGGGAGCCGGCGGGCGTCATCGAGCGCTTCGCGCGGGAGCGCGACGGCGTGCTCGACAAGGCGGACGTCGAGGCGTACGCGGCCCGGGAGGAGAGCGCGGTCGGCCGGGACTACGCCGGGCTCACGGTCTGGAAGTGCCCGGCGTGGACCAACGGGCCGCTCCTGCTCCAGGCGCTGGCCTTGCTCGATCCGGCCGCGCTCCGGGCCGCTGGCCACAACTCGGCCGATTACCTCCACCAGGTGATCGAGGCGCTGAAGCTCGCCTTCGCCGACCGCGAGCAATACTACGGCGATCCCCGGCGCGTGGACGTGCCGCTCGACGCGCTCCTGTCCGAGGCCTACGCGGCGGTGCGCCGGCCCCTGATCGATCCCGCGCAGGCCTCGCTGGACCTCCGCCCGGGCGACCCGCGCCGGCTCCGCCCGCTGCTCGAGGGCCCCCGGTTCGCAGCCGGTCCCCCCGGGCACGGCACGGTGCACGTGAACGTGGTGGATCGCCAGCGCAACATGGTGAGCGCGACCGCCAGCGGCGCGTGGCTCAGCGCCTCCCCGGTGGTGCCGGCGCTCGGCTTCCCGCTCTCGTCTCGGTGCCAGACGTTCTCGCTGGAGCCCGGGCACTCGAACGCCGTCGCGCCCGGGAAGCAGCCCCGGACGACCCTCACGCCGACCCTCGTCACCGAGCGCGGGCGCCCGCGAATGGTCATCGGCACGATGGGCGGCGACCACCAGGACCAGTGGAACCTCCAGGCGTTCCTGAGCCTCGCGGTCTTCGGCATGCCGGTCCAGGATGCCCTGGAAGCGCCGCGCGTCTCGACCCAGCACGCGCCCAACACCTTCTATCCGCACGGCGCGATCCCGGGTCACGTGCGGATCGAGAGCCGCGTGCCGTACCCGGTGCGGCGAGAGCTCCAGGCGCGCGGTCACCAGCTCGAGCTCCGGCCCGACTGGGTGGAAGGCTTCGTCCTCGCCATCGTGGTGGACGAGGCGCGAGGCTGCCTCATGGGCGGCGCCGATCCCCGCGGCGAGGTCGCGACGATCATCCCCGCGTATGCCATCGGGTGGTGACCATCCTCGATTGAAGTGACGCGCGGGGCCGGTTGCCGCGCCGAAGGCCGCTCGTGTATCTTCGTCCTCGCCAGACACACGCGTCACCGCGAGATGGCCGAAGGCCGATCCTGACCGCTCGGGACGTCGCGCCGGCGCACCATCTCTCGCTCCACCTGCCGCTGGTCGAGCCGCCACGGCGGCCGCTCTCCGGCGAGGATCAGCCCGGGCTCGCGCGCCGCGGCGCGCGGAGGAGGACCTCATGGACGACGGATCCCGCTCGCCCCGCCAGCTCTCCCGCCGTCGATTCCTCGCGCTGACCGCCACGGCCACCGCCGCTTCCGCCGTGCCGGCGACGGCGCGCCGAGCCCGCGGCCAGGCGAAGCCGCCCAAGACCGGCGGCACCCTCATCTCCGCGAAGACCACCGAGGCGCCGAGCCTCGAGCCGATCCTCGATCAGGCGCTGAGCCGCATCCGCCTCGATCCGATCTTCTACAACCGCCTCGTCGAGTGGGGGACGGACGGGAAGCTCGAGCCAGCGCTGGCCGAGTCGTGGACCACGAGCGCCGACGGAAAGATGTGGACCTTCAAGCTCCGCCGGGGCGTCAAGTTCCACAACGGCCGCGAGTTCGTGTCCGACGACGTCAAGTACAGCTACGAGCGGGTCCTCGACCCCAACGGCAGCTCCGGCGGGCGCGGCTACCTCTCGGCCATCGACAACATGGAGACCCCGGACAAGTACACGATCCGGATCCACACCAAGCAGCCCAGCGCATCGCTCCTCGCCGGCATGGCGGGCGGCTGGTCGTCGATCATCCCCAAGGAAGTGGTCGAGGAGAAGGGGGATCTCCGCCGCATCGCGGTGGGGACCGGCCCGTTCATCTTCCAGGAGTGGGTGCCGCAGAGCCATCTCAAGGCGCGGAAGAACCCCGACTACTGGGACAAGGGGAAGCCGTACGTCGACGCGCTCGAGCTCAAGGTCATCCCCGACGAGGCAAACATCGTCGCCCAGCTCCGGACCGGGAACGTGCACCACGCGCTCCTCGAGGACAACAAGAACTACCTCCTGGTGAAGGACGACAAGCGCCTGCAGGCGCTCCGGGCGCCGCGTCTCGGCTTCGACATGGTGAACATCAATCTCGGGCGGAAGCCATTCACCGACATCCGCGTCCGCCAGGCCCTCAGCCTGGCCGTCGATCGCGGGGAGATCCTCCAGGCCGCCGCCTCGGGCCTCGGATCGGTGACGGGGCCGCTGACGCC
Organism: uncultured bacterium; assembly: GCA_964463175.1. Lineage (GTDB taxonomy): Bacteria > Methylomirabilota > Methylomirabilia > Rokubacteriales > DASRDR01 > DASRDR01. The sequence goes on from CAYXBJ010000135.1 coordinate 67,831, forward strand.
GGCGATGAAGCCGTGGGCGCTGCCGCTCGACGCCTTCAAGGAGTGGTACACGCCGAATCCCGAACGGGCCAAGAAGCTCCTCGCCGAGGCCGGCTTCCCGCAGGGCTTCAAGACGACCCTCAAGGTCATCCCGACCTTCCCGACCATGGTCGCCGGGGCCCAGGTGGTCTCGGCCCAGCTCAAGAGGATCGGGGTCGACGCCCAGATCGTCCAGCAGGAATACGGGCTCTGGATCAAGGATTACGTCCAGCCGAACGCCAACTACGATCTCACCATGAACATCACCACCGGCGACGCCGATCCCGATTCGCTCCTCTATCGGCGCTTCCACTCCGCGGAAAAGCAGTGGAACAACGGCGGCGACCCGGAGATCGACACCCTGCTGGACCAGGGCAAGCTGACGGTCGACCAGGCCAAGCGCAAGGAGATCTACGACCGCGTGCAGCGCCTCATGATCGAGAAGGCGATCCAGATCTGGACGTTCTCGCCCGACATGATCGACATCACGCAGAACTACGTCCACTACGAGCAGCACTTCACCACGAACTACTACGGCTTCCGCACCGCCTGGCTGGAGCGGTAACCGCGCGCCCCGCCTGACGCGTCCCTGAGGCCGGGCCGGCCACGCAAGCCGGACGGCCTCGGGGGCCGCGGCCAGGCCGCGCCGCGTTCCGGTGGTCATGCGTCGCTACATGCTCGTCCGCGCCCTGTCGATCCTCCCCACGCTGTGGGGCGTCAGCGTGGCCGTCTTCCTGATGATCCGCCTCATCCCCGGCACCATCGTCGAGCAGATGATCGGGACGGAGGGGACGTACAGCGAGCAGTCGATGCGTGCCCTCCGGGCCTTCTTCGGTCTCGACCAGCCGATCCACGTGCAGTACGCGCGGTGGCTGGGCCGGCTGCTCCACGGCGACCTGGGGACGAGCTGGCGCACGGGCATTCCCGTCCTCGAGATGATCACGAGCCGGCTCCCGGTCACGGTCGAGCTGACGCTCGGCGCGATGGTGGTCGCGCTCGCCGTCGGCATCCCCCTCGGCATGGTGTCGGCCCGGCGGGAGAACACCCGGCTCGACCACGCGGTGCGCCTCCTGAGCCTCTTCAGCCTCTCGATCCCCGTCTTCTGGCAGGCGACGATGCTGATCCTGGCGACCTCGCTCTGGCTCGACTGGGCGCCGGGGGTCGACTTCGTGAGCCCGTGGACGAGCCCCCGGGCGAACCTCGCGATCATCGCGCTCCCGAGCCTCGCCCTCGGGACCGCAGTCGCCGCGGTCTTCATGCGGATGACGCGCTCGTCGCTCCTCGAGGTCATGCGGCAGGACTACATCCGGACGGCGCGGGCCAAGGGGATCCGGGAACAGGGCGTCGTGTGGAGCCACGCGTTGAAGAACAGCCTCATCCCGCTGATCACGGTGGCCGGTGTGCAGATCGGCTACCTCCTGGGGGGCGTGGTGGTGACCGAGGAGGTCTTCACGCTCCCCGGCGTCGGGCGGCTCATCCTCTGGGCCGTCTTCCAGCGCGACTACCCGCTCGTCCAGGGCACCGTCCTCTTCGTGAGCCTGCTCTTCATGCTGTCGAACCTCGTCGTCGACCTGATCTACGCCTACGTGGACCCGCGGATCCGGTATGGCTGAGGCGCTCCGGCCGCTCGTCCGGAATCGCCTCGTCCTCTTCGGGACCGGCCTCATCCTCCTCGTCGTGCTGCTGGCGCTCCTGGCCGATGTCGTCGCGCCCTACGACCCGATCGAGATGAAGGTGGTGGATGCGCTGAAGCGCCCGTCGGCGCCGCACCCGTTCGGCACCGACCGGTTCGGCCGCGACGTCCTGAGCCGCACGATCTACGGGAGCCGCATCGCCCTCGGCGTCGCGCTGTCGAGCATCGCCCTCGCGTTCGTCGTCGGCACCGCACTCGGCCTGGTCGGCGGGTACGCCGGCGGCTGGCCCGACCTGGTGATCGGCCGCGTGATGGACGTGCTCTTCAGCTTTCCGACGCTGATCCTGGCCATCGCGATCGCCGCCATGCTCGGGCCCGGGCTCAACAACGCGGCGCTCGCGATCGCCGTCGTCTACGTGCCGCTGTTCAGCCGCGTCGCCCGTGGCCCGGTGATCGCGGAGCGCGAGAAGGACCACGTCGCGGCGGCCCAGGGGCTCGGCGCCGGCTGGCCGCGCGTCGTGTTCCGTCACATCCTGCCGAACGTCCTCGCGCCTCTGATCGTCCAGGCCTCGGTCAGCCTCGCGTTCGCCATCCTCATCGAGGCGTCGCTGAGCTATCTCGGGCTCGGGACGCAGCCGCCCGACCCCTCGTGGGGCACCATGCTGAACGAGGGTCGCACCTACCTCGAGACGGCGCCCTGGATGAGCATCTTCCCGGGCCTCGCCATCATGGTGACGGTGTTCGGCTTCAACCTCCTGGGCGACGGGCTCCGCGACACCCTCGACCCGCAGCTTCGCGGGCGCTGACCGGCCCTCGCGGCGGCCGCTCGCCGGCCGAGATACTGGCTGGAGGCCGGGGTGAGCGATGCGAGCCGGCGAGCGACGACGGTCTCTCCACGAACCCCGTCGACTTGGGGATCGTCGGCAGACACAGAGCCCGTGGCCCTCGACGAGGGCGATACGGCCGCAGACCCGGGATCAGGGTGTCGAGCCGGCTCGCGTGCGCGTGTCGACGTCCGGTGAGGGCAGGACGTGACCGAGGAATTCGACGATCCGACGCCGCATGTAGTTTCGGCGAAGAAACGTCAGGCCCAGGAAGGCCCCGGCGTGGGTCGAGGGCACGGTGATGCGGAGCGGATACCCCAGGGCTCTCCAGAGCGCGTCACGGGCGGTCGATGGCATGCAGTCATCGAGCCCCGCCTCAAACATCAAGACCCGCTGCGCGTCGACCCGGCTGCCCAGCCGATCGGCATCGATGGACTCCGTGAGGGGCCTGAGTCTCTCCACCAATTGCTCACGCGTCCAGCCGAAGCGCGCGCTGATCTCGCGACGGACGGCCCCGGGCGGCCCGTAGCACGTACCGAAGATCTCGTGTGGGTGTGCGCCTCCCATCAGGAGGACTGCGGCCGCGACCCTCGGATCGCTTGCCATGAGACCCGTCACCTGCAAGGTGCTTTCGCTGAACCCGATCACCCCAATGCTCCCTGCGGCAACGGCAGGACGCGTCTCCGCCCAGTCGAGCAGTCGTCGCAGGTCGATGACCCAGGTACGCACACGCTCGATCATCCGCCGAAACTCGTTCTCGAAGGACGCGGGCGTGGGGGCGCCTCCGAGCGCCCCCCAGTCCATGACCGAGTCGTCGCCGAGGACGAGCATCACATTGAATCGCCCCGAGGCCACGAGGTCGGAGACCACGACGGCCTGGGGGTAGGCGTTACCGCCCCAGATTGGGAGGACGAGGACCAGCGGCCTCGGGCCCGGCTCCGAGCTTTCGTAGTAGCGGACGGTCACCGTGTTGCCGCTTTGCCCGTTGTCGCCCGAAGCAGGGTACTGAAGGAGCCGAATCGCGTAGCCGTGGGCCTCGCGCTCCGTGTGATTCGTGACTCGCACCGCGGCTCGCTCGTAGGGGAACGGATCGATGGCCTCCCGCGACGACGCCAGAGGGGACCCCGGGCCGGCGATCGGGAGAGTCTCGGTCGTGGCCGCTGTGCAGCCGATCGAGCTCAGCCACACGAGTAGAGCGAGGCGACCCCCCATCCGGCAAGTCCACCAGTGGGACGTCTCCCGCCGTTGCCGATCGAGCCACACGTTGACCTCCAGTTCGGGCTGCAGGACGCGAGGAGGGTACCGGCGGCGATGTACGGAGTCAAATGGACCGGGGCCGCACCGCGCCCTGGCCTCGAGCCCGGACCCTGGGGTATTCTCGGCACGACGTTCGGAAGCGCACGGGTGTCTCGTCGAGTCGGAACCGTCACGTCGATCAAGGAGGCTCGGCCATGCAACACGGCCCGCATACGCCGTCTCGCCGTCAGGTGCTCGGGATGGGACTGGGGCTCGCCGCCGCCGGCTCGCTCGTCCGCCGGCCGTGGGCACAGGCCGCCAACTTCGACTGGATGCAGCAGAAGGGGAAGTCGATCGTCGTCACGGCGCCCCTCGCCACCTACTACACCGTGCTGAAGGGGATGATCCCCGATTTCGCGAAGCTGACCGGCATCGACGTCGAGTACCAGGTGGTGCCCGAGCAGCAGCTCCGGCAGAAGCTGCCCATCGAGATGAACGCCAAGTCGCCGGGCATCGACGTGTTCGCGAGCTCGATGCACGTGGAGAAGATCCTGTTTTCGGCGGCCGGCTGGTACGAGCCGCTCAACAAGTACATGGACAATCCGAACCTCACGCCGCCCGACTACAACTGGAAGGACTTCGGGCCGGCGGGGACGTACTGGGGGCTCAAGAACGACGGCACGATCGTCGCGATCCCGATGGGCGTCGGGCTCGGGGCCTACATGTACCGGAGGGACCTCTACGCCGAGAAGGGCCTCAAGCCCACCACGACCATCGACGAGCTGATCGCGGCGGTGAAGGCGCTCCACAAGCCGCCCGCGGTGTACGGCTACGCCGGGCGCGGCCTCAAGAACGCGAACATCCCGGTGTGGGGCTGTCTCACCATCGGGCTGGGCGGTGACTATCTCGACAAGACGAAGACCCAGCTCATGACCACGACCCCGGAGGCCGTCGAGGCGGCGAAGATTTACGCCGATCTCATGCGGAACTACTCGCCGACCGGCTCCATCGGCTTCAACTGGATGGAGGCCCAGGGCGCCTTTGCCCAGGGGCTCGTCGCCTGCTGGCCGGACAGCATCCAGTTCGCGGCGCCGTTCGAGGACCCCTCCAAGTCCAAGGTGGTCGGCAAGGTCGGCTACGCGCCGCACCCCGGCAGCGCCCGGATGAAGCCCTTCGGCGGCACCGCCATGGACGCCATCGCGCTCAATCCGTACGGCAAGAACAAGGAGGCGTCCTGGCTCTTCGCGGCGTGGGTGTCGAGCCGGCCCGTCCAGTTCCACCTGATGGCCGAGGGCGCGATGATCGGCACCCGGACGTCCATCTACTCGGACGCCGAGTTCGTCAAGGCGCACAAGATGCCGAAGGCCTGGATCGACGCGGTGGCGGAGGCGCTCAAGAACCCGCGGCCGCAGCTCCCGGAGCTCCGGGACGTGAGCCTGTTCCGCGACACCTTCGGCGTCGCCCTCACCAAGATGATCGAGGGCGGCGATCCCAAGAGGCTCCTGGAGGCAGCCACCAAGGAGTTCGAGCCGGCCTTCCAGAAGGGGTTGAAGTCCTAGCCCCCTCCATCTGCGGGGAGACGATCCCGTCGTGGCCGTCGACGTACAGGTGATGGCCCGCCCGCGGCGCGCCCGCCGCGGGCGAGGCCGTCACGTCTACACCCTGATGATCCTGCCGGCCGCCGTCACCATCCTGCTCATCATCGCCTTCCCGCTCGCGTACACGCTGTGGATGGCCGTCCACGAGTACTCGATGGGCGCCGCCGGCGCGCCGCCCTTCGTCGGGCTCGCCAACTACCGCCAGCTCCTCTCGAACGAGCGCTTCCTGGAGGCGATCCCGCGGACGTTCCTCTTCACCGTGTTCGGCGTGCTGGGCCCCACGGTTCTGGGGACGGCGGCGGCGCTCGTCTTCGCCCGGCCGTTCCCGGGCCGCGGCCTCCTCCGGACGATCTTCTCGCTGCCGATGATGGCGACGCCGGTGTCCATCGCGCTCATCTGGCAGATGATGTTTCACCCCCAGCTCGGGATCCTGAACTACCTCCTGAGCCTGGTCGGGATCGGGCCCCAGCCGTGGATCTTCTCGCGAACGTCGGTGTTGCCGAGCCTGGCCATGGTCGAGACCTGGCAGTGGACGCCGTTCGTGATGCTCATCGTGCTCGGGGGGCTGGCCGCGCTGCCCACGGAGCCTTACGAGGCCGCGCGCATCGACGGCGCGAGCCGGTGGCAGGTCCTCCGCTACGTGGCGCTTCCGCTGGTCTGGCCGTACATCATGGTGGCCATCATCCTGCGGGCCATCGATGCGCTGAAGACCTTCGACATCATCTACGTGATGACGCAGGGCGGACCGGGCACCGCGTCCGAGACGCTCAACATCTACCTCTACCTCCAGGCCTTCGCGTTCTTCAACATCGGGCTCGCCTCCGCGGTGGTGGTCGTCTACTTCCTGATCCTCATGGTCATGAGCGTGGGCCTCCTGATCACGCGGCAGAAGACGTCGTGGCAATGACGGCGCGCCGGCTCGGGCGCCGCCTGGCGTTCGGCGGCTTCGTGGCGCTCCTCATGGCGCCCACCGTGTTCTTCTTCTACTGGATGCTCTCGCTGTCGCTGAAGACCGACGTCGACAACCTGTCGAACCCACCGGTTCTCATACCGCATTCCCTGACCCTGAAGAACTACGCGTACGTGTTCCAGAGCAGCCCGCTTCCGCGGTTCGCGGTGAACAGCGTCGTGGTGGGCGTGGGCTCGACGGCCCTCGCGCTCCTCCTGGGCGTGCCGGCCGGCTACGGCATCGCGCGGTCGCGCCGGTACGGCATGGCGCTGCTCATCCTGGTGGCGCGAATCACGCCGGCACTGAGCTTTCTCATCCCCTGGTTCCTGCTCTTCCAGCAGCTGGGGCTCTCGAACACGTACTACGCGCTGATCGTCTCGCACCTGATCATCGGCCTGCCGCTGGTGATCTGGATCATGATGGGGTTCTTCGAGGGCGTGCACCCGGATCTCGAGGATGCCGCCCTCATCGACGGCTGCTCGCGGTTCGGCAGCTTCCTCCGGGTCGCGCTTCCGCTCACCCGGCCCGGCATCGTGGTGTCGGGCATCCTCGCGTTCATCTTCTCGTGGAACAACCTGATCTTCGCCGTCGTCCTGGCCGGGCCGAAGCTCCAGACGCTGCCGGTGGCGGTCTTCAACGTGATGAGCTTCGAGCAGATCAACTGGGGGCCGCTCGCGGCCGCCGCCCTCATGATCACCGCTCCCGTCCTGCTCCTGACCCTCGCCGTGCAGCGGCACATCGTGGCGAGCCTGGCGGCCGGAGGCCTGAAGGGCTAGCCCGGAGCGGCGCGGCCCCCGGTCTGCCGGGCGGCGCGCGCGATCGGAGACCATCCGGCCCGGGCCGGGGCCCAGGCCGCGCGGCCTTCCGATGAGAGCATTCTCATGGCGGTTTCATGCCGCCCTCATGTTGGCTCCGTATCGTCTGCGGTCAGAGCGCGATCTCCCGGACCTCGGTCGCGCCTCGACTTCGAGCAACGCATCTCTCACAGGAGGAACCACCATGAAGAAGATCACCGCAGCGATCGTCACCCTGGCGCTCACCGGCCTGGCCGGCGCGAGCCTGGCCCAGACCTCGGCGCCCGCCACCACGCCGGCCCCGGCCGCGGCGGCTCCCGCCAAGGCTCCGGTGGCGAAGCAGATCACCGGCGAGCTCGTCGGCCTCGACAAGGCCGCCAAGACCGCCATCGTGAAGTACCTGGTGGATCAGAAGCCCATGCAGATGACGCTCAGCGTGGACGAGGCGATGCTCGCCCAGTTCAAGATGGGAGACCGGATCAAGGTCACCTATCACGAGGTGGACGGGAAGTTCATCGCCACGACCGTCGCCAAGGCGTAACGACCCGTTTCACCGTGGTGTGCCGGGGACCGGGCCCCGGCACTCCACGGCCGGGCCCTCCTGATCGGATCCCGTCGGTCGGCGGCGGCCGGGTCGCGACGAGCGCCCGCGGTCGCCGCGAGCGCGAGCGCGGCCCGGTCATCCGCGACGAATGCGGAGATTGTAGCGACGCAGGTCGATGCGGGTGATGGGGTACGGCGACCAGTCGACGGACCGCCGAAGGCCGTAGAGATCCGGGGGCTGGAGCACCGGGATCATGGGCAGGTGCTCGAGGAAGATGTCCGTCATCTCCCGGTAGGCGTCGCGCCGGAACTCGCTATCGACACTGGACCGGGCAGCCTTCCCGAGCTCGTCGAAGCGCGGGTGGCGCCACATGTCGTGAACGCCGCCCGGAGCCAGAAGGCGCCACATCAGCCCGTCGGGATCGGCGAGCGTCGAGCTCGGCACCGCCCAGCGGAGCCCCTTAAAGCTCCGCTCGCGCATCTTCTGCGCAATGACGGAGTACTCGACGATCTCCACCCGCGCGTTGATGCCCACGTCGCGCCACATCGCGAGAACGGCCTCCGCCATCGGGCGGTCGTTGGGCATGTACCCGGCCGTCGATTCGAGGACGATTTCCTCGTTGCGATAGCCGGCCTCCGACAGGCGCCGCCGCGCGAGGCCGGGATCGTAGGCGAGCGGCGGCCGCGCCTCCTCGTAGAAGCGGTCGCCGCGGGGGATCGGGCCGTTGGGCGCCAGCCCGCGACCGTGCCACAGCTCCTTGATGATCGCCGCCCGATCGATGGCCAGCGAGAGCGCCTGCTTGATCAGCGGATTGTCGAGCGGCGGGCGCTGCGAGTTGACGGCGAGGACGTACAGCCCGTCGACCAATGTCTCGGCCACCTTCGTGTTCGGGCCTTGCGTCACCCTCTCGACGTGATCCGGTGTCAGGCCCGCCAGCAGATCGACCTCCCCTCGCAAGAGGGCGGCGACCCGAGGCCCGGTCTCCGGGATCGTCCTGAAGATCACGCGATCGGCGTCGATCGCTCCGCCCCAGTAGTCCTTGACGGCTTCCATCACGAGCTGGTCGCCGGTCACCCGCTCGGCGAACCGCAGGGGCCCGGTCCCGACGGGCCGCGTTTCCAGACCCTCGGCACCGACGGCCTCGACGTAGCGCTTGGAGAGCATCTGTCCGCCGTAGGAGGCGAGGCGCGCCGGCAGGAGCGGATCGGGCGAGCGCGTATGGATTCGCACGAGGTGAGACTCCGGCGTCTCGATGCGCTCCACCGTCGTGAGGACGGAGGCGAAGATGGTCTTCACCTTGGGATCGTAGGTGCGCTCGATGCTGTACTTGACGTCTGCGGCGGTGAACGGGTCGCCGTTGTGGAACCGGACATCGCGCCGGAGCTCGAACGCCCACATCGTCGGTGTCACGAGCGTCCAGCGCAGCGCGAGCGATGGGTGCAGCTGATTGTCCGCCCGCCGCGCCACGAGCGTGTCGTACAGGTTGACGAGGGCGCCGAGGTCCGTGCTGAAGTGCGGATCGAGACGAGCGACATCGGCGCCATGGGCGACGATGAAGTCGCGGGGCCGCCGCTCCTGGCCGCCCGCGGAGCGCGGCCGGGCCCGCTCGAGCGCGACCGCGGCGAGCGCGGCTCTCGACAGTCCGATGAAGGCCCGTCGGGACAGGGCGCGGGCGCCGCTCATGGTCGCCAGAGTGGCACGCGCCACTGATCGGGAAACCGCCGGAGGTAGGAGCGGAGCACGTCCGTGAGAATCGGGCGGCACGCGTCGGCGTCCTCTCGGGAATCCGGCGGCACCGGCGGCAGCGGGGGGTGGATCGTGATGACCCGTCGACGGCCCTCCTCGTGGGCGAGGAGCGGCAAGGTCGTGGCCCCGGTGAGCCGGCGCAGCGCGAGCCAGCCGTCCCGGATGATCACCGGTCCGCCGGGTAGCGGGATCCGGAAGGCCTCGGCGCCCCACGGACCGGTTGCGAGGACGTGGACGAGACCGTGCCCGACGAGGTGACGCCGGGCCTGATGAAGGGCGACGGCGCCCCCTTTCTGGCGGTCCCTCGGCAGGGGCCCGCGCCACGCGGACAGCCGGCCCGGCTCCGGACTGTCGGACCGACGGTAGACGAGATCCTCCATGGTGACGACGGGGTAGCCCAGGAGCTCCAGCGCGAGACTGGAGCTGGGCGGTCCCACGTGGAAGCCCAGGAGCATCGTGCCGCCGCCGGTGGTCGCGGCCGCCAAGTGCTCTTCGCCCGTCACGCGCACTCGGTCCCGGAGCGAGGCAGGATCGCGCACTCCCACGAGCCTCTGCTGCGCGATGAACCGCCCGTGGTTGGCGAGCAGCCGGAGCGCCAGGGTCAACCGGCCGCGCCGACCCGGCGGCTGCGCGGCCGCCCAGGTGAGCGCCCGCCGGAAGCGATCGGGCCGTGTCACTACCTGGAGGAGCCCCAGACCGGCCAGCAGGTCCTCCCCGACCGGCCACGGTAGCAGGCCGAGCGCTCGGCCGAGACGATCCGGCCAGGGCGACTCGTCGTCGTGCCGTCCGACCGCCCGGTCGCGCGCCTCGCGGGCAACGAGCGGCGGAGCTGTCTCGCTCACGCTCACGGCCGCGTCCTGGCCCGGATGGCTGACGTGAGCGTTCCGAGGCTGTGGAGCGCGCGGACATTGGCCGTCGGATCTCCGTCGAAGGCGATCTGCATCTCGCTCTCGCACGCCAGCATCACCTCGAGGAGCTCCACCGAGTCGAGGTGAAAGCCGCCCTCGCCCAGCGGCGTCTCGGGGCCGATCACCGCGGGCGTGCGATCGGGGCCGGCCTGGCGCGCGACGAGGCGCAGCACACGGTCGAAGGTCGGGTCGAAGGTCATGCGACGGGACTTCGCGTCGGGCCCGGGTGCCCGGGCCTCACCGAAGGAGGGTCCGACAGGCCAGCCGATCCACCTTGCCGCCCGGCAGCCGCGGGAGCTGGTCGATGAAGCGGATCACCCGCGGCCGAGACCACGGCGGCAAGTGGCGGGCGGCGTGGTCGCGGATCTCGTCCGCGCTCGGGCTCCCGGCCGTTTCGAGGAGCGCGCCGAGCGCCGGGCCGGCCCCGCCGTCGATCGCCACCACCTCCGCCGCCACGACGGCCGGGTGACCGGCGAGCGCGGTGGCGACCTCGGCCATGTTCACCAGATAGCCGGCGCCCGTCTTGACGCAATCGTCCATCCGCCCGAGGAAGTAGAGATAGCCGGCGTCGTCCATGCGGCCGATGTCGCGAGTGGGCTTCCATCCGTGTCGCTCGTCGACGGGTTCCAGCTCCGGCGGGTACCCGTAACCTTCCATGTACCAGGCCGTCTTCACCCAGATCGGCCCGACCTCGCCCGGAGGGAGCGGCGCAGTTGGATCGTCACCGATGCACACGTCGGTGCCCGGCATGGGCCAGCCGTCGGTTTCCGATCGGACCCTCTCGGGGCTCGCCGCATCCAGCGTGACGGGGCCGGTCTCCGTGCTGGAGTAGGCGCCGCGGAGCGGCACGCCGAAGCGCTCCTGGAAGGCGCGCAACACGCGGGCCGGGACCCTGAGGCTCGCGGACGCCTCGGGAGCGCGACATGGTTGCGGCAGCGCGCACCGGACGAGCATGTCGGTCATGACGGCGGTGCCCGACCAGTAGTGGTACCGCCCGGAAGCGAAGAGCTCCAGCACGGCGCGGTGATCGAAACGCTCGAGCAGCGCGATGTGGCCGCCCGTCAGGGTCGCCGAGTGGATGGAATCGTTCAGCCCGTGCCCGCGATAGATGGGCATGCACGCGATGACGCCGCCGCCCTCGGGGACGCCGAGGCTCGAGAGCCGGGTCGACACTCCGACCAGCAGCTTCGACAGAGACCGGTAGACGGGTTTCGGCCGGCCCTCGCTCCCCGACGTGAACATGACGAGGCCCGGGCTGGTCAGGAGCGGGAGATCCGTTGCGCTCGCCCCGCCGCCGGAGTCTGGCACGAGCGCAGGGCGGAGGCCCAGTTGCTCGGCCTCGGCGGCGAGCCCGGCGAGGCGGGGGAGGAGGAACACCGGCGTGCCCGCCGGGATCGGCGGCGACGTGTGCCACTCGCGCGGGTCTGGCGACAGGACGATCAGTGGGATGGGCAGCGTGGACAGGCCGAGGAACAGCGCGACCGCCTCCGGGTGATTCGCCATGACCACCGCGATCAGCCGCGGGCGCGGAGGCAGCGTGGCCCGGGCGAAGTCGCGAGCGGCGCCGGCGCGGGCGGCCACCTCCTCGGATGACCACTCCCGGCCCTTGAACAGGATCGGTGGCGCCCTCAATGAGTACTCGTCGCCCGAAGCATCGGCGTCACCATACTACAGGGCGCGGCGCCGGATCGGATCTCCCGGCACCCGCGTGATCTCTCTCGAGGGACTTGTCTGGTCGCCCCGCGTCCCGGCCATGGCGGCCGTGGCCCGGCAAGGCGATCCGCCCGCCGACACGGGGCGCTCGGCGTGATAATGTGGCGGCCACCGAGCGGCGAGTTCGACCGATGGGAGCCCCGCGGAGACAGGAGCGCGCTGTGAAGATGAAGAAGGGATTCCGCCAGTTGGTCGACGAGGCGAAGGCCCGCATCCGGACGCTCAGTCTCGAAGAGGCCCGGACCCGCCATGGCCACGGGGACGTCGTCTTCGTCGACCTCCGGGACGTCCGGGAGCTCGAGCGGGAGGGCATGATCCCCGGCGCGTTCCACTGTCCCCGCGGCATGCTCGAGTTCTGGATCGATCCCGAGAGCCCGTACTTCAAGGACGTGTTCGGCTCCGGCAAGGAGTTCGTCTTCTACTGCAACGCCGCCTGGCGGTCCGCGCTCGCGGCCGACACTGCCCAGCAGATGGGGCTCGAGCGCGTCACCGAGATGGACGGCGGGTTCACGGCCTGGAAGGCGGCCGGCTATCCGGTCGCGGAGCGCGCGCCCAAGAAGCCGGCCTGACCGGCGCCTCCGGTGTCGCGCCGCCGGCGCACCTGGCTTCGCGGCCCCTCAATCCTTCGCCGGCGCGCGGTAGTCCGGATTCCGCCACACGATCAAGGCGGCCTTGTTGTCGCACGACGCATCGTGAACGTAGTCGTGGATGATCCCGTGCACGCGGAAGCCGCACCGAAGCTGCGCGCTGAGGGTCGGATCGACGAGGCGGCCGTCGACCACCATCGCCACGTACTCCTCGACCGGCAATCGGTCCTTCCACGCCCCGTAGCCTCGCAGGAGGCCGCCCGCGACGTGCCCCGCGAGATTGAGACGCCGGACGAGCGCGTGGCGGGCGGCGTACAGAAGCCGCGCCAGGCCGCGACGGCGATACTCGGGCAGGACCCCGATGTCCGCGCCGTAGAGCCAGCGACCCGCCGGATCGTGGCGACCGAGCCAGTTGTGGTCGACCGCGTCGATGTATCGGTGCTGGAAGTGATCGAGGTCGATCGTCGTCCGGAAATCCGTGGAGCAGGCGACGGGCCGGCCGGCGCCGGTGACGACGGCGAGCTGACCCTCCGGGAAGCGCGCGACGTGCGCCCGGTAGTGGGCGGCCGTGATCCGCTCGTCCTCGGCGAGGGTGGGGAATGCGGCCCGCTGAATGGCGGCGAGCTCGTTGGCCATCTCGGCCGTGCTGTTGACGACGGTGAAGACCTCGGGCTCGCTCGGGGGCTCCGTCACGTCGCCGCCCCACCGGCCTGGTACGATTCGGGCGCGCGCCACGCGAAGAGGAGGCCGACGACCGCCAGGAGGCTCGCGCCGGTGGCGAGCGCCGCGTTGATGCCGTAGCCGTCGGTGATGAAGCCCAGCACGATCGGCCCGACGACGTAGCCCGAGTCAGCCAGCGTCCGGTAGAGGCTCATCGCCGCCGCGTTCATCCGGGGCGGCGCCACGTCGGCGGCATAGGCGGCCGGCGCCACCCCGCCGACTCCCTGGGCCACGCTCCACACGAGGCAGGCCGCCACGAACCACGTGTAGGACGGGGCCAGCAGGAACAGGAGCATCGAGCCGGCGGTCAAGAGCGTGGCCGGCACGATCACCGACTTCCGACCGTAGCGGTCGACCAGCACCCCGGCGGGGTACGCGAACCCGAAGCCCGCCAGGCTGCCGAGCGCGAGCGCGAAGCCGATGCGGTCGGGGCTGAGCTGCAGCCGGTCTTCCCCGAGGACCGGAATCACGCTGAACAGGGCGCCGGTCCGCGTGAAGGCGTTCGCGAAGCTGTCCAGGCTCACCAGGAGGAAGCCGATCCGGCCGGCGAGGACGCGCAGCTGCGCCCGGAACGGCGGAGGCGGAGGGAGCGCCGTCGCGTCGGCGCGGTGATCGTGACGGCGGAGCGTCATGGTCTCGGGGACGCGGAACCAGCTGACCAGGGCCGCGAGGCTGCCGGTGATCGCGTAGGCCACGAATGGCGTCGCGAGGCCGAACCGCTCGGCCAGGACGCCGCCTGGCAAGGGCCCGATGCCGACGGCGAACAGGAACGTGCCCTGGTAGATCGCCATCGCCCGCCCGCGGACCGCCGGCGTCGTGATGTCGGCCAGCACGATCTGGCCCGCGGTCAGGACGAACGCCGCGCCGATGCCGGCGACGAACCGCGCGCCCACGAAGGTCGGGTAGTTCGGCGCGTAGGCGCAGAAGAGATTGCCGGCGGCGGTGATGAGACCGCCGATCGCGAGCGCGGGGCGCCGGCCGAGGCGGTCGGAGAGATGGCCGACCGGGACGGCCACCAGGAAGCGCGCCAGCCCGTAGACGGCGATGGCGAGTCCGATGGCCGCCTGCGACACCCCGAACGACCGGGCATAGAGCGGGAGCACGGGCACGACGCTCCCGAATCCCAGCTGGTTGATTCCGATCAAGACGCACATCCAGACCAGGATCCGGACGTTGTCGAGGCGGGGGCGGGTCACGGCCGGATCACGTGTATCCCGGAAGGCCTTCGAGCACAAGCCCGGCGCCGCGCGCGCCTGCGACGGGGGCGGAGTGCGGGCGTGACCGGACGTGCCGTCGCCAGACGCTGCCGCGCGCGCGGCGGCGCGCCCGCACGATGTGCCGAGACCGGACCGCTCCCGACGAGGCGCCGAGCGCGGCGTTCCCGTGACGCGGTCGGCACGCGCCTCTGCCCGGCGCCCTCGCCGGCTCGTCAGCGATGCCCGAGGGCCGCGATATCGGCGGCGCGGCTAGCCCGGGTTACGCGTCACCACTCGCCGGGCCTTCCGGGGGCCCTTCTGGGTCGTGAGGCCGAGGGCCTTCAGCGCGGCCGAGACGGTCACGCCGCGCAGACGCAGGCGCACCGGCTTCTTGACGCGCGCGGCGGGGACGAGCACGGCCCGGGCCGCCAGCAGCCGGTCGAACTTGGCCGCGACCTGGCCGAGTGGCAGTCCCGAGACCGACACGTCGACCTTGTTACCGAGACTGAGGAGGCCGGCCGATCCGCTGGGCTCGGTGCCGAAGCACTCGCACTCGCAGGTGTCCGTGTCGTAGACGTAGACGCAGCCGCACCCTCCCGGAGGGCACACGATCTTGCATCGTCCCGCGCGGCAGGTATCCATCGCTGTCGCTCCTTTCGTCAAACCGAGCGTGAGCCGTCAGCCCAGTCTGACACGAACGAGGGACGCCGCGCAGTGGTCCGGGACCGGGACGCGAGGCGTTGCCGCGTCGATTTCCCGGACGGTGACCCTGACCGCCAAATCCGAGCTCGCCGGGCGACCGCGCGGCGCGGCCCTCCCGGCCCACCATGCCCTCCATCCTCACCGTGCCGCCCTACGCCGCGTCGTCCCCTCCGCGGCGGAGCGGGCGCACGAGGCGAAGGTCCGGCTGGCCATCCCGTCCGTCGGGCTTCTTCTCGTTAGTGAAGGCGAGGTAGCTGAGTCGCTCGTCGCCGCGCAAGAGCGCCGCGATCGCGTCGGCGATGACCGCGCCGGCGTCGATCTCGATCGCCAGGAACGGCCCGCTCGCGCCCGTCTTCTGCCAGGCGGCGCCGACGTCCTGCCGCCCGTTTCGCCCGCGCCGGATCTCCGTGGTGGCCATGATCGTCCTCCTCAGCTTGGATCCTCGCCGGTCGCGACGCGCGCCCGGCCCAGGATGTTGACCACGATGCGCCGGGTCTCCCCGGCGCTCCGGATCGTGATCGTTCCCGCGGGCACCGCGAAGCCCTTCGACGAGAACTGGATCGTGACGTTGCTGGTCGCCGTCGCTCCGTCCACCAGAAGATGGGGCCCGTCG
>CAYXBJ010000136.1:0-27135 GCA_964463175.1 uncultured bacterium
GAAGGCCTCGTTGAGCCAGATGCCGTTCCACCACACCATCGTCACGAGGTCGCCGAACCACATGTGGGCCAGCTCGTGGGCGACGACGTCGGCGATCCGCTCGAGGTCAGTGTGGGTCGCGGCCCCCTCGTCGACCAGGAGGGCGGTCTCGCGGAAGGTGATCGCGCCCAGGTTCTCCATCGCGCCCGACGCGAAGTCGGGGATCGCCAGGAGATCGACCTTGTCGCCGGGATACGGGATGCCGTAGTAGCGCTCGAAGAAGTCCAGAGAAAACGCGCCGGCGGTGCGCGCATAGGCCGCGAGGTGGCGCTTCCCCTGGACGCTCCACACGCGGAGCGGCGTCTTGCCGACCATGACCGGCTCGGTCGACTCCAACTCGCCGATGATGAAGGCCACCAGGTAGGTCGACATCCGGATCGTGTCGCCGAACGTGACGGCACGGCGACCGGGCCCCGCGGGCTCCTCCCGGATGGGCGCCGTGTTCGAGATCGCGGTGTAGCCCTCAGGCACGACGAGGGTCACGCCGAAGACGGCCTTCAGGGCCGGCTCGTCCCAGCACGGGAACGCCCGGCGCGCGTCGACCGCCTCGAACTGCGTCGCGGCCATGACGTGGGCGCGGCCCTCGGAATCCTTGAACGTGCTGCGGTAGAAGCCGTGGAGCTGGTCGTTCAGGATGCCCTGGAACGAGATCCGGAGGCTCCACTCACCGGGGCGGAGCGCGCGGGGGAAGTGGAGGCGCGCGCGGTCGTTGGCCGGGTCGAGCGAGGCCGTGCCCTCGAGTCGCGCCCCCTCGGGTCCCTCCGCGACGACCTTCGTGATCGTGAGCTCGACCGCGTTCAGCAGGACCTCGTCGGTCTCGTCGCGCACCTCGACCTGCACGACCTCCTCACCGCCGTAGGTGGCGGTGTCGAGGTCCGGCTCGAGGCGGATATCGTAGCGGCCCGGGACGACCGTCCTGGGCAGACGGTGGCTGTTCACGTGGCTCCCCCTTCCCGGCTCCGGCGCCCGGCGCCGGTTCGTGTCGACGGCGATGGGGCCGGTCTGACGCCGACGGTCCCGGACCCCGAAGAAGGAGGATACCATCGGGCCAGGCGGACCGACCGCGCCACGGCCTTGCCGCGCTCGGTCGGTCCGGGTCCCGGGCGCCGCCGGAGCGCCGCGGGCCCGCGAATCCCGGCGCGCGGGTCGAGGCGGTCAGCGTTGACGCTGCCCGAGGCCGCGTGTATAGGACGAGTGAACGCCTCGAACGAGGCCGTGGCGGCCTCGGAAGGAGTGTCATCATGAGCGAGCGCGCGCAGACTCTCGCCAATCAGCTCGAGCAGGCGAACCGCGATCTGGTCCACACGATCGAGCCGCTCTCCGACGCCCAGTGGCGAGCCAAGACACCCGGTGACGGCCGGAGCGTCGGCGTCGTCGCCCACCACGTGGCCACGAGCCACAAGTCGGTCGCCGGACTCGTCGGGGCCATCGCGCATGGCCACGCGGTGCCGACCATCACCATGGAGATGATTCACGACGGCAACGCGACCCACGCGACCCAGTATGCGAACTGCACCAAGGCGGAGACGCTCGCCCTCCTCCGGCAGAACGGAGCGGCCGCCGTCGCCAGCGTGCGAGGGCTCAGCGAGACGGAGCTGGATCGGACCGTGACCTTTCCCATGGGCACGATGACCGCCGCGCAGGTGGTCGAGCGGGTCCTCATCGGTCACGCCAACGATCACCACGGCACCATCCGCCGGGCCATCGGCGCCTGACGAGGTCCGACGGGGCCTCCGAGGACTCTCGCTGCCGCGCCCGCGGTGTGTCCTCGCTGGCCCACGCTCGAGCCGGAACAGACTGACGACCGGGCGCAGGCCGGCGCACCGCCCGAGCCGTCCGACGAACGTGCGCGGACGTCTGAGCCCGGTCCTGCTCCTCCTGCTGGCGGCGTGCGGAACGCTCGCGCGGGACCCGAACTGGTGGCAGGCGCGCCAGGACTCCTCCCTGCAGGCTCCCGATCCCGCGGCGACGCCCGAGGCGGTGATCCAGATCTACGCGGCGCGCACCGTCGGCTGGAAAGGCGTCCTCGGCGTCCACACCTGGGTCGTCGTGAAGCACTCCGACGCGGCCGCGTACACGCGCTACGAGGTCATCGGCTGGGGCGTCGATCGCGGCGCGGCGGCGATCCGGGTGAACCGGACGGGGCCCGACAACTACTGGTTCGGCAGCCGCCCGGATCTCCTCGTCGACCGTCGCGGCCAGGGCGTCGATGACCTGATCGACCGCATCGAAACGGCGGTGCGCGCGTATCCGTACCCGGCGAGCTATCGCACGTGGCCGGGGCCGAACAGCAACACGTTCACCGCCTACGTCGGGCGGGCCGTCCCCGAGCTTCGCCTCGATCTCCCGCCGACCGCGGTCGGCAAGGACTTCCTGCCGGGCGGCGCGCCGGTGGGCCTCGCGCCGAGCGGCACCGGCGTCCAGGTGTCCCTGCTCGGTCTCGCCGGCGTCCTGGTCGGCTGGGAGGAGGGGGTCGAGGTGAATCTGCTGGGCCTGACCTTCGGGGTCGACTGGAACCGTCCGGCCCTCAAGCTCCCCGGATTCGGTCGGCTCGGGATGCCCGAGCATCCCGCGCCCTGAGGCGCCGACTCACCGCGGCGACGCCCGGCGCGAGCCCCGCGCGCGCCGCGGCGCCGACGTTGCGAGCGCTCGATGGTTCCCCTATCATGCGAGCGATGCCAGCGAGCGCCACGGTCAGCCGCAGCGCCCCGCCCCGCCGTGGAGCCGCCCTCCCCGTCACCCCGAGCCCCTCCGGAGGATCCGCGTGAAGAAGAACTTCTACAGCGACAACGTCTCCGGCGCCGCCCCGGAGATCCTGCGGGCCATCGTCGAATCCAACGCGGACGACTCGGCGCCGTACGGGGCGGATCAGTACACGCAGCGGCTCGAGCGGCGGATGGCGGAGCTGTTCGAGACCGAGGTCGAGGTCTACCCGGTCGGCACCGGCACGGTCGCGAACGGGCTGTGCGCCGCGCTCCTCTGCGCGCCCTTCGGCGCCATCTACTGCGCCGAGATCTCGCACCTCCACTCGAGCGAGTGCGGAGGCACCGAGTTCTGGTCGGGCGGCAACGCGCGGAGCGTCCCGCTCCCGACCGTCGACGGGCGAATCTCGGTCGCCACTTTCGTCGACGCGATCGAATCGGGCGCCTTGCGGACCGCCGATCCGCCGGGCCGCGCGATCAGCCTGACCCAGGGCACGGAGGCCGGCACGGTCTACAGCGTCCGCGAGGTGCGGGAGCTGGCCGCCGCCGCGCGCGCGAAGAACCTCCTGGTTCACATGGATGGGGCCCGCTTCGCCAACGCGGTCGCCCGACTGGGCTGCACGCCGGCTGAGCTCACCTGGAAGGCCGGGGTGGACGTTCTCTCCTTCGGCGCCACCAAGAACGGGACGCTGTGCGCCGAGGCGGTCGTCTTCTTCAATCGCGGGCTCACCGAGACGATGCGCTACCGCCGCCGCCGGGCCGGCCAGTTGTACTCGAAGATGCGGTTCCTGTCGGCCCAGATGATCGCCTTCCTGGAGAACGACTTCTGGCTCCGGAGCGCCGGACACGCCAACGCGATGGCGGCGCGCATCCGTCAGGGACTGGCCGACATCCCGGGGATCCGCTTCCTCCACCCGACCGAGATCAACTTCATCCTGACCGCGCTGCCGAAGCCCGTGTGGGACGGCCTGGTGGCCGACGGCTACAGCTTCTCCCGTCGCGGCGCGCCCCGGGACGGCGTCGTCCGGATCGCGTGCTCGTGGGACACCCCGTCCGACGCGGTGGACGCCCTGATCGACGCGGCCCACCGGCACGCGGGGCTCGTTCCGGCGGGTGCAGCCGCGCGTCACGCGTGAGGTGACCGGCAGCCCGTCGGCCGTTCCTCCCGCGGCCGCCCGACGCCTCACCGGCTCCGGCCCGGCCTGATGCAGTTGCCTCCGGCCCTCCGGGCGCTGAACCACCGCGACTTCCGACTGTTCTGGATCGGCCAGTCGATCTCGTCGGTGGGCAGCTGGATGCAGTCGGTCGGGCTGTCCTGGCTCGTCCTCGAGTTGACCGACTCGCCGTTCCGGCTCGGCATGGTGAGCGCGCTCCAGTTCGGGCCCGTGCTCCTCCTGTCCGCCATCGCGGGCGTCGTCGTCGATCGGACACCGAAGCGGCCGCTCATCATCTCCACCCAGACGGCCCTGATGATCCCCGCGTTCGCGCTCGCCCTGCTGTCATGGGGCGGTTGGGTCCGCTACTGGCACGTGGCGGTCCTGGCCGGCCTCATCGGAATCGTGAACGCCATCGACATGCCCTCTCGCCAGTCCTTCATGGTGGAGATGGTCGGGCGGGAGGATCTGATGAACGCCATGGCGCTCAACTCGGCGACGTTCAACGCCGCCCGAGTCGCGGGGCCCGCCATCGGCGGTCTGCTCATCGCGCGCTACGGCATCGCGCTCGCCTTCCTGCTGAACGCGATCTCGTTCCTCGCGGTCGTGATCACCCTCGCGGTGGTCCGCGCCGGGTCGGAGGCAATGCCACGCCGGGGCACGACGATCCGGGAAGAGCTGGTCGACGGCATCCTCTACGCGATCCGCACGCCGACGGTCGCGCTGATCCTGGGTCTCGTCTTCGCCGTCAGCACGTTCGCCATGAACCACGGCGTCCTGGTCCCGCTCTACGCTCGCGAGGTGCTGCACGAGGGGGTGCACGTGTTCGGTCTGCTCATGGCCTCCCTCGGCGCGGGGGCCGTGGTGGGTGCGATCGCGGTCGCGATGTTCGGCAACGGCCGACCGCCGCTGTCCTCCGTCGTCATTCCGGGGCTCGGCGTGGCGCTCGCCATCGTGACGCTCGGGCTCGTGCGGCACTTCGCCCTAGCCGCGACCATCCTTTTCGTGGTCGGCATCATGCAGATCATCTTTCAGAACGGCTGCAACACGATCGTCCAGGTCACGGTGCCCGACGAGCTTCGGGGCCGCGTCATGGGCGTTTACATGATGGTGTTCGCGGGAGCGACGCCACTGGGGGCCTCGCTCATCGGCTCGGTCGCCGAGGGCGCGGGCGTGCCGGCCGCCTGTATCGTCGGCGGAAGCCTCGCCCTCGTGGGCGTTCTGCTCCAGCTCGCCCGCTGGCGCCGAGTGAAGTACGCCGAGGCGTGACCGAGACCGGACCGTCGCGCCCTACGGGACTCCCGCAGCGCCGGCAACCCTGACAGGAGGACGCTCCGGATGATCGACTACCGCAGCTTCGAGACCCAGCTCCGCGACGGCTTCCACCTCCGCCGTCGCCCGGTGGCGGTGGCGTTCCGCGACGCCCCGCCCGCGGGCGTCGCCCGGTTCACCGGCACCGAACCGTCCGGGTGTAGCTTCTGGCGGGTCGCAGCCGCGGGACGCGCCTTCTACACGGTCCCGAGCGACCACTACAACTGCGCCATCGGGAGTCACACCCACAACATTCCCCTGCCTCCGGACCGCGCGGATGAGCTCACCCAGACGCTCGGGTTCGTGACCGGCATCGGCTACGTGAAGATGGAAGAGGTCCCGGGCATCCCGCGCCTTCCGAAGACACCGGGGGCGGTGATCTATGCGCCGCTCGGCGAGACCCCGGTCGATCCCGACGTGGTCCTCGTCGCCGGGCAGCCCGGCCCGCTCATGCAGCTGCTGGAGGCCGCCATCCGCGCCGGCGTCCAGTCCGGGGTCCCGGTCATGGGCCGGCCGACGTGCATGGCCCTGCCGGCCGCCCTCACCCGCGGCGTGCTCGCGAGCACGGGCTGCATCGGCAACCGCGTGTACACGGACCTCGCGGACGACGAGCTCTACGTCGCGATCCCCGGAAAGGATCTTCCGAGGCTCATGGCCGAGATCACGACCATCGCCGCCGCCAACGTCGCCCTGGCCGACTATCACCGGGGGCGGCGCCAGGCGCTGTCGACGGAGTAGACGGCGCCGGCGGCATGCGCATCGGGGTCGATCTCGGCGGCACCAAGATCGAGGCCATCGCCCTCGACCGGGATGGCCGTGAGCGGGGGCGACGCCGGGTGCCAACACCCCGCGACCGGTACCCGCTGACCCTGGCGGCGATCACGACCCTGGTCGAGGGGCTCGAGCGCGAGGCCGGCGAGCCGGCGCGGGTCGGTATCGGGATGCCCGGCGCGCTCTCGCCGGCCACCGGAGTAGTCAAGAACGCCAACAGCGTCTGGCTGAACGGTCGCCCGCTGCGCGAGGACCTCGAGCGCCTCCTCCACCGCCCGCTCAGGTTCGCGAACGACGCGAACTGCTTCGCCCTCTCCGAGGCCCGCGACGGCGCCGGCGCGGGCGCGCGCGTCGTCTTCGGCGTCATCCTGGGAACCGGGACGGGCGGCGGCATCGTCGTCGACGGGCGGGCTCTCACCGGGCCGAATGCCGTCGCGGGTGAATGGGGGCACAATCCCCTCCCCTGGCCCCGCGCGGACGAGTGGCCCGGCGCCGCATGCTACTGCGGGCGCACCGGCTGCATCGAGACCTTCCTGTCCGGTCCGGGGATCGCGCGGGATCATCACGCGGCCACCGGCGAGGCGCTCGACGCGACGGAGGTCGCCGCCCGGGCCGCCGCCGGCGACGAGCGCTGCGAGGCGACGCTCGCGCGGTACGAGGAGCGTCTGTCGCGCGCCCTCGCCTCGGTCGTGAACGTGCTTGACCCCGACGTGATCGTGCTGGGCGGCGGCCTCTCGAACCTGGGCCGGCTCTACCAGCGCGTCCCCGCGCAGTGGAGTGCGTGGGTGTTCTCGGACCGCGTCGATACCGTACTCCGCCCCCCGCAGCACGGCGACTCGAGCGGCGTGCGCGGCGCGGCGTGGCTCTGGGACGCCGCCGAGGACGACGGACGTCCGGCCCCCTGGCCGCCTCCTCCTCCGTGAGGGCGCGGTGGCGACCCCTGGCTACCTGACGGCGCGAATGATGTCGGTGAGAGCCCCGAGCGAGTCGACGCGCACGAGGTCTGCGCGGCCCGCATGACGCCCGGCCCGGTCGATCAGCACGGCGCCCAATCCCGCGGCGCGCGCCCCGCCGAAGTCCTCGACGGGCGAGTCCCCGACGTGTATGGCCCGCGCGGCCTCGACGCCGTGGCGCGCCAGCGCGCGGGCGAAGATCGCCGGT
Source organism: uncultured bacterium (assembly GCA_964463175.1). GTDB lineage: Bacteria > Methylomirabilota > Methylomirabilia > Rokubacteriales > DASRDR01 > DASRDR01. The sequence goes on from CAYXBJ010000136.1 coordinate 7,139, forward strand.
GCGGGCTTGGTCGCCCCCGCGTGGCTCGAGAGCGTCACCGACGCGAACCGCGGCGCGAGACCCAGGCCCTCCAGGATGCCGAGCACGCGGCTGTCGAAGTTGCTCACGACCCCGAGTGGACAGCCGAGCGCTGCGAGGGCGGCGAGCGCGGGCCCGACGTCCGGATAGACGTCCCAGACGGCGGGGTCCTCGAAGTGCCGGTACACGGCCTCGAAGTACGCGTCGAACCCGCCGGGCGCGAACGCGGGCAGAACGCCGGCGCCCGCGAAGACGGCGCGCACGATGCCGCGCCACACCTCGCGCTCGAGGCGCGGGATCGACTCCGCGGGGGCACCCGGGAACGCCATGGGCGCCGCGGCCCGGAAGGCGCGGGGGAACTCCCGCTCGAGCGCGGCCGGATCGGCGATCACGTCGAAGCGCGCGGCCACGCGCGCGTACTGCGCGCCAACGCCGTCGCGCACCCGGATGAGCGTGCCGGCGACATCGAAGAAGACGACTGGCTCCACTCCGTCCTCCTCTATACCGATGACCGCGTCGGAGCCCGGAGGGCCGGCGGCCTCCGATGAGCGTACCCCGTTCCCCCCGCCCCGCGCCGATCGCGTTTCACGAGGCCGCGGGCGAGGGACCGGCCGTCCGCGGCGCTCTCCACATGCCCGCCGGAGTCCCCGCGGCCGGCCTGGTCCTCACCCACGGCGCGGGCTCGTCCTCGGACAGCCCGCTCCTCGTTGCGCTCGCTGACACGCTCGCGAGCCACGGCGTGGCGGTGCTTCGCTGCGATCTGCCGTTCCGCCAGGCACGTCCGCATGGCCCGCCGTCGCCCGGCGGCGCGGCGCGCGATCGCTTGGGACTCCGCGCCGCCGTGGCGGCGCTCGCGCGAACGGGCGTCCGCCCCGTCAGCCTGGGCGGCCACTCGTACGGCGGGCGCCAAGCCAGCCTGCTGGCCGCGGAGGAACCGGGCGTCGTCCCCGCTCTCCTGCTGCTCTCGTACCCGCTCCACCCGCCGGACCGGCCTGAGCAGCTTCGCACCGCGCACTTCTCGACACTCCGCACGCCCGCGCTCTTCGTCCACGGGACCGCCGATCCGTTCGGGTCGGTGGCCGAGATGGAGAACGCCTTGGCCCTCATGCCCGAGCGGCCGACGCTTCACGTCGAGTCCGGTGTCGGCCACGACCTCGGCGCCTCACGACGAGGCCGCGGCGCGCTCGCAGAACTCGCCGCGCGCATCGCGGACCGCTGGCTCCCGCTCGCGTCGCGAGTCGGCGCGCGAACCTGATATAGTTCGAGAGCCATGCGCGTGATCACCCCGAGGACAGGCGCGCCCGGATGACGATCCGCGCGCGCGTCGAGCGGCTCCGGCAGGAGCTCGGAGCGGAAGGGCTCGCGGGGTTCCTCGTGCCCCGCACCGACGAGCACCAGGGCGAGTACGTGCCGCCCCGGGCCCAGCGTCTCGCCTGGCTCACCGGCTTCACCGGGTCCGCCGGGCTGGCCGTCGTGCTGTCCGACAAGGCGGCGCTCTTCGTGGATGGGCGATACACCCTCCAGGCCCTCGACGAGACGCCCGCCGACGTGTTCGAGCATCACCACGTCACGGACAGCCCGCCCGCCGAATGGCTCCGCCTCCATCTTCGTCCCGGCGACCGCCTCGGGTACGACCCGTGGCTTCACACGATCGAGAGCGTCGAGCGGCTCCAGGCCACGTGCGGCAAGGCGGGCGCCACGCTGGTCCCCGTCGCCCAGAACCTAGTCGATCGCATCTGGGACGACCAGCCGCCGCCGCCGCGCGGCCCGATCGTCCCGCACGATCTGAAGCACGCCGGTCGGCCCTCGCCCGACAAGCGTCACGAGATCGGCGAGCATCTCCAGCGGGACGGCGTCGACGCGGTCGTGCTCGCGGCCCCCGATTCCGTCGCGTGGCTGCTCAACGTCCGCGGGAGCGACGTCGCTCACACGCCGCTGCCCCTCGCCTTCGCGCTGGCCCACCGGGATGCTTCCGTGGATCTCTTCGTCGATGCGGCCAAGCTCGCGCCGGGTCTCCGCGAGCATCTCGGGGCGGGCGTGCGCGTCGTCCCGCCCGACGGGCTCGGGCCGGCCCTCGACCGGCTCGGGGCCGCGCGCCGGACGGTTCAGATCGACCCGAGCTCGACTGCCGCGTGGATCGTCCAGCGTCTGACTGCGGGCGGCGCGACGGTGGCGCGCGGCGCCGATCCGTGCCTCCTCCCGAAGGCGACGAAGAACGACGTCGAGCTCGCCGGAGCCCGGAGCGCCCACGAGAAGGACGGCATCGCCCTCACCCGCTTCTTCGCGTGGCTCGCCCGCGAGGGACCCTCGGGCCGCTTCACCGAGATCTCGGCCGCCGAGCGGCTGGACGCCTTCCGCGCGGAAGAGCCGCTCTTCCGCGACGTGAGCTTCCCCACCATCTCGGGGGCGGGCCCGAACGGCGCCATCGTCCACTACCGCGCCACTCCGCGCACGGACCGCCGGATCGAGTCGGGAATGCTCTACCTGGTCGACTCCGGCGCGCAGTATCTCGACGGGACGACCGACGTCACCCGCACCGTCGCCATCGGGGCCCCCACCGCCGAGCAGCGTGACCGGTTCACGCGGGTGCTCCGCGGCCACATCGCGCTCGCCATGGCGCGCTTCCCCAAGGGCACCACCGGGTCACAGCTCGACGCGCTCGCGCGCGCCCCGCTCTGGGACGCCGCCCTCGACTTCGACCACGGCACGGGCCACGGTGTCGGCAGCTACCTCTCCGTCCACGAGGGTCCGCACCGGATCTCGAAAGTGGGGAACTCGGTGGCGCTGCGTCCCGGGATGATCGTGTCCAACGAGCCCGGCTACTACAAGACGGGCGCGTACGGGATCCGCATCGAGAGCCTGGTGGTCGTCGTGCCGCTGGCCACCCCGCCCGGCGGGGAGCTCACCCTCTACGGCTTCGAGACCCTGACGCTCGCCCCGATCGACCGGACGCTCGTCGAACCGGATCTCCTCGCGCCCGCCCAGCTCGCCTGGCTCGATGCCTATCACGCGCGCGTCCGCGAGGTGATCTCGCCGAAGGTCGACCGCGAGGCCGCCGAGTGGCTGGCCGTCGCGACGCGGCCGCTCGCCTCGCGCTGACCCGATCGCCCCGCTCGCTGGCCCGTCGCGCTAGATCCGCTCCTCCTGCCTGACCGTCCGCGCGTCCACCACGTTGCCGGTGTTGAGCGTGCTCGAGCTGTCGTTCAGCTCGCCGGCGATCCTCGGATTCCAGGAGTCATGGATCCGCGAGAACTTCTCACCGAGATTCACGGTCGCCACGAAGGCCTCCTACCCCCTGTCGCTCCTCGTCAGCCGAGCCCCCAGCTCCGGACGCGGGTGGGCACGATGGCGAACATCACGCGATCGGATGGCATCGATCGCCCACTCCAGCGCTGCTCGAGCTGCGGCCGGTACTTGTCGAGGAGCTGCTCGACCAGCGCGTGCCTCCGGGGGCCGTCGGACAGGAACTCCGCGCGCCCGCGGACGCTCACCCCGCGCATCACGCCCCGCGATCCGCTCTCGGCCACCACGCACACGCGCGGGTCGCGGCGGAGGTTCTGGACCTTCTGGGTGTCAGCGACGCTCACCATGGTCACGGCCGTCGCGTCGTGCACGAACCACATCGGCATCGCCAAGGGCGAGCCGTCGGCCTGCACGGTGGCCAGCACGGCGACCTCCAAGGTGGCGAGGAATGCCTGGATCCGATCCGCGCCGAGGCCTGTCATCGTCGCGCTCCCTTCCGTCCCGCTCGGCGGCATGCGCGTCGGCCGCCGGAGACGAGGACGCTCCCAGCCTAGCGCATCGGCGGGCCGTGTCACGCGAGTCCCCCGTCGCGGTCCGCGCCGTGGGCCGATGCCGACCACGCCGTCTCACTCGCCGCGCGTGGGGCTTGTCGCCGTCCGCCTCCTCCGTCAGACTGTCGTCTTGCGGCTGCTCAGGCGGGTACCGATCCGGCGGGACGACGGTCGGCGAGGCGAGACGAGCTGATGGACGCAGACGAGATCCTGATCGCGCGGGACGGGCCGGTCCTGACCCTGACCTTCAACCGGCCGGCGGCCCGGAACGCCATGACGTGGGGCATGTACGAGGCCCTCACCCAGACCTGCGACGAGGTCGACGCCGACGACTCCATCCGGGTGTTCGTCCTCCGGGGCGCCGGAGGCCGGGCGTTCGTCTCGGGGACGGACATCTCCCAGTTCCCCAGCTTCTCGGGGGGAGAGGCCGGCATCGAGTACGAGCGGGACGGCGACCGGCGCATCCGCCGCCTGGAAGCGGTGCGGAAGCCGGTGATCGCGGCCATCCAGGGCGTCGCCGTGGGTGGAGGGCTCCGGATCGCGGCGGCGTGCGATCTTCGCATCGCCACGCCCGACGCGCGCTTCGGGGTGCCCATCGCGCGCACCCTCGGGAACTGCCTGTCTGCGGCGGCGTACGCGCGCCTGGTCGACCTCCTCGGGGCGTCCCGGGCCACGGCGCTCATCTTCACCGCGAAGCTGGTGAGCGCCCAGGACGCGCACGCCGCGGGGTTCGTCCAGGAGATCGTGGCGCCCGAGTCGTTCGAGGAGCGCGTCCGCGCGGTCGCGACGGAGATCGCGGGACACGCCCCCATCACCCTCCGCGTCACCAAGGAGGCCATCCGCCGGATCCAGGCGGCGCGGCCGCTCCCCGACATCGAGGACCTGATCGTCGAGACCTACGGGAGCGCGGACTTCAAGGAAGGCGTCCGCGCGTTCCTAGAGAAGCGCACCCCTGAGTGGAAAGGTCGCTGAGCATGACGGCTCCCCAGTCCGCCAACGCGCCCCACGAGACCTACGCCACGCGGTTCGGCCTCCGGCCGGTCGCCCTCGGGCGGCGTGGCATGGTGGCAAGCGCGAACCCGCTGGCCACCCTCGCCGGCCTCAAGATCCTCGCCCGCGGCGGGAACGCCGTCGATGCCCTGGTGGCCACCGCCGCGGCGGTCGGCGTCGCGGAGCCCTACATGTCCGGCCTCGCGGGCTGCGGCGTCCTCGTCCTCACGCGCCCCGGCCACCGGCCGAAGGTGCTGAACTTCCTCGGGCGGGCGCCGTCGGGCACGACCCGCGAGCGGATGCACGGCGCCAATCACACGAGCGGGCCGCTCTCGGTGGCCGTGCCCGGGAACCTCGCCGGCTGGGCGCGCGTCCTGGCCGACCACGGGACGCTGTCGCTCGGCGACGTCCTCGAGCCGGCCGCGGAGCTCGCCGAGAACGGCCCGCCCCTGACGCCGTTCGATCGCCAGATGTTCGACGAGCATCTGACCCATCTCGACGCCGAGGCCGTCCGCACCTATCTCCACGGGGGCCGCACCCCTGCGGTCGGCGCGCCGCTTGCCCAGTCGAGCCTCGCCGCCACGTTCCGGCGGATCGGTCGCGAGGGCATCCAGGCGGTCTACGGTGGACAGCTCGGTGACGGGATCGTGGCCGCGCTGGGCGGCACCATGAGCCGCCGCGACCTCGAGACGTATCCCGAGCGGCTCCGCTGGGACGATCCGATCTCGACGACGTACCGCGACGTGGAGGTGTTCACGGCGCCGCCGCCCTCCAGCGGGACGCAGGTCATCCAGACATTGAACGGCATGGCCGGCTGGAACCTGGGGTCCCTCCCCCACCTCGGGCCGGATCATCTCGCGATCATCGCCGAGGCGGCGCGCGTGGCGCGTCTCGACACCCATCACCACATCGGCGACCCCGACGTCGTCGCGGTCCCGACCGAGCGTCTCCTGAGCGGAGCGCGCACCGAGGCGATCCGCGCCGAGATGCGGAAACGCCTCGATGCGACGCACCAGCCCGTCGCCCTCGCGGGCGGCAGCGGGGGCGCCGGCGGGGCCTCGACCACCCACCTCGCCGCGATGGACTCGAGCGGTCTCGCCGTCAACGTCACCCAGAGCCTCGGGAATGGCTTCGGCAGCGGGATCGTCGTCCCCGGCACCGGCATCTGCCTCAACAACGCCCTTCACTGGACCAGCACCGATCCGGGCCATCCGAACGTGGTCGAGCCTGGAAAGCGGCACGAGTGGCCGGTGGCGCCGGTCCAGCTGTTCCGCGGAGGCAAGCTCTGGGGGACCGTGGGCACACCGGGCAGCTACGGGATCCTGGTGACGACGGTCCAGGTGCTGGCGAACCTGATCGACTTCGGACTGAACGTCCAGGACGCGATCGCGGCGCCTCGTTTCCGCTGGCTCGACGAGGCGATCGACCCGCTTCCGGCCGAGAAGCTTCGCATCGAGTCGCGGGTGCCGGAGGCGACGCGCCGGACGCTCGCGGCGCGCGGCTATGCGCTCGAGGTCATGGGCCCCTGGTCGATGCGCGTCGGAGGCGTCCAGGCGATCCTGCGCGACGTGGCCACCGGCTGGCTCATGGGCGGCGCCGATCCGCGGCGGAACGGCTACGCGATGGGCTGGTGACCGGCCGGGCGCGAGCCGCCCGTCAGAACATCGTGTTGTCGTGGGCCGATCGGGACGGGATCACCTGCAGCACGTCCCAGTGCTCGACAATCTTCCCGGTCGCGTCGAAGCGGAAGATGTCCATGCCGGCCCACTCCGCGTCCCCGGGCCAGACCTGGTGGCAATGGAGGACGACGTACCGGCCCTCCGCGATGGCCCGCTTGACGTGGACGCGCTTGTCCGGGTACTCCCTCGCCATGCGCTCGAAGAACTCGATGAAGGCGTCCTTGCCGTCGGCGACACCGGGGTTGTGCTGGATGTAGACCTCTCCCACGTACCGCCGGACGGCTTCCGCGGGCTGCCCCTGATTGAACATGAGGTCGTAGAAGGCGATCGCGGTCTGCTTGTTCCGCTCGAGCTGATCGCTCATCGCTCCCTCTCCTTCCTCTCCGGGTAGCCGGGTCCGTCCGGCTCGGCGACGCCGCCTCCCGACGCGTCGACCAGGCGGGCGCCGGTGACCAGCAAGAGGTCGCGCAGCGCCAGCTCGAGATCGATGCCGCGGGCGCCGGCGCTCACGTGCACCTGCTCGAGATCCGCCGCGCTCTGATCGACCAGCACCTCGAACGCGCCGGCCCGCACCGCCAGCGCTGAGATCCCGCCGACCTTGAGCCCGGTCAGCGTCTCCGCCTCGCGCTGGCTCGCCATCCGGAGCCGCTTCTCGCCAAGCGCCTGTCCAAGGCGCCTGAGATCGACCTGCCGGTCGGAGGGCACGAGGACCAGGAGCGGCTTGGACCGGCCGGCCCGCTCCCGCAGGACGACGAGCGTCTTCAGGACCGCGCGACCCGACGCGCCCAGGAGGCCCGCCGCCTCGTCCGCGGAGTGGAACGCGCCGTCCGGGTCGTAGACGCGCACCCGGTGCCCGATGCCGCGCGCCTCGAGCAGCCGCGCGGCGTTGGTCTTGGGGGCATCGGCGCCCGAGGCCATCGAGCGCCGCCCGGGGTCAGTACCCGAGTGAGCGGTCGACGATGTTCCGAAGCGGCCGGCCGCCCAAGTAGCGACGCAGGTTGTCGAAGAAGATGTCGAGGCACCGCTCCACGTAGGCGCGCCCGTCGTCCACCGCGCAGTGCGGGCTCATGATCACGTTCGGCGTGGACCAGAGCGGGGACTCCGGCGGCAGCGGCTCCTCGTGGAAGACGTCGAGGACGGCGCCCGAGAGCTCGCGGGTCCAGAGCTTCGCGGACAGCGTGTCGTAGTCGACCACCGGGCCCCGGCCGAGGTTCACGAGGCCGGCGTGCTTGGGAAGGGCGTCGAGCTCCTTGGCGCCGATGAGACCGCGCGTCTCGGACGTCAGCGGCGTGGTGACCACCACGAAGTCCGCCTGGCGGAACGCAGCGCGCAGGTTCTTCGTGGTGAACATCCGGTGGACCCACCGGTGCGGGCGGCCGCTCCGCCGCACGCCCAGCACGCGCATGCCGAAGCGGCGCGCGAGCCGGGCGATCTCTCCGCCGATCCGACCCACCCCGACGATCACCACCGTCCGGCCGGCGATGGGCGTCATGAAGATCGGGTCCCAGCGTCGCTCCTTCTGCCGGGTGACGAAGTGCGGGACCCCGTGGTTCAGCATGAGCAGCGCGGTCATCGCGTACTCGCCGCCCTTGGGGATGTGCACGCCGCTCGCGTTGGTGAGCACGATCTCGGGGGGCAGCATCGGCACGAGCTTCTCGACTCCCGCGCTGGTCGACTGGATCCACTTGAGGCGCGGCGCGCGCGCCTTGAGATCGCGCGCGTCGAAGTGCGCCACCATCAGGATCTCCGCGTCCCGTAGTCCCGCCTCCAGCGCGGGCGGATCGACCCCGAAGGTCACCGCGAGCCGGCGGCGGAGCTCCGGCAGGGCGCGCGCGCCCTTCGCGAAACGCGGCGGCGTGACGGCGTCGTTGGGGCTGAGCGGATCGTTCTGGATGTGCAGCCGGATCCGGCGGTCGCGCGGGGGCATCGACACTCCTCGTGGCTCGGGGTTGGGTCGGACTCGACGTCCAGGGTCGTCGGGCATTCTAGCCCACCTTGGTGCGCCGCGCGCGGCGCTCACCCATCGCGTGCTACACTTCGCCGGTCCGGCCGCGCGCGGGACTGCCGCGCGGCGCCGGGCCCAGGAGGCATGACAGCCCTGTCACTCGAGCGGTTCTTCTCGCCGGCAGATCGCGCGGCGATCGAAGCGGCCGTCCGCGAGGTAGAGGCGCAGAGCGCCGGGGAGGTCGTCCCCTACGCCGTCGAGCGCTCGGACCACTACCTCGGCGCTCTGTGGCACGCGGCCACTCTCGGCGCCCTCGTGGGCGCGCTCGCCGCCGCCCTCGTCCACTGGACCTGGGAGCTCTGGGGCGGCCCCGTCGTCCTGTGGATCGCGCTGCCGCCGGCCGCCGGGGCCGCGCTCGGCTGGCTCGCCGTGCTCGCGATTCCAGCGCTGCGGCGCCTCCTCGTGCCGGACGACGTCCTCGCGACGCGAGTCCGCCAGCGGGCGGCCCAGGCCTTCCTCGACGAGGGGGTCTTTCGGACCCGCGACCGGACCGGGATCCTGATCTTCGTCTCGCTGTTCGAGCGTCACGTCGTGGTACGGGCCGACCGCGGTCTCGACGGAATCGTCACGCCCGGCGAGTGGGAAGAGATCGTGGCGGGCATCGCGGCCGGCATGCGGCGGGGTCAGCCGGGTCCCGCCCTCGCCGAGGGGATCCGCCGCTGCGCGAGCCTGGCGCGGCGGCTCCCCCCGCGTCCCGACGACCGGGACGAGCTCTCCGGGCAGCTGCGGCTGGGACGCGAATGACGCCGCGCGCCGGCGGAACGCCTCGACCGCGGACCCTCCTCCGGAGGATCGGCCCCTCGTGCGTCCTCCTGCTGGCCGGCGCCGCGCTGTTGCTCGTCGCCCCCGCGGTGTGGGGCGCGAAGGAAGTGCCGTTCCTCGCCGCGCGGGTCAACGATCTCGCCGGTCTCCTCCAGCCCGCCGACCGGGAGCGCCTGGAGGTCAAGCTCGCCGACGTCGAGCGCAAGACCGGCGCCCAGGTCGTCGCGCTGACCGTCGACAGCCTCGAGGGCGACACGATCGAGGACTACGCGGTGCGCGTCTTCCAGACGTGGAAGCTCGGGCGCAAGGACGTGAACGACGGCGTGCTCTTCGTCGTCGCGAAGCAGGAGCGGCGGATGCGCATCGAGGTCGGTTACGGCCTCGAGAGCCGTCTGACCGACGCCGGCTCCCGGCAGATCCTGGACGACATCGTGCGACCCCAGTTTCGCGCGGGGAACTTCGGGGCCGGCATCGAGGCGGGACTCGACGCGATCGCCGCCGTCGTCCAGGGAGCGGAGCTCCCGGCGCCGAAGCGCCAGCCGTCGCAGCGGATGGGCTCGGTCGTCGGCCTGCTCTTCTTCGGGCTGATGTTCTTCAGCGTCATCGGCACGTTCTCGGTGGTCGCGCTCCTCACCCCCGGGGCCCAGGGCTGGTTCCTCTATGCGTTCCTCATCCCCTTCTACGCGATCTTCCCCTCGGTGGTGCTGCCACCGTACGGCGGCGTGGTCATGGGCGGAGCCTGGCTCATCCTGTTTCCCATCCTGCGCACGCTGCTGCAAAGCCCCACCGGCACGAAGTTCCGAAAAGAGCACGGATGGATGATCACCCCGTCTGCCGGCGGGGGCAGCTGGAGCGGCGGAGGATTCTCCGGGGGTGGCGGCGGAGGCGGCTTCTCGGGAGGCGGAGGCAGCTCGGGCGGCGGCGGCGCCTCGAGCGGCTGGTAGCCGAGGAAGAGCCGGCATGACCGGGCCCGCCGAGACGGAGGCCGCGAAGCTCGTGCCGGAGCCGCCCGCCCGCTTCACTCTCCTCACCGCCGCCCGATTGCTCGACGGCGGGGGCGGCGCCCCGCTGGCCGCCGCCGCGCTGCTGATCGAGGCGGACCGCATCGTCGCCCTGGGCCCGCAGAGCGTGGTGGCCGCGCCGGCCGGCGCGGCGGTCCGTCGCATCGACTACGGGGACGCGACGATCCTCCCGGGGCTGGTCGACGCGCACACTCATCTGGTCGCGCCCGGCGACGGCACGCTCGGGGACGACGTCGCGAAGGAGGACGACGACATCCTCCTGCTCCAGGCGGCCAAGAACGCGCGCACGCTGCTGCACTCCGGCGTCACGACGCTCCGGGAGAACGGCGCGAAGGGCCGCGTCGCCTTCTCGCTTCGGGAGGGCATCCGCCGGAAGCTTGCGCCGGGCCCCCGGATGGTCATCTGCGGCCGGCCGATCACGATCACCGGCGGCCACATGGGCTACTTCGGCTCCGAGGCGGACGGCGAGGACGCGGCGCGCGCCGAGGTGCGGAAGCTCCTGAAGGAAGGCGCCGACTACATCAAGATCGTCGCGACCGGCGGGTCCACCCGGACGTCGGATCCGAACCGCGCCTCCTACACGGTTCCTGAGCTGGTCGCGATGACCGACGAGGCCCATCGCCACGGCAAGCTGACCGCGGCCCACTGCACGTCGGCGCAGGGCGTCCAGAACTGCCTGGACGCGAGCGTCGACATGATCATCCACTGCATCTTCACCGAGCCCGATGGGACGTACCGGTACCGGCCGGATCTGGTCGAGCGCCTCGCGGCGGCCCGGGCGTGGGTGAACCCGACCCTCTACGTCCAGCGCGCGGGAATCGAGCGCCTCCGGGACGCCCGGGAACGCGAGGGCCGGCTCACCGCGGAGCTCGCGGCCCAGCTGGATCGACAGCGCCGCGCGCTCGACGTCCGGATCGAGGCCGTGGGCCGCATGGCCAGCGCGGGCGTCCGGATGACCGCCGGCTCCGACTCCCCCTGGGGGTGGTACGCGCCGGGCGAGTTCGTCCACGAGATCGACATGCTCGCAGAGGCCGGGCTCTCGTACGGAGACGCGATCGCCGCGGGGACGACCGGGTCAGCCGAGTCGATCGGCGTGGGCGCAGTCGCCGGCCGGCTCGCGCCGGGACGCCAGGCCGACGTCCTCGTGACGCGCGGCGACCCCACGCGGGAGATCCGTGCGCTGTGGAACGTGCTCGACGTCTGGCAGGCCGGCACGCGGATCCAGCGCGGCGCGACGTAGGTCGACATCGGACACTGTCCGAACTGGGAGTGCCCGGAGCGCGTCGCGGCCGATCTGGACGCCTTGCGGCGAAAGACACGACGCCGCAACCGGGCGGCCCGCGCATCCCGGGCCGGCGGTGGGCGGTGCTAGGATGGGGGCCGGGGAGGACGCCATGACGGAGACTCGCTACGACCTCGTGCTCCGCGGTGGCCGCGTCATCGACCCGGCCCAGGGCCTCGACGGGACGCTCGACGTGGGCGTGAGCGACGGACGGATCGCCGCAGTCGCCCCCGCCCTCCCCGCCGGACGCGCGCGCGACGTCATCGACGTCCGGGGCCGGCTCGTGCTTCCCGGGCTCATCGACACGCACGCCCACGTCTACCAGTACGTCACCGGCCGATTCGGCCTCGAGGCCGACATGGTCGGGGTGCATTCGGGCACGACCACGCTGGTCGACCAGGGCGGGCCGAGCTGCATGACGCTGCCGGGATTCCGGAAGTTCGTCGCGGAGCCCGCCGCCACGCGCGTCTACGCCTTCCTGTCCGCGTATCTCGTCGGCGGGCTCGAGGGCCACTACTATCCTGCGCTCTACGGCCCGGACGGCGTCGACGTCCGCGCCAGCGTCCGGGCCGCCCAGGAGAACGCCGACCTGGTCCGCGGCATCAAGGCCCACGCCGAGATCGGCGGCGTGGCCCGCTGGGGGCTCGAGGTCCTGCGCATGGGCGCGGAGATCGCGCGCGAGGCCGACCTGCCGCTCTACGTGCACTTCGGCCAGCTCTGGCCGCTGCCCAAGTCTCGCGGGAGCGATCCGGACCCGGACTCGATTCTTCCCCAGGTGATCGAGATCCTCCGGCCCGGCGACGTCCTGGCGCACCCGTTCACGCGCCACCCCGGAGGGTTCGTCGACCGCCACGGGCGCGTCCACCCGGTCGTGCGCGAGGCGCTGGCGCGCGGACTGAGGATCGACGTCGGCCACGGGTCTCACTTCAGCTTCGACGTGGCGCGGCGGGTCCTCGATGCGGGGATCGTGCCGGACACGCTCGGAGCAGACCTCCACGGGTACAACACCGAGGTCCCGAGGCCGGCCGGCACGCCTCAGGGCGCGCACCCGGATCCGGAGCTCCATCCGTTCGCCGGGAGCACGCGGTTCAGCCTCGCCCGCGCGATGACCGGGCTCATGGCGTGCGGGGTTCCGCTGGAGCGGGTCGTGCCCATGGTGACCCTGAACGCCGCGCGGATGCTCGGGCGGGAGGACGAAGTCGGCACGCTCCGGCCGGGCGCCGTCGCTGACGTCACGGTCCTCGACGACCGGCGGGGCCACTTCTCGCTCCGCGACAACGGGGGCACGGAGGTCATCGCCGAGCGCCTCGTCATGCCGGCGTTCTGCGTCCGCGCGGGGCGCCGGGTCGAGGCCGACGCGCCGATTCTTCCCCAGGCCGTCGCGGCCTGAGCAGGGCTGATGAGCGAGGGCGCCAAGCACTGCGTCCGGCGCTTCTACGAGGAAGTGTGGAACCGCGGTAACGGGGCGGCCGCGAGCGAGCTCGCCACCGCCGACTGCGTGCGCCACGACCCGACGGGACCGGTGCCGGTGGGCCCGGCGGGATTCGCCGCGATGGCGTCTCGCTGGCGGACCGCGCTGCCCGACCTTCGGCTCCACATCGATCTCCTCCTGGCCGAGACGGATCTCGTGGCGGCCCGCTGGACCATCGCCGGAACCCACACGGGCCCGCTCGGCACCATCCCGCCTACGGGGAGGGCGCTGACCTTCTCGGGCGTCAACATCTTCCGGGTCGTCTCGGGACGGATCGCGGAGATCTGGAATCATCGGGACGACCTGCGCCTGTACCAACAGATGGGAATACTTCCACCCCTGCCCCCGTAGCACCGCTGTCGAGGAGACTGTCGCCGGGAACACGCCGGCCATGAAGGAGGTCCCCAATGGCAGGCACCGTTCGACGAAACCTTCCCCACCGCCACACCGCCCCCCGGGTCGATGCGGTCCGGGCTCGGGATCGCATCCTGCGGACTGCGATCGTGCTGATCGCCCTGGGATTCGCGCTACTCCCCATTCGCCCGGCGAGCGCTGCCTGTCCCAAGGGCGTGGTCTGCTGGAAATGGACCGCGGTCGAGACGAAAGGAGAGGCGCCCCTCCCCCGATGGGGCCACTCGGCAGTGTGGACGGGCAAGGAGATGCTCATTTTCGGAGGACAGGAGGATCTTCCGATCGGCCCGAGGCTGTTGTTTCCGCTGCCGAAGACTCCTGGTAGCGTTCACGTTTATTTCAATGATCTCTGGTCCTACAACCCATCGACGAAGACCTGGAAGAGGCTCCACCCGTCCGGAGGCCCTCCCACTCCGCGGGCCAACCACACGGCGGTGTGGACTGGCCATGAGATGCTCATTCACGCTGGGTCCGGCGAAGCGCCACAGAGCGACATCTGGGCGTACCGGCCGGATGAGAACCACTGGGAGCAGTTGACCGTTCTGCGCGGAACCCCGCCGCATCGGTGGGCGCACACCGCAGTATGGGCAAGCGACGCGAACAACCCTGGCCTGATGATCATTTTCGGTGGAGTCGACACTGCCGCCACTCCCGTGATCGAAGTCAATGACACCCTCGGGTTCGACCTGGCGCACCGTGAGTGGGCCAGCAGCGTCAACATCGGGCTGCCCCTGCCGTCGGCGCGGTGGTCCGCCGCGGCGGTGTGGAGTGGGCGACTGCGGATGCGCGGTGGCATGTGGCTCTTCGGGGGCTGTGCTCTACAGCCATACGCGTTCCAAGACACATGGCACTGGATCAGTGCGTTCGAGTTCGACAGGGTCCATCCCTCCGACCAGCCGGCCTTTCCGCCGTCGCCTCGGTGCTTCCACACCGCGTCGCTCATCGAGGTCGGGACGTGGTCGTGGATGGTGGTCTTCGGAGGAAGTGACGGACTTGTGGTGTTCAACGACCTCCACGCGCTGATCCTCGAAGGTGCCAAGACGGGGAACTGGATCGACATCCCGACACCCGACGATGGTCGCCCGCCCCCCCGTCAAGGGCACACGGCCGTCTGGACGGGCAAGGAAATGCTCGTCTTCGGCGGGAGCTGTACCAACTTTTGCCCGAAGCCCACCGGCAACACGCTCTGGTCGTTGCGCCCCCCGCCCGGGTACCTGCCGTGATCCGGACCGGCCACGGAGACCCGCGAGCACCGGAGCAATCAGCACCCCCACGGGGCATCGGAACCCAGTCACTGTTGCCACTGTAGCGCGCCGAAGAGACGGTCTCGCTCGCGTCAGACGGCGGTGTGATCGGCGGAGCGGCGCTGCTCGCCACTCGCCGATACGTCCACGGCGCGCGGCCGGCGGCCGCGCGTGACGGCGCGGGGAAACGCGGCGGCGCTCCGTCGCCCAGGTGCCGCGCGAGCCTCCGACGCCCCCGCGGCCGCTTGACACCCCGTCGATCGTGATGCTACCTGTCTAGACAACTAGACCGATGGCGACGGTCGAGTCGGCTCTCAGCGAAGCGCGCTTCGGCGCGCGCGTCCCGCGCTACCTCCAGATCGCGGATGCGCTCCGGAGACGCCTGGCCGGCAACCCGGCTACCCGCGTCGCCCGGCTGCCGTCGGAGTCCGCCCTGGCGAGCGAGTTCCGCGTGAGCCGGGAGACCCTCCGCGAGGCCCTGGCGCTCCTCCGAGACGAGGGCCTGATCTACTCGCTGGTCGGCCGCGGAACGTTCGCCAGCCCCGGTCATCGGCAGGCCACCGCCGTCCGCATCACCCAGCCGATCAACGAGCCGTACGTGGCCGGGCGCCCGAGCGACCTGAAGGTCCTCGACCAGGGCTTCGTCGAGGCCCCCCCCGAGACGAGCCGGGCGCTACGTCTTCCGGCGCGCAGCCAGGTCTATTGCTACCGGTCTCTCCGCACGATCCGCGGGCGCGCGTTTCGCTACGGGCGCGTCTACCTGCCCCGCGAGATCGCCCAGCGACTCGACCTGAGCCGGCCGCCCGAGCTCACCGTCTCCGAGCGGGTCGAGCGCGAGGCCGGCATCCGGCTGATCCGCGCCCACCAGGTCGTCATGGCGGTGGCCGCCCGGGGAGAGGTCGCGCGATGCTTCGGGCTCGCCACGGGCAGCCCGCTGCTGATGTTCCGCCGAACCTACTACCAGGACACCGGGCGCCCCGCGGAGTTCGTCCTCGAATACCAGGACTCGACGCGATTCCCCTACGAGGAGGCACTCGTCCGAACCGCACGCTGAGGCGAGCCGCCGAGACCGCAGCGGCCGGCGGATCGCGGTCGAATCGAACGATCGACACGGACCACCGGTGGGTCGGTGATCCAAGACGGGAGGGTGCGATGACACGACGGGTGGCGCGAAGGATGCTCGTGCTGGCGGCGAGCCTGGCATGCGTGCTGGTGTCGGTGGCGGGAGTCGGCGCCCAGGAAGAGCCGCGTCGAGGCGGCACGCTGACCGTGATCACGCCCTCGGACGTGTCGACGTTCGACCCCCACCCGGCGGTCGGATTCTCGGTCCGGGTGTTCGCGAACATCTACGAGCCGCTCTTCCGGAAGGACGAGAAGGGCGTGCTTCAGGGACATCTCGCCCAGTCGTGGCGGTTCCTCGACCCGACGAAGCTCCAGATCACGCTCCGCAAGGGCGTGAAGTTCCACAGCGGGAACGAGCTGACCGCGGAGGACGTGAAGTTCACGTACGAGCGGCAGCTCAACCCCGCCGACCTCGCCCGCGACGCCGCCGTCATCAAGATGCTCAAGACGCCGATCCAGGTCGTGGATCGGTACACGCTCATCCTCGAGACTCGCGAGCCGAACGCCGCGATGGTCGACACGCTGGCCCAGTCGCTGGCAACGCTCATCCCCGATTCCGCGGAGATCAAGAAGTGGGGCAAGGACTACGGGCTCCATCCCTCCGGGACCGGGCCCTTCAAGTTCGTCGAGTGGGTGCGCGGGCAGTACATCAAGCTCGCGCGCAACCCCGACTACTGGAACGGCCCGCCGTACCTGGACTTCCTCGTGTTCAAGGTCATCCCCGAGGAGGCCACGCGGGTGCTCGCCCTGGAGAGCGGCGAGGCGGACGTCCTCTACGAGACCCCGCCCAGCGCCATCGCGCCGCTCAAGAAGAATCCGAAGCTGCGGGTCAACCGGGTCCCGACCTATCGGGACGTCAACGTCCACTGGAACGCCATGAAGGCCCCGACGGATGACGTGCGGCTCCGCCGCGCCTTGTCCCAGGCGATCGACGTCAAGGCCATCGTCGACGAGGTCATCACCGCCGACATCGGCCAGGTGGCGACCGGCATCTTCAACCCGAGCGTGTTCGGCGCCTGCGACGTGGGATTCCCCGTCTACAACCTGGCCCGGGCCAAGCAGGGGCTGGCCGAGCTCGGGTACCGGCCGGGCAAGGACGGCATCCTCGAGAAGGACGGGAAGCCGCTCAGCTTGACGCTGGTGGTGAACCCCCAGCGGGATCCGCGCAACGGCGAGGTCGCCGAGGCCATCCAGGCGCAGCTTCGGGCGGTCGGCGTCGACATGAAGGTCAACGCCAACGAGTTCGCGACGTACATGAAGATCCTGCAGAGCCCCGAGGGCGACTACAACATGATCTTCCACGGGTACGGCGTCGCGACCGCCGACGCCGACCTGAAGGCAACCTTCTTTCTCAGCATGAACCTCCCGCCCGCGGGCCAGAACAGCCCCCGCTTCACGAGCCCCGAGCTCGACGGCGTGATCCTGTCCGCTCAGCGCGAGTCGAACAAGGAAAAGCGCAAGGAGCTGTACTGCAAGATGGGTCAGATCTACCGGGAGCAGGCGCTGGGCCTGCCCCTCTACTCGTCCTATCGCAACACCACGACGCAGGCGAACGTTCACGGCATGGTGCTGCATCCGGACGAGTGGTACACGCAGACCTACACCCGCGTCTGGCTGGGCCCGAAGCCCTGAGGTCAGGCCGGCATGAGGGCCGGCGGCGCCGCGAGTCTGCTCGGCTACGTCGTCAGACGGCTGGTGGGGATGCTGCTGCTCCTCGCCGGGATCACCTTCATCGTCTTCGGCATGATGTACCTCGCGCCGGGCGACGTGACGGTCATGATCGCGGCGAGCAGCCCCTCACCCGAGCAGCTCGCGGCCATCCGTCGGGAGTTCGGCCTGGACCAGCCGGTCTGGGTCCAGTACGGGATGTTCCTGCGCCGAGTCGTCCAGGGCGACCTGGGCGACTCCTGGGTCGATCGGCGGCCCGTGATGCCCCAGGTGTTGGGCGCGTTCGGGTACACGCTCCGCCTGGCCGCCCTCGCGCTGGTGCTGTCGGTCGTCCTCGGCACGGCGGGCGGCGTGTGGTCGGCGATCCGACACGGCTCCGTCGCCGACGAGACCATCCTGTCGGCCACGCTTCTCGGGATCTCCGTGCCCATCTTCGTCACCGGGCTGCTGCTCATCTACACCTTCGCGTTCAGGCTCGGCTGGTTCCCGACGTCGGGAGCAGGGACGTGGCGGCACCTCGTCCTGCCGGCCTGCACGCTGGCCAGCTTCCTGATCGCCTACAACGTCCGGATGACCCGAGCGTGCATGCTCGACGTGCTCGGCCAGGACTACGTGCGGACGGCGCGGGCCAAGGGCGTCGCGGAGCGCTGGGTGCTGGCGCGTCACGCGCTGCGGAACGCCCTGATCCCCATGGTCACGGTGATCGGTCTCCAGGTCGGCCTCCTGCTCGGCGGCTCGGTGATCACCGAGACCGTGTTCGGCTACCCCGGCGTCGGTCAGCTCGTGGTCTCCGCGATCTCGGCACGCGACACGCCGCTCGTCCAGGCGTGCGTGCTGGTGACCGCCAGCGGCTTCATCCTGGTCAACCTGCTGGTCGACGTCAGCTACGTCCTGATCGACCCGCGGATTCGCCTCGCGTGAGCCGCCGGCCGGCGGACCCCGCCGTCTCTCGCCGATGATCCCGACCGGCGGCGCCGGGCCCCGACGAGTGTGGAGCGTGCTGCGGAGGCCGCGCGCCGCCGTGGGCGCCATCGCGCTGGCCGTGCTCCTGGCCGGCGCGCTCGGCGCGGGCTGGCTCGCGCCGCACGATCCGACGCGGGCCGACCTGAAGCTGCGACTCAAGCCGCCGAGCCTCGAGTACCCGCTCGGCACCGATTGGATCGGCCGGTGCCTGCTCAGCCGGCTCATCTACGGCGTGCGTCTGACCCTGGCGGTCGGGGTCGTGACGGTCGCCGCCGGCGTGGCGGCGGGCGTGATCCTGGGTCTCCTCGCCGGATTCTATGGCGGCGTGCTGGAGACGGTCATCATGCGGGCCACGGATCTCCTCCTCGCCTTTCCCTACTTCCTGCTGACCGTCGTGTTCGTCGCGGTACTCGGGCCCAGCCTCCTGAACGCCATGATCGCCATCGCGGCCTGGACCATTCCCCACTACATCCGGCTCGTTCGATCGGTCGTCCTGTCGGTCAAGGGCCGGGAGTTCGTGGAGGCCGCCCGCGCGATCGGCCGCCCGGAGCTCGGGATCCTGACCCGCCACATCCTGCCGGCGTGCGTGCCGACGCTCGTCGTGCAGGCGGCCATCTTCTGCGCCCAGAACATGCTGATGGGCGCGAGCCTCAGCTTCCTCGGCCTGGGCGCCCAGCCCCCGTCGCCGGAGCTCGGGGCGATGCTCGGCGCCGGGCGCCAGTACCTCCGGGTCGCGCCCCAGGTCGTCGCGGTGCCCGCCTTGGGCATCTTCGTCGGCGTGCTGGCGTTCAACTTCCTCGGTGACGCGCTTCGGGAT
Source organism: uncultured bacterium (assembly GCA_964463175.1). Lineage (GTDB taxonomy): Bacteria > Methylomirabilota > Methylomirabilia > Rokubacteriales > DASRDR01 > DASRDR01. The sequence goes on from CAYXBJ010000136.1 coordinate 26,387, forward strand.
CATCTCGATCCGACCCTCGGGCGGCCCGCGTGATCCCGCTCGACCGGATCGACGCCGGCGCGGCTCACCGGCCCATCCCCTGACCGAAGAGGAGCCTTCATGGCCAGACTTCCCACGATCTACACTGCGCGCTCGGACGTCGACCGCGCGCATCTCGCCCGTGTCGAGGACTGGTATGCGCGACGGCACGCGCCGGACCTGATCCGCGCGGGGTTTTACACCGCCCAGGTCTACTACTCGGAGGTCGGCGCTCCCCGCATCTGCAACCTGTACGAGATCCCGGGACCCGAGCTGTTCGTCACGCCGGCCTACCGGGACGTGGCGGCCAAGGACACCGAGGGCCCGGCAGTGATCGCCCTCATGACCAGCCGCTCCAACACGATCTACGGACAGGTGCTCACCGTGAACGTGCCCGCTCCGAAGGTCGACTGGAGCGAGGGACACCGCGTCGGCGGCGTGGGCGCCCCCGCGCTGTCCACGGTGCGGTTCGAAGCTCCCGGCGTGGATGACGGCCTGATCGTCGAATGGTACCGGTCGCGCGAGTTCCCGCGACTCCAGGGCCAGCCGGGATTCCGGGCCGGACGTCTCTGCCGGCAGGGGCCCCCGCACCCCGTCGCCGCGTCGCACGATCCCCGGTGGTTCGTCATCGACGAATGGGAGGGCGTCGCCGCGGCGGTGGCCGACGGGAGCACGCCGGAGGTCCTGGCCCGGCACGAGGGGGGCCTGCGGAGCCGTCTCAGCCACTTTGC
>CAYXBJ010000137.1:0-37247 GCA_964463175.1 uncultured bacterium
CTCGCCTTCGGCGACTCGTTCACCCGCGGGGACGGCGTCGAGGACGGCGAGAGCTACCCCGCGCAGCTGTCGAGACTGCTCGGCCGCCGGGTCGTGAACCATGGCGTGGGTGGCTTCGGCCCCGTGCAGGCCGCGCTGAAGTTCCAGCGCGAGGCGGCCCGGCACCCCGGGGCGCGCACGGTCGTGCTCGGGATCACCGACGAGAACCTGTTCCGCATGCTGGCGTCCTACCGGCCGGTCTACCAGTGGCACACGTCGGGGATGTTCTCGTTCCAGCCGTACATGCGGGACGGCATCCTGCACCCGAACCCGAACGGTCCCGAGGCGGCGCCCTTCGAGAAGTTCCTCGCGCTCGCGCGGCAGGCGTTCCGCGAGGACTACTGGGCCCTGCCCGAGCCGGGCTTCCCGTACAGCCGGGCGCTGCTCGGCGCCCTGACCCGCCCGGCCATCCGGCTGCGCGTGCTCGCGGCCATCAACCCGGCCGGCGTGCTCCGGGTGAGCGAGGTGCGGCGCGGTCTCGAGGCGGTCCTCGACGGGTTCGTGGCCTCCGCCGGTGCGGCGCGGATGGCGCCGGTCGTGCTGCTCATCCCGAACAAGCCCGCCCAGCGAGGCGTGTTCGACCGGATCCTGCCGGAGCTCCGCGCGCGCTTCGCCGCCCGGGCCGTCGTGTCCGCGGTGCACGACGAGGGCTACCGCTGGGCCGAGTACCTCCCGCGGCCCAACTGCCATCCGGGTGTCTACGGCTACGGCATCATCGCGGCGCACGCCGCGCAGGCGGTGCGCGAGGCCGAGGCCCAGCCCGGCGCGGTGGCCTCTCCCGCGCCCCGCTAGACGCTCACGGCGTCACGTCGGACACCTCCCTCGAGCGCGCCGGGGCCCGCTCCCCGGCGGCCAGCACGATGAACGGGATGACCCACGCGAAGTATTGCGGGAAGAGCACGGTGTTGAAGTCGGTGAACACCGTGAACATGAGGAGCACGGTCGTGTACCGACCGATCACCTGGCGGTAGGCGGCGACCAGCAGGATCAGGCTCGCCAGGAGCACCAGCGGGATCCGGGCCACGCTGCCACGCAGGCCGAGCAGCGCGCCCACCGCGGACACGTGCCCGTAGGCGGCCGCGGGCCGGGTGACCGAGGCGAGGATGGACTGGACGAACGCGCCCGCGTCCCACCACAGGAACGGCAGCGAGACGGCGACGGGGATCAGCCCGATCCACAGCGCGGCCTGCACCGACCCGATCCCGCGCGCCCGCCGAGAGGTCGCCTCCGAGTCTTGCCATGTCCACACGAGGTAGAGCGGCACGACCAGCAAGGCGACGTGCTTGATCGCGAGGGAGGTGCCGAGCAGGATGAAGGCCAGCCGGCGCCGCTGCCCGAAGCATCCGAGGGAGAGCAGCAGGAACAGCAGCGCCAGCTGATCCAGGCCCCCCGAGCGGACGGCGTAGAGCGCCCAGCGATTGAGGCTCCAGAAGAGCGCGCCGAAGAGTCCCAGCAGGGGATGGCCCGCGCGCTGGCCCGCGCGGAACAGGAGAATCGTGATCGTGATGTGCGCCACGATCCGCACGGCGCGCCAGAGCGCCAGCCATGTCTGGTAGTCGTGAATGCCGAGCTTGTAGACGCCCGCGACCGCTAGGTAGAAGAGCGGCAGGTACGAGGGGTGCTTGGTCGGCTTCTCGTCGGGCTCCGGCTGACGATCGTACGCGTACGGGTTGGCGCCGTCGGCGAGGCGGACGCCGTCCCGCCAGATGTAATAGATGTCCGGCTGGCTGGCGGACGCCGGCCGCGCCGGTAGCCCGGACGTGCCCAGCAGCAGGGCGCCGAGCATGGCGGCGAGCCGGGCGGTCCGGCCGGTCGACCATCTGTGCACACGCGTGAGCATGCAATCCCCACCTGTCGTCGATTCGCGTGGTCGTCCCACGGATTCCCCCGGCCGGGCCGGACGGCGCTCTCGCGCACGGAGGCGTGGCGCCCCGGGGATCGACGGATCCCCTCGGCGGACGGACTCCGGGACCGGTTCAGCGGGGGAGGGTGACGCGCGGTGCGATCAGGCGACGGGCGGGGCGCGGATCTGACGCTCGTAGGACGGGGCGGCCGGCGAGTGGCCGGGGTCGCGAGGCACCGGCAGCCACACGACCGGCTGGATCGGTCCAGCCTCGGGCGGTGGACTCGGCACGACGGCGGCCATCGCCATCACGAGGAGGACGACGTCGTCGTTGTCGTCGTCGTCGTAGACGCCGGACTGGCCGACGGGATCGGGCGGGCTGGCGAACACGACCGCCGAGAGCAGGACGTGACTGCCGAGCGCGGCGGCGATGATCAGGAGCCGCAGGCGATCCGCTCCTCGCATCAGGGTGACCCTAGACGACCGGTCACCCGCGGTCAAGCCGGAGTTCGTCCGGACACGCCGGCAGCTCGACGAGGAAGACGCTCCCCACGCCCTCGGTGCTCTCGACGGCGACTCGCCCTCCGTGGCTCTCGACGATGCTTTTCACGATGGCCAGCCCGAGCCCGGTGCCCGGGATGTCCTTCGTGGCGGCGTCGTGCACGCGGTAGAACTTGTCGAAGACGTGCGGCAGGTGTCGGGCGGCGATGCCGATGCCGGTGTCGGCCACCCGGACGGCGATGCTCGGGGCGGTGAGGTCGTCGCCGTCGCGCGACTCGAGCGACACGGTCACCCGGCCCCCGGCGCGCGTGTACTTCACCGCGTTCCCGACGAGGTTCAGCATCACTTGGGTCAGCCGCGCGGCGGCCGCCATCGTCCAGGCCTCCGCCGGCAGCCGGGTGTCCACCGCCACGCCCTTGGCGTCGGCCGACGGCGCGATCTTCCGCACCGCGTCGTCGACCAGCCGGACGGCGTCGATGCGCTCCCGGGGCGGCCCGAGCCCCGCCTCGATCTTTCCCAGGTCGAGGAGGTCGCTCACGAGCTCCGCCATGTACCGCGCCTCGTCGCGGATCCGCTGGACGCGCCGCTGGAGCTGGGGATCGTCCTTCGCCTTCCACGAGATGACCTCGGCCGTCCCGTCGATGACGGAGATGGGGTTCTTGAGGTCGTGGGAGACCGTGCTGACGAAGTCGTTCTTCATCCGCTCGAGGTGCTTGAGCAGCGTGATGTCCCGCATGATCGCGGCGAGCCCCACCGGCTCGCCGTAGGGCGTGACGACCGAGACGAGACTCGCCTGCGCCGTCCGCCCGTCGGACAGCGGCAGCTCGACCGTCCGCGGCCGGCGGTCCTCGAAGAGCGCCCGCAGTGGCTCGTGGCCCGGCACCTCGGTCAGCCGCCGCCCGACCATGGCGTCGGAGACGAGCCCGAGCATGGGCCCCACCGCCGGGTTCGCCAGCAGGACGACGCCCTCGTCGTTCAGCATGACCACCGCGTCCGAGGTGCTGCCGAGGACAGCGGCCAGCGTGCTGCGCTCGTCGGCGAGGGCCTGGTACGCGCGCGAGCTCTCCAGCGCGGATCCGAGCCCCGCGGCGATCAGGCCGGCCACCTGGATGTCCTCGACGCCGTAGGCCGTCGGCGCCCGGCTTGCGAAGAGAAGCGCACCGGCGACCTCCAGCCCGCGGCGGACGGGCACGCCGAGCGCGGCGCGGAGGCCGGCCCGGGCCAGGAGCCGCTCCAGCGCGCCGGCCCCGTCGGTCGCGGCCAGGTCGACCACCGCAGCCGCCTGCCCGGTGCGCAAGATACCGCCGAGCAGCCCATCGCCCGCGCCCCAGACCTCTCCGCTGATGTCGGCGGGCAACGGGGCGAGGGAGTGGACGAGGTATCCCGGCTGCTCGGGAGCCGGCAGGCAGACCGCCAGGTAGTCGCACGGCACCGCGGCCGGCGCGAGGTCGGCGAGCGTCTGGAAGAGGTGCGTCGGGATCGGCGAGCCCGAGAGCGCGACCAGGACGTCGGAGAGGCGCGTGAGGCGCTCGGCCAGGCTCACGTGGGCTGGAGCGCCTCCGCGCAGTCCCGCTGGACGAGCTCCACGAGCCGCGTGGCCGTGGGGACGGGGTCGATCGGACCCACGACGGAGATGTGCCGGATGCGGCCGTGCTTGTCGACCAGGAACACCCCTTGCTCCACCGCGGTCATCGCATGGTGGTGGAGCCGGCGGAGGAAGTTGCGGTTCATGACGTCGAGCCACGCGCCCCGCACCTGGGGGCCGGCATCGCCGTGCGTGAACGCGTGAGAGAAGCTCACCAGCGCGGTGCGGGTGGCCACGAGAGCCCCGCGATCGCCGAGGCCGTACACCGCGTAGAGCCGCTTGTCCGGATCGCAGACGAAGGGGAACGGGGAGGCGGCGTCGCGGAAGAACGTGCGCGCACTCTCCAGCAGGTTCGGCGCGACCTGGATCACCTCGGTGTCGAGCCCGCGGAGCTCCTCGTATCCGCTGCTGATCCCCTCCATGTAGGCGCGGCAGAAGGGGCAGGTGAAGCCCCGGGAGAACCAGAGCACGACGTTCCGCCGGCCGCGGTAGGCGGCGAGGTCGACCGTCGGGCCCTGGACCGAGCGCAATCCGAAGAGGGGAGCGAGGTCCCCGACGGCCAGCAGCGGCGCGCCCTGGGGCATGCTTCGAGAATACCGCGACGGGCGGCCCGGCCTGCAACGTTCGGCGCCGCGCGCGGGTGGGCGCGGCCCGGCCGGCTGGGCGCGACGCGACTAGGCCGCGACGGCGGCGAGGAGCGGACAGCCGGGCGGCATGGCCGCCCGCTTCTTCGCGACGATCGACGCGGCGTGCGCGGCGAGATAGTGCGCGATCGTCTCCACCCGGATCTTCATCGAGCCGGCGGGCTTCGTGGAATCGAGGTCCTGGAACGAGAAGAAGAGGGTGCCGGACCGCTCCACGATCTGCTGGACGGGCGTGTAAGTCGGCTGGTCCATCCCGCACTCGTAGCTCGACAGGCGCACGACGCAGGAGATCCAGGGGATGCGCGCGGCGAACTTGGCACCCCACAGGAGCTCGTTGGTGTTCGCGCTGTAGGAGGAGGGCCAGACGTCGCGGACGTCGAGCGGCGAGGCGACGTGCCCCGCGGCGACGTCGGGGCCGAAGGCCCAGTCGAGGAGATCGGCGTCGAGGGGGAGGTACTGGCCCCAGAGGATCGGGTAGCCATACGCCTGGATGTCGACCTCGATCTCGTGGCCGATCCCGGGATCCATGTGATACGGGCGCGCCAGCACGAGGATGGCCGAGCGGTCCTCCCGCGCGCACCACTCGAGCACCTCGCGCGAGCGCTGCCGCAGGCCGTCGGAGAAGGTCTTGAGCGCCTGGAACCCCGCGGACACCGCCGCCGCCGTCTCGGCCGGGGTGAGCCCGGGCAAGGCGTCGCGCAGTCCCTCGAAGAGCTGCTTCGGAACGAGCTTCGGCTCGTCGAGCGACACGAAGGGTGTCACGTAGCGGATGCCCTGCTCGGCGAAGACGTCCTTCTCCTTCAGGAAGCCCGCCTTGATGTTCTCCGGGGCGGCCATGACCCGCGGGCAGGTGAGGCTCCGGGCGACGTGGCCGCTCAGGAACGAGGGCAGGTTGTAGATCATCGGCGAGAAGAGGACGTCGAGCTTCTCCCGCTGGCCGAAGACGAGCTCGCCGTAGTGCCCCGACATGCACTTCACGGGATAGCAGCAGTCCACGGTTCCCCGGCCCTTGCCGAACTGCCGGCCCTGCTCCTCCGAGGTGTCGGACGAGAAGACGAGATGGCGCGGATCGATGCCGAGCGCGGTGAAGAAGCCGTGCCAGAACTGGTGCGTCGACCAGAGGTTCAGGACGCGGGGGATGCCGATCCGGAGCTTAGCGCGCGACGGGCTCGGCCCGGGCGCGGCGGAAGGCGTCCTTGCGAACCATCTCGGCAACGTTAGGGTAGTCACGCTTGACCTCCTCGAGCTTCGCCTTCACCGTCCGCATCTCGTTCGCGTCCTCGACGAGTCCCTTGGGGCACGAGTTGCCGCTGATCACCCGCTCCCAGCCGGCGGCGAGCGGCACCTTGCTCCAGGCGCGTCCGGCGGCGCCCGGCAGCTGCACGTCGATGAACGTTCGCGTGCAGTTGACGGGGCACCACTTGCAGACGGTCTCCGCCTTGGTGGTGCTCACGTAGGTCAGCGCCTCGATCACGTCGAAGCCGCGGAAGCGCGACGCCTTGCCCGTCCCGCGCCAGTCCCCGGCGCAGAGGGCGGCCCCGATCGCACCGGCCTCGCCCGAGTACGGGTGCAGCACCACCTCGGCGTCGGGCACCTTGCCGGTGATGAAGTCGGTCTGCGCCTTGACGACCGCCATGTTCCGGTGGGTTCCGCCCTGGAGGACGAACTTCCGCCCGGCGGCGCGGAGGTTCTGGAGCTGGCCGGCGTAGATCCAGACGTTGACCGGCAGTACGGCGGCGAGGGCGGCCATGATCTCCTCGGCGGCCCAGCCCTTCCGCTGCTGATTCACGATGTCCGACTGGAGGAACACGCCGCAGCCCATGGCGAGCGACGGCATCGCCTTCGCCGCGAACGCGCGCTCGGCGTAACCCTCGAGCGGGATGCCGTAGCGCTCGGCGACGCCCTGCAGGAACGCGCCGTTGCCCGACGAGCACTGGGAGTTCAGGCGGAAGTCGGCGACCGTCCCCTGGCGGAGGAGCATGATCTTCACGTCCGTGCCGCCGACGTCGCAGATCACGTCGGCGTCGGGGACGTAGTGGAGGGCGGCGGTCGCGTGCGCGACGGTCTCCACGACCGCCACGTCGGCGCCGAGCACGTCCCGGAGGAGGTCCTTGCCGTATCCGGTCAGGGCGAGGGCTGCGACGTCGGCGAAGCCCGCCGCGCGCACCTGGCGGAAGAGGGACTGAGCGTCCTCGATCGGATTGCCCTTCGAGATGGCGTAGCAGCTGAACAGGAGCTCCCGGTCCAGGGAGAGCGCCACCGCCTTCGCGGTCGTGCTGCCGAAGTCGCACCCCAGGAGGACGGGCGCGGCGGCGGCCGTCGTGGCGCACGCCGGGGTGGTCGGACGCCCGGAGTAGCGCGCGACGAACGAGGCCAGCTCGTCCCCGCTCGTGACCAGGGCTCGGGCTCCATCCTTGGCCTTCTGCTCCTGCTGCCCCTCGGTCACCCACCACGCGAGCTTCGCGCGTCCCTGGTAGACGCCCACCCCGGCGCTCTCCCCGCGCGCGGTCTCCACGCAGCCGAGGCACGCGTAGTAGAGCGCGTCCTCGGGCACGAGGATGAGCTCGGCGGGATCGCGCGCCTCGGCGCCGAGGATGCCCCGCTGGGACCACAGCTTCGTCAGGTGGTGGCGCCAGGCCTCCTGGAGCCCCTTGAAGAAGAGGTTGGGGCCGCCCAGGAGCAGGACCGTGGGCATCGGGGTGTTGCCCTTGGTCAGCGTCGCGAGGTTCTGGTAGACCACCGCCTCGAAGAGGCTCGCGATGATCTCCTCGACGGGAACGCCGGTCTTCACGAGAGTGTTGGCGTCCGTCTCGGCGAAGATCCCGCACTTCGAGCTGATCTTGTGGAGGCTCAGGCCCGCGTACGGCATGGCGGCCAGCTGATCGGACGCGACCTGGAGCTTCCGGGCCGTCTTCTCGATGAACGTGCCGGTCCCGCCGCTGCACGCCGACTGCATGTAGACCTGCTTCGACTTCCCCCCGCCGGCCTCGGTGAGGAAGATCGTCTTCATGTCCTCGCCGCCAATCTCCGAGACGAAGCGCACCTCCGGATGGAGGCGCTCGACGCATGCGGCGACGGCGACGACCTCCTGGACGTACTTGCCGCCGATCAGGCCGGTGATGGACCCGGCGCCGGAGCCCGTGACGAAGACCCGGTCGACACCGGGCGCCAGGCCGGCCTCCGTTTCCATGCGCTCGAGGAAGTCGAGCACCTTCTCGGCCTGGCGGGTGTTGTGCCGCTGATAGTCGCGCCAGGTGACCCGATCCCCGTCGACGAGGGCTGCCTTGACGGTCGTCGAGCCGACGTCCAGGCCCGCGATCTTCAAGACGCCACCGCCCGCGCGGCCTCCGATGGCGAGGCGTGCGCGCCCTGCCGCAGGCTCCCGAGCCGGTCGCCGCGGCCCATCATCTCCGCCACGTGCAGGACGAGATTGGCGGCGGTGCCGGCGGCAAGGCCCTTCCGCGGGATCGGATAGGTCGCGAGCCGCATCGCGGGACGCGCCTCCACGTAGGCTCGCACCTCGTCGACGGTGAGCCCGACGGCGGCCAGCGCGCCGTCGAACTCCCGCTGCGCGCGCTTCTTGGCCTCGGTCAGGATCATCTGGCAGCGCGACAGGGCGTGGACCTCGGCGTCGCCCTTGATCTCGAGCGGCGCGTACAGGAGATCGGGGTACTTCCCCACGACCCCGGCCATCGCGCCGATGCTCATGGTGTTCGGCATGCAGGAGTAGGGCGACAGCTCGCAGATCATGTGGGCCTTCTTCTTCGTGTGCGCCCAGATCGACTTCCCGACCAGCATGTCGCCCTCGCCGCCGTCGAGCCGGCTGTGGAAGTACGGCGCGGCCAGCCGGCGCAGATCGAGCTGGTGCGGGATCTCGTGCGGGAGGTCGCCCATCGCGCGGCGAAGCCGGTTGAACGTCCACCGGTAGACGGCCTGGGCCGCCCGGCCCGCGCCGAGCTTGAGACGCGCCCCGCGCTCGATCCCGCTGTAGTCCTCGAACCGCTGGAGGCCGAGTCGCAACAGGTAGTCCATCCACACGGTGACCGCCGCGGGGTACACCTCCGCGCCCTCGGCCTCGAGCCAGCGGTGGATGTTGTAGTTCGGATCGCCCTCGACGGTCTGGAGGTAGAACTCGCCCGTGATCTTGACGGTCGGCTTCACGCGGAGGCGGTCCACCTCGATCGTGGAGAATCGGCGGTGAACCTCGCGCAGTGCCCGCGCGAAGTAGGGTGTGCTGAGATGCCAGGTGACGGCGCGCCAGGACTCCTTCGACGGGCGGTTCCGGAAGATCTCGAAGAGGTAGTCCATGCTCTCGCGCACGACGGCATCCGTCCGGCCGGCCTCGACCTCGTACGGCCGTATCTGGTACTCGAGGTCCTGGACGAGATCCGCGCAGAAGATGGCCCACAGGCACCCTAACGTGATGGGCAGATTGAAATCGAGGCCGTCGCCCATCACGTCCTTCTGGTCCAGCTGGTCCTGGGCGAGCAGGAACATGCGGAACGCCTCGAGCCCGGTGTTCCGGAGGGCGAGCTCGTAGCTCTGGTGGTACTGGCCGAAGCGGCACGCCCCGCATGAGCCCGCGGTGAGGTGGACGTACCGCTTGCTCACCTCCTCGGCGCCGATGGCCTTGGCTTCCTTCTTGAGGAAGTTGACGAGGTTCCCGGTCGTGAAGCTGGTCGGGCAGCATTGCCCGATGTCGGCGACCTCGCGCCCCGTGAGCAGGTCCTCCTTCGTCGCCACCGGCAGGATCTGCGCCTGATATCCGCAGTTCTTGAGGGTCGCCTCGATGAGCCGCTCCAGGCGCCAGTGGAGGCCTCCGAAGAGCACCGTCGTCGAATCGCGCTGGGCGCGAGTGAAGGGGCGGGGCCGGTACGTCCGATAGGGCTCAGCCGTCGTGGTGGCCATTTCGTCGTCCTCCATCCGCCGTGGCATCTGCCTTGGTCGGCTTGGCGACCTCGGTCGCCTCGGCGAGGCTCGCGATCTCGCCCGCGGACACGCCCCGGACGCCTGGCGGCAGCTGGGGCACCGACCGCCGCGGGTCGGCAAAGGAATCGATCCAGGACTCGACCAGCCGGACGGCCGAGAAGCCCGGCAGGCGCCGGATGGTCTCGTCGACCTTGCGGGCCGCGGTCCGGCCCTCGTCCCCGCCGAAAAGGTAGCCGGCCAGGAAGCGCAGATCCTCCTTGGCCTGCTCGCCGCTCCCGACCGGGGCCCAGAACCGGTCGACGATCGCGCGACTGACGCGCGCGGCGCCCGGCCGGAGCAGTCGCTGCTCGGCCTGGCGGTAATAGAAGAAGAAGTGGCGCGACTCGTCGAGCATGATCCGCTCGAGCAGCTCCGTCAGGACCGGGTGGTTCGCGACCTTCGAGAGCCGACGGTACGCGGTGAGGGTGGTGAGCTCGTTGATCGCGCCCCACGTCATGTGGAGGGCGCAGAAGTCCGGCCAGGCCTTGGAGAGGAGGGCCACGGCGAAGGCTTCGAGGCGCTTCACGAGCGGCTCCTGTCCCCGGGGACGCGCCCGCTCGCCGAGCGGGTGGCCGGCGGCCTCCAGGAAGCGCGCCAGGGCGAGGCCGTGAAACGTCTCCTCGTAGAGCCAGCAGGCGAGGAATGTCGCGACGTCCGGCTCGTCGACGGCCCGGGTGGCCAGCAGCTCCCGCAGGTAGATGATCGTGTGGCTCTCGACGTCCTGCATGTAGCGCAGCGTGCGGATCGTTTCCGGACTCACCGGGTGACGCGGGACGTCGGACCAGGGGAAGGCGGACAGGTCGACGGCGCGCGAGCGTGCGACGTAGGCCTCGAGGTCCACCGCGGCCATGGTCGGCAGCCTACAACGATCCACCGGTCGGGATCAAAGGGGGAAGTCCTCTCATCTCGCCCCTCTCTACGTCCGGGGCCGGGTGGTTGGATGTCGTCCGGCGGGATCCGCGGCCGGTCTGGGTGACCGGCCCCCCGGCCATCCGGCAGGAGGGCGCCCGCGACGGCGCCCCTCCCGGGCGCCCCGGGCGCCGGGCCCGGAGGCAAGCCGCGCCTTGTGTCGGGCCGGGCCATTGGGCTACGCTCGCCGCACACGCAGTGAAGTGGCTTCCCACCGGGCGACACATGATCAGACACACGCCGAAAAAGGAGGCAGGACCGATGCGAATCGCTCGACTGGCGCTTGCGCTCGTGCTGACCGCCGGCCTGATGCTGGTGGGTCTCGGATCCCTGGGGCCCAAGGCATCGGCGCAGGGGGGCAAGGTGATCCGGTTCGGTGTGAACCGGGCGCCCGAGACCCTCGACCCGGTGACCACGGACGCGAATCCCGACATCTGGGCCTTCACGCAGATCTACCAGCAGCTCGTCAAGGTGAACGTCAAGGGCGACGGCTTCGAGCCCGACCTGGCCGAGAAGTGGACGACGTCCCCCGACGGCCGGACGTGGACCTTCTTCCTCAGGAAGAACGCCAAGTTCTCGAACGGCGACCCGGTCAAGGCCAGCGACGCGGTCTTCTCGCTCAAGCGGGCCCATGACACCAAGGGCCCGTGGCAGTGGGCGCTGGAGGCGGTCGAGGACATCCGGGCGAAGGACGACTCCACGGTGGTGATCAGCCTCAAGGAGCCGTGGGCGCCGTTCCTGGCGGACATCTCGCTCTTCTCCAACAGCATCATGCCGGAGAAGGTCTTCAAGGGCGCCAAGGACGAGGACTTCGCGAACAAGCCCGTGGGCTCCGGCCCCTTCATGCTGGCGGACTGGAAGAAGGGTGAGGAGATGGTCATGAAGGCCAACCCCCACTACTACGAGAAGGGGTTCCCCAAGAGTCAGGAGCTTCGCCTCAAGTACATCCCGGACGACAACGCCCGCATCATCGCGCTGCAGTCTGGCGACGTCGACGGCATCGACTACCCGCCCTTCTCCCGCATGGAGGAGCTCCGGAAGGACCCGAAGCTCGAGGGGCAGCTCAACCCCTCGACGCAGGTGTCGCACCTCACCCTCAACATGCGCGAGGCGCCCCTCAGCAACGTGAAGTTCCGCCAGGCGCTCGCCTACGCGACCGACCGGGCGGCGATCAGCAAGGCCGTCTGCTTCGGCAATTGCACGCCGGCGACCACGTTCCTGCCCATGACGACGCCCTTCTTCAATAAGGGCTCGAAGGGTTACGCGTTCGACCTGACCAAGGCGAAGCAGCTCCTCAAGGAGTCCGGGGTGGCGACCCCGGTGACGATCAAGCTCATGTATCGGTCCAACGACGCCGTGCAGCAGCCGACGGCGGTCACCCTCAAGGAGATGTGGGGCAAGCTCGGCGTCAACCTGGAGCTCGAGCCCCTCGACCGCGCAGCGGCGACGCAGAAATACCGCGCCAACGACTTCCAGATCTACGTCACCGCCTGGACGAACGACATCCCAGATCCGTCCCAGCTCGCCTCGTACGCGCTGGGCTTCACCGAGAGCCAGTCGTATCACAGCGGGTACCAGTCGGCGGAGATGGACGGGCTCCTGGCGAAGGGCTTGCGGGAAGTCAATCTCGAGAAGCGCCGCCAGGTCTACTACGAGATCCAGGAGCTGGCGCTGCGCGACTCCCCGCTCATCATCCTCTACTACTCGCCGTACACCATCGCCATCAACAAGAAGATGAAGGGGCTCGTCCAGCTGGCCACCGGGCCCTGGATATTCAAGAACGTGACCGTCGAGTAGACTTCGGCGGGCGCCGTGCCCCTGCTGCGCTACGCGCTCCGGCGTATCGGGCAGACCGTGCCCGTGGCGCTCCTGGTCACGGTGCTAATCTTCCTGCTCATCAAGCTGCTCCCCGGGGATCCCGCGACGGCGATCCTCGGGGAGCGGGCCAGTGACGCGGCGGTTCGGGCCCTCCGGCAGCAGTGGGGCCTGAACCGCCCGCTTCCCCTCCAGTACGGCGTCTATCTTCGGAATCTGGCGACCGGGAACCTGGGCACGTCCCTCCGTTACCGCACTCCGGTGATCGATCTCCTGCCGAGGCGGACCGGAGTGACGCTGTTCCTGGTCGGCTACAGCACGCTCCTCTCCCTGGTCATCGCCGTGCCCCTGGCCATCGTCGCCGCCACGCACCGGGACCGCTGGCCCGACCAGCTGGTCCGCGCCCTGATCACGATTCCGCTCGCCTCGCCTCAGTTCTGGATCGGCGTCCTGCTGCTCATCCTGTTCGCGCTCACGCTCGGGTGGTTCCCGGCGGCCGGGTACGGGGAGGGGTTCCGCGACCATCTGTGGCATCTGTTCCTGCCGGCCCTGACCCTGTCCGGCATCTTCACTGCCGTGCTGACGCGGAACCTCCGCTCCGCGCTGATCGATGCGCAGACGACTGCCTACGTCGATTTCGCCCGCGCGAAGGGTCTCGACCGGCGCACGGTGCTATTCCGCCACGTTCTGCGCGCGGCGCTCCTGCCGATCGTCACCCTCATCGGGGTGCGCCTGTCGTACATCATCGGCGGCTCGGTCGTCGTCGAGAGCGTCTTCGCGCTGCCCGGGCTCGGCTCGTGGATGATCGAGTCCATCTTCGCCCGCGACTACATGGTGGTGCAGACGCTCACCCTGGCCTTCGCGCTCGGCGTGATGCTGATCAACCTCGCAACCGACCTGATCTACCCGCTGTTCGATCCCCGCGTGCGCATCGGATGAGCACCGTCGCGGCGGAGGTCATGATCGCGGCGCCCACCCGCCGCCGCATCCATCCGAGCCTCGCCGTCGGCGGGGCGATGCTGCTGATTCTGCTGATCGCCGGGGTGATCGGACCGCTGCTGAGCCCGTACGATCCCTTCACCCACGACTTCGACCAGATTCTTCAGCCGCCGAGCGCCATGCACCCGTTCGGCACCGACAACTTCGGGCGCGACGTGCTCACGCGGGTCCTGGCCGGGGCGTCGATCGTGCTTCGCATCGGGGTGCTCGCGGCCGTGTTCCCGTTCGTGTTCGGGTCTCTCGTCGGCTCCGCGGCGGGCTACTACGGCCGCTGGGTCGACACCGTGGTGATGCGAACCGTGGACGTGATTACCGCCGTGCCGTTCTTCGTGATGGTCACCGCGATCGTCGCGTTCCTGGGCCCCGGCGAGATCAACATCTTCGTCGCGATCGGCGCGACCCAGTGGGTCGTGTATGCCCGACTTGTCCGGGGCGAGGTGCTCCGGGAGCGGAACCTGGACTACGTCGCAGCGGGACGAGCGCTCGGCTTTCCGAGGCGGCGCATCCTGCTCGGTCACATCCTGCCGAACGCTGTGCCGCCCGCGATCATCTTCTTCACGTCGGACGTCGTTCTCATCATCCTGACCACGGCGGCGCTGGGATTCCTCGGGCTCGGGGTGAGGCCGCCGGCGCCCGAGTGGGGGATGATGATGTCCGAGGGACGCGAGTTCCTCAATCAAGCCTGGTGGGTGGCGACCATACCGGGCTTCGCGTGCCTCTACACGGGTCTCGCCTTCATCCTGCTCGGTGACGGCATCGCCGACCTTCTCCGCGTCAAGGGACAGTGAGCTGCCGCCGACCGGGTCCGTGCCGCGGGTGAGCGCCCCCCTCCTGGCGGTCGAGGATCTCCGGGTCGAGATTCCGACGCGGCGCGGAACGGTGCACGCGGTCCGCGGCGTGAGCTTCGAGGTGCGGCCCGGCGAGACGTTCGCGCTGGTCGGGGAGTCCGGTTCCGGCAAGACGATGACCTGCCGCGCCATCGTCCGGCTCGTCCATCCACCCGGGCGCATCACCCACGGCCAGGTCCTCTTCGGCGGCCGCGACCTCGTCCGCCTGAGCGAGCGCGAGCTGGGGGCCGTCCGCGGGCACGGCGTGGTCATGGTCTTCCAGGACCCCATGACCGCCCTCAATCCCGTGCTCACCGTGGAGCGCCAGATCACGGAGGCTCTTCCGGCCGCGCGAGCCTCGGATTCCCGTCGCGCGCGGGCGGTGGGGCTCCTCCGCCACGTCGGCATCCCGGACCCCGAGCGGCGGCTCGGCGCCTATCCGCACGAGCTCTCGGGGGGACAGCGGCAGCGGGTCATGCTGGCCATCGCGCTCGCGCGCGAGCCGAAGCTCCTGCTGGCCGACGAGCCCACCACGGCCCTGGACGTCACGATCCAGGCGCAGATCCTCCGCCTGCTCGTGACGCTGCAGCGGGAGCTCGGCATGGCCCTGATCCTGGTCACCCACGATCTCGGCGTGGTCTATCAGGCGGTGGACCGGGTCGCCGTCATGTACGCGGGGCAGGTGGTGGAGCTGGCGACGACGGCGGAGCTCTTCGCGCGGCCGCGCCACCCGTACACGATCGGCCTGATCCAGTCGATCCCCAGCGTCGAGCGGCGTGGTCGGCTGGTCCCGATTCCCGGCTCGCCGCCCGACCTGACGAGCCTCGGCCCGGGGTGTCCGTTCGCGCCGCGCTGCGCGTGGGTGGCGGACGAGTGCCGCAGGGGGGAGGTGCCGCTCGTGCCCGTGGGAGCCGATCACTGGAGCCGCTGCCTCCGGGTCGACCGGCTGGGCGAGACGTGAGGGTAGGCGCCGCCGTGGACGGGGACCGCGCCGTGCCGCCACTCCTCGAGGTCCGCGACCTGGTGAAGCACTTCCCGCTGCCGCACACCTTCCTCGACGTCGTGCTGCGCCGGTCACCGGAGCACGTCCGCGCGGTCGACGGGGTGTCGCTCACGCTCGCCCGCGGCCGGACCCTGGGCCTGGTCGGCGAGTCGGGGTGCGGCAAGAGCACGCTTGGCCGCTGCCTGCTCCGGCTCCACGACGCGGACCGCGGCGCCGTGCTGTTCGACGGCGTCGACCTGATGAAGCTCAGCGAGGCCGAGCTGGCGCCGTTCCGGAAGCGGATGCAGGTGGTCTTCCAGGATCCGTACGCGTCGCTCGATCCCCGCCAGCGCGTGGGCGCGACGCTCCGGGAGGTGCTCGACGTCCACGACATCGGCGTCGCCTCGGCGCGCCCGAAGCGCGTGGGCGAGCTCCTCGCCCAGGTCGGGCTGAGCGCGTCCGACGCCCACAAGTACCCCGGGGAGTTCTCCGGCGGGCAGCGCCAGCGCGTCGGGATCGCGCGGGCGCTGGCCGTGGAGCCCGAGCTCTTGATCGCGGACGAGCCGCTCTCGGCGCTCGACGTGTCGATCCAGGCCCAGATCCTGCAGCTCCTGCTCGACCTCCGCGAGTCGCTCGGTCTGACCATGATCTTCATCTCGCACGACCTCCGCGTCGTCCGGTACCTGAGCGACGAGGTCGCGGTGATGTATCTCGGCACCATCGTGGAGCACGCGCCGACCGACGAGCTCTTCGCGCGCCCCCAGCATCCCTACACGATGGCGCTCCTCTCGGCGGTGCCGGAGGTGGGCGGTCCGCGGCGCGAGCCTGCGCCGATCGAAGGGGAGCCGCCCAGCGCGGTGCGGATCCCGGCGGGATGCCGGTTCCACCCCCGATGCCCCGTCCGGATCGAGCGATGCACCCGGGAGTCGCCTGCGCTCGCGGAGCTCTTGCCCCGCCACCTGGCCGCGTGCCACGTCGCCGCCGACCGCCTGACCGGAATGGCGGCGGCCCGACCGTCCAGCGCTGACTGATACACGCCTGCTCGAGAAGTCCAGGAACGAATCGATTCGCCAGACGTCAAGGTGGTGGCCAATCGATACTCACGCCCGGCTGAATGAGAGGAGGTGGAGGGTGAGGTACACACGCACGGTTGTGACGAAAGACGGTGGATCGCGCTTCGAGGACGTTGATGTGGCAACCACCTCGATCGCGATCGTGCCAGGTCGCCCGGCGTTCGCGTCCAGTGCCGGCATCCCGACGGCGGGCGCCGCCTTGTTGCGCATCGAAGCTGGACGGGATGGTGAGTGGCACCCGAGTCCCAAGCGCTGGTTCGTGGTGACACTGACGGGCGAAATGGAAGTGACCACCACCGATGGTGAGGTGCGGCGCTTCGGTCCCGGCAGCCTGTGGCTCGTCGACGACACGGCTGGTCGGGGTCATAACACCCGTGTGCTGGCCGACTGGGCCGGCTTTGGCGTCGACCTTTTCGACCAGTCTCCTCAGATTGTGAGATAGAAATCCTAGGGGTTCGCCGTCATTGACACATCCGGCGGTGCGGGCTACAAGGGACCCGCTGTGGCGCCCTCCCATCGCCGCGTGGTACCCGCCGGACGTCCGAGCTACGCGAGGCTTCCGACCGAGCGGCCCAATCCGCGCCTCCGGGGTCTGGATCGCTTGCCCACGGAGCGGCTGGTCGCCACGATCACTCGCGAGGACCGTCGCGCGGCGGCGAGCGTCGCCGCGGTACGACGGCCGCTCGCGCGCGCGGTGGACCTGGTCGCCCGCGCGCTCGGTGCGGGCGGCCGGCTCGTGTACGCGGGCGCGGGGACCAGCGGGCGGCTCGGTGTCCTCGACGCCTCCGAATGCCCACCGACCTTTGGCGTGTCTCCCGGGCAGGTGGTCGGGGTCATCGCCGGCGGCCGTCGCGCCCTCTGGCGCGCGGTCGAGGGGGCGGAGGACCGGGGCGCCGACGCCCGCCGTGCGCTTCGCCGGCTACGCGTGGGGCCGCGGGACGTCGTGTGCGGGATCTGCGCCAGCGGTGTGACGCCGTTCGCGCTCGCTGCGCTCGAGGAGGGGCGGCGTCGCGGCGCGCGGACCATCGTGGTCACCTGCGCGCCGTCGGCGATGCTGCGCCGGATCGCCGACGTCGTCGTCGCGCCGCGCCCGGGACCGGAAGTGCTGGCCGGTTCGACCCGGATGAAGGCCGGGCTCGCGACCAAGATGGTGCTCCACACTCTCACGACGGCGAGCATGGTCCGGCTAGGCAAGGTCTACGGCAACCTCATGGTCGACCTTCGGCCGACGAGCCGGAAGCTTCGCGCCCGCGCGCTCCGCATCATCGCGGCGCTGACCGGCCTCGATCCGGCGTCCACGCGCGCTCTCGCCCGCCGGGCGGGCGGCCGCCCCAACGTGGCGCTGGTGATGCACCGCCTAGGCCTCGACCGCGCCGCCGCTGGCCGTCGCCTCGCTGCCCACGGCGACAATCTGCGCGCGGCGCTCGGGGAGACACGACGTGAGCGATGATCCGCTGACCCGGTTCCTCGCCCTCCGGACGGTGAGCCCCCGTCGCGTCATCGGCCTCATCTCGGGGACGAGTGCCGACGGCATCGACGTCGCGCTGGTCGAGCTGGAGGGGGCGGGGGAAACGACCCGCGCGCGCCTTCTCGACTTCCGGACTCGGCCGTACGATCCGGCGCTGCGGACCCGCGTCCTTGCGCTCAAGGATGCCCGCGCGGACGAGCTCCTGCGCTGCCACTATCGGCTCGGCATGGAGTTCGCCCGAGCCTCGCTGGAAATGATCGAGACCGCCCGCGCCCAGGGACTCCCGGTCCACATGATCGGGTCCCACGGCCAGACGGCCCGGCACCATCCGCGCGCGGACGATCCGGGCGGCCAGGCTGCCACGCTCCAGATCGCCGAGCCGGCGATCATCGCCGAGCGTACGGGGCTGCCCGTCGTGGCGGACTTCCGCCCGCGCGACATCGCCGCCGGCGGGGAGGGGGCGCCGCTCGTTCCCCTGGTCGACTGGCTTCTCTTCCGCCGGCCCGGCGCCACGCGCGCCTGTCTCAACATGGGCGGGATCGCCAACGTCACGGTCGTGACCGAGCGAGTCGACTCGGTGCGGGCGTTCGACCTCGGGCCGGCGAACATGCCGATGGACATCGTCGTGCACCACTGGACCGGCGGCGCCGAGACGTTCGACCGGGACGGGCGGCGCGCCGCGACGGGGCGCGTGGACCAGCGGCTCGTCGCCGAGCTGCTCCGCCACCCGTACTTCGAGCTGGCGCCGCCGAAGTCCACGGGGCGCGAGGCATTCGGCGACGTCTTCGTGCAGCCGCTCCTCGCGCGCTACGCTGGCCGCGAGGCGGACCTCCTCGCGAGCCTGACGCGGTTCGTCGCGGCGTCGGTGGCCGACGGGATCCACCGGTGGGTCCGGGAGCCGGTGTCCGAGGTACTGGTCTCGGGCGGCGGCGCGCGAAACGCGACGCTCATGGCCGAGCTGGGCGCGGCGCTCGCCCCGGTGCCGGTGCGCTCGCTGGCCGAGGTCGGCCTCGACCCCGACGCCAAGGAGGCGGTGGCGTTTGCGGTCCTCGCGAACGAGACCCTCTTCGGTCGGGCTGGCAACGTCCCGGGCGCGACGGGCGCGTCCGGCCCGCGCGTCCTGGGCAAGCTCGTCCTCTGAGCGCCGGCGCCTCCGAGGGGCGCCGCTCTCCCGGGGTCCCGCGCGAGGCTAGAGTCCCGGGAAGAGGGGCGGCTGCGCCGGGTCGCCGCGCGGCTTCGCTGGCCGCTTGGCCCGCGGAGCCTTCTCGGGCCGCGCGGCGGCGGGACGGGACCGCCGCGACGACTTCGCCGTCTGCGACCAGCCCTTCTGCCGCGCGATCTTGTCGCCCTGCTTGATGACCAGCAGGTCCACGATGCGGGCCAGCGGGTGACGGATCAGAGTGAGATACCGGAGCCAGTAGCGCGGGGTGAACGCGAGCGTCCGCATCTCGTCGAGCGCTAGCGCGAGGGCGGTCCGGTCCCCCTTGCGCGCGGCCATGCGGAGATTCTCGAGGACCCGGGTCTGGCTCGTCGTCTGGCGCGCTCGCGAGCCGGCGGTGGCCACCGGGCTACGTTCCCGCCGCCGGCGTGCTCACCGCTTGTCCCGAGAGCTGAGGAAGATGCGCCATCCCGAGGCGACCACGAGGCACAGCGCCACCACCGTCCCGAGCGCCTGCTTCCACCCGAAGCCCTTGAACGCGCCGATGCCGACCAGGTCGGCGGTCAATGACACCACGCCCAAGAGAGTGCCCAGCACGAGGACGATCCAGGCGAGCCCAATCATTCGCGCGGCCGGATTGTAGCACGCGGCACGGGGCGGCTTCATCGGCGGCGCGATCGCGGCGGGGTCGTTCGATCGTTTGGTCGCCTCGGGCCGCCGTTGTAGACTGGCCGGAGACGCGCGCCGCGCGGCGCGCCCGATACGTTCGTCCCGCGGCGGTGCACGATCGAGCGTCGCGATGCGCGGCGCAGGGGGCCGTGACATGAAGTCCATCGCGTTCATCGGGCTTGGCAACATGGGGCTGCCGATGATGGCGAACCTCATCAAGGCCGGCTACCGGGTGCATGCCGCCGACGTGCGACAGGACGCGGTCGAGGCCGCCGTCGCCCAGGGCGCGACCGCGGCGCGGTCGGCAGGGGAGGCGGCGGGCCGGGCGGAGGTCGTCGTCACCATGGTGCCGAACTCTCCCGAGGTGGAGACCGCGTATCTCGGCCCCGGTGGCGTCCTCGAGGGGGCGCGGTCGGGCCAGATCGCGATCGACATGAGCACGATCGATCCGGCGACGACCAAGAAGGTGGGCGCCCGACTGACCGCGGCGGGCGTCCGCATGCTCGACGCGCCCGTCTCGGGAGGAGTGCCCGGAGCAGTGGCCGGCACGCTCACGATCATGGTCGGCGGTGACGCCGGCGCGTTCGCCGAAGCGCGCCCGATCCTCGGCACCATGGGCAAGAACGTCGTGCACGTGGGGCCGCTCGGGTCCGGCGAGGTGGCGAAGATCTGCAACAACCTCCTCGCGGGCGTCTCGATGATCGCCACCGCCGAGGCGTTCACGATCGGCCTCCGGGCCGGCGTCGACCCGAAGATCCTGCACGACGTGATCCGGACGAGCTCCGGCAACTGCTGGGCCCTGGAGAACAACTGCCCCGTCCCGGGCCTCGTGCCCAAGTCGGCGTCCAACCGCGACTTCGCGGCGGGGTTCATGACCGACCTCATGGCGAAGGACCTGTCCCTGGCGCGCGCGGCGGCGCGGGACCTCGGCGTCACCTGCTTCACGGGCGCGCTCGCCCACGACCTCTACATGCTGGCGAGCCGCCACGGGCTCGGGCGAAAGGACTTCTCATCGGTCATCCAGCTCCTGACGGCGTCCGAGGGGGGAGGATCCGCGTAGCCTGCCAGCGTCCCGAACGGTTGACCGCGCATCCCGAGGCATCTTGCTTGCATCCTACGTAGTGCGGTCACCCCGGAGGGAGGAGCCATGGGATCAGCACTGAAGATCCGGATTTTCCCTGTTCTGGTCGTCGTCGCGACGCTGGCTGCCCTGCTGGTCGGGACACCCCCTGTCATGGGACAGACACCGCCGTCAGCCGGACACGTCACGAGCACGGGGCCTGTCGCCGCTCCTGGTACAGCTGGGGCGGGCGTGACCGCCCCGCAGCCGATCCTGCCGCCGTCTCCTGAGTTCGGCTTCGAGGAATCGCTCGGGCTCATACAAGGCGGGGTCCGCGAGCAGCAGTCCTTTCCCGAGCCGAATCTGGGGGGCGTCTACGCGCCGGCGTTCGTGAGGGCCGCGTCGACGACCATGAGGACGTCGCAGACGTCCGGGATACGGACGGGACTGAGCGGGTGGACGGCGACGCGGATTCCGTATGACGACCGCAACAACCAGGGAGGACCGGCCTTCGGCTTCACGGTCGAGTGGGGCAAGCCGCTCCCGCCGCCGGTCGAGCCGGCGAAGCCGGAGGCGCCGGCTCCGCGCTAACCTCGGTCAGCCCTTGGCGAGCTTTTCGACCTCGCGCTTGGGCAGGGGCTCGATGCGGGCGAGGAGCTGCTTCACTCGCCGCTCGGAGGTGTGATCGGCGAGGATCAGGCGTCTCGACCTCGTGCCGTTCGCGATGAAGGCCACCCAGTCGTCCAGGTTGGGCGTGCCCCGCCACTGGATGACCAGGCCGCTCGCCTTCAGCTTTTTCCGCCCTTCGACTTTCGCCAGCGGTTTTCGCGGAACGTCCATGCCGACCTCCGGACCTCGTCTCGAGCAAATGAAAGAGTGCGTACCGTCCAGTGAATGCCCCCCACAATCGTCGCGCGTGTCATCCGTGTCAAGAGTTTGTTTCGCCTGTCATGATGCGCTCTCGCGATGACGTATCGTTCGCGCGCGGGCATTCATCGGCCAATTGCGAGCGTTGGCCTCGCGCGCGCCGATCTATCGCGGCTCTCCGCGCCAGCCATCGCGAGTGCCCGCGCCAGATGCGGCGGATCGCTGTCGGTGGATGAGTGTGGATAAGTGGATAACTCGCCGCGGCGCTCGGCGCCGCGGCGCGGCCGGAATCGAGGCGCGCCGCGCCGGGCCTCGCGACCTCGCGCGGGCGTCCGCCGTCGCGGGCATCGATGGACGCGCCGCTCGCCCGGTGATCGCGTCCACTCCGCTCGCGTGATACCCTGCGCGGGCGAAGACATCGACCGCGATCGGCGCGGCTCCGAGGACGCGGGGCGGACGACGCGGGACACGCGGGCCAGGGAGGAGCGGATGACCCAGCTGGTGCGGATCGGTCACAGCCCGGACGCCGACGACGCGTTCATGTTCTACGCGATGACCCACGGGAAGGTGACGATCCCGGGCGTGCGGATCGAGCACGTCCTCGAGGACATCGAATCACTGAACCGCCGCGCCGCCTCGACGGAGCTCGAGGTCACCGCGGTGTCGTGCGCCACGTACCCGTCGATCGCGGACCGGTACCGCCTCATGGATCCGGGCGCGTCGATGGGCAAGGGCTACGGCCCCATCCTGGTGGCCCGCGAGCCTCTCGCTCCCGAGGCCCTCGCCGACCGGGTCATCGCCATCCCGGGGTACGGGACGACGGCGTACCTGCTGCTTCGCCTCGCGCTCGGGGATCCCGCGGTGATCGTGGTGGCGTTCGACCAGATCCCCCGGGTCGTGGCCGAGGGGCAAGCCGATGTCGGCCTTCTGATCCACGAGGGGCAGATCACCTATGGCGCGATGGGGCTCTTCAAGGTGCTCGATCTCGGCGAGATCTGGACCAAGCGGACCGGGCTTCCGCTCCCGCTCGGCGTCAACGTGACGCGCCGCGACCTCGGGGAGGCCATGGCCAGCCAGCTGTCGGAGGCGCTGCGGGAGTCGATCCGCTATGCTCACGCCCACCCCGACGAGGCCGTCGGGTACGCCCTCCGGTACGGCCGGGGCATCGACGCGGCCACCTGCACGCGCTTCGTCCACATGTACGTGAACGACTACACGGTCGCGCTGGGGGAGGAAGGACGCCGCGCGCTGGAGACCCTCTACCGCGAGGCGGTCGGAGCCAAGCTGCTGGACCGGATGCCCCCGCTCGATCCACTCTGAAGCGCCATCGGCGGCGCCGTCGTCGAGTTCGGGCGGTGGCGATGCGCTCGCCGCGTCGCGCGGCTAGAAGGCTTTGACCCGCTCGTAGAGCGTGGTTCGCTGGACAGGCCGGTACCCCGCCTCGCGGATCAGCGCCACGATCTCGTCGACGGTGGTCTTGTTGACGTAGTCCGCCGCCCGGTGGACGTTCTCCTCGAAGAGGGTCCCGCCCCAGTCGTCGGCGCCGAAGTGGAGCGCGATCTGCCCGGCGCGCTTCCCCTCCGAGAACCACGAGGCCTGCACGTGGGGCACGTTGTCCAGATAGCAGCGGGACACCGCGAGCATCCGGCAGTACGCGTTCGGCCCGGCGTAGTGCTTGATCCACTTCTCGAGCAGCGTGTTGCCCGGCTTGAAGGACCAGGGGATGAACGCGGTGAATCCGCCGGTCTCGTCCTGGAGCGTCCGGATGGCATCCAGGTGATCCAGGACGTCCTCGGTGCCCTCGACGTGGCCGTACATCATGGTGGCGGTGGAGCGGAGCCCGTGCCGGTGCGCTTCCCGGTGGACCTCGAGCCAGCTCTCCGGCCCGCCCTTCTTCGGGGCGATGCGGAGTCGGACGCGCTTGGACAGGACCTCCGCGCCGCCGCCCGGCAGAGTCCGCTGCCCCGCGTCCTTGAGGCGGGCCAGGACCTCGCTGACGGTGAGCCCGGAGACCTGCGACATGGTCTGGATCTCGGACGCGGTGAAGAAGTGGGGGAGTACACCCGGGAAACGCCGGCGAGTCTCGCGGACGAGGTCGAGGTAGTAGTCGAGCGGGAGCGACGGGTTGTGCCCGCCCTGGAGGAGGACCGTGGTCGCGCCCCGCTCCACGGCCCCGGCGATCTTGGCCATGACCTCGTCGACGGTGAGCGTGTACGCCTCCGGGTCGCCCGGCTTCCGGTAGAACGCGCAGAACTGGCAGTCGGTGATGCACACGTTCGTGTAGTTCGGGTTCGTGTCGATGGCGAATGTCACCTCGCCGTCGGGATGGAGCCGGCGGCGCACGGTGTCGGCGAGCTGGCCGACCTCGAGCAGGGGGGCCTCGGTCAGGAGCCAGCGTCCCTGGTCACGCGAGAGCCGGGCGCCGCGGTCGACGTGGTCGCGGACTCCGTCGAGCATCGCCTGGGCGGTCGTGGCGTCAGCCATCGAGGAGCCCGACGAGCCGGCGATACTCGCCGATCGCCTTCTCCTCGTCGGCCCCGATCCGGTAGCGAAAGCTCTCGAGGTAGCTGACGATCTCGGCCTCGGAGAAGCCGAGGTCGCCCCGGCGGGCGGCGATGGCCGGGAGACTCGCCAGGCCGGTCTCGAGCGCCCGATCCAGGACTGCCACGAGCTCCGCGCGCGCCGCCGCCGGCGTATCCAGGCGCACCGCCCAGGACGCGAACACCATCGGCAAGCCTGTCCACGTGGTCCATTCCTCGCCGAGGTCGTAGCAGTACCGCCGCGGCCAGGGTCCCTGCCGGAGGCGGAGCGCGACGTCGCCGATCAGGAGGGCGGCGTCGGCCGTCTCGTCCAGGCCGACCAGGGTCGGGGGGCGGACCTCGTCCCGGAACGCGAGGAGGATCCGCACGAGGCGCACGGAGGTCGAGGTCTCGCCGGTCACCGCGATGCGTCGGCCACCGAGCTCACGCATCGGGCGGTCGGAGAAGAGGAGCACGCTCTGCCCCCGTGTCGGCCCCACGATCCCGAAGGGCAGACGCGCGACCGTGCCCTCGAGCCGCAGGCAGTCGGCGAGGGCGAGCGGCCCCGCGTCGATCCGGCCGTCGGCCACCGCCTCCCCGAGCGCTCGGGGCGGCAGCGACTCGGAGATGGGCCAGGGGAACGCGTGGAAGAACGGCTCGACGTTCAGGTACGAGATCCGGCCGACCCGCAGCACTAGCTCCACACCTTGATCACGTTGTAGAGGGCGTCGCGCTCCACCGGCACCCGTCCGGCGTCCCGCACCATGCGCAGGATCTGCTCCCGGGCGAGGCCCGCGGGGCTCTCCGCCTTCGCGGCGTGGGCGATGCGCTCGTCGACGAGGGTCCCGTTGACGTCGTCGGCCCCGAAGTTGAGCGCGATCGAGGCGGCCTCCTCGCCCATCATGACCCAGTACGCCTCGACGTGCGGGAAGTTGTCCAGCATGAGGCGGGACGTCGCGACGACCCGGAGCGCCTCGACGGCTGACGCCTGGCGAGGTACGAGCTTCGTGTCGCCGACCTGGTACAGGAGGGGGATGAACGTCAGGAAGCCGCCGGTCTGGTCCTGCACCTCGCGGAGACGCAGCATGTGCGCGATCCGCTCGGCATGGGTCTCGATGTGGCCGTAGAGCATGGTGGCGTTGGAGCGGATACCCAGACCGTGGGCGATCCGGTGGATCTCGAGCCACCGGTCGGCGCCGGCCTTGCCCATGAAGCGGAGCGCCTTCTGGAGGCGCGCGGAGAAGATCTCGGCGCCCCCGCCGGGCAAGGTGTGGAGCCCGGCCGCTTGCAGGCGGGCGAGAGCCTCGCTCGGCTCGATCTTCCAGCGTCGCCACAGGTAATCGATCTCCGCCGCGGTGAACGCCTTGATCTGGGCGTCCGGGCGCGCCGCGTGGATCGCCTGGATCATCCGCTCGTAGTACTCGAACGGCCAGTCCGGGTGGTGGCCACCGACGATGTGCACCTCGCGGACGTCGGCCTCGATCATGCCGACGATGTCCTCGATGGTGTGCTCGAACGCGCCGGCGTCGCCTCGCTTCTTGGCGAAGTCGCAGAACGAGCACGAGAGGACGCAGAGGTTCGTCGGGTTGATGTACCGGTTGATCACGAAGTACACCCAGTCGCCCGACTTCTGGCGCTTGACGTGATCGGCCATCTGCCCGAGCCCGAGGAGGTCGTCGGTCGCCAGGCAGGCCAGGCCGTCGTCGAGGTCGAGCCGCTCGCCTAGGCGCACCTTGTCCCACACGGGAGCGAGCCGCGCGTCCGAGACGCGAAGGCCGTCCACGACCGTGCCCATGCCGCCTCCGGCGAGCCTCGGCAGGCCCGCGATCCGCAACGTTCACTGCCGGGAAAATCGACCGTCGTCGCGGGGAATTGTAGCATTCACCGTGATATAGTGCGGGGCGATCGACGGGGAACCCGAGCGCGTCCGGGAGGATGCCGATGTCGGAGCCGAACCGCCAGTACTTCGAGGACATCCAGGTGGGCGACGAGTACGTGTCGCCGGGCCGCACCGTCACCGAGAGCGACATCGTCGCCTTCGCCGGGCTGTCGGGGGACTACAACGTCCTCCACACCGACGCGGAGTACATGAAGACCTCCATCTTCGGCGAGCGAATTGCCCACGGCCTCCTGGGTCTCTCCATCTCGTCCGGTCTCGGTACCCGGGCGGTGCCGCGCCCGTTCGCCACCATGGCCTTCCTGGGACTCCGCTGGCGCTTCAAGGGCCCCATCAAGATCGGCGATACCATCAAGGTGCGTCTGAAGGTCACCGCCAAGAAGGAGACGTCCAAGCCCGACCGGGGTGTCGTCACCGTCCAGCGCGCGGTCCTGAACCAGCGCGGCGAGGTCGTCCAGGAAGGGGACACCGACCTCATGATCGAGCGCCGGAAGTAGCCCCGGCCGGATGCCCCGCTACTTCGAGGACCTCGACATAGGGGACGGCTTCGAGACCCCGGGCCGCACCATCACCGAGGCCGACGTCGTGAGTTACGCGACGATCTCCGGCGAGCAGGACGTTCTCGACCTCGCCGCGCGCCAGTCCGACGGCCGGGCACAGGTCCCCGAGCTCCTGATCATGGTCATCAGCTCGGGGCTCGGCTTCCGGGCTCCCGCCGAGACGCCCCAGGTTCTGGCCTTCATGGTGTTCGACTTGCACATCCGCCTTCCGGTATACGTTGGCGACACCATCCGGTGTCGCGTCCGCGTCGCGGGGAAGCGGCCCATGAAGGACAGCGGCGTCGTCGTCGAGCAGCGTCAGATGGTGAACCAGCACGGTGACGTGGTCCAGGAGTCCGAATACAAGCTCCTGGTCGCCCGTCGACCAAAGGAGTGATGGCGGCGGTGAGCGGCGAGTCGCGCTGGCGGGGGCCCCTGTACCGCCTCTACGCGCGGCGCCTCGAGGCGGAGGTGGCGCGGCGCTCGATGCCGCGGCACGTGGGCATTATCCTGGACGGGAACCGACGCTGGGCCCGGGCTCAAGGCCGGGATCCGGTGGACGCCTACCGGGTCGGCGCAGCGAAGCTCGACGAGGTCCTCGCGTGGTGCGTCGACCTCGGCATCCCGGCGGTGACCCTCTGGGCGTGCTCCACCGAGAACCTCGGGCGGGCTCCTGACGAGCTGCGGGGTCTCCTCTCGGTGATCGAGAACAAGCTGAGCGCCCTCGCCGGCGACCCGCGCATCCATCATCGCCGGATCCGGGTGCAGGCGGTCGGCAAGCTCGACCTCCTGCCCGATTCCACCCTGGCCGCCATCCGGCGGGCCGAGCAGGCCACCGCGGGCTACGCGGACGCCGTGCTGACGTTCGCCCTGGCCTACGGCGGCCGGCAGGAGATCGCCGACGCCGTCCGCCGGCTGGTGCGGGACCGCGCCAAGCAGGGCGGGACGCTCGACGAGATCGTCGACGCGGTGACCCAGGAGGAGATCTCCCGTTACCTCTACGCCCCGGACCTGCCGGACCCCGACCTGATCATCCGGACGTCCGGCGAGGTGCGCCTGTCCGGATTCCTTCTCTGGCAGAGCGCATACAGCGAGTTCTATTTCTGCGACGTCCACTGGCCGGAGTTCCGCAAGATCGATTTTCTCCGGGCCCTCCGAAGCTACCAGCAGCGGGACCGCCGCTTCGGCGCCTGAGTTCCGGGGCCGGCGCGCTCCGCCCATCATCCGCTTCGTGCTGTTCCCCGCGGCGCCGACCGACGCCTCGATCCCGACTGACGTGCGATCGTGGACCCGGGAGGCCGGATGGACGGTTGCCATGGAGAGGCCGAGCCCAAAGGGGCAGGGGTGAGGATGCGAGGGGCCTGGTGGGCGGCGGGGGCGGGTATTCTCGCGTGGACGGCCTATGCCTGGGGCGCGCAGTGCGCGTTGCCGGCCGTCGCCTGGCGGCGCGGACTCCCGGAGGGGCGTCGCGTGGCCCTCACCTTCGACGACGGGCCCGACCCGGGCGCGACGCCCCGGCTCCTCCGGCTCCTGGCGGCCCGTGACCTCCGGGCCACCTTCTTCCTGATCGGTGCCCGCGCCGCGCGGCATCCGGAGGTGGTGCGCGCGATCGCCGAGGGAGGCCACGAGATCGGCAACCACACCTGGCGGCATCGCAACGCGTGGCTCCTCTCGCCGCGCGCCGCCGCCCTCGAGGTGACCGAGGGCGCGCGCATCCTCGCCGACATCGTGGGCCGGCCTCCGCGCCTGTTCCGGCCGCCGTGGGGCATCGTCAACGCCGCGACGCTCGCGACGGCGCGCCGGCTCGGGTTGACGACCGTGCTCTGGTCCATCCAGCACGAAGGCCTCCGACCCCGGACCCCGGCCGTCCAGGTTCGCCACATCACCGACCGCCTCCACGACGGGGCGATCATCGATCTGCACGACGCTCCGGGACTCCCCGGCGCCCCCGAGCGGCTGCTGGCGATGATGCCGGGTCTCCTCGATGCCCTCGATGCCGGTGGGTACACCCCGGTACCCGTGGGCGAGCTCCTCGATCTGCCGCCGAGCCCGGGCTAGGCGCGCAGCTCGCCGGCGGACCGGCCGCGGCCCGCGCCTCGGCCGTCGGAGGGTCGCCCGCACGGCCGCGAAAATTCTTGGGACGCCTTGAGCCCGCGCCGTACTCTGCTCGTAAGAAATTCACTCCATGGAGGTGTTCTCGATGGGACGTCGAATCGGCGCGGTGGCCGCCACGGTTCTTCTCGGCGCGAGCGTTGCGTGGGCCCAGAATCCGGCTCCGCGGAACAGCCCCGACTCGCCGTACACCGACACGGTGTACGCCACTGACCAGCACATGGCGTTCTCGATCCGGAACACCGTCATCCACTGGCTGGGTGGCGTCGACGTCGTCCACGATCGCGATACCAGGGCCTCCGAGAAGGATGGCTGGTGGGGCGAGCCGGTGGCGCAGGTCCCGCCGGAGATGGCCCGGCCGCCGAAGTCCTCCGACCGCTAAGCCCCGCGCTCCGCACGCTCGCGGCGCGCGACGTCCGCTGGCGACGTCGCGCCCGGGGGCGGAGTACTTCCGGCTGGTGCGATCCGTTTCCGAGGGCGTGGCCACCGGCTGACGCGACGCCTCGCCGGCGGGATCCACGACGGGCGCGCCGAGACCGGCGCGCCCGTCGTGTCTACGCTAGTCCTGGCCTTCCAGAAGGAGCTTGACGACCTGTGGCGCGATCTCGCGCGCTCGCCGATCGAGCTCGGCCTCCGTCAGGTTCGCGATCGGGTGGGGCATGAGGAGGAAGCGGTAGGCGGGCACGCCCCACTGCTCGGCCATGGCCCGGCCGGTCCGCTCGAAAACGTCGGTGACGATGGACGCCGAGGGCACGCCTGCCTTCTCCAGCACGATTCCGTCGAGCACACTGCCCGACGAGCAGGACCCTCAGTCGCCGATGCCGGCGACCATCACGTCGCAGGACGCCCGGAGCTCCTGGACGATCTCGTCGTGGGCGGGCACGCTCGCGTTGTGCTTGCGCCACATGCGGGCGCTCGCCGCCCCGTAGTCGGCCACCAGGACGTCGCCGATCTTCTGGAGCAGGCGGTCGGAATTGAACTTCGTGTTCTCGACGAGGCCGACGCGCAGTCCCGACAGCGAGTCGGGGCGTGCGACGAACTTGATCGGCTGCGTCGACTGCTCGACGGTCGGATCCAGGATCTCGATCATCGCTTGACCTCCTTGGTCACGGCCTGGGAGGCGCGCTTGCCGCCCCATCCCGGGATGTAGCAGGAGAAGGCCCCCGCCCGGCCGCCGGCTGCCACGACGAGGATGTCGTCGGGGGACTCGACCAGGGGCCGGAGTCGCGTCTCGTCGTCGGGCTGGACGGCGCCGGCCATCTGCCCGGTCCGCTTGAGATGCGCATGCGAGTTCTTGGTGTGCTCGAAGAGGAACTCCCGGATCATCGTCTTGTTCCAGCCGCTCCCGGCGATCGTGCGCATGTGCTCCCCGGCGAGCACCACCACGAAGTTCGGCTGGCCCATCAGGTTCCCGGACACCCGCATGTCGTCCGCGAGAGTGGCGAGCACGCCCTCCGCGGTGTTGGAGAGCTGGTTGTAGAACTGCCGGGGTCCCGCGGCGGCCACGATGGTCACCGCGCTCTGGTCCGGGCGGAGTCCCCGCTCCACGTGGAGCGGCGTCCAGGGGCTCTCGGCCTCGTTCTCGGCGATCACGTAGGACAGCTTGCCGGGGTGACCGAGCGTTCCGCGATCGAGCTCGCCCGGCATGGAGCCGCAGACGTTCCGCATCACGAGCCGAACGGCGCGTCCGATGGTCAGGTTGGCCCGCCAGCCGGGTCCGAAGAGGTTGTCGCCTGCATTGATGTCGAGGTCGCGCGCCGCCGGCCCGTTGACGATGATGAGAACCCCGGCGCCCGCCGTCGAGGTCCCGGGCCCGTGATAGCTCCAGCGCGGGTCGCCGATCGCCTCGACGGCCGCGACGACCACTGGCATGTACTCGGGGCGGCATCCCGCCATGACCGCGTTGATGGCGACCTTCTCGGCGGTGACGGAGACCGCCCGGTGGGCGATGTAGGTGATCTCGTGGGCCGGATCCAGTCGGGCGGCGCGGACCATGCGCTCCACCCGCTCGGGGGTGGGCGGGACGACGGGGAGACCGTCCGTCCAGCCACGGGCGAAGCAGAGCTCGATGGCATCGGCCTCGTCGGCGGCCTGATGCCGCCGCGAGGTCAGGGTGGCCGGGCCCATCTCGATGGCGTCCGGGATCAGCGAGCCTTCTCGCTGGCCTGGAACGCCATCCGACCGTGGGTGCCGTCGCAGAACGGCTTGTTGGCCGAATGGCCGCAGCGGCAGAGCGCAATCGTGTCACTGGTGAGGGTGAACTCCTTGCCTTCCGCGTCGACCAGATGGATGGGACCCTTCACCAGGTACGGGCCGTTCATGCGGGTCGTGATGCTGGGCTTTTCCACGTCACGCCTCCTTGGCCGGCCCAGGGGGGGCTCGGGTCGGGTGATCCGGGTTGGTCTCCGAAGACAGGATGAGCAATGGCCACGCCGCCTGTCAAATGGCTCCTGCGGGTCCGCGGGTGAGTGTCGAGCGCCGCCGGGCTCACGGCCGGAGCGCGGCCAGCCCTCCGATGGCGGCTCCCGCGACCACGAGCCACGCCGAATTGACCCGCGTGGCCAGGAGCACACCGGCCGCCGCGAGGGCGATCAGCCCGGTGAGCCAGTCCACCATCGCGGCTCGCCCGAGCTCCCAGGTCACGGTCAGCATCAGCGCGACGGAGGCGGCATTCGCGCCGTCCAGGAAGCCGGCGGCCCACGACGACCGCCGGAGCCGCGGGATGAACGGGCTCGACAGCGCCACGAACACGAAGGACGGGAGAAAGATGGCGCACGTGGCGACCACCGCTCCGGCTCCGCCCGCGACGAGGTAGCCGATGAAGGTCGCCGTGGTGAGAACGGGTCCCGGGGTGAACTGCCCGACGGCGATGGCGTCCAGAAGCTGCGTGTCGGTGAGCCAGCGCGTTCGCTCGACCAGGTCCGGCCTGAGAAACGCGAGGAGCACGTAGCCGCTCCCGAACAGGATCGACCCGACCTTGAGGAAGATGAGGGCGAGCTGGGGGAGGATCGCGGCCCCGCCCGCGGCCACGGGAGTGGGGGCGAGCGCGCTGGCGCTGGCGAGCGTCACGCCGGCGAGCCCACTCGGAGCAAGCACGCGCGCGCTCCCGGCGCCGGCGACGGCTCGGATCAGCGGCAGGCCCAGCGCCGCGGCGAAGAGGAGCGCGACCTCGTTGACCCCGCGGAGCGCGAGCACGAGGACCGCGAGCGCGATGGCGGCGGTCAGAGGGGTGCCCACCGCGCGCCGCGCCAGGCCCCACACCGCCTGGACCACGACGGCGATGATCACCGGCTTGACGCCGTAGAGGATCCAGCCGGCCTGGGGAAGGTGACCGTAGCGGGCATAGACGGCGGCCAGGACCAGCGTGATCAGCATTGCCGGCAGGATGAAGCACACGCCGCCCGCGATCAGTCCGGGCCAGCCGGCGCGCACGTACCCGATGTGGATCGCCATCTCCGTCGAGTTGGGTCCCGGGATGAGATTGGTGGCGCCGAGGAGATCGAGAAACGCCTCGCGCGTGAGCCACCCTCGCCGGCGAACGACTTCGTCGTCCATCATCGCGATGTGGGCGGCCGGCCCGCCGAAGCCGATCAGGCCGAGCTTCAAGAAGAGCCGGGCGACCTCTCCGAGGCGGGTCGGTGGCGCGTCTGGGGCGGGGTCGAAGTCGGTGCGGAGGCCGTCACGCATCGCGGCGCGCTCTCACGGCGGAGTATACTCGGAGAGGAGGCGCGCGCATGAGAGGAGACGTGAAGGAGGCGCGCGGGTGCGCGCCGGGCGATGCCGGCGGCCACGGGGCTCTGTCGCCCACGCTGATCGCATGGCTCGCCGAAGAGCCGCTTCACGGGCGGGCCGTCGTCGACATCGGGACGGGCACCGGGCGCCTCGCTCTCCACCTTGCCGCGCGAGCCCGGCGGGTTGTCGGGCTCGACACCGACGCCGGGGCCCTCGTCGAGGCTCAGCGCCAGGCGCGGCGCGCCGGACTTGCCAACGTGCTCTTCGTCGTGGCCGACGCCGAGCAGACCGACTACCGGACGTTCGGACAGCCCGACCTCGCGGTCGCCCATCTCTGCGTGTCCGACCCGATCATCGCGCGGGCCGGCTCGAGTCTCCCGCCGGGGGGCGCCCTCGCCTTCGCCGCGTTCCACACCAACCAGTGGCGGGAGACGGGTGTCGTGTCGCGCTTCGCGTATGCTCCGGACCGGGCCCGAACCGTGCTGGAGAGCGCGGGCCTCCGCGTCGAGCGCCTCGACGTGGAGGAGGACGTCACGCGCTTCGCATCCGAGGCGGATGCCCTGGCCGGCGCCGCCTCGCTCCGTCCCCGGTGGGAGAGTGACGGGCGCTGGACCGCCTGGGCGCGATTCGTCGCCGGGGGCGGTCGGACGCTCACCCGGAGCCGTCTCATCGCCCTGGCTCGGCGCGAGAAGGCATGACCGAGCGATGACGCCCGCTGCAGTCGCCCTGCGCGTCAAGGAACGAGGTCGAGGCCTCGGGTTCGACCTGACCGCCATCGGTCCGGCGAGCCCTCCCGACCACGCGGCGGCCTTTGAGACGTGGCTCGATGCGGGCCACGCGGGCGGCATGGCGTACCTCGAGCGGGGTCGCGACAAGCGGATCGATCCCGAGCGGGTCCTGCCGGGCGCGCGGTCGGTCGTCGCATGCGCGCTCGGCTATTTCCAGGGACCGGGCAACGGCGGCCCGCACGGCGTGGCGCGATACGCGTGGGGGGACGACTACCACGCGGTCATGGAGCCCCGGCTCCGGACGCTCGCCGACGCGATCGCGGAGCTGGCGCCGGGGACGGTGTCGCGGGCCTACGTGGACACCGGCCCGCTCCTCGAGCGCGATCTGGCCGCGCGGGCGGGCCTGGGCTGGATCGGGAAGAACACGATGCTGCTGCACCCCGGGCTCGGATCCTTCTTCTTCATCGGCACGGTGCTCACCACGGCGGACATCGCGCCCGACGCGGCCCTGCCGGACCGCTGCGGCACCTGCACGCGTTGCCTCGACGCGTGCCCCACCGGCGCGTTCGTCGCGCCCTACGTGCTCGACGCCCGGCGCTGCATCGCCTACCTGACGATCGAGCACCGGGGGCCGATCCCGGCCGACCTCAGGCCCGGCGTCGGTGAATGGGCCTTCGGCTGTGACGTGTGCCAGGACGTCTGCCCCTGGAATCGCCACGCGCCGGCGACCGCGGAGCCGGTGTTCGGCTCCCGCCGGCATCCGTCGCTCGCCGAGCTCCTGACCTTCGACGACGCGGCGTACCAGGAGCGCTTCCGCGGCAGCCCGCTCAAGCGGGCCGGCCGGGAGGGGCTCGCGCGTAACGCCGCAGTCGCGCTCGGCAACCAGGCGCGGGCCGAGGACGAGCCGGCGCTGCTCGAGGCGCTCGGGCATCCCGCACCGACGGTCCGCGGTCACGCGGCCTGGGCGCTCGGCCGACACGGCAGCGCCCGGGCCCGGGCGACGCTCACCGCCGTCCGGGCGCAGGAGACCGACCCGGGGGTCCTCGACGAGATCGATCGCGCGCTCGGGGAGCTCGCTCCGGGCGGCGTCCAGGGAGCGAGGGTGCTTGGGTGAAGATCGAGCCGACCCGCGATGCGCTGGTGGTCGTGGACCTTCAGAACGACTTCTGCCCCGACGGCGCGCTCGCCGTCCGGGATGGGCACGCGATCGTCCCCGTGATCAACCGCTACGTGGAGCGATTCCGCGCCGCCGGGGCGCCGGTGTTCCTGACCCGGGACTGGCACCCCGCGGTGACCCGGCACTTCCAGGCCTACGGCGGCGTCTGGCCGCCCCACTGCGTGCAAGGAACGTCGGGGGCGAGGTTCCACCCGGGACTGGCCGCCCCCGCCGGGGCCGTGGTCGTCTCGAAGGGGATGGACCCGAGCGCGGACGCCTATTCGGCGTTCCAGGCCGAGGACGACTCGGGCCGCCTCCTCGGCGACGCCCTCGCGGCGCGCGGGGTACGACGGATCTACGTGGTCGGCCTCGCCACCGACTACTGCGTGCGGGCGACGGCCCTCGACGCGCTCCGGGAGGGCTTGGAGGTCGTCGTGCTCACGGATGCGATCGGGGCGGTCGACCTCGAGCCCGGGGACGGAGCGCGCGCGATCGGCGAGATGCGGGACGCGGGCGCCCGGATGGCCACTCTGAATGAGCTGGGCGTCTGATGCGCGTGCTACCATGAATTCAAGCATGCGGAATCGATCCACTCTCCGTTTCCTGATCACAGGAAGGTCGGCGTGGCGATTCTGAAGGTGGCCCGGCTGGGCCATCCGGTGCTCCGGCGAGTGGCGGAGCCGATGTCGCGCGCGGAGATCCTGCGTCCGGAGACGCAGCGTTTCATCGACGACATGGTCGAGACGATGCACGAGTACATCGGCGTCGGTCTCGCGGGCCCGCAAGTCCACGTCTCGCGCCAGATCGCTGTCCTCGAGTGCGATGGCCACCCGCGCCATCCCGACATGGCGCCCATCCCGCTCATGGTGATCATCAACCCCGTGCTGACGCCGATCTCCGACGAGAAGGCCACCGACTGGGAGGGCTGCCTCTCGATTCCCGACCTCCGGGGCGTGACGCCGCGGCACTCGGCGGTGCGGCTCGAGGCGCTCGGACGGAATGGCGAGCGGATCGACTTGGTGGCGAAGGACTTCTTCGCCCGGGTCCTCCAGCACGAGACGGACCACCTGAACGGCAGGGTCTACCTCGACCGGATGGGCGATCTCTCGACGCTCTGCCACCTCCAGGAGTGGTCGCGCTACTGGCTTCGCGAGGAGCCGGAGTGAGCGCGGGGGATTGACCGCGTGAGCATCGGCGACCGTCCCGGGACCGTCGTCGCCCACGTGCGGGATCTCCTCTTCTCGAGCCGGATCGCGGAGACCGCCAAGCGCCTCGGCTATCCCTTCCGGGCCGCGCGCTCCCTCGACGACCTGCGGGGCGCCCTGACCGGCCATCCAAGCCTCGTCATGCTGGACCTCACCGCATCGGGACTCGACCTCGAGGGTGCCCTGCAGGCGATCCAGGACGCCGGCCGGCCGGCGCCGGTGCTCGGCTGGACGACCCACG
Organism: uncultured bacterium; assembly: GCA_964463175.1. GTDB lineage: Bacteria > Methylomirabilota > Methylomirabilia > Rokubacteriales > DASRDR01 > DASRDR01. Next base: position 35,538 of record CAYXBJ010000137.1, read on the forward strand.
TGCTGTGGAAGACGACGAAGCCCTTTCACGACCGCTGCGACCGGGTGGTGACCCGCGAGCAGCTCACCGAGGAGCTGCCGGAACTCCTGCGCGAGTACGTGGAGGCCGGGAGCGCCTCGCGACGGGACGGGAGCGCGGAGTCGTCGTGAGGGCCACGCAAGAAGGAGCAGGCATGGACGCGGAAGCCTTCGTCCGGGACCTCGACGCGCGGAACCAGGAGCTGCTCCGCCGGCTCGCGCCGGAATCGACCCTGAAGCCGGAGGTCGAGGGCGACCTCACCGTGACGAATCTCCTCAAGGTCGCGCTGAAGAACGAGATCGAGGCGACCGAGACGGCGGCGCGCTGGCTGGCCACGACGTCGGAGCTCGACGTGAAGCTGGCGCTCGCGCGGCAGGTCGGGGACGAAGCCAAGCACTACCGGCTGATCGCCGAGCGGCTCGGCGAGCTCGGCTTCGACGCGCGGGGGTTCGATCCCCTGGCCAAGGGGTACGGCCCGCTGTTCCAGTACCTCGACGGCCTCCACGCCACAGTGGAGCGGGTCGCCGCCGGCCAGTTCACCCGCGAGGCGATCGCCGTCGTGAAGAACCGGCAGTTCATCGAGTTCTGCGAGGCGGCGGGCGACGAGGCGACGGCGCGGCTGTACCGCGACGTCATCGAGCCCGACGAGCACCACCATCACGAGCTGGGCCGGCGTCTCTTGCTGCGCTACGCGACGACGCCAGAGGCGCAGGAGGCGGCGCGCCGCGCCGCCACGCGGACGCTCCAGCTCGCGGAGGAGCTGCAGGGAGTGGCGCTCCGGGCCGGGGGGATCCACCACGCCCCCGGCTGCTGACCGATGCCGAACCAGGAGGTGCGAAGGATGATCCACAAGCGCCGAGGAACCGGGCTGTTGACGTTCGTGACGCTCGCCATCGGCATGCTTCTGTGGGGAGCCTGCGGGGGGAAGAAGGATCTCCCGGCGCTCTCGGCCATCGTCGACGCCCCGTACTTCAGGGCCGGGTCGTCGTGGACCTACAAGGTCGAGGACTCGACCTGGAACGCCCCCGCCATGGTCACCCTCACGTTCATGAAGGACGACGAGTACAAGAACGCGGGAGTCCTCGCCTTCGCGACCGGAAACGAGACGATCCTGTACGACCGCGACCTGAACTTCGTGGCGGTCGCGTCCAACGGACGGATTCTCCGCGAGGCGTCGCCGTCCCTTCGCTCGTTCGACTTCCCGTTCTACGTGGGCAAGGAGTGGCGGTCGGTGTTCACGTTCCAGGACAACCAGAAGGGGCTGTCGTGGACGCCCGTCGAGGTGTTCTGGAAGGTCAAGGAATACGACGAGGTCTCCGTGCCGGCCGGGAAGTTCCGCGCGTTTCTCCTCGAGAGCGAGCCCAGCACGAACTGGGGAATCAAGACGGAGCAGGTCTGGTATGCTCCCCAGGCCAAGCAGCTCGTGAAGCGGGTCCGGGAGCGGACCTCCGCGCACTACGAGGGCAAGGGGAAGGACACTTGGGAGCTGGTGCAGTACACGCTGAAGTAGTCGCGGAGGATCGACCATGACCGTGGCCGCCCACCGACCGACGTACGCCGTGGTGTCGGGATGGGGGAAGCTTCCGGACGGGTGGAGCTTCATCGAGGCGACCGCGGTGGCGGTCGACTCGCAGGACAACGTGTTCGTCTACAACCGCGGGGCCCATCCCGTGATCATCTTCGACCGCCACG
>CAYXBJ010000138.1:0-35749 GCA_964463175.1 uncultured bacterium
AACCGGGGCCGGCGCCGGCTCGCCGGCGATCGCCGCCCATCGCGGCGGGGCGCGGCTCTGGCCGGAGAACAGCCTCACGGCGTTCCGCGGGGCGATCGAGCTCGGCGTCGACCTGGTCGAGCTGGACGTCCATCAGACCCGGGACGGCGAGGTCGTCGTGATCCACGATCCGACGCTCGACCGGACGACGACCGGCCACGGCGCCGTTCGGGACTTCTCGTGGGCGGAGCTCGGTACGGCCGTGCTCCGCGGGACGGCGGACGAGCGGCTGCCCAAGCTCGCCGAGGTGCTGGCGCTCCTCCGGCCGTCGTCGGTGGGGCTCCTTCTCGAGATCAAGTCCGCGCCCAACGGCGGCCGCTATCCGGGCGCCGAGGAGCGCGTCCTGGCGCTGCTCCAGGCGACCGAGATGATCGACCGGACGCGCGTGATGGCGTTCGACTGGGCCATCCTCGAACGGCTCCGCGCCCTCTCGCCCACGGTGCGCCTCACCGGGCTCCTCGCCCATCACGGCACCGCGCAGCAGGGGGGCGTCGAGGCGCTCGCCCCGCGGCTCCGCGCCCTCGGCGCGAACGACCTCGGGATCGAGCGGACGCTCCTCACGCCGGAGGCGGTGCGGGCCGCCCACGCCGCCGGCCTCACCATCGGGGTGTGGACGGTGAACGACCCGGACGACTTGCGCCGCGCCCTCGACGCCGGGGTCGACTACGTGACGACGGACCAGCCGGGCGTCGCGCTCCGGCTGCGCGCCGCGCGGCCCTGACGGCGCCGGTGCCGGTCGCCGCCACGCCGTGAGGGCGGTCCTCGCGCTCGACCAGGGGACCACCGGCTCCACCGCGCTCGTCGTGGGGGAGGACGGCGCCGTGCTCGGACGCGGCTACCGGGAGCTCCCGCAGTACTATCCCCGCCCCGGCTGGGTGGAGCACGACCCGGCCGAGATCTGGGCGACGCAGCTCGACGCGGCGCGGGCCGCGCTCGCCGCCGCGCGCGTCACTCCGCGCGAGGTGGCCGCGATCGGGATCACCAACCAGCGCGAGACCACGATTCTCTGGGACCGGCGGACCGGAGAGCCCGTGCACCGGGCGATCGTCTGGCAGTGCCGGCGCTCGGCGCCGATCTGCGAGCGCCTCCGGGCCGCCGGGCTCGAGCCCGTCGTGCGGGCCCGGACCGGCCTCGTCCTGGACGCGTACTTCTCGGGGACCAAGATCGCGTGGCTTCTCGAGGCGCAGCCGGAGCTCCGGACCCGGGCCGCGCGGGGCGAGCTCGCGTTCGGCACCGTGGACAGCTGGCTCCTCTGGCGGCTCACCGGCGGCCGTGTCCACGCGACCGATCCCTCGAATGCGTCGCGGACCCTCTGCTTCGACATCCGGCGGCTCGACTGGGACCCGAGCCTCATCGACCACCTCCGCATTCCGCGGGAGGTCTTTCCCGCGGTCCGGCCGTCGGCCGGGGTCTTCGGCGAGACGGCGGCCCACGACGGCCTGCCGGCGGGCATCCCGATCGCCGGGATCGCCGGGGATCAGCAGGCCGCCCTGTTCGGGCAGGGGGCGCTGGCCCCCGGCGGCGTCAAGAACACGTACGGGACCGGATGCTTCCTGCTCCTCAACACCGGCCCGACGCCGGTCGCCTCGACGGCCGGGCTGCTCACGACGGTGGCCTGGGCGCTCCCGCCCGTCGCCGGGGGCGCGCCGGTCGTCTCCTACGCGCTGGAAGGCGCGGTGTTCATCGCCGGCGCGGCCGTGCAGTGGCTCCGGGACGGCCTCGGCATGATCGCGGCCGCGGCCGAGACCGAGCCGCTCGCCCGCTCGGTGCCGGACACCGGCGGCATCTACTTCGTGCCGGCCTTCGTGGGGCTCGGCGCGCCCTACTGGGATATGCGCGCGCGCGGCGCGCTCGTCGGACTCACGCGCGGGACGACGCGCGCGCATGTGGCGCGCGCGACCCTCGAGGCGATCGCGTATCAGACGCGGGACGTGCTCGATGCGATGACGCGCGAGAGCGGCCACCGGCCCGCGGAGCTCCGAGTGGACGGGGGCGCGACCGAGAACGACTTCCTGTGCCAGTTCCAGGCGGACATCCTCGGGATTCCCATCCTGCGGCCGCGCGTGCGCGAGACGACCGGCCTCGGTGCGGCCTACCTCGCCGGCCTCGGGGCGGGGGTCTGGCGAGACCCCGCGGCGCTCCGGGGACTCTGGCAGCTGGACCGCGCCTTCGAGCCCGCGATGCCGGCCGAGCAGTGCGAGAGGCTCTACGCGGGCTGGCGCCGCGCCGTGGACCGCGCGCGGGCGTGGGCCCCGGACGAGGGCTAGGTCCGCAGGATTTCCATCCGCCCCGGGGGAGTGTTACCGTCTGGGGGCTCAACTCGATCCCCGGGAGGCTGTCTCTGTCGTACATCGTCGCCGTCGTGCTGGCCTGCGCCCTCCTCCTGGCCCCCGTCCCCGCCCGCGGGCAGGCCCCGCCGATCGAGGACGAGCTCGTGCTCCAAACGCCGGTGTCCCGGTTCATCGTCGACGCCGCGCTCAAGGCCTTCACCGACTATGCGAAGGAGAAGTGGGGCGTCACGCTCAAGACGAGCGCCCAGTACGCGGGGACGCCGGTTTCCTACGCCCGGATCGTCGACTGGAAGGGGAAGCCCGAGGCGGACGTCTTCTGGGGCGGCGAGTCGGCGCTCTTCGACAAGCTCGCCGAGCAGAAGCTCCTGGTGAAGCTCGACCTGCCGAAGGAGCTGGTCGACGGCGTGCCGGTGGCCGTCGGAAAGCCAAAGGCACTCCCGCTCAAGGACCCGCACGGGTACTGGATCGGGACGGCGCTCGAGCCCTACGGGCTGGTCTACAATCCGCGGCTGCTCCGGCGCCTGGGCGTGCCCCCGCCGAAGAGCTGGGACGATCTTCTCCACCCGACGCTCAAGGGCAAGGTCGCCCAGTGCGCGCCGACCCGGTCCTCGTCGAGCCACGCGACGTACGAGGTCATGCTCCAGGGCCGCGGGGACGCGGCCGGGTGGGAGTGGCTCAAGCGCCTGGGGGGACACTCGGGCGTGTTCACGGCCCGCAGCCGGGACGTGCCGTCGGTCGTCGCGAAGGGCGAGTTCGCCGCCGGCTTCGGGGTGCCGTCCTACATGGCGTTCGAGGAAGTGCTGGCGGGATTCGACATCAAGTTCGTCGCCCCGCCGAACGCCTACGTGACCTCCGAGCCGATCGCGGTGCTCGCGGGCGCCAAGCACCCCCGGGCCGCGCGCGCCTTCGTCGAGTTCCTGCTGACCGAGCGCGGGCAGCGCGTCTTCATCGAGCGCGGCCTCTTCGCGATCATCCCGAAGTTCAAGGTGCAGGGGCCGCCGGGCTCGGTCGCCGAGAAGGCGGTGGAGTTCACGGGCGGCGTGCGCTCCTACTTCGACACCGAGACGACGAACGTCTACGACGAGGACGTCGCCCAGAAGCGCTATCAAGAGGTGAACGAACGGTTCCAGAAGGAGATCGAGGCCGTCTGGGGGCAGCCGAAGCGATAGCGGCGACGCCACCGGACGACTCGAATCACGATCACAAATCGCCCATGGCGAGGACGATTGGACCCAAGGAGGAGTGGATGCGCGGACTGATTGGAGTCGTGAGCGTGTGCGTCATTGTCGGGATGGCCCTGCCCGCCGCGGCCCAGAGCCCGGTGGAGCGCGGGCGCTACCTGGTCGAGGTGGTGGGCTCGTGCGGCAACTGCCACACTCCCAAGGGGCCGCAGGGAGACCTGCCCGGGCAGCACCTCGCGGGCGGGTTCGAACTCGAGGAGGACTTCGGGACGTGGATCACCCCGAACATCACGTCGGATCCCGATGCCGGCCTCGGCCGGTGGACGGACGACGAGATCGTCCGCGCGATCCGCGAGGGCCGCGGCCGCGACGGGAAGACGCTCGGCCCGCCGATGCCCTTCGAGCTGTACCGGCGGCTGGCCGACAGCGATGTCCGGGCGATGGTGGCGTACCTCCGCACCGTGCCGCCCGTCCGGAACGCCGTGCCCCGGAGCCAGTACAAGATCCCGCTCCCCCCCGCGTACGGGCCGCCCGTCGGCTCGGTGGCCGAGCCGTCGCAGCAGGATCTCGTCGCATACGGGGAATATCTGGCCGGCCCGGTGATGCACTGCATGGCGTGCCACACGCCGTATCTCCCGGACGGCCGGCTCGACACGAGCCGCATGGGCTCGGGTGGACTCGAGTTTCGCGGGCCGTGGGGCGTCAGCTACTCCGCCAATCTCACGCCGGATGCCGACACCGGCCTCGGCCGCGCGGCGGACGGTCAGATCATCGCCGCGCTCTACGGCGCCCGCCGGGACGGCGGCCGCGTGCTCCCGCCGATGCCGACCCAGCACTATGTGCAAGGGATCGCGGAGGGGGATCTCCGCGCGATCCTCGCGTATCTGCGGGCGCTGCCGCCGATCCAGAACAAGGTCGCCGCGCCCGTGCCCCCGAAGCAGCCCTGACGGGAGTCGTCACCTCGCGGCGGGCGTCAGCGGGAGCCCGCCGCGGGGCCCGGCTGCCGCACCGGAGGACTTGGACCTAGAGCGTGACCAGGCCGCGGCGGACGCCGCGGGTCACCGCGTCGGTCCGGCTCGCCGCGCCGAGCTTCGCCGAGACCGCGGCCACGTGGAACTTCGCGGTGTGCTCGCTGATGCCGAGGCGCTCGGCGATCTGACGATTGGTCAAGCCCTGGGCGAGGAGATCCAGGACTTCGCGCTCGCGCGGCGTGAGGGACTCGGACGCCGGATCGAGCGCCGGCGCCGCCGCCGGCGAGGGGGCACGGAGGAGACGGGCAGCCAGGGCTGGCGGCACGGCGGCGAATCCCTGCGCGGCCGCCGCCGTCGCCGCGCGGAGCTCCGGCGCCGAGGCCTCGCGCGTCACCAGGGCCCAGCCGCGGAGCGACTGACCGCCGAGGATGCGGGCCGGCCGCGCGTCGTCGGTGATCACGACGACCGCGCGCCCCCCCACGGCGGCCAGCGCATCCGCGCTCACCAGCACCCGCTCGCCGTCGCCGAGGACCACGACATCGGCGTCGGTGGGCGCGCCGTCCGGTGTCGGTCCGTCGCCGATGACGGCGAGGTCCGGGCCCGCGAGCCGCTCCCGGATGGCCAGCCGGACCGCGGCGGACGCCGCCGCCACGAAGACGCGGATCATGCGCGCGGCCCGAGCCAGTGCCGCACGACATCGCTCGGGATCGCGACGGACAGGTCACCGCCGATCACCATCGCGTTGAGCCCGACGACGTCCCCGCGCGCGTCGAGGAGTGGGCCGCCGGAGTTGCCGGGGGCGAGGCGGACGTCCGAGCGGATGTAGGCGCCCGGCTCCGCGCGCCCCGGCACCGCCACGGCGCCAAGGCCGCTGACGACGCCGCCCGTCACGACCCACGGCTGGCCCCACGGGTGGCCGATGGCGAACACGAGTTCGCCGACACGGAGGCTCGCCGACCGGCCGATCGGCGCCGGCGGGAGGTCGGCGCCCGGCACGTCGAGGAGGGCGAGGTCCAGGCGCCGGCTCGTTTCAAGGACCCGCGCCGCGTGCGCGCGGCCGTCCGCACCCACCACCCGCAGCGCGTGCCGAGCTCCCGCGATCACGTGGTGGTTCGTCACCACCGCGTCGCGCCGCCAGACCACCCCGGCCGCCCCGGTCCGGCCCCGGCCGTGGACGCGCACGATGCTGGGCTGGAGCCGCGCGAGGATGTCGGCCGGGAGACCAAGCGCCGCGGGGGCGTCGGGGCGCGCCTCGAGGACCGCGCTCATCGGGCGCGCCCCGGCCGCTGGCCGATCGTGACCTCGCAGGTCACGAGCGTGCCGCCGCGCAAGACCTGGATGGCCACGGGCCGCCCGACGCGCTCCCCGCCGAGGAGGGCCTGGAGCGTCTCGCCGTCGTCGACCGCCTGGGCTTCCAGCGTGACCAGGATGTCGCCGAGGAGGAGGCCTCCGTGAAGCGCCGGACTGTCGGGCACGAGCTCGACGATCAGGAGTCCGGTCTCGTGCGCGGAGCCCCCACGCTGGCCGGCAGGAATCCGCACGGGCTGGCTTCCGATGCCGAGCCAGCCGCGCGGGACGTACCCTTGCCGGGTCAGCGGCTCGGCCAGCCCCCAGGCGAGCCCGGCGGGCACGGCCAGCGCCGCCCCGCCGCCCAGCCCGGTCGTGAGGATCCCGAGGACGGCGCCCCGGACGTCGATCAGCGCGCCGCCGGAGAACCCGGGATAGGGCGTTGCATCGGTCCGGATGTACTGCTCGAGCATCCCGCCGCGGGTCCGCGCCGGTCCGCCCATCGCGCTCACCACGCCGATGCTGGCCATGACCGCGCGATCTCCGGGACGCCCGACGGCGAGAACGAACTGGCCGACTCGGGCCGGCGTCACGGCCGGCTGGGCGGGCTCGGCAGCGAGCCCGGGCACCCGCAGCACGGCCAGGTCGCTCGCCAGGTCGCGGCCGACGAGCTGGGCCGCGAGGGGGGCGCTGGTCGCGGTCTCGATCGTGACGTCCTCCTCGCGCTCGAGAGCGTGCTCGGCAACCAGGACGAGCTCGGGCGCGTACACGACCCCGCTCGACGGTTGCCGCGGGCGGCCATTGACCTGGACGACGGCGCGGCCGATCCGCTCCACGGCATCGGCCAGTTGATCAGACACGGCGCTCAGGGTGTCAGGGCTCTCGGACAGTGGCGGCATCGCGACCCTCCTTGTCTCTCTGAGGCTCACGTTACGTGGACCGTCAAGTCCGCGCATCCGCCGAACGGGGAGGGTCCGCCACGACGCGGCGGCCCGCCCCGGTTGTCCCCCACGGGATGCTGTGCTAGTGTTCACAAGCGTCCCCTACCACCCCCTGGGAGCACGGGTGTGAGCGCAGCCGGGCCAAAGCAGTCCGATCGACGATGGATCCGGCAGCTCGGAACCCTCAGCGGGGTGGGGCTCACGCTGGTGATCTCCACCGTCCTGGGCTTGTGGGGGGGCTACGTCCTGGACCGATGGCTGGGCAGCAAGCCGTGGCTCATGCTGGTGGGACTGCTGCTGGGCATCGTGTCGGGCTTCGTCAATCTCTTCCGCGCGGCGGGGATCTTCGGCCGCGAGGAGGGGGAGGGTGACCGTGACCGCTCCGACTGATCTGGCCCGCGGAGTCTGGCTCCTCGTGGGCGCGCTCGGACTTGGGCTTGCCGGAGCCTGCGGGCTTCTGCGCGGGCCGGCCGACGCGACGGGAGCGCTCCTCGGCAGCGCGCTGACCCTGCTCAACTTCGGCGGGCTCACCTGGGCTGCGGATCGGGTGCTGGCCGGCCGCACGGGCTCCCGTCCGGTTTGGATCGGCGCCAGCGGGCTCCGTCTGGCGCTCCTCGCGGCCCTCGTGGGTCTGGTCGTGACCCAGACTACCGTGGGCCTCCTGGGCTTCCTCCTGTCCTTGACCCTCGTCCCCGTGGCCGTCATCCTGGCCGGCCTGCGGGGCGCTCGGACCGCCTGAGGAGACGCCGGTGCACGCGCTCGAGCCCCCGGTCTTCAACACGTTCGGCATCCCCCATCACGTCGCGTTCGGCTGGCTTGTGATGGTGCTCCTCATCGTGGTCGCGTACCTCGTGCCCCGGCGCCCGGCCCTCGTGCCGCGCGGGGTCCAGAACGCGGCGGAAGCGGTGCTGGAGTTCGTGCTCACGCTGATCGACGACGTGATCGGCCGGGAAGGCCGGCGGTTCCTGCCGCTGATCGCGACCCTCGGCCTGTTCATCTTCGCGTCGAACCTGCTCGGGCTGGTGCCGGGCTTCACGGCGCCGACCGACAACGTGAACACCAATCTCGCGTGCGCGCTCGTGGTGTTCTTCTCGTATCACTGGATCGGGATACGGGCGCACGGGCTGGGCGCGTATCTCAAGCACTTCGCGGGCCCGATGCCGGCGCTGGCACCGCTCATGGTCCCGATCGAGCTGATCAGCCATCTGGCGCGCCCGCTGTCCCTCACGCTCCGGCTGTTCGGTAACATGCTCGGCGGGCACATCCTGCTGTCGATCGTGTTCTTCATGACGGTGGGACTCTCGACCTGGGCGCTCTCCGGCGCGGCCGGGGTGATTGGGTTCGTGATCGGCGGCGTGGGGACGGTGGCGACGGTCCTGTTCACCGTCGGCTTCCTGTTCCCGCTGAAGCTCTTGGTGGCGTTCCTGCAGGCGTTCATCTTCTGCATGCTCTCGATGCTCTACATCGCGGGCGCCCTCGAGGCCGAGCACGGCTCGGAGCAGGGGCACGCGGCCCCGGAGGGTCACGGCGATCACGCGGGACACGGCGGCGGCGAGGCCGCGGCGCCCGCCCATCACTAACACCGCCCCCGCCGCCAACACGGCCCGGGGGCCCGGGCGGGACGGGGAAGGAGGAGAGAAGGTGCGCATCGTTCTTGTGCTGTTCGGACTGTCGCTGAGCCTCGTCGAGGGGATCGCCTACGCGGCGGATGCCCCGGCGACGGGATCCTGGGTCGGGCCGTTCACGGTCATCGCAGCGGGCATCGGCATGGCCCTGGCGGCCGGACTCTGCGGCCTGGGTCAGGCGCGCGCGATCGCCGCGGCGCTGGAGGGGATGGCGCGCCAGCCGGGCGCAGCGGCCCGCATCCAGACCGCGATGATCATCGGTCTGGCGCTCATCGAGTCGCTGGCGATCTACACGCTGGTCATCGCGATCATCCTGCTCTTCGCAAACCCGTTCAAGTAAAGGCAGCAGGCCGGACGGGCGGCGCCGCGCCGCCCGTCCGGTCGATCGCAATACCGCACATGCCGCGCTCCGGTGGTCGCCTCCCCCGCATCCCGGAGATGACCGTGCGGCGCCTGTCCGTCTACTTCCGTTGCCTCGCGCAGCTGGAGGAGGACGGCGTCAAGACCATCTCCTCGCAGGAGCTGGCCGCGCGGTTCCATCTGAACTCCGCGCAGGTCCGGAAGGATCTCGCCTACTTCGGCGAGTTCGGCATCCGGGGGATCGGCTATGACACGACGAATCTCCGCCTCGAGATCCAGCGGATCCTGGGGCTCGACCGCGAGTGGCGGGTCGTGCTGGTCGGCTTCGGCAACCTCGGCTCCGCGCTCTTCCACTACCGCGGCTTCGCGCGCCAGGGCTTCCGGATCGCGGCGATCGTCGACGACGACCCGGCGAAGGTCGGACGAGCGGTCAACGGCCTCGCGATCCAGGCGCTCGCCGAGCTGCCCCGCACGGTGAAGGCGCACGCGATCCAGATCGGGGTGGTCGCCGTTCCCGCGGAGGCCGCCCAGGCCGTGGCCGATCGGCTGGTCGCGGCCGGGGTGCGGGCGATCCTCAACTTCGCGCCGAGCCGGGTCAAGGTGCCGCGGGACGTGCGGCTCCAGAACGTCGACCTGTCGATCGAGCTGGAGAACCTGTCCTTCCACCTGGGTCAGGGGCCGCGGTGAGCACGAGCGCCCTGGCGACAGTCGTGCCGGCGGGGCCCCCGTCGCTCGAGACCTGGGGTGATCTCACCGCCGCCCGCGCGGCGCTTGCGCGGGGAACGGCGCGCGTCCCGCTCGAAGGCCTGTGGGGCTCGGCGACGTCGCTCGCGCTCGCGGCCGTGCTCCCGCCGGCCCGCCCGGCGGTGGTGGTCGTCGCGGACGAGCCGACCGCCTTCCGGGTCCTCGACGACCTCCGCGCTTTCGCCGGGGCCCTCGGCCGGAAGGCGCCGGGCGAGGTCGTCCTGATGCCGGTGCCGCACGCGGCCCTCTGGCGGGATGCGGGGGCCCGTGAAGAGGACGCGACGCGCGCGGGCCTCCTGGGCCGGCTCCTCCGCGGGGAGCCGCTCTGGGTGATTGTGCCCGCCCGCGGGCTCGAGGCGCCCCTCCCGACGCCGGCTGCGTTCCGTAGTCAGGTCCTCACGCTCGCGCCGGGCGACGCGGTGGACCGCGAGGCCCTGGTGGAGCATCTCCAGTCGGCGGGGTACGAGCGGGTCGAGACCGTGACGGCGGTTGGCCAGTGGGCGCTCCGCGGCGGGATCGTCGACGTGTTCTCGCCGGCTGGATCGCTGCCCGTCCGGATCGAGCTGACCGGGGACGATGTCGAATCGCTCCGGACCTTCGACCCCACGAGCCAGCGCTCGACGGGGGCGGTCGCGCTGCTCCTGGTCCTCCCGATGCTGACGGGCGCGCCCGAGGACGACGCGCGCCTGACCGACTATCTGCCGGCGGACGCGCCGGCGGCGGTCGCCGACCCGGCTCTCCTCGCGCCGGGCGCGACGGAGGCCGCGCTGCTCGAGGCGCTCGGATCCCGCCCGCGCGTCGACTGCAGCGTGCTGCTGACCGACGCGCCGCACGCGTTCCGCCTCGAGACCCGCTCGATCGAGGGGGTCCGCGGCCAGTTTCGCCGGCTCGAGGCTCCGCTCGCCGCCTGGCGCGGTGAAGGGTTCCGGGTACGGCTGCTGGCGCCCGACCCGCAGAGCGCGGACCGGCTCCAGGAGATCCTGCGGGATCTCGAGCACGAGGCGCCGGTTGTCGCCACCCTGCTCGGCCCCGAGCCGCTCGCCATCCTGGTCGCGGGCGCGCACGTCGGGTTCGAGTGCCCGGGGCTCGGGCTGGTGTGCCTCACCGAGACCGAGCTGTTCGGACACCGGCGGACGATGCGGCGCCGGCCGACGTACCAGCGCGGCACCACGATCGCCGCGTTCACCGACCTCGCGCCCGGGGACCTGGTCGTCCATGTCGAGCACGGGATCGGTCGGTACGCCGGCCTCGTGACCCTGGCCGTCGACGGCACGCCCGCGGACTACCTCCTCCTCGAGTACGCCGAGGGCGCGCGCCTCTACCTGCCGGTCCAGCGGATGGCCGCGGTCACCAAGTACGCCGGGTCCGGTGATACCGCGCCGCGGCTCGACAAGCTCGGCGCCACGACCTGGCAAAGAACCAAGGAATCGGTCCGGGCCTCTCTCCGCGAGATGGCGCAGGATCTCCTCCGGCTCTACGCCGAGCGCCAGGTCGTGGAGGGCCTCGCGGTCGCCGCCGATACGCCGTGGCAGCATGAGTTCGAGGCGGCCTTTCCCTTCGAGGAGACACCCGACCAGCTCGAGTCGATCCGCCAGGTCAAGGCGGATCTGGAGCGGCGGCAGCCGATGGATCGGCTCGTCTGCGGCGACGTCGGCTACGGCAAGACCGAGGTCGCCATGCGGGCGGCCCTCAAGGTCGCCCTGGACGGCCGCCAGGTCGCGATCCTCGTGCCCACGACGATTCTCGCCGAGCAGCACTGGAACACGTTCCGCGAGCGGTTCACGCCGTACCCCGTGCACGTCGAGATGCTCTCCCGCTTCCGCTCGCCGGCTCGCCAGAAGGCCGTGCTCGCCGGGCTGGCGGCGGGGACGGTGGACGTCGTCATCGGCACCCACCGGCTCCTGTCGAAGGATGTCGCCTTCAAGGACCTCGGGCTCCTGGTCGTGGACGAGGAGCATCGCTTCGGCGTGGCGCACAAGGAACGGCTCAAGCAGCTTCGAAAGGCGGTCCACGTCCTCACGTTGACCGCGACGCCCATCCCGCGCACGCTCTCCATGGCGATGGCCGGGATTCGCGACCTCTCGGTGATCGAGTCGCCGCCGGCCGACCGCCTGGCGGTCGAGACGGTCGTGTGCCGCTTCGATGCCCAGGTGATCAAGGAGGCGATCGAGCGCGAGCTGGGTCGGGGCGGGCAGGTCTTCGTCGTGCACAACCGGATCCAGTCCCTGCCGGCGCTGGTGCGCCTCATCCAGCGGCTCGTCCCGCGCGCCCGGGTCGCGATGGCCCACGGCCAGCTGCGCGAGGCGACGCTCGAACGAACCATGTTGGATTACGTCGGGGGCGCGTACGATGTCCTGGTGGCGACCGCCATCATCGAGTCGGGGCTCGACATCCCGGCGTCGAACACCATCATCATCAATCGCGCGGACCGGCTCGGGCTGGCCCAGCTCTATCAGCTCCGTGGCCGGGTGGGCCGCGACCGGCTGCAGGCCTACGCCTACCTCCTGATCCCCGCCGACGGGCGCGTCGACGAGACGGCGGCCAAGCGGCTCCGGGTGGTCCAGGAGCTGACCGCGCTCGGGTCGGGGCTGAAGGTCGCCCTCCGCGACATGGAGATCCGCGGCGCGGGGAATCTCCTGGGCGCCCAGCAGCACGGGCAGATCGAGATGGTGGGCTTCGACCTCTACCTGAAGCTCCTCGAGGAGGCGGTGCGGGAGCTGCGCGGCGACCCGGTCGAGGACGAGGTCGATCCCGTCGTCACGGTGGACGCCGCGGCCTATCTGCCGGACGACTACGTCGCGGAGCCTGCCCAGCGACTCGCGCTCTACAAGCGGCTCGCGGGGGTCCGGGTGGCGGGCGAGATCGAGGACGCGCGGCGGGAGCTCCGGGACCGGTTCGGGCCGCTCCCCGAGGCGGCGGCGCGCCTCCTCGACGTCGTCGCGCTCCGGCTCGACGCCAAGGCCCTCCGCCTCGAGCGGCTCGAGGTGCGCGGGGGGCACGCGCTGCTGACGTTCGCCCCGAGCACTCCGGTGCCCGCCGGGCGGATCGTCGACCTGCTCCGGGTCCACGGCCGCCGCCTCCGCACGGTGAAGGAGTTCGTGCTGGAGGCGACGATCGCCCGGGGGACCTGGCCGGAGACCTTCCGCGCCCTCAGCCGGCTTCTCGGGGAGTTCCGCGGCCCGGAGGCCGCTCGCGGATGACGCGCGGCCGGCTGCTCCTCGCCGGGCTCCTCGTGGCCGGCCTGCTCGGCGCCTGCAAGGCGCCGGCGGGGCCGCTCCCGCCGGTGCCCGCGGGGGCCGGCGGCGTCCTGGTGCGTCCCGGCGAGACGCCGCCGGTCAAGGAGAGCCAGGCGGTCATCGACCGCGTCGTGGCGGTGGTCAACGGCGACGTCATCATGATGTCCGAGCTCCAGGAGGCCATCGTGCTTGCCCGGCGCGACAACCGGGCGACGACCGAGGGCCCCGAGTTCGAGATGACCATGCTCAACCGGCTGATCGACCACCGGCTCCAGGTCCAGGAAGCCAAGCGCGACAAGATCGAGGTGAGCGAGGACGACGTGCGCAGCGCCATCGACGACATCGTCAAGCGCAACGGGGGGGACCGCGAGAAGTTCGAGGCCCAGCTCCTCGCCCAGGGCGTGACCTGGGACGCCCTGCGCCGCGAGATCCGTGAGCAGATTCTCGCCAGCCGGGTCCGCGGCCGCCGCGTCGTCCGGCGCTCCACGATCACCGAGGCCGAGGTCGACCAGTATCTGACCCAGAACCGGGACAAGTTCGAGGCGGGGCTCAAATACCACGCGTTCCACCTGGCGATCACCGTCGACACCCCGACCTCGACCGCGGCGTGGGACCAGGCCAAGCAGGAGATCGACAGCATCGCCGCGGCCCTGGCGAGCGGCGCCGACTTCGCGGAGCTGGCGCGGACCCAGGGCAAGGACCCGACGGGCGGCGATCTCGGCTGGCTGACCCGCGGGGAGCTCGACGCGGCGTTCGAGCAGCCCCTCCTCGCGCTCCAGACCGGCCAGGTGACCGCGCCCATCAAGTCCGGCTCCGCCTATCACCTGCTGAAGCTCGCCGAGAGGGAGGAGCTGACGGCCGACCGGCTGGCGGACGCCAAGCAGCAAGTCCGCGACCTTCTTTTGCAAAAAAAGGCGCAGGAGCGACTGGACGAGTGGGTCGAGGGTCTCCGGCGGCGAGCGCTCATCGCGATCCGCCTGTGAGCGGGAGGGACCACTATCCCACGGGCCCGTTGGTTGACACTGCCCCGCCGCCGGTGGTATAGAAGACTGAGCGTGACGCCACCGCGCGCGCGATCCCCTGACGGTCCTCGCCACACCGCACCTCAAAGGAGCGATTCACAGCCGTGAGCACACCCCCACCGCCCCGCCACCAACGCCACCGCTTCCCCCGTCGGCCCGGCTCCGGACAGAATCCCGGCCCTGAGCGTGAGCGCGTCGTCATGCCCGATATTCCCGCCGACCCCAGCCCGAGCGAGCTCGGCACGCCCGGCCGCACCGGCGGGCTCATCCTGACCGAGCTGAAGGAAAAGGGCATTCCGGACCTCAACACGCTCGCCCGCGATCTCGGGGTCCAGGGATTTTCGGGACTCCGCAAGCAGGAGTTGATCTTCAAGATCCTGCAGGCGCAGGCCGAGCGCGACGGGCTCATCTACGCGGAAGGCGTGCTGGAGGTTCTGCCCGACGGCTTCGGGTTCCTCCGCGCCCCGGACTACAACTATCTCCCCGGGCCGGATGACATCTACGTCTCGCCGTCCCAGATCCGGCGCTTCGACCTCCGCACCGGGGACACGATCTCCGGGCAGGTGCGCCCCCCGAAGGACTCCGAGCGCTACTTCGCCCTGCTGAAGGTCGAGGCGATCAACTACGAGACGCCCGAGCAGGCGAAGGACAAGATCCTCTTCGACAACCTCACGCCGCTCTATCCGATGGAGCGGATCCGGCTGGAGCACAACCCGGAGGACCTGCCGACGCGGGTCATGGATCTGCTGACCCCGATCGGGAAGGGGCAGCGCGGGCTGATCGTCGCGGCCCCGCGCACCGGCAAGACGATGCTGCTCCAGGCAATCGCCAACGCGATCGCCAAGAACCACCCGGAGGTCTACCTCATCGTCCTGCTGATCGACGAGCGGCCGGAAGAGGTGACCGACATGCAGCGGAGCGTCCGCGGCGAGGTCATCTCCTCGACGTTCGACGAGCCGCCGCAGCGACACATCCAGGTCGCCGACATGGTGATCGAGAAGGCGAAGCGGCTCGTCGAGCACAAGCGCGACGTGGTGATCCTGCTCGACTCGATCACTCGCTTCGCGCGCGCCCACAACGCGGTCATTCCCTCGTCGGGCAAGGTGCTCTCCGGCGGTCTTGACGCGAACGCGCTCCAGCGGCCGCGGCGGTTCTTCGCGGCGGCCCGCAACATCGAGGAGGGCGGCTCGCTCACCATCATGGCGACCGCGATCGTCGACACCGGGAGCCGGATGGACGACGTGATCTTCGAGGAGTTCAAGGGCACCGGCAACATGGAGGTCCACCTCGACCGGCGTCTGATGGACAAGCGCATCTTCCCGACGATCAACATCGAGCAGTCGGGGACCCGGAAGGAAGAGCTTCTGATCGAGCGGGACGAGCTCCAGCGGCTCTGGCTCCTCCGGAAGGCGCTCTCCCAGCTGAACCCGGTCGAGGCGATGGAGCTTCTGGTGGACAAGCTCCGGATGACCCGGTCGAACAAGGAGTTCCTGGCCTCGATGCAGTCGCTCGGCTGAGCCGAGCCGCGCTGCCGCCGGCTCCGGCCGCCGGGCCCGGGGCCCGCCCGGGCGGGCGGCCGCGGTGGCGTTCGGCTGCGCCGGCGCGTCGCGCGCCTTGCTGGGGCGCGGCCCCGTGTGGTACGCTGAATGCGCTCTCATTTCCGCTTACGTGGGGAGGACTTTCCGTGAAGGCCGGCATTCATCCCGAGTACGTCGAGACCACCGTTACGTGCGCCTGCGGCGAGGTCATCCACACCCGCTCGACCAGCGCGAACATCCGGGTGGAGATCTGCTCGAAGTGCCACCCGTTCTTCACCGGCAAGCAGAAGCTGATCGACACGGCCGGGCGCGTCGAGCGCTTCCAGAAGAAGTACGCCAACCGGAAGCGCTAGCCGCCGCCCTCGGCGCGGGGTACAAGGCCCGGAAGTCCTCCAGGGCCTGAGCGCGGACCGTGTTCGATAAGCTCCGGCAGATCGAGAGCCGCTACCAGGAGCTCTCCGTCCGCCTGGCCGAGGCCGCCAACGCACCCGCCGGACGCGCGGAGTACGCGCGGCTGGCCAAGGCGGCGTCCGAGATCGAGCCCGTGGTCACGGCGTTCGGTCAGTACAAGACCGTCCTTGCCCGCATCGAGGAAGCCAACCACATCCTCGGCGAGGACGGCGACCCGGAGCTCCACGAGCTCGCGACCCTCGAGCTGACCGACCTGCGCACGCGCGAGCGCGCCCTCGAGGAACGTCTCCGGACGATGCTCGTCCCCCGGGACGCCCGCGACGACAAAAACGTCCTCGTGGAGATCCGGGCGGGGGCCGGCGGGGACGAGGCGGCACTCTTCGCCGCCGATCTCGCGCGCATGTACACGAAGTACGCCGAGCGTCACGGCCTCAAGCTCGAGCTCCTCGACAGCCATCCCACGGGCCAGGGCGGATTCAAGGAGATCATCCTGTCCATCCAGGGCAAGGGGGCGTGGAGCCGGCTCAAGTTCGAGAGCGGGGTGCACCGGGTGCAACGAGTGCCCGCGACCGAGTCCGCGGGCCGCATCCACACCTCGACGGTGACCGTCGCGGTCCTTCCCGAGGCGGAGGAAGTCGACGTGAAGGTCGACGAGAAGGATCTCAAGGTCGACGTCTACCGCTCGTCGGGTCCGGGCGGGCAGGGGGTCAACACCACCGACTCGGCGGTGCGCATCACGCATCTACCGACGGGGCTCGTCGTCACCTGCCAGGACGAACGGTCGCAGATCAAGAACCGGGCGAAGGCGCTCCGCGTCCTCCGCTCGCGGCTGCTCGAGCAAGCCCAGGAAGAGCAGCGCTCCCAGATTGCGGCCACGCGGAAGAGCCAGGTCGGAACGGGCGAGCGCAGCGAGCGGATCCGGACCTACAACTTTCCCCAGGGCCGCGTGACGGATCACCGCATCGGACTGACCGTCCACCAGCTGCCCGACGTCCTCGAAGGGGACCTGGACGAGCTGGCCGAGGCGCTGCTCGCCGCCGAGCGGACCGAGCAGCTCGAGACGCTCGAAGCATGACGCCGGCCGTCGCCGCCACGCCGGGGTCGACCGTGGACGCGCTGCTCCGCGAGGCCGCCACCCGCCTGGCCGCGGCCGGGTTCCCGACCGCTCGTCAGGACGCTGAGCTGCTCCTGGCGCGTGTGCTGGGCACGACACGGCTCGGGCTGTACACCGCCGACCCGCTCGCGGTGCCGGGTCCGGCCCGTGCGGCGCTCGCGGCGCTCGTCGCCCGCCGGCTCGAGCAGGAGCCCATCCAGTACATCCTCGGCGAGACGGAGTTCTCCGACCTTCGGCTCGAGCTCGGACCGGGCGTGTTCATCCCGCGTCCGGAGACCGAGGCGCTCGTCGAGCGGGCGCTCGCCCTCGGGCCGCCGGGGCGGGCGACCGTCGTCGAGCTCTGCGCCGGCTCCGGCGCGCTCGCGTGCGCGCTGGCGACCCGCCGCCCCGACTGGACGGTCTGGGCGGTCGAGCGGGCCGCTGCGGCGCTCGCGTGCGCGCGGGCCAACGTGCGCCGGCTCGGGCTCGCCGCGCGCGTCCGGGTGTGCGCGGGCGATCTCTTCGGGCCGCTGCGGGGAACGGTGACCCCGGGCGGGGCAGCCCTCGTCGTCGCGAACCCGCCGTATCTGGCGACGCCCATCCTGTCGACCCTGGCCGCCGAGGTCCGGGACTGGGAGCCGCGCGCCGCACTCGATGGCGGCGTGGACGGGCTGGACGTGATTCGGCGGCTCGTGGCCGAGGCCCCCGACTGGCTCGGGCCCGGCGGCGGGTTGCTCGTGGAGATCGGCGAGGAGCAGGGCGCGGCCGCCCGGGCACTCGTCGCAGCGGACGGACGGTACGCCGAGGCCCGCGTGCTCCGGGACTTCCGCGGCGCTGAACGGGTGCTCGAGGCGAGGAGGCGCTAGATGGCGACGCGGCTGGTCATCGAGGGCGGCGTGCCGTTGCGGGGCGAAGTCCGGATCAGCGCGGCCAAGAACTCCGCGCTGCCGCTCCTGACCGCCACGCTCCTCTCGGCGGAGCCCGTCGAGCTCGAGAACGTCCCGCGGCTGGCCGACACGACGACCATCCGCGCCCTGCTCCAGGGTCTCGGCACCGAGATCGAGGACCGGAACGGACACACGATCGCGCGGACGCCGACGCTCCGCTCCGTGGAGGCCCCCTACGAGCTGGTGTCCACCATGCGGGCGTCGGTGCTCGTGCTCGGGCCACTCCTGGCGCGCGCCGGCCGGGCGCGGGTCTCGATGCCCGGCGGCTGCGGGATCGGATCACGCCCGATCGACCTCCACCTGAAGGGACTCGAGCGCCTCGGCGCGGAGGTGACGTTGAACCAGGGGTACGTCGAGGCGCGGGCCGCGCGACTCAAGGGCGCGCGGATCGTCTTCGACGTCGTGACCGTCACCGGCACCGAGAACCTCATGATGGCCGCCGCGCTCGCGGAGGGCACCACCATCCTCGAGAACGCCGCCCGCGAGCCGGAGATCCCGGACCTGGCGCGGCTCCTCACCGCCATGGGCGCGCGCATCCACGGCGCGGGGACCGAGCGCATCGAGATCGAGGGGGTGACCGAGCTCGGCGGCGCGCGGCACCGGATCATCCCGGACCGGGTGGAGGCCGGGACCTTCCTGGTGGCCGGAGCGATCACCGGCGGCGATGTCACCGTCCGGGACGTGGTGCCCGCGCATCTGAGCGCGGTCCTGGACAAGCTCGAGGCGACCGGCGCGCGGCTCGAGGTCGGCGCCGACCGCATCCGGATCCAGGCGCCCGATCGACCGCGCGCGACGGACGTCGTGACCAACCCGTTCCCCGGGTTCGCGACCGACATGCAGGCGCAGATGATGGCGCTCCTCGGGCTCGCCGAGGGCTCGAGCGTGATCACCGAGACGATCTTCGAGAACCGCTTCCAGCACGCGGCGGAGCTGCGGCGGCTCGGGGCGTCGATCGAGATCGAGGGGAGCCGGGCCGTGATCCGCGGCGTGCCCCGGTACCACGGGGCGCCGGTCATGGCGACGGACCTCCGCGCCTCGGCATCGCTCGTGCTCGGGGGCCTGGCGGCGGCGGGCCCGACGGAGGTGTCCCGCGTGTACCACCTCGACCGCGGGTACGAGGGGATGGAGCAGAAGCTCGCGGCCCTCGGCGCGCGGATCCGCCGGGAGCGGTGACGCATGGAGCGGGAGCCGGCCACCGCGACCGGTAACGGACGCCCGCTGACCCTCGCCCTGCCGAAGGGTCGGCTGCTCCGCCCGGCCCTCGACCTCTTGCGGCGAGCCGGTTTCGAGGGCCTCCCCGACGACGAGAGCCGCCGGCTCCTGTTCGCCGATCCGACCGGCGCCCTGCGCCTCCTGATCCTCAAGCCCCTCGACGTCCCCACGTATGTCGAGCACGGCGCGGCGGACGTCGGGATCGTGGGCAAGGACGTGCTCCTCGAGCAGGAGCCCGATGTCTACGAGCCGCTCGACCTCGGCTTCGGGTTCTGCCGGCTCGTGGTGGCCGAGCCCCGCGAGCTCTGGGAGCGCGACGATCCGGCGAAGTGGTCGTGGGTGCGGGTCGCCACCAAGTATCCGAACCTCACGCGCCGGTACTTTGCCGAGCGGGGTATCCAGGTCGAGGTGGTGCGGCTGGACGGCTCGATCGAGCTGGCGCCGCTGGTCGGGCTGGCCGAGCGGATCGTCGACCTCGTCCAGTCCGGTGAGACGCTCCGGGCCAACGGCCTCGTCGAGGTCGCCGAGATCCTCGCGTCCACGGCGCGTCTCATCGTGAACCGCGCGGCGCAGAAGACGGCTCATCGCGCGGTCGGCCGGCTGCTGGACGCGCTGCGCGCCGGGGCCACCCGATGATCCGGCTCCTCCGGACGGCGGAGCTCTCGGCGGCCGGCGTGGTGGCGTGCCTCGCCCGGCCCCACGCGGCGATCGATCCCGACGCGGTCGGCCGGGTGGCCGCGATCGTCGACGAGGTGCGGCGGCGCGGCGACGCGGCGCTCATCGACTTCACGAAGCGCTTCGACGGCGTGGAGCTCGGCGCGGAGGATCTGCGGGTCTCCACGGCCGAGTGGGCCGCGGCGTCGGTCGCGCCCCCGCTCGAAGCCGCGCTGACCGAGGCGGCCCGCCGGATCGAGGCCTTCCACCGGCACCAGCTGCCGCGCTCGTGGTGGGTGCGGGACGAGCACGGCTCGCTGCTCGGCCAGCAGGTGACGCCGCTGGACCGCGTCGGCTGCTACGTGCCCGGCGGCACCGCCGCGTATCCCTCGACGGTGCTGATGAACCTCGTCCCCGCCCGGGTGGCGGGCGTGCGGGAGCTGGTGGTGGCGTCGCCCCCGGGCCCCGAGGGCCGTCTCCCCGCGGCGGTGCTGGTCGCGGCGCGGCTCGCCGGGGCCACCGAGGTGTACCGGATCGGCGGCGCCCAGGCGGTGGCCGCGCTCGCCTACGGCACCGCGACGCTCCCCGCCGTCGACAAGATCGTGGGACCCGGGAACCTCTACGTCGCGCTCGCCAAGCGTCTCGTGTTCGGAGACGTCGGGATCGACTTGGTCGCCGGCCCGAGCGAGGTCGTCGTCGTCGCGGACCGGACGGCGAATCCGGCTCACGTGGCGGCGGATCTCCTCGCGCAGGCGGAGCACGATCCGATGGCCCGCGCGGTCTGCCTCACCGACGACGCCGCGCTCGCGGCCGAGGTCGCGGCTGCGGTTGCCGGGCAGTGCGCGCGCCTGCCGCGGGCGGCCATCGCGGAGCAGGCCATTCGCGGGCACGGCGCGGTGGTCGTGACGCGGGATCTCGACGAAGCGCTGGCCATCGCAAACCGGCTCGCCCCGGAGCACCTCGAGCTCGCGGTGGCTGACCCGTTCGCGTGGCTGCCGGCGGTCCGGCACGCCGGCGCGATCTTCCTCGGCGTGCACACTCCCGAGGTGGTGGGGGATTACCTCGCCGGCCCGAATCACGTGCTCCCCACCGGCGCGACCGCGCGCTTCGCGTCGGGGCTGTCGGTCGAGGATTTCATCAAGCGCTCGAGCCTCATCCACTACACCCCGGCCGGACTACGGGCCGGGTGGCCCCATCTGGCCGCGCTCGCGGACGCGGAGGGGCTCCACGGGCACGGCGAGGCGGCGCGGCTGCGCCTGGACGCGACCCGGACGCGAGGAGACCACTAGACATGGCACGACGACGGCGGCGACGCGGGCGGGGACCGAGACCAGCGGGGAGCGAGGGCGGCGAGAGCCTCGCGGTCGTCGAGATCGCGGGCGCGGCGGTTCCGGTGGCGCCCGGCAACGGCGGCGGGCCGGTGGCCGGCCGGGTGGCGCGGGTGGAGCGCCGGACGCGGGAGACGGAGATCCTGCTCCAACTGAATGTCGATGGGCGGGGCGAGGTGGCCATCGACACCACCATCCCGTTCTTCAATCACATGCTCGAGGCCGCGGGGAAGCACGGCCTGCTCGACCTCCGCGTGGGCGCGCGCGGGGACACCGAAGTCGACCTCCACCACACGGTGGAGGACGTGGGCATCTGTCTGGGCAAGGCCTTTCACGAGGCCCTCGGGGACAAGCGCGGGATCGTCCGCTTCGGGACGGCGTACGTCCCGATGGACGAGGCGCTGGCCTCCGTGCACGTGGACATCTCCGGGCGGCCCTACTTCTCGTACAACGTGCCGTTCGCGAAGACGCGCGTGGGGAACTTCGACCTCGACCTCCTGAAGGACTTCTTCCGCGCTTTCGCGATGAACGCCATGCTGAATCTCCACGTCAATCTCCATTACGGTGAGAACCTCCACCACATCGCTGAGGCGCTGTTCAAGGCGTTCGGGCGGGCGCTGGCCGAGGCGTCGCGATTGAACCCCCGCATCGAGGGGGTGCTCTCCACCAAAGGCGCGTTGTGATCGCAGTCGTCGACTACGGGCGGGGCAACCTCGGCAGCGTTCGGAAGGCGCTCGCCGAGCTCGCCTCCGACGTGGTGGTCACCGACGACCCCGCGACGGTGGCGCGCGCGCGGACCTTGGTGGTGCCCGGCGACGGCGCCTTCGCCGATGCCATGGCGAGCCTCGAGCGCCTGGGTCTGGCCGACCCCATCCGCGCGCACATCGCGGCCGGACGGCCCTATCTCGGCATCTGCCTCGGCTACCAGCTCCTGTTCACCGAGAGCGAGGAGTTCGGTCACGCCAAGGGCCTCGACGTCCTGCCCGGCGTCGTGCGGCGGTTTCCGCCGGGACTCAAGGTCCCGCACATGGGCTGGAACCGGCTCTGGCACGGCGGAGCGCTGCCGCTTCTCGCCGGGATCCCCTCCGGGGCGTACTTCTATTTCGTCCACTCCTACTACCCCGAGGTGTCCGACGCGCTCCTGGCGGACGGGGGCCAGGCCGCCCACTGCGAGTACGGGCTGCGCTTCCCGGCGCTGATCGCGCGGGGCCAGCTCTACGGCACCCAGTTCCATCCGGAGAAGAGCCAGGGGTGGGGGCTCCGGCTGCTGGCCAACTTCGCCCGACTGGTGAGCCAGCGGGAGGCGGCGACCGCGTGATCGTCATCCCGGCGATCGACCTCCAGGGCGGCCGGTGCGTGCGGCTCGTCGAGGGCCGGGCCGAGAGCGCGACGGTCGTCGGCGACGATCCGGTCGCGATGGCGCGCCAATGGGCGGAGCGCGGTGCCCGGCGGCTCCACGTCGTGGATCTCGACGGCGCGTTCGACGGGACTCCGCGGCATGCCGCCCTGATCCGCGCGATGGTGGCGGCGGTGCCCGGCGTCCCCGTCGAGGTGGGCGGCGGCCTGCGGGATCTGCCGACGCTCGAGGCCGCGCTCCACACCGGCGCCCGCTGGGCGGTCCTCGGAACCGCCGCGGCGCTCGAGCCGACCCTGCTCGAGACGGCTTGCCGGCGCTGGCCGGGGCGCATTCTCGTCGGGGTGGACGCGGTCGACGGGCAGGTGGCGGTGCGCGGCTGGGTCGACGTGCTCCCGCTGACCGCGCGGGAGCTCACGCGTCGCGCGGCGGACGCCGGCGCGGCCGGCGTGATCCACACGGACGTGCGTCGCGACGGGACGGGCCGCGGGCCCAATCTCGAGGCCACCGCGGCCCTGGCGGCGGACGCGCCCGTGCCCGTCATCGCCTCGGGTGGGATCGCCGGCGTGGCCGACCTCGTCCGGCTGGCGGCCATCCCGAACGTGGCCGGCGCCATCGTCGGGCGCGCCCTCTACACGGGCGCGGTCGACCTCGGCGCCGCGATGGCGGCCGTGGCCGCGTGACGTCGATGCTGGCCCGCCGCGTGATCCCATGCCTCGACGTGAAGGACGGG
Source organism: uncultured bacterium (assembly GCA_964463175.1). Taxonomy (GTDB): domain Bacteria; phylum Methylomirabilota; class Methylomirabilia; order Rokubacteriales; family DASRDR01; genus DASRDR01. Next base: position 22,968 of record CAYXBJ010000138.1, read on the forward strand.
CGAGTCGTCAAGGGCGTGCGGTTCCTGGACCTCGCCGACGCGGGGGACCCCGTCGAGGCGGCGATCGCCTACGACCGGCAGGGCGCGGACGAGCTCGTGTTCCTGGACATCACCGCGTCTCACGAAGGCCGCGCCACGATGCTCGATGTCGTGCGCCGCACGGCGGAGGCGGTGTACCTCCCGCTCACCGTGGGCGGCGGGCTGGGCAGCCTGGAAGACGTCCGGACGCTCCTCCGGGCGGGCGCCGACAAGGTCTCGCTGAACACGGCCGCCGTCGCGCGGCCCGAGCTGATCCGGGACGCGGCGGTCCGGTTCGGCAGCCAGTGCATCGTGGTCGCGATCGACGCCAAGCGCCGCCCGGCCGCGGCCGGGGCGGCGCCCGGCTTCGAGGTCTACACGCACGGCGGACGGCGGCCGACGGGCCGGGATGCCGTGGCCTGGGCCCGCGCGGCCGAGGCGCTCGGAGCGGGCGAGATCTTGCTCACGAGCATGGACCGGGATGGGACGCGCGACGGCTACGACCTCCAGCTGACGCGGGCGATCGCCGAGGCGGTCGCGGTCCCGGTGATCGCGTCGGGCGGGGTCGGCACGCTCGCGCACCTCCACGACGGGCTCGTCGACGGGAAGGCCGACGCCGTTCTGGCCGCCTCGATCTTCCACTTCGGCCAGCACACGGTTCCCGAGGCCAAGCGCTACCTCCGGGGGCGCGGGGTCCCCGTCCGGCTCGAAGAGGCCGCGGCGTGAGCCCGGCGTCGGCGTCGCTTCGCTTCGATGCGAACGGCCTCATCCCGGCCGTGGTGCAAGATGCCACGACCGGGGACGTCCTCATGGTCGCCTGGATGAACGCCGAAGCGCTCGAGCGGACCCTCACGACCGGGCTCGCGCACTTCTGGTCCCGGTCGAGGCAGGCGCTCTGGCAGAAGGGGGAGACGTCGGGCCATCGCCAGCACGTCGAGGCGGTGTACGCGGACTGCGACGGCGACACGCTACTCGTGCTCGCGCATCCGGACGGGGTCGCGTGCCACACGGGGAGCCGGACGTGCTTCTTCTCCCGCCTGGGCGCGCCCGACGCGGATCCGGCGAGCGCGCCCGCGGCGTCCAGCGCCGGGCCGGGAATCCTCGACGCGATCGAGCGCGTCATCCAGTCCCGGCGCGCCGCGCCGGCGGAGGGCTCCTACGTCGCGGGGCTCCTGGCGGGCGGGGACGCCCGGATCGCGCAAAAGGTCGGCGAGGAAGCCGCCGAGGTGGTGGTCGCCGCGCTCGCGGAGGGATCGGAGCGTCTCGTCGCCGAGGTGGCGGACCTCTGGTTCCACACGCTCGTCCTGCTGGGCGCCCGAGGGCTGTCGGCGCGCCACGTGTTCGCAGAGCTGGCCCGCCGGCACCGGCCCGCGGCGGGAGTGCCGGCGCGCGCGACCGCGTCGGCGCCGGAGGACTGAGCGATCCCAGGGCACCGGAGCGCCTGGCTCCGGAGACTGCCGGCGGTGGCCCTGCTCCTCGCCGGCCTGACCGGGTGTGCCAGTGTGCAGCGGCAGGAGGGAAGCTACGTCATCGCACGGAAGGGGTATCGCGTGGGCGCTCCGGAAGGCTGGATGCGGATCGACAGCGAGGCGGATCTGGCGCTCCGGCGCGCGGATCCCCCGGCGGGACTGATGGCCCACGCCACCTGCGAGGGGAAGCCCCCGGCCCGCTCGCTGCCGATCCTGGTCCGCCACCTCCGGTTCGGGCTGCGAGACGTCCGGGATCTCGTCGAGGCGCCCGCCTCGCTCGCCGGCCTGCCCGGCACCGCGCAGCGATTCCGGGCGACGCTGGATGGAGTGCCGGTGGCCGTGCGCGCGCTGACGCTAGAGGGCGCGGGCTGCGTTTACGACCTCGTCGGGGTGGCGACGCCCGACGGCCTGGCGGCGATCGCGCCGGACTTCGAGCGCTTCGTGGGGGGATTCGCCCTCGAGGGGGCGCCGCGATGAGCGCCGAGGCCGGGCTCATCGGACCCCGGGCCCGGCACATCGCCGCCTACTGGGGCGGGCTCGGGCTCCTGACGTGGGAAGTGATCCGGAATGCGTGGCTCCCGCGCCGCTATCTCCCGCTCGTCGTCGCGGAGTTCGACGGCATGGGCGTCTATTCGCTGGTGGTCGCGGGCACCGCGGCCCTGTTCACCGGCATGGTCTTCGCGCTCCAGTCCGCCGTCTACCTCTCGCGCTTCGGCGCGGACCTCTACGTGGGGCCGCTCGTCGGCTTGTCCGTCCTGCGGGAGCTCGGGCCCGTCCTCACGGCGATCCTGGTCGGGGGCAAGGTCGCGTCGGGCATCACCGCGGAGCTCGGCTCCATGAAGGTCACCGAGCAGATCGACGCGCTCCGCGCGATCGGCGTGAACTACATCAAGCGCCTGATCGTGCCCCGCGTGCTGGCCGCGCTCTTCGTCTTCCCGCTGCTGACCGCGCTCGCCGATTTCATCGCGCTGGTGGGCGGCATGCTGATCGCGGTCTACGAGCGGCGCATCGATGTCTACCTCTACTGGAACACGATCTTCTACTGGGTCGTCATCCGCGACCTGGTGACGGGCGTCGGGAAGAGCTTCTTCTTCGGCGTCATCGTCACCCTGATCGGCGCCCACAACGGGATGGCCATGACCGGGGGGACCGAGGGCCTCGGCCGCGCGACCACCGCGACCGTCGTCCAGGTCTCGGTCGCGGTCATCATCGCCGACTTCTTCCTCACCAAGCTCTTCCTGCTGCTGTGAGCCCGACGAGACCGCTCGAGCGCACCGAGCCGGCCCGGGACGCGGGTCCGGGGTCGTCGGGGTCCGCGGCCCCGGTGGTGCTCGAGGGCGTGGACAAGAGCTTCGCCGGCGTCTCCGTGCTGAAGGGGCTCGATCTCGAGGTCCCCCGGAGCAGCACCGTCACCGTGATGGGCGGGAGCGGCTCGGGGAAGACCGTCCTCCTCCGCCTCGTCGCCGGCCTCATCAAGCCCGACCGCGGGCGGATCCAGACCCTCGGCGTCGACATCACGTGGCTCCGCGAAGAGACGCTCCTGCCGATCCGGAGTCGGATGGGCTTCGTGTTCCAGGGCGCGGCGCTCTTCGACTCGCTGACGGTCTACGAGAACGTGGCCTACCCGCTCCGCGAGCACGCGACCCTGGCGGAGGCGGAGGTCGCCGAGCGCGTGCACCGGCTGCTGGCCCGCGTGGGGCTCGGCGACGACGTCGACCAGAAGCTGCCGGCGGAGCTGTCCGGCGGGATGCGGAAGCGAGTCGGGATCGCCCGCGCGCTCGTGCTGTCCCCGAAGCTGGTCCTCTACGACGAGCCCACCGCCGGCCTCGACCCGACCAATGCCCGGCTCATCACCGAGCTGGTGGAGAGCCTTCGCGCCGAAGGGGCGTCCGAGACCGCGATGGTCGTGACCCACGACCTCGAGTTCGCCCGGGCCGTGTCGGACCGGATCGCCGTCCTGATCGGCGGACGCATCGCCCAGATCGGCCCCGTCGAGGCGATCCTCCACTCCGCGCAGCCGGAGGTTCAGGCCTTCCTCGCGGGCAAGGCGCGCTGAGCATGGACACGAGCCGGCCCGGCGCGAGCGCCGCGCTCCAGCTCCGCGTGGGCGCCTTCGTGCTCGCCGGCCTGTTGGTCTTCGCGGGACTGGTCTACATGCTCGGCCGGAGTGCCGGGCTCTTCGAGCGGCAGTACCGGCTCGTCGCGAGCTTCGGGCAGATCGGCGGCCTGATCCAGGGCGCGACCGTGCGGCTGGCCGGCGTCCCGGTCGGCCGCGTCGGCGGCATCCAGCTGCCCGAGGCCGGCAACGCCAAGGTGCGCGTCGAGCTCTGGATCGCCCGACGGGTCCAGGACCGCATCCGCGCCGACTCCCTCGCCCGGATCGAGACGCTCGGTCTGCTCGGAGACAAGATCATCGACATCACGCTCGGGGGCCCGAGTGCGGCGATCCTGCCGGACGGCGCCGAGGTCCGGGCCGAGGAGCCGTTCGACACCGCGCGCCTCACCCAGCAGGGGGCCGAGCTCCTGCAGAGCCTCGTCGCCCTCTCCACCGACCTCCGCACGACGCTCGCGCGGATCGCCGCGAGCCCCGCCGGCTCGGACCTCGCCGAGACGGCGCACGCCCTCCGGAGCCTCGCGACCGAGATCGAGCACGGCCAGGGCGTGCTCCACCGACTGGTCTACGATCCAAAGCTCGGCACGGCACTGGCCGACGCCGGCGAAACGCTGCGCCAGGTCGGCGAGACCGTGCGCCGGATCGATCGCGTGTTGGCCGATCCACGGACGGCCGGCCTGGCCGGCGAGGCGGAGCGGACGCTCGCCGAGGCGCGCGGCGCCGCGGAGCGGGTCAACCGCATCTTGCGCGAGGTGGAAGAGGGCCACGGGACGCTCCACGCCCTCGTGTACGACGAGGGCCGGACGCTGAAGGATCTGGAGAACATCCTCAGCCGGGCGGGGACGCTGCTCGCCGGCGTCGAGCGGGGCGAGGGCGCGCTCGGCATGCTCCTCCGCGATCCGGACACCGCGCGCGCCGTCCGCCACGTCGCGACCGCGGCCGAAGGGCTGGCGCAGGCGGTCGACCGCGCGCGCACCGAGGACAGCGTCCTTCACGCGCTGCTCGCAGATCCGACGCTCGCGGGGGATCTGCGAGAGACGGCCCGGAGCTTCCGCGAGGTCACCGGCCGGATCGCACGGGGCGAGGGCGTGCTGGGCGGGCTCACGCAGCCCGGCGGCGAGGACACCGTCAAGCAGCTGACCCAGGCGCTCGCCCGGCTCGGCCAGGCTGCCGAGGGGCTCGGCAAGGACGGCAATCTCGGCGAGACGCTGGCGGACTTGCGCCAGGCGATGGCCGACCTCCGCGCCATCACCGGACGGATCGAGGCCGGCGAAGGCACGCTCGGCGGCTTGATCCAGGACCCGACGGTCTACGAGAACCTGGCCGCGTTCCTGGAGGGCGCGCAGCGAAGCGTGCTCCTCCGGGCGCTCATCCGCGCCGCGATCGGCCGGGGAACGCCCGGGGCTGGCGCGTCGCCGCCGGGCGGCGCCGGGAGCCCGCGCCCATGAGACCCGCGTCGGTCTACCGCTGCCAGGCGTGCGGCTTCCAGGCGGGGAAGTGGTACGGGCGCTGCCCGGACTGCGGGGAGTTCAACACGATCGTCGAGGAGCGGAGCGCGGCCGGGCCGCGCGCGGCGACCGGCGGGCGCCGGGGGGCGCCGAGTCGCGGGACCGCCACCGCGACGACCCCCGTGCCGCTGGCCGCGGTGTCCGCCGAAGGCGCGGCGCGCGTGCACTCCGGCGTGGCGGAGCTCGACCGGGTGCTCGGGGGCGGCGTCGTCCCCGGCTCCCTCGTGCTCATCGGCGGGGATCCCGGCATCGGGAAGTCGACGCTGCTGCTCCAAGCGTCGGCGGCGCTGGCGACGGCGGCCGGCCCGGTGCTCTACGTGTCGGGTGAGGAGTCCGCGGCCCAGGTGAAGCTCCGCGCGGATCGCCTCGGGCTCGCCGCGCCGGGCCTCTTCATCCTCGCGGAGACCCAGCTCGAGACGATCGAGACGCACGCGGCGGAGTCCCGGCCGCGCATCCTGGTCGTCGACTCGATCCAGACGGTGTACCTGGGCGATCTCGAGTCGGCGCCGGGGAGCGTGAGCCAGGTGCGCGAGTGCGGCGGCCGCCTGATGGGGCTCGCGAAGAGTCAGGGCATCGCGATCTTCCTCGTGGGACACGTCACGAAGGAGGGTGCCCTCGCCGGGCCGCGCGTCCTCGAGCACCTGGTCGACACCGTCCTCTACTTCGAGGGCGAGCGGCACGCGACGTACCGCGTCCTCCGCGCGGTCAAGAACCGGTTCGGCTCGACCAACGAGATCGGCGTCTTCGAGATGACCGACGGCGGGCTCCGGGAGGTCACCAACCCGTCGGCGATGTTCCTGGCGGAGCGCCCCCGCGGGGCCGCAGGCTCCGTGATCATGGCCGCGCTCGAGGGCACCCGGCCGCTCCTCCTCGAGCTCCAGGCGCTCGTCGCGCCGGCCCACTTCGGGACCCCGCGACGGACCGTGCTCGGGGCGGATTACAATCGAGTGTGTCTGCTGCTGGCGATCCTGGAGAAGCGGGCGGGCATCCCGCTCCAGAGCCAGGACGTGTTCGTGAACGTGGCCGGCGGGGCGCGCTGTCAGGAGCCGGCGGCCGACCTGGCCATCGCGGTGGCGTCGGCCTCGAGCTACGGGGAGCGCCCGCTGGCGCCCGACGTGGTCGTGCTGGGGGAGGTCGGGCTCACCGGGGAGGTGCGCGCGATCGGGGGCCTCGAGACCCGGCTCCGGGAAGCGGCCGCGCTCGGGTTCACCCACGCGGTCGTGCCGCGATCGAGCCTGGTGGCCGGCGCCCGGTACCCCCTGACCGTGACCGGGGTGACGACGCTGGAGGAGGCCCTCGGCCTCCTCGTGGGATGAGGGGACGACGAGGCGGCGCGTGCGGGACGCGGAGGAGAACGCGACAGTGATTGGGGGACGGAGCGGTCGGGCCCGCGGGACGCCCCATCGGGGGCGACTGGCGGCCTGGCTATGGCTGGCGCTCGTGCTGGCCGTGCCCGCGGCCGGTCTCGGCCAGTCGCTCGGGCCCGAGCAGGTGATCCGCGCCATCGTGCGCGCGAACGCGGACCGGGATCTCCCCGGCATGGCCCGCTACATGGCCAAGGACGCCGACGCGGTCAACTACTCCATTGGCGGGAGCAAGTTCGTGGGCTGGGCTGCCGTCGAGCGGGCCCTGGCCGAAGAGTTCCAGACCGTCTCGCGTCTCGAGCTGCCGATCCACGAGCTCCGGGTCTGGACCCGAGAAGACTTCGCCTACTTCTCGATGGAGCTGGATTACGTTCGCTATATCGGGACCGGCCAGAACGAGGTGCGCACGCTCCTGCCCCTCCGGGAGACCGGGGTGCTCGAGCGGCGCAGCGGCCAGTGGATCCTCGTGGCCTGGCACGAGTCCACGCGCACCGGCGAGGGCCTGCTCGAGGCGAGCGCAGATCCCGGGCCCGCGCCCGCCGTGCCCGGGGCCCCGAACCTCGGCGGGCGCTGGCGGGTTCAAGAGAAGGACCGGAGCTACGAGGCGACCCTCGATGCGGACGGCAACGGCACCTACACGTGGCAGGGTGGCGAGATCCAGACGACGCGGCTCGACGGGCGGACCTGGCAGGGCACCTGGCGGCAGCCCGGGAACGATCGTGAGGGCGGCTTCGAGGTGGTCTTCTCCGCCGATCGCACGACCGGGCAGGGGTCCTGGTGGTACACGCGGGTGGACTCGCGAAAGGTCCCACCGCGGGAATGGGGCGGACCGTACGTCTGGAAACGGGTCGACGCGGCGCGATGAGCTCGCCTGAGCGGGACGCGGGGCGGACGGCGGAGACGGGGCCCGCGGCCGCGACAGGCCAGCCGCCCCGCGGCAGCGCCAGCACCGCTATCACCATCGCGCGGGTGATTTTCGTGTCGCTGGTCGGCTACGGGGGCTACCTGCTCGTCGAGTCCTTCGAGCCGCCCGGGCGCTGGATCGTCTGGGCGCCCCTCGGGGTCCTCGGCGGGGTCATCGCCGGGGTGGCGGTGGTCGCGCTCGAGCAGGCGGCGCGGCGGCTTCCGATGTCGCGGCTGTTCCTCTCCGCCGTCGGCGCCGTCGGCGGCGTGCTCCTCGCCCAGCTCGTGGCATCGGCCCTGATCATCTTCCTGCCGGGCGCCGGGACCGCGGGCGGCCGGGGCTTCCTGTCGCTGCTGCTGGCCTACATGGGGGTCGTCTTCGTGCTCCGGCGCGAGGGGGAGCTCGGCGGCATCACCCGCATCATGTTCCCCGGTGCCACCGCCGGCGACGCGCGCTACAAGGTGCTCGATACGAGCGTCATCATCGACGGCCGGATCGTCGACGTCTGCGAGGCCGGGTTCCTCGAGGGCACGCTCCTCGTGCCGCAGTACGTCCTCCGAGAGCTCCAGCAGATCGCGGACTCGTCCGACCCGCTCAAGCGGAATCGGGGCCGTCGCGGGCTCGACGTGCTCCAGCGCCTCCAGCGGCTGCCGGACATCCGCACCGAGCTCCACGACCTCGACTTCCCCCAGATCCGCGAGGTCGACCAGCGCCTGATCGAGACCGCGCGCGCGGTGGGCGGCGTCATCGTCACGAACGACTACAACCTGAACAAGGTCGCCGAGCTCCACGGGGTGCGGGTCCTGAACGTCAACGAGCTCGCCGGGGCCCTGCGGCCCGTGGTCCTGCCTGGCGAGATGCTCCACGTCCACGTCCTCCGCGAGGGCAAGGAGGCGGGACAGGGCGTGGCGTACCTCGACGACGGGACCATGGTGGTCGTCGAGCAGGGACGCCGTCACATCGGCCAGACGGTGAACGTCATGGTCAACACCGTGCTCCAGACCGCCGCCGGGCGCATGATCTTCACCCGCCTGGCGGAGGAAGAGGCCGCGGGCCGCCGGTGACCCGGCCCGGCGCGGCCGGACCGGACGTCTGGGTGGTGGTCCCGGCGGGCGGACACGGGGTCCGCATGGGCCGGAAGAAGCAAGACATCCGGGTCGGCGCCCGCCCCGTCCTCCGCTGGACCCTGGACGTCTTGGAAGCGACGCCGGAGATCGAGGGTGTGGTGGTGGCGGTTCCCGCGGAGGACGTGACGGCGTGGCGCCGGCGGCTCCGCCCATGCCGGAAGGTGCGCGCCGTGGTCGCGGGCGGAGCTGAGCGTCAGGAATCGGTGGCGCACGGGCTCGCGGCGGTGCCCCGGACCGCGCGCTGGATCCTGGTCCACGACGGCGTTCGCCCCTGCATCACGCCCGAGCTCGTGCGCCGGGTCGTCGAGGCCGCGCAGACCCACGGCGCGGCCATCGCCGCGCTGCCGATCGCGGAGACGCTGAAGCGGGGCGCCGAGGGCTGGGTGACGGAAACCGTCCCACGGGACGGCCTCTGGGCGATCCAGACGCCGCAGGGCTTCCAGGCGGCGCTTCTCCGGGAAGCGCACCACCGCGCGGTGGCGGAGGGAGTCCTGGGGACGGACGACGCGGCGCTCGTGGAACGGCTCGGGACCGCGGTCCGCCTGGTGCCGGGGCTGCCCGGCAACCTGAAGATCACGCGCCCCGAGGACCTGCCGCTCGCCCGGCGCCTCCTCGCGGCGCCCGAACGCCGGAAGCGGAGCGCCGGGCGCCGGCGCGGGCGACCCCGATGACGCGTGTCGGTCTCGGGTTCGACGTCCACCCGCTTGTCGCCGGGCGCCCGCTCGTCCTCGGGGGGGTCGAAATCCCGTCCGAGCGGGGGCTCGGCGGCCACTCCGATGCGGACGCCCTGACGCATGCGGTGGCGGACGCCCTCCTCGGCGCGCTCGCCCTGGGAGACCTAGGCCAGCACTTTCCCGATACGGATCCCCAGTACCGGGGCATCTCGAGCCTCCGCCTGCTCGCGGTCGTGGCCGACCGGGTGCGGGCCTACGGCGGGCGCATCGTCAACGTCGACGCGACCATCGTGGCGGAAGGGCCCCGGCTCGCGGATCGGTTGGTCGCCATGCGGGAGAACCTGGCGGAGACGCTGGGCCTGGCAGTCGACCGGGTCAGCGTCAAGGCCAAGCGGGCGGAGCAGCTCGGCGCCCTGGGCCGCCACGAGGGCATCGCCGCCATGGCGGTCGCGCTGGTGGAAGTCGCCGGATGAGGCGCCGGACCCGGAGCGCGTGGTCCGAATCCCTCACCGCCCGGCGCCCGTCTTAGAGGGCACCCGACCCTGAGCCTGGGGGGACCTGTGAGCCTCCGGATCTACAACACGCTGACCCGACAGAAGGAGCCGTTCGTCCCGCTCGTTCCGGGGCAGGCGGGGCTCTACGTCTGCGGGATCACGCCGTACGACGTCTCCCACATCGGCCACGCGCGCAGCGCCCTCGTGTTCGACGTGGTGGCCCGCTACCTCCGCTTCCGCGGTTACCGGGTCACGTTCGTCAAGAACTACACCGACGTGGACGACAAGATCATCGCCCGCGCGAACCAGCTGAAGGCGTCGATCGGGGAGCTCACCGGACGGTACATCGAGGCCTACGAAGCGGACATGTCGAAGCTCGGGGTCATGCCGCCGACGATCGCGCCACGGGCGACCGGGCACATCCCCGAGATGGTGGCCCTGATCGAGCGGCTCGTGGCGGCGGGTGTGGCTTACGTGGTGGGCGGCGACGTGTACTTCGAGGTGATGCGATTCCCCGACTACGGCCGCCTGTCGGGCAAGAACCTCGACGAGCTCCTCGCGGGCGCCCGGGTCGACGTGAACGAGCGGAAGCGGGACCCCCGGGACTTCGCGCTCTGGAAGGGCGCCAAGCCCGGCGAGCCGTCGTGGCCGAGCCCCTGGGGCCCCGGCCGTCCGGGCTGGCACATCGAGTGCTCCGCCATGGCGATGAAGTACCTCGGCGAGACGCTCGATCTGCACGGCGGCGGCGAGGACCTGATCTTCCCGCATCACTCGTGCGAGATCGCCCAGTCCGAGGCCGCCACCGGGAAGCTGTTCGCCCGGATGTGGATCCACAACGGCTTCGTGAACCTGGGGTCCGAGAAGATGTCGAAGTCCCTCGGGAACACGCTCACGATCGAGGCGCTCCTCCAGCGCCACGATCCCGAAGCGCTCCGGCTCTATCTGCTGCAGACGCACTACCGGAATCCGGTCGAGTTCTCCGAGGAGGGCGTCGCGGGGATGCGGCGGCCGCTCAACGCCTTCGCCGAGCTGGTGGATCAGGCCGGGGCGGTCGTCCCGACCGAACCGGAACGGCCGGCCAACGGGACGTTCCTCGCGCAGGTGGGCGCGCTCCGGGAGCGATTCGTGGCCGCGATGGACGACGACCTCAACACGCCGCAGGCCATCGGGGCCTTGAACCAGCTGCGCGCGATGCTGACGGAAGAAGGCGAGCGGATCAGGCGCGGGGAGCGGACCGGGCAGGACTTCGTGACGGGGGTCAGCGTGCTGAGCGACCTGGGCCAGGTGCTCGGCCTGTCGATGCACGGGCACCACGTCCAGCGGGCGCAGGCGTTCGAGCCGGAGCACCAGGCCCGGATCGACGCGCTCGTCGAGGCGCGGAGCGCCGCGCGGAAGCAACGGGACTGGGCGCGGGCCGATGCGCTGCGGGCTGAGCTCGACGCCCTGGGCGTTCTGGTCGAGGACACGCCGGCGGGACCCAAGTGGAAGCTGAAGGCCGGGACCGCACCCTGATCCTGGCGGGGCGCCACCCCGTCCTGGAGGCCCTCCGGAGTCGGGCACGTCCGATCGAGGAGGTGCTGGTCGACGTGGACGCCCGGGAGCGTCACGCGGACATCCTGGCGCTGGCTCGCCAGGCCGGAGTGCGCTGCGGCCGGGTGCCTCGGACGGCGCTGACCAGTCTTGCCGGGACGAGTCACCACCAGGGAGTGGTGGCCCGGGTGGCACCCCGGGAGTATGCGGAGCTGGAGGACCTCCTGGCGATCCCGTCGACCCGGGGCGAGCCGGGGCTGTTTCTCGCACTGGACCAGGTTCAAGATCCTGGAAACGTGGGGAATCTCCTCCGGACTGCCGAAGCGCTCGGCGTGCATGGGGCGCTCGTCCCACGCCACCAGGCGGCGGGGCTCACGCCCCAGGTGCTCCGGTCGGCGGCTGGCGCTCTCGAGTATCTGCCGGTGGCCCGGGTTGGCAATCTGGTCCAGGCGCTGGAGCGACTGAAGCAGGAGGGCTGCTGGATCGTCGGAGCGGTGGCGGAGCCGGGGGAGGGTCCGCCCCCCCAGGTGCCGTGGACCGCGGATCTCCGGGGCCCGCTCGTCCTGGTCTTGGGAAGCGAGGGCCGGGGGCTGAGGCCCCTGGTGGGCCGGACGTGTGACTTGCTCGTGCGGATCCCCCTGGCGGGGCGGGTCGGGTCCCTCAACGTGGCGGCGGCCGGGGCCGCGCTGCTGTACGAGATCCGGCGGCAGCGCGGCGGGGCGAGTCGGCCGGCGGCGGGTGCCGGTAATCGTGCGCCGAGGACGAGCCGGCAAGAATTGGGTTGACACGTATGGGCTTGATACATAGGATGAAGTTTTGTCGCTTGCTGGCGTAGCTCAGGGGTAGAGCGGCTGCCTTGTAAGCAGCAGGCCGGGGGTTCAATTCCCTTCGCCAGCTCCATCGTGACGAGCCCGGGGGAGCCCGGGTAACTTTCGCAACCCAGCGCCGGCCGCCTGCCGGCGGAGTGAATTCCACTGGAGTCCACGGTTCGCATGGCGAGGTACCCAAGTTGGCCAAAGGGGGCAGACTGTAAATCTGCTGGCGAACGCCTTCGGGGGTTCAAATCCTCCCCTCGCCACCATCGTGGAGCCGACGTGCGGTGGGATGAACGCGATGCACGGAACGAACGCGGAGTCGCGCAGCGGCCGGGTCGGCCCGCGACATCGCGATGCGGGAATAGCTCAGTGGTAGAGCGCCAGCCTTCCAAGCTGGGGGTCGCGGGTTCGAATCCCGTTTCCCGCTCCATTGGTCGGGTTGGGGTCAGTCCGGCGCCGGGACGGCTGGGAGCCGAGCCCGCTTGGACTGGGGACATGGTCGATGCCCATGTAGCTCAGTCGGTAGAGCACGTCCTTGGTAAGGACGGGGTCACCGGTTCAAGTCCGGTCATGGGCTCCAGCCCTCTTGCCAGGCGCCGGCGCGCCGCTCGGGGAGGATAGAGAGAGATGGCCAAGGCGAAGTACGAGCGGACGAAGCCGCACGTGAACGTGGGGACGATTGGGCACATCGATCACGGGAAGACGACGCTGACGGCGGCGATCACGAAGGTGCTGCACACGAAGAACAAGGGCATCGCGGTGCGGG
>CAYXBJ010000139.1:0-33941 GCA_964463175.1 uncultured bacterium
TGGCGCCGCTGACGGAGGACGCGGCCCTCGAGCAGGCGGTCGAGGTGCGCCTGGACGGGCTCCTCCTGCGGCGTCTGCCGCTTTCGGGGCGCGTCACCGCCGAGATCCCGCTGGACTCGATGGTGCGGCGGGCGGCGCCCAACGTGATCAGCCTCGACTACGTCTACACGGCGCCCCCTGGGTGGCGGGATCCGGACCTCTATCGCATCGGCCGGACCGGCGCGACGGCCCCCGGCGATCTCTATGTCTCGAGCATGGGACAGATCCACGGCCAGGGGCGCAGCATCCTCCAGCTGAACGGCCGCGACGTGGGGCCGCCCCGCCGGTCGCGCGGATACAACCTCGTCGCCCTGAGTCTCGCCGGCGCGCCGGAGCCGGGCTCCTTCGACACCTTCGGCGAGGCCGACGCCTCGGCGCAGCTGGCCGCCTGGGTGGATCGGCTGCCGCCGGGGACCATCGTGATGGGCGCGGTGAGTGACGAGGCCTCCACGGAGCTCGGCGGCGACGCGGTGGCCGCGCTCGGCACGCTGGGTGTCCAGACGGACATGCGGGGCCGGTTCCGCGAGTCGCACGCGTTCGTCGGCGTCAAGGGCGCGCCGCGCGGCACGGCGCTCGAGGCCTCCGGCCCGGACCCGGTGGAGCTGCGGGTCGGCTCGCCCGACGACCCGGCGGGCTTTGCGCTCACCGAGTTCACGCTGGTCGACGCGCCGCCACGCTAGGGCGAGGCCGGCCGCGGTGGCCCGTTCCCGGCCGCCGGCGCGGGTGCCTGGCGGGCGGCGGTCGCGGCCGCGGTGCGCGCGCTACAACGCGCGCGCGATCTCGCTGATCTGCTCGATGTGCTCGAATGCGTGCTCGGCTGCGCGCCGGGCGAGCAGCTCGATGGACATCGCTCCGTACTCCGGGTGTCGTCCCTGGTTCGCCCACCGGTCGTCGGGCAACCCGTCGAGCAACGCCGCGATCTGCTCGTGCTCGCGCCCGATCATCCCCGCGAGGTCCTCGACGGACTCGCCCCGCCCGAGGTCCTCCCGTCGGAAGACGGCCTCGTCGTAGTCGGCGAATAGCGGGTCCGCCTCGTAGAGCAGCCGCCGGATCCGGAGCCCGTAGGCCATCATCACGGTGTTCCGCGTGTGGATGAGCGTCTCCCGGACCGACCACTCCCCGGGGCGCGGCGGGCGATCGTGGGCGCCGCGGGGTACCCGGGCCAGGGCCTCGCGGAGCGCCGCGGGAACCGCGCGGATGCGGTGGAGGATCTCACGATGGTCCGGGCTCACCACGACCTCCTCTGGCAGAGCCGGGGCGCGCGCCCGGGGCTCCACCACGGTCGGTGGCGGCCCGGGCGCGGCTCCAGCGTCGGATGACTCTACTTGGGCTGCGGCGTGATGCGGATGTACGGCTTGGGCGACTTCCAGCCGGCAGGGAACATCCCCTTCGCGTCCGCATCGGATACCGCCGGCACGATGATCACGTCCTGCCCCTGCTTCCAGTTCACGGGAGTGGCGACCTTGTGCTTCGCGGTGAGCTGGCAGGAGTCGAGGAGGCGCAGCACCTCGTCGAAGTTCCGCCCGGTGCTCATCGGATAGGTCAGCATCGCCTTGATCTTCTTGTCCGGCCCGATGACGAACACCGATCGCACCGTTGCGTTGTCGGCGGGGGTGCGGCCCTGGGACGTGCTGCCCGCGGTCTCCGGGAGCATGTCGTAGAGTTTCGCGATCTTCAGCTCCGGGTCGCCGATCATCGGGTACGTCACCGCGTGGCCCGACGTGTCCTGGATGTCCTGGGACCAGCGCTGGTGGTCGGTGACCGGGTCGACGCTGAGGCCGATGATCTTGCAGCCCCGCTTGTCGAACTCGGGCTTCAGTCCGGCCATGTAGCCGAGCTCGGTCGTGCACACCGGCGTGAAGTCCTTCGGGTGCGAGAAGAGGATGGCCCAGCCCGAGCCGATCCAGTCGTGGAAGTTGATGTGGCCCTGGGTGGTGTCCGTGCTGAAGTTGGGAGCTTCGCTGTTGATCCGCAACGACATTACGAGCCTCCTTTAGTCTGGAAGTGTTCGGGGACGCCCGCCGGCCGCCATGCATCGCAGCCAGCTTCACGTCGGCATGCTGGATCGGCACCGTCGGGCTAGGCGCCGTCCGCTGCCCGTCTGTCTGCGCCCATTATAGTCTTCTGACGCGCGCCGTGGGCCGGCGGGTTCCGCGTGGGGTGGCGTCCCGACGGGCCGGGCCCGCGAGCAACCCGAGGAGGGGAGGGGATCCGCGTGGGTGACCGGCGCATCGCCGCGCACGGGGCACTGGGGTGGGCTATTCTCGGGGCGCTCACGGAACGATGACGGCCGCCGCGGGGAGCGACGGCCGTGAGGCCTCAGACCGCAAGGGGGATGCATGCTCGCCATCTGGGTGAAGGTGCGGATCAAGCCGGCGCTGCGACAGCGTTTCCTGGACGCGATCGAGGTGGACGCGCTCGGATCCGAGCGGGACGAGCCCGGCTGCCTCCGGTTCAACGTGCTCCAGGACGGGGAGGATCCGAACGTGTACTACTTCTACGAGGTCTACACGGGGACCGCCGCGCTGGAGGCGCACCGGGGCACGCCGCACTACGCGGTCTGGCGCGCGGTGGCCGACACGCTCGACGGGCCGACCGAGGCGATCCGGTGCCAGCCGGTGTTTCCCGCGTCCCCGACGTACTGGAGCACGAAGTCGCCCGGGAGCCGGCTGTGAGCGCGCGGTCGGTCCGCCGGGCCACACTCATCGGGTGCGTGGGTGCCATCGCGCTGTGGGCGCCGGCCGGTGCTCAGAGCCAGAGCTTGGACGGGAGCTATGCCGGCGTGATCCGGTGTGGCGCGCTACCGAGGCAACGGCCGCTCGTGACCAAGGCCACCATGACCGTGACCGGCGGCCAGGCGACGTACGAGCGTGAGATCCTCGATCCCACGGGAGGGATGCCGACCGGCCTTTTCGAGCGCGGCCAGGGGCCGGTCGGACCGGATGGCGCAGTCACGCTCTCGACCCACGCGACCGCGATGGCCCAGGCATACACCTACGACGCCGAGTACCGCGGCAAGATCGAGGGGAGCCTCGCGCGCTTCACCGGGACCCAGTACTGGAAGATCAAGGGGCAGACGGGGACCATCCCACGGCCCTGTACCCTCGAGTTGATGAAGAATCCATCCTAGGCACCCCTGGCCCTCCCGCGTCGCCGTGATCGTCCATCTGGTGGACGGAACCTACGAGCTGTTCCGCTACTTCCTCTCGCCGGCGGCGGCCTTCAACCGGGGCACCCCGGAGAGCCTGCGGGCCGTGCACGGCGTCGTCGGGTCCATGCTCGGCATGCTCGAGGGCGGCGCCACTCACCTCGCCGTCGCCACCGACCACGTGATCGAGTCGTTCCGGAACGCACTCTGGCCCGGGTACAAGACGGGGGAGGGGATCGACCCCGCGCTCGCGGCCCAGTTCCAGCCGCTGGAGGATGCGCTCCGCGCGCTGGGTGTGGTCGTGTGGCCCATGGTCGAGTTCGAGGCCGACGACGCGCTGGCCGCGGCGGCGGCAATGGCCGACGCCGATCCCCGGGTCGAGCAGGTGATGGTGTGCACGCCGGACAAGGACCTGGCCCAGTGCGTGCGCGGCGAGCGCGTGGTGCAGCTCGATCGACGCACACGGGAGGTCCGGAGCGAGGAAGGGGTGCGGCAGAAGTTCGGCGTGCTTCCCGCGTCGATTCCCGACTGGCTCGCGCTCGTGGGTGACAGCGCCGACGGCTTTCCGGGCCTGCCCGGCTGGGGGGCGCGGTCGGCGGCGGCCGTGCTCGCCCGCTACGGCCATCTCGAGGCCATCCCGCCGTCGGCCGCGGCGTGGGAGGTCAGCGTCCGCGGAGCGGCGCGCCTCGCCACGACGCTGGCCGCCGAGCGTGAGCGCGCGCTCCTCTTCCGGAGGCTCGCCACGCTGCGAGTGGACGCGCCCATCGGGGTCGACGTGGACGCCCTCCGCTGGACCGGGCCGCGGGCGGAGCTCGCCGACTGGTCGGCGCGCCTCGGCGCGCCGTCGTTCCTCGAGCGGGCCCTCGCGCTGGCCGCCGCCCGCGCCGCGACGACCTGACCTCGCGTTGCGCTGACTGCTGACGGGCTCGTGCTCCGGTCGGGCGGGCCCGACGACGGCGGCCTACGCGGCCGGCGGCTCCTCGCGCGCGCCGATGGCCTGCATCAGGATCGCCAGGAGGACCAGGCTGCCGCCGGCGAGCGTCGCGGCTCCCGGCGCCTCGCCCACACCCATCCAGACCCAGAGGGGCGCCATGACCAGCTCCGCCGTCGCGACCAGCTGGAGCTCCGCGGCGGGGAGGTAGCGCGAGGCGCGCGTGTAGAGGACCAGGCCACCGCCGAGCTGCACCACCCCCATGGCGGTCGCGAGCCCGAAGTCCCGGAGCGGGACGCGCGGGGAGAGGCCGCCAACCCCGATCGCCAGGAGACCGAACAGCATGCCGAAGATTCCCGCGTAGAGCACGGCTGGCAGCATGTCGCTCTGCCGGTTGAAGCGCAGGAAGAGCGCGTGGCCGGCGAAGGAGACGGCGGAGCCCAGCGCGAGGAGGTTCCCGGAGAGCTGGCCGAGGGCGAGCCCGCCGCCCAGCATGAGGGTGACGCCGGTCGCCGCCAGGCCCATCGCGCCCCAGGCGCGGCGCGGGACGCGTTCGCCGAGGAACGCCTGCGCGCCGATCGCCGCGAGGAACGGCGTGATGCCGCCCATGAAGGTGGCGTTCGCCACCGTGACGCGACCGAGCGCCAGGATGAAGAACACCGACGAGGCGCTCGAGCACACGCCCGCCAGCACGGCGGGCCAGCCGGCGAGCCGGATCACCTCGCCGACCCGCCCGCGGTGAATGAGCGCGAGGACGCCGCCCACCAGCGCCGTCGCACCGAGCGAGCGGTAGAAGATGATGTGCCAGCTCGTCGCCTCGGTCATGAGGCGGATCAGGAGCCCGGCCAGGCTCCAGAAGAAGGTCGCGCCGAGCGCGAAGGCGAAGCCGCGGGTGCGGCCGGACGGCATCACACGCACGGGAGGCGAGTGTAGCGCAAACGCGCCGAGGCGGCGGGATCCGTGGCGGGTCGGTCGAGCCGCGACGACCGGGCCTCGCCATCCGGCGCGTGTCGCGCGTGACAGCGGCCCCGCCGTGGCGGTAGCATCGCGGATCATGCGGCGGCCGAAGGACCGGGACTTCCTCGAGACGCGCGAGGGGCTCCTCTTCTGCGTGGTGGGCTACCTCCATCCGCCGGGCCGCTACGTCGCGTATCTGAAGTACACGCCGGCCGAGGCAGGGAAGTGGGCGCGGGGCGACGTCGCCTACCGGCGGGAGCTGCCCTACTATCACGTCCGCCACGTGCGCCGCACCCTGGAGTGGCTCGAGACGGAGCACCCCCGCTATCTCTGGACCGATCCGGCCACGGGCCTCCGGTTCTCCCACGTGCCCGAGGACGCGGTGACGCGCCACTACGTTCCCGAGCAGCGCCTCGCGGAGATCGTCAAGAGCCCGGCGGACTCACTCGAGCGCGAGACGCGCGATCTCGCGACGCTCCTGGCGCGGGCCGGCGGACTGCCTCTCGAGACCCTGGGTGTGTCGGGGTCCATCCTGCTCGGGCTTCACAATCCGGCGTTCTCCGACATCGACCTCCTGATCTATGGCGCGGACCATGCGCGACGGCTCCGGGCGGCGATCGACGACCTCGCGGGCGAGGGACTTGTCGCGCTGCCCGACGACCGCCGGGCGAAGTGGCGCGAGGAGACGGCGGCGCGCTTCGGGCTCACGGCCGAGGTGGTGGCCGATCTCGACGCCCGGCGCTGGCACTACCGGTTCTTCCGCGGGCGCTACGTGTCGCTCCATCCGACGCGGGCCGAGCGCGAGATCCGCGAGACCTACGGCGACCGGCGCTACACGCCTCTCGGGCGCGCGGTGGTGGAGGCGCGCGTCACCGATGCGAGCGAGGCCATGTTCCTCCCGGCCGTGTACCGGGTCACGGACGCGCGCTGGCGCGAAGGGCCGCCGGGCCCGCTCGAGGAGATCGTGGCCTACGAGGGCGTCTTCGGGAGTGCCGCGGAGGCCGGAGAGCGGGTCCTCGCCGTGGGCCATCTCGAGGCGGAGCGCGGGGGCGGCCGACGCCTGGTGGTCGGATCGGGCTTCCTGCTCGAGGGGGGCTCGCTCCACGTCCTGCCCGACGGAACGGGGCGACGGGTGACTGACTTCCCCGAGTGACGGCGCGCGACGACGCGCTAGGGCGCCCCGTTCGTCTGGTAGCGGATCAGCGACCGAAGGGTGGGGCGGAGGTGGAGCGTGGCCACGTCGGTCGCGACAAGCCTCCCGAAGCCCTCGCCGGCCGGCCCCCGCGCGTTCCAGCCGCGCCGCAGCCTGGCGCACTCGTCGCGATCGCGATACGCGGAGACCACGGCCAGCAGGGCGGGATCCTGGATGACGGCCAGTCGCGGGTAGTCGTTCGGCGCGAGCTCCGCGACGAAGTGCCCCAGGATCCGATGGCCGTCGGCCATCAGCGACGGCCTCACGGTTCGCTCGAAGCGATCGACCAGACTCTCGCGATCCGCCGGCGCCGCGCGGTAGAGGTCCACGGTCACCACCCCGGTTCGCGACGCGAGCGTGCCCGCCGGCTCGGACGCCCGGGCCTCCGGTGTCGCACCGCCGGTGAGCCCCGCGACCGGCGCGAGCGGCCGGAGGAGGTGCACGTTCTCGTGGTCGACCAGCATGGCGTTGGTCTCGTCGCGGCGGGCGAGCCAGAAGGCGCCGCCGTAGAAGTCCTGGAGCCCCCGGAGCCGCGCCCCCATGTCCGCGAAGCCGCGAATCCACACGAAGCGGTCCGGCTCGCCCTCGACCGCGAACTGTCCCAGCGGATGCATGCCCTCGGCCCGCTGGGAGTCGAGGAAGTGCGTCTCGAAGTAGCGGATGAAGTCAGCGGTCGCGCCGGGCCGGAGGAGATAGTTGCGGAGCTCGAGGACCGTCACCGCCGCCCGCCTCCTACCGTGTCGCCCGCGCGCGTCATGACCATCACCCAGTTCCTCTCCCACGTGCGGCCCTCGTCGGGCGAGAAGGCCTGCTCCCAGCGCGCCCCGGTCGTCGTGATGCCGGACCAGGTGAAGCGGACGAGGATGGGCCGGCCATCGAGGACGTCGCGCCCCTCGAAGACCCCGATCCCGTTCGCGATCGACCCGACGACCGGCGGATCGAGCGCCCCGGTCTGGTTGCTGGCCCAGTAGATGCTCCACTGGCGGGTCCGGGGATCGTAGAGGCGGAGCGACATGCCGGCGAACCCCGGCCAGTGATCGGTGTGGAAGGTGTCCATGTTCCCGAGGCCGCCCGGCAGGTGCCACGCCTCCGACGTCGCCTCGAACGTCTCCCACTCCGTGCACCCCTGGAGCCGTTTCACCAGGCGCTCGTTGCGGACGCGCCACCGCCCGGGCAGGAAGTCGAAGTCGCGTGAGCCATCGCGAAGCGCCGCGACACCGTGCATGTGAGGTTCTCCTCTGTCCAG
This sequence comes from uncultured bacterium, assembly GCA_964463175.1. Taxonomy (GTDB): domain Bacteria; phylum Methylomirabilota; class Methylomirabilia; order Rokubacteriales; family DASRDR01; genus DASRDR01. Next base: position 7,514 of record CAYXBJ010000139.1, read on the forward strand.
CGGGTTACCTCGCGCGCCGCGTGTCGCGCTCGCGCGAGGCGGCCGTCATCCGATCTGCTGCGTGCGGTTCACGTCGAGCGGGTGGTCGATCAGCGGCTCGACGCGCTCGATGAAGTACACCGTGTGCGGCAGGGTCGCGTGCAGCTCGAACGCCGCTTGATCCCTCCAACGGGAGTGGATGAAGAACAGCTGCGGGTCGCGGATCGACCGGAAGCCGTGACTGCTGATGCACCCGGGCTCCGCGCGCGTCGGCGCGAGGCCGTCGAGGATCGCCGCCGCCACGGCGGCCTCGTTGCCGGGCCGGGCTCGGAATCGCGCAAAGATGAAGAGCTCCACGTCGGGCCTCCTTTCGCCGTGTGCGGCATGTCCCCGAGTGTCCCGTGGCCGCGGGCGCCGACGGAGATCCAGTTCGCCGCGATCGGATACGGCCACTTCCGGGTCACTTCCGGACCGCTCTGACTGGTATGATCGAGTTGCCGGATCGGCGCTGATGAATATGGCCACTTCACGCGGGCCCGCGAGCCTCCTGGTGCGGATCGACTCGCGGCTCCGCGAGGGCCTCCAGCAGCAGATCTACCGGAGCATCCGGCGGACGATCCTCGACGGGATCATCGGCCCCGGGGCGCGCCTGCCGTCGTCGCGCGCGCTCGCCGGTGACCTCGGCGTGTCGCGCACCACCACGCTGCTCGCGGTGCAGCAGCTCCAGGCCGAGGGCTATCTCACCGCGCGCCGCGGCTCGGGCACGTCCGTGGCCGAGGAGCTGCCCGACGACCTCGTGCCGCGCGATGGCGAGCGGCCGGCGCCGGGAGCGCGGCATCCGGCGCTGTCGCGGCGCGGGTCGGCCGTGGCCGCGGTGCGCGAAGGCGCGCGCCGTCTCGACGGGCCGCCCCGCGCGTTTCGGATCGGGACGCCGGGCGTCGATCTCTTCCCGGTCAGCCTCTGGTCGCGGCTCGTGAGCCGGCGGCTTCGCAGCGTCACGGCGGCCCAGCTCGACTACGGCGATCCGGCCGGCCTCCGGGCCCTGCGCGAGGCCATCGCCGCTCACGTCCAGACCGCGCGGGGCACCCGGTGCGCGGCGGAACAGGTGATCGTGGTGGCCGGCGCCCAGCAGGGCTTCGAGCTCGTCTGCCGGCTCCTCCTGGATCCGGGCGACCGCGCGTGGATGGAGGAGCCCGGCTACCCGGGGGCGCGAAGCGCGCTCCGGGCTGCCGGCGCGCGGATCGTTCCGGTGCGGGTCGACGGCGAGGGCCTGGACGTCGAGCAGGGCGCGCGGCGAGCCGGCGACGCCCGCCTGGTCTACGTCACGCCGTCACACCAGTACCCGCTCGGCGTGCCGATGAGCCTGCCGCGGCGGCTCGCGCTGCTCCGGTGGGCCCGCGCCGCGCGGGCGTGGGTGATCGAGGACGACTACGACAGCGAGTTCCGCTACGGGACTCGGCCGATCCCGTGCCTCCACGGCCTCGACGCTGACGGCCGCGTGATCTACGTCGGCAGCTTCAGCAAGACACTTTTTCCGGCGCTGCGCCTGGGCTTCGTGATCATGCCGACCGATCTCCGGGACCGGCTGGTCGCCGCGCGCGCGGCAGCCGACCAGCATCCGCCGACGATCGACCAAGCCGTCATGGCCGACTTTCTCCTGGAGGGCCACTTCGCCCGGCACGTGCGGCGGATGCGCGTGGCGTACCGCGAGCGCCTGGAGGCGCTGCGGGCGGCGGCGGCGCGATACTGCGGCGGCGCGCTCCGCGTGCGCCCGGTGGCGACGGGACTTCACGCGCTCGCCGATCTCGACGGCGTCGACGCCGCGCGGGTCTCCCTGGAGGCGGCGAAGCGCGGCGTGGAAGCGGCTCCGGTGTCGGCATACTTCGCCGGGAAGGAGCCCGGGATCAACGGCCTCGTGCTGGGGTTCGCGGCGGTGCGCCCCGATGCGGCCCGCCGCGGCATGGAGCGGCTCGCGCTGGCGATCGAGGCGGCCCGCCGCGGATGACCGGCGGCTCGCGGTCACTCCTCGGCTCGTGGCGCGTCGATTCACGGCGAGTCGAGGGGAGCGGTCCCTCGCCGAGGTCCCGTGCCCTGACCGCGCGGTTCGACGCCTGACGTGACCGCGGTTGCCTCGCGTCGCTCGACGGGCTACCCTCGGCGTCCATGAGGCTGGTCCGCTACGGTCGCCCCGGCGCCGAGAAGCCCGGGCTGGTCGACGACGACGGCACGCTCCGCGATCTTTCCCGCGTCACGCGCGACATCACCCCGGCGCTCCTGACACCGGCGGGACTCGCGCGGCTCCGCGGTCTCAAGACCGCGCGCCTGCCGGCGGTGAAGGGCCGCCCGCGTCTCGGCTGTCCGCTGGCCGGCATCGGCAAGATGGTCTGCATCGGCCTCAACTACACGGACCACGCCGAGGAGGTCGGGCTCCCGCTGCCCACGGAGCCCACCGTCTTCATCAAGGCGCCGAGCGCGCTCTCCGGTCCGAGCGATCCGATCGTTCGGCCGCGGGACGCGGCGAAGCTCGACTACGAGGTGGAGCTCACGGCGGTGATCGGCCGGGAGGCGCGCTACGTCGACGAGGCCCGCGCGCTCGCCCACGTGGCCGGCTACTGCATCGTGAACGACGTGTCGGAGCGCGCCTTCCAGATGGAGCACGGCGGCACCACGACGAAGGGGAAGAGCGCCGACACCTTCGGGCCGGTCGGCCCCTGGCTCGTGACCGCCGACGCGATTCCCGATCCCCAGGCGCTCCGCCTCTGGACGACGGTCAACGGCGAGCGCCGCCAGGACGGCCACACCCGCCACATGGTGTTCCCGGTGCGCGAGCTGGTGGCCTACGTGAGCCGCTTCATGTCGCTCCAGCCCGGCGATCTCATCTCCACGGGAACGCCGGCCGGGGTGGGCCACGGCACCAAGCCGCCGCGCTATCTCCAGCCGGGTGACGTGGTCGAGATGGGCATCGACGGGCTTGGCGTCCAGCGGCACGTCGTCGTCGACTGGAAGCTCTCGCGCGCGCGGCGCTGATCGAGGGCGCGCGGCCCTCGGGCGCGGCTGCTACGCGTCGTCCTCCGGGCCGTCGGTCGCGACGGGCTGGTCCACCGGAGCACAGGCGGTCTCGATCCCGGCTGCCGCCGCCCGCAGCCCCGCCTCGCACGCGGCCCGCGTCGGCCCGGAGGCGAGCACCGTGCAGATGGGGTGCCCGGCGCGGATGATCTCGCCAGGGTGGGGGACGTCCCGGATGCCCTGATCGAGCCACGCCGTCGTGTCGGGGGTCGCGACGGTCCGCGATGCGTACACGATCAGCTTGCCCCAGACGCCGGAGAGCTCGGGGCGCCGGGCCGGCAGCTCGCCCCGGCAGGCCGCGAGGTGGAGCCCGAACACCGACGTGCCCGACGCGCGCTCGAGGAGCTCCATGGACGCGGAGTAGCGCGGGTTCACCTCGAGCACGACGGGACGATCCGCGCGCAGGACGAAGTCGAAGCCGTTCAGCCCGCGGAGCCCGTACTCCTGCGTCAGCGCGTCCGCGATCGCGTTGACCTCCTCGCGCGCCGCCGCGCTGCCCGCGAGCGGCATGATGTTGCCGGCGTAGCGGAAGCTTCCCGGCGCGCTGAGCTGCTCGGTCCAGCCGAGGACCACGCTCCGGCGGCCGTCGGCCACGAACGCGGCGGAGCCGCTCACGCCGTCGACCCGCTCCTGGACGATCTGGCTTCCCGAGGGCGGCTGCCCGGCCCACGGGCGCACGCCCTGTCCGCCGCCTCCGCGCATCGGCTTGAGCAGCCACTCGCCGGCGACCGGCAGGGGATCGCCCGCGCCGCGGGTATCGGGCACCGCGAAGCCGCGGCCCGCCAGGTAGCGGAGGAGATCGCGGGGCTCGCGGACGCGGCGTAGCGTGTCCGGTAGATTACCGAGCAGCGTCCGGTCGCGGGCCAGCTCCGCGACCACGCCCGGATGGTTCTCCAGGCCGCCGCAGTACACGACGGCGTCGTAGGAGAGCTCCCGGGCCACCTCCACGATGGCCGCCGCCGAGTATCCGAGCCCGCGTTCTCGAAGCGAGTGCGTCTCGCACAGCCGAGCCTGATCGAGGTCACCGAAGTAGTCGACGGTGACGATCGTCGCGCCGGCGCGCGCCGCCGACTCGGCGAGGGCACGCGTCGTGAGCCCCGCGATCAGGACCCGCATCCGAGTCCGAACTGGCGCCGGAGGTCCTCCCCCCCCGCCACGTGGAGATGGTCCAGCACCGAGCCGCGGCACTCGCGGAGGCGCATCGCCTCGACCACGCCCCGGTGTGCCCCGCCGGCGAGGCCGTCGGCGATCAGCGCCGCGCCCTGTGCCGCCTCCTTCACCGAAGGCGCGAAGCCACCGAGCGGCCGCACGGGGATCACCCCACCCAGGCGATCTGCGACGGCCTCGCCGACCGCCGGCACCCGGCCGACGCGCCCGGAGATCAGCACCTCGCGGGCGTCCGGCGCTGACACCCTCAGCGTCGCGACCAGCTTCGCGGCCGCCTCGATCAGGGCATCCCACGCGATGCGTGCGCGCGCGTCGTGTGCGGCGCGCGCGGCCAGATCCTCGGGCGAAAGCTCGGGCGCGCCGGCGACGAACGCGGCCCCGCCGGTGAAGAGCGCCGACTTCCGCACGTGACCGAGGGCGTACGCGACCTCGCCGTCGAGCGTGCCGAGCGCGCGATAGCCGAGGCCCCCGGCGCTGCCGCCGATCCCGTCCACGATCTGTCCGTGGTCCACCGCCAGCGCCGCGCTGAAGAACCCGCCGAGCTCGAGGAGCACGAACGCGGTGCGGTCCGGGGGAAGCCCGAGCCGGCGCGCCTGATCCCAGACGCCGAGCGCGGTGACCGAGACCTTGTCGGCGGTCCCCATGTCGACGCGGTTCACCTTCCGGTGGGGAGGAACGCTGTCGAGATGGACGACGCCCGGCAGAACGATCGCGGGAAGGCGACGCGCCCGCATCAGCTCGAGCATCGTCCGGAGTCCGCCGACCTGCTCCGGCTGCCCGCGGTCCTCGGGCCGCACGAGGACGGCCAGGTCGAGATCCCGCTCGCCGAGCGCCGCGGCGGCGATCAGCGGAAGGCCGTATCCGGAGGGGGCGGCGATGAGATCGAGGGGGAGTGCCGCCTCCAGCCGATCCACGATCGCGGCCGGAGCCCGGCGGACGTCATCGCTCCCGATCGAGGCGTCGAGGAATACCCGACCGTCGGCGAGGCCGCAGAGATCGAAGCTCTGCGTGCCCGGGTCGACGCCGACGACGCGGGGCATCAGGACGCGACCGGCGACGGCACCGATCGTGCCTGCCGCGCGTCAGCTGGTGCGCGCGACCCCGTAGATGGCCTCGAGATCGATGGCGACGTCGTTCCGCTCGAACAGCTGCGCGACGCAGGCGCGATGGACCTTCATCTTCAGGCCGCCGATACCGAGGGCGCCGAACACGCGCTTGCCGTCGCGCTCGGCGCCCTTGTCGGTCGCCTCGATGCCGCCGATGCCGAGCGGCGGCACCGCGTTGACGTCGGCTAGCGCCCGGAGGTGCGGATGCGGCCCCCAGACGGCGTGCGGGAGAACCTGGACGCCGGCCGCGCCGGCGCTGAGGCAGACGGCGGCGCCCTCGAGCGCGCGCGCGACGCCCGCCTCGTCCCACGCCTCGTGCGGGCTGACGTCGACCGCGAAGCGCGCCTTCAGGTGCTCGCACGCGGCCCGCGCGCGCTCGCGCGAGCGCGAGCAGAGCGTCACGTGAGCGCCCTCCCGGGCGAGGAGCGCCGCGGCGCGGAGCCCCACCGGCCCGGTGCCGCCGAGCACGACGGCCCGCGCGCCGGCGAGCGCCGTGACGCCGGCCAGCCGTGCCACCGCGGCGGCCGCCGTCGTGTTGCAGCCGTTGGCGTCCATCATCGCGCTCACCCGGAAGGGACCGAAGAAGGTCTTCTGGACCGTCGCGAACAGGCTCTCGGCGGCGCTCACGTCGGAGCCGCCCACCCACACCGCGGTGTGACGGAGGTCGGCGGGCCCCCGCGTGAAGATCGCTCCGTGGACCAGCGGCGCCACGTCGGCGGCGGTCACGCCGCCGTAGCTCAGCACCTCGTCGGCGCCGGCGTCGTAGGCGACGATCCGGTCGAACGCGCTGGGATTCCGGTCCGGGTCGAGCTGGAGAAGGACCTTCTTCATGCGCACTCCAGGCTGGCGGTCCGCGGCGGCTCCGGGAACCGCTGCGGGCAAGGGTAACGGCGCGCGCCTCGGTGGCGGGCGCGCTGCGCCGTCCAATCGTACCTCACAACGCGGCCTTGGAGCCTCGGCCGGGAGTCACTCAGCGCGCGAGGCCCCGGGGAGCGGGGTCTCGCGGAGTCGGATGTGATCGTGCTCGATGCGGGCGCGTCGAGCGCTCTACCAGCGGCCGTACCCCCGGCGCCAGCCGTAGCCGTGGTAGACGTACGCGGGGGCCGGAGCGACGTAGACGGGGGCGACGTACACCCGCGCTGGCGCCACATAGGCCGGATGTGCGGGTACGACGATGCATCCGCCCAGCGTGAGCGCGCCGGCCAGGAGGAGCCCACCCACCTGGAGGCGACGCGCCATGCGAGATTCGTGGACTGGTCTGTCGGCGATCCGCTTGCCTGTCCGCTTCATGACGTTCCCTCCTTCTGCTGGGTTGGACGGAGCGCTCGGGACCGACATTCCCGGAGAAAGAGGGGGCGCCGGGGCCGCCCGCGGGCGAGGTGACGCGGCGCGGCCCCGGGGAGGGGAGGCGGAGGCTAGCGGGTCAGATCGTCGCGGGAGACCTCGCCGATCTCCTTGAAGTGGTCACCCTCCACGACATTGAGGAAGATCACCGCTGCCGCGTTGTCGCCCTTCGCGTCCCAGGTGACCGGGCGCGCGTAGGCGATGCCCTGGAAGCGAAGGCCGTGCAGCGCGGCGATGACCTCGTCCCGCGTGGGCAGCGCGCCCTTCGCCTTGGCGGCGGTCTCGATGGCGAGCAGCACGAGTCGCGCCGAGTCGTACGAGTTGACCGCGTAATTGGCGATCGGGCCGTACTTCGCCTGGTAGCGGGCCGCGAACTCCGACGATCCGGGCACGCGACCGACCGACGGCGCCGCGGACAGGATGAGCACGCCCTCCCCCTGGGCCGCCGCCCCATCCGAGCGTGCGATGAACCCCTTCACGTCCCAGCATCCGTCACCGCAGGCGAAGCGCTGCTGGAGGCCGCGCGCGCGGATCTCCTTCAGGAGCGGCGCGGCCTCGGCGATGCCCGCGAAGAACACCATGTCGAAGCTCGGGGGGAAGTCGGCGACCGTCGGCTGGAAGTCCTTCTGTCCCACGGTGACCGTCAGGCGCTTGACGACCTCGCCGCCGGCGCGCGTGAACGCCTGGGCGAAGAGATCGGCGAGCCCGCGCCCGTAAGTGGTCTGGTCGTCGACCACCACCGCGCGCCGCTTCCCGAGGGTTCGATACAGGTACGCGGCAATGGCCGGGCCCTTGTTGTCGTCGCGGTTGGTGAGGCGGAAGACGTTGTCGAGGCCGCCATCCGTCACCCCCGGGCTCGAGGACATCGCGGTGAGCATGCCGAGCCGGCACGCGTGGTAGACCTTCGAGGCCTCGATGCTCACGCCGCTGTTGACGTGACCGACGACGCCGAGCACCCGGGCATCGTCACAGAAGCGCTGCGCCGCCGCCTTGCCCTCGGCGGCGTCCGCCTTGTCATCCGCCGTCACCAGGACGACCGGGGCCCCGAGGATGCCGCCCGCGGCGTTGCGCTCGTCGACGGCCATCTCCACCCCTTGCTTCTGCTCGGTGCCGAGCGCGGCCCCGCCGCCGGTGAGCGGGCCAGCCACCGCGATGGCGATGGTCTGGCCGGCGAGCTGCGCGCGGGCGGTCGGCGCCGCCAGGGCCAGCGTGAGGATCGTCAGGACTGCGGTGATCCATCTCTGCGTCATGCTCGGGCTCCTCCTCGAGGCGCGACGGTGTGACACCGTCTAAATATGATTTGAGGGTTACCATGCCCCAGGGTGGTATAAGGGGTCAAGTGCCTATCCAGCGCGACCGTGCGAGCAGGCCTCGAGGTGAGGGCCGGACGTCCCCCGGCCGGGCGGCAGCCGAGTCTGCCCGCCACCGCCCCCAGCACGCGTCCTCCGGCCACCCGTCGCGGCGCGAGGAGCCGTGGATCTTCCACCTCGGCTACGGCGCCCTCTGCCTCGATTTCGCCAACACGGTGAGCTGGCGGGGGAGCGCGCGTCCGATCGATCGTCTGCCGGTCTACGGGGAGCTGATCCGGTTCGGCCAGCAGTCGAAGCTGCTCTCGGAGGACGACGCGCGACGGCTGCGCCGGGAGGCGACGCGCCACCCCGACGTGGCGACCCGGGCCCTCAGGAAGGCGGTGGTTCTTCGCGAGGCGCTCTACCGCATCTTCTCCGGGCTGGCCGGCGGCCGGTCACCGGCCGCGGCCGATCTCGAGACCTTGAACGGCTTCCTGCCGGACTCGCTGGTGCGGCTTCAGGTCGCGGCGGGGGCCGAGGGCCTGTCGTGGAGTTGGCGTGGCGATCGCGACGCACTGGACCGGCTCCTGTGGCCGGTCGCGCGGGACGCCGCGGTCTTCCTCACCTCGACGGACGTCTCGCGGCTCCGCACCTGCGCGAACCCGGACTGCCGCTGGGTCTTCTACGACGGCACGAAGAGCGGCACTCGCCGCTGGTGCACGATGGCCGTGTGCGGGAACCGCGCCAAGCTGCGCCGCTATCGCCAGCGCCTGCGGCGCGCCTGACCGCCACCCACCGATCGACTTCCGGTCCCCGCGCCGCCCGAGGGCCCCTGCGGCTAGATGCGCCCCCGGAGTCGAGGATCCAGCAGATCGCGCATGCCGTCCCCCACGAGATTGAAGCCGACCACCGTCACGAGGATCGCGAGCCCGGGGAAGGTGGCGATCCACGGCGCGGTCAGCATGAACGAGCGTCCGGTGGCGAGCATGGAGCCCCACTCGGGCGTCGGCGGGCTGGCGCCGAGCCCGAGGAACGACAGCCCGGCGGTCTCGACGATCATGAAGCCGATCGTGAGCGTGGACATGACGATGATGGGCGACACGATGTTCGGCAGGATGCAGCGCGCGAGGATCCTGACGGGCCCCCCGCCGATCGCCCGGGCCGCCTCCACGTGGTCCTGCTCCTTGACCGACAGGACGACGCCCCGCACGACGCGCGCGAACTGCGGCGTGTAGACGACCGCGATCGCGATCATCGCGTTGGTCAGCCCCGGCCCCAGGATCGCGACCACGATCATGGCGAGCAGCAGGTACGGGAACGCCAGCATGATGTCGAGGACGCGGGTCACCAGGGCGTCCAGGCGTCCGCCCACGTAGCCGGCGACGACTCCGAGGAACACGCCCAGCACCGTCGCGATCAGATCGGCGAGAACCCCGACCTGGAGCGCGATGCGCGCCCCGAACAGCACCCGCGAGAAGATGTCGCGGCCGAACTCGTCGGTGCCGAAGAGGTGCGTCGCCGACGGGGGCCGCAGCTGGTTGGTGAACTCCTGGTCGATCGGGTCGTACGGCGCCACGTGCGCGGCCAGGGCCGCGGCCGCCACGACGACCACGACGATGACCGCGCCGACGACGAGGTTCGAGCTCCGCCGGAGACGACGCCACGAGAGCGCGGACGCCCGGCCCTCGCGCGCGGCCGGCGCGGCCCCCGCGCTCAGCTGTACCGAATCCGCGGATCGAGCCATGCGTAGAGCACGTCGACGGCGAGGTTGGCGACGACGAAGATCACCGCGCCGATGAGCACGACGCCCTGGACGACCGGGTAGTCGCGGGCGAGTACGCTGGTGATCGTCAGCCGGCCGAGACCGGGCAGCGCGAAGATCGTCTCGGTGAGCACCGCTCCGGAGAGCAGGAGCCCCAGGTGGAGGCCGACGAGCGTGACGACCGGGAGGAGGGCGTTCCACAGGGCGTGCCGCCGGACCACCACGCCCTCGGCCACCCCCTTCGCGCGCGCGGTCCGCACGTAGTCGAGGTTCAGCACGTCGAGCATCGTCGACCGGGCCATGCGGGCGATCGTGGCCATGAGGGCGCTGCCGAGCGTCACTGCGGGCAGGACCAGGTGCGCGGCGGCGCTCCGGACCGCGGGCCAGTTGCCCTGGATCAGGGAATCGGTGATCGGCATGCCGGTGAGCCGGCGGACCGTGAGCGCGGTGTCCAGGATGCCGCCGAGCGGAAGCCAGCCGAGGATCCCGCCGAAGACGAGGAGCAGCAGGATCCCCGTCCAGAACACGGGCATCGACACCCCGACCAGGACGAAGATCATGGCGCCGGTGTCGACGGCCGAATGCGGGCGTCGCGCGCTGACGACGCCGATCGTGATCCCGAGGATCACCGCGAACGCGAGCGCCGCCAGGGAGAGCTCGATGGTCACCGGCAACGCCTGCCGGATCTCCCAGATCACCGGCTGGCGCGTCCGGATGGAGTCGCCGAAGTCGCCGCGCACGGCGTCGGTCAGGAAGCGCAGGTACTGGATGTACATCGGCTGATCGAGCCCGAGCTGGTGGCGGAGCCGCTCGATCTCGGACGGGCTGGCCTTCTCCCCCAGCAGCAGGACGACGACGTCGCCCGGAATCAGGTGCATGCCGAAGAAGACGAGCAGGCTGACCCCGAGGAGCACGGGGACGAGCTGGACCAGCCGGCGGGCGACGTACTTCCACATGGATGGCGGAGCCTGGGCTGGAGGTGGCGGGAGCGGGAAACGTCGGGGGCTCGCCGCCGATGACGGCGAGCCCCCGGTGGATCCGCGCCCGCGGTCTCGCCGCTACTCGAGCGAGACCTGCTCCATGTGGAAGAACATCTGGAGCGGGTTCAGCTGGAAGCCCTTCACGTTCGCGCGGGCGGCGCGAACCTGCGTCGTGTGGTTCATGAAGATCCAGGGCGCGCCATCATGGAGCAGCGCATTCGCCTTCTGATAGATCTGGGCGCGCTTGCCCTGGTCGCTCGTCTCCCGGCCCTGCTGGAGCAGGGAGTCGAACTCCGGGTTGTGGTGCCGCGCGGCGTTGTTCGTCCGTGCCTTGTTGTTGGCGGTGTCCCACTCGAAGAGGTCGCCCAGGAAGTTGTCCGGATCGCCGTTGTCGCCCGACCACCCGGAGATCGCCATGCCTTCCCAGGTGAGGGTCCGCACCTTCTGGAGGTACGCGCCCCACTCGTACTGCGTGATCTTCACGTTGACGCCGACCTTTGCCAGGTAGCCTTGGACGGCCTCGCCGAGCTTGGCGCCGCCGATCGGGTTGTAGCCCCGCGGGTTGGCGTACACCATCATCTCCGTCGAGAAGCCGTTCGGGAGGCCGGCCTCCTTCAGGAGATCCTTGGCCTTGTTCACGTCGTAGGGGTAGGGCTGGATCTCCTTGTTGAAGCCCCACAGGACGGGCGGCATCCCCTGGCTGGAGGTGATCGCGCCGCCGTAGAGACCCTTGTTGATGGCCTCCTTGTCGACGGCGTAGTTCATCGCCTGGCGAACGCGCTTGTCCTTGAACGGGCCGAGATCGTTCGACATCGAGACGCCGAGGATGGTCAGCCCGGGCTGGCGGTAGATCTTCAGCGCGGAGTTCTTCTCCACCCGGTCGTAGTCCGCGGGCGGCACGTCGGCGAGGATCTGCACCTCGTTCCGCTCGAGGGCGAGCATCCGCGTCGCGCTCTCCGGGATGATCCGGAAGATGATGCGGTCGATCTTGGGCTTCCCGCCCCAGTAGTCGGGGTTCGCCTCGACCGTCACGTGGTCGTTCCGGACGGCCTCCACGAACTTGAAGGGTCCGGTGCCGACCGGATTCTGGCCCGCGTCGCAGTTGAACTTCTTCGTCGCCGTCGGGCTCACGATGCCCTGCCACACCATCGCCAGGCTGGACAGGAAGGGCGCGTTCGGCTTCGGCAGCGTGAAGCGCAGAGTGTAGTCGTCGACCACGTCGAGCTTGACGACGTTGCCCGCCTTCACCGACCCGAAGGTGAAGTCGTCGTAGGTGTCGACCTTTCGGTTGAAGACGTAGCACGGGTTGGCGGGGTTGATCGCCCGGTCCACGTCCTCGGCGACGGTGCGCGCGTTCATCGGCGTGCCGTCGTGGAACTTGACGTTCCGGCGCATCTTGAACGTGTACACCTTGCCGTCCGGCGACACCGTCCAGGACTCGGCGAGCCCCGGCCCGACCTCGCTCGTGCCCGGCTTGTAGTTGACGATCGAGTCGTACATCGTCGCCATGATGAATCCGGACTCGTTGTTCTCGACCGTCTGGGGGTCGAGACCGGTCTGGTCGGCGCCGATCGCGATCACGAGGGTCTTCGGTCCCTGCGCGCTGACCCGCTCCGCCGGCCCGAAGGCGAGCGCGGCCGCGAGCCCCGCGCCGGCCAGGACCACCCCCACGAAGGACTTACGTCGCATCACCTCTCGCATGAAACCGTCTCCTTCCCGAGGAAGCGCTCGCCGGGCGACCGCCTCCTCAATGCCGCAGCTTCGCGCCTGCGTGTCGTGAGAACTCCGGGCAGCCACGGCCGCGACCGTGGCCCGTCCGATGGTGCGCGCGTCCCGCTCCACCCGCGTCGTCGCTCCGTCGCGCTGCGGCCTCTCGAGGCGACCGACGCCAAGGCACCGCCGGCGCGACCCCCTGAGAGTAGTCCAATCGTCCCGGTGCGGCCAGAGGCGCCCGGATCGCGGCCGGAGCCCCGGCGGATCCCCGCGCAGCCCATCGACCGGGCCCGCCTACGGGTCCCGCGTCTTTCGTCGTCCCGCGATCCGCACCCGGCGATGGGGCGTGTCCTCCCGCGCCGGCGTGAGGTAGCCCCAGCGCAGCGGCTGCTCCTGCACGTAGGTCTTGCCGAGGAGCAGCGCCAGGCGCGCCTTCATGAGCTCCTTCCCGAGGTAGAAGGCGTGGGCGGGGTCCTCGACGCCGAGCTGCTCGAACAAGGCCTGGATGTCCGTGCCGCTCACGAACAGGCGGTCGTTGAAGACGCAGATCGCCTCGCGCGTGGTGGCGATGCGAAAGTTCGGGTCCGTGATCTTCCCGTGGAGCTCCCGGAGCTCCGCCTCCGTGTAGTACTTCGGGCGCGCGTCCTTGACGGTGAGGAGGCCGTCGTCGATGTGCTTCGGGAGCACGCCGCGCTGGCGCGCCGCGTACATCAGGCGGCGCGCCCGGTCGACCTCCCGCACCGCGCCGTGGGCCCAGGGGATGACCTCGGTCGTGAGGACGTGACGGATGCCGAGCTCCTGGCAGAAGCCGATCAGGAGCGCGTTCATGCCGGTCGTGTCGGCGTCGGTGAGCTCGGTGATGTTGCCGATGCCCATGAGGATCTCGACGGCCGGATGGCGCGCCCGGACCTGCACGTAGCGCTCGAGGGCCGCCGCGAACCCGAAGCCGACCGGCTCGATGACCGGGTCGACGATGTAGGGCTGCCGGAGCGCCTCCAGGTGGGCGATGCTCCGATCCAGCGTGTCGAGCTCGGCCGGCGAGTCCGGGATGAGGATCGGCGTGGCCCGGAGCCGTCCGGCCACCTCCAGGTTCCGGCCGTTCAGACTCAGCACGTAGTCGACGCCGGCGCGGTCGGCGGCGAGGATCTCGACGGGATCGAGGGTGTCGATGCTGAGAGTCAGCCCCCGGGCCTTGAGGATGGCGACCACGTCTCCGACGTCGTCGAACTTCCGGTCGAGCGAGCAGCCGAGGTCGATCACGTCGGCGCCGCTCTCCCGGTAGTACTCGGCGGCCCGCACGACCTCGTCGCGGGGGAGGTAGGGGACGTTGTTGATCTCGGCGAAGATCCGGATGTCGTGGGCGCCGTACTCCTCTGGCGCCGCGGGCCGGCCGAAGTGCTCGGGCAGGTCGCGGAGGTCGTCCGGCCCCTTCTCCGTCTCGACCCCCCAGCGGTCCTGGATCGGCGCGACGTCGCCCTCGCAGAGGCCCGGGATCACGATGCGCTCGCAGTCGCCGATCTCCGGCAGGTGCCGCGCGATCCACGAGGTCGTCATGAGGGCAGCGACCGTGATGCGCAGCACGGCGACCTCGTAGGGGAAGTCCGGCGCCATGCGCTCGAGCGTGGCCCGGAGCGCCGGCTCGGCGAGCTTGCCGGTGACGAAGAGGGTCTTGGGCACGGAGACCTGGGGGCGCGGTGACGCGATCCGCTCAGGCGGGCCGGTCGGGGCTGCCCGCCTTCACCCACTTGTTGGGCGTGCCCTCCATGTGGCCCCCCGCGCCGGGCCGCCACAGGATCGTCTCGTCGAGTCGCCGGGCGAGCGCGAAGTCGCGCTCGGTGACGCCGTTGCTGGAGTGCGTGCGGAGCTTCACCCACACCTTGCCCCACGTCACCTCGAGGTCGGGATGATGATAGGCGGCCTCGGCCACGTAACCGATCGTGTTGACCAGGGCGAGCGTCGTCAGCCAGCCGTCGGTGTTGTACTTCCGGCGGATCCAGCGGCCCTCGTACCACCAGCCCGGTAGCTCCTGCTGGAGCCGGCGCTCGATCTCGTCGTCGGGAAGGACGGGGAGCTTCTTTTCCTCAGCCATCGTGGCCCTCCTGCGGAGTGTGCGCTCCGCGGATCGTCACTCGACCGTGGTCGTGTCGGGTCGTCTGCCCGAGTCGGGCCGCGCCGCGCGTCAGCTCGTCACGACGCCGCCGTTCACGAGCAGCGTCTGCCCGGTGATGAAGGCCGCCTCGGGGGAGGCGAGGAACAGGACCGCGCCCGCGACGTCGTCGGGCGTGCCGGAGCGGCCAAGCGGGGTTGCCTCGCGCACGCGCTCCTGGATCTCCGCGCCGGCCCCGTCGAGCCACTGCGTCCGGATCCATCCCGGCGCGACGACGTTGACGCGAACCGTGGGCGCGAACTCCCGCGCGAGGCACCGGCTCAGCGCCGCCACGCCGCCCTTCGCCGCGGCGTAGATCGCCGCGGTGGGATTTCCCATCCCGTGCTCCACGTGGTCCCACGAGAGGTTCACGATGGCCCCGCCGCCGTCCTGCCGCATCGACTCCGCCGCCGCGCGGGAGCCGATCCAGGTGCCCTTGAGGTCGACCGCCATGACCTCGTCCCACTGGCGCTCCGCCGGCCACGTCCGCGCCTCGCCCGTGAGGATGTCGGCGCCGGCGTTGTTGACCCAGAGGTGGAGCCGTCCGAACGCCGCGCGCGTCGACTCCAGCAGCCGGTCGACCTCGCCGGTCCGCGAGACATCGGCCTGGATCGCGCGTGCGGCGCCGCCGGCGGCGAGGATCTCGGCCACCACTCCCTCGGCGCCCCCGCGTGAGCGCGCGTAGTTGACGACGACCCGGGCGCCCTCCCGCGCGAGGGCGCGGGCGATCGCGCGCCCGATCCCCCGGCTCGCGCCGGTGACGACGGCGACCTGGTCCGCGAGGCGTTTCCCGCCGGATGCGCTCGATTGTCCGCAATCCACCCGACTACTATAATGCGGGTCGGATGCGTCTTCTGGTCAGCGTGGTGGATGCGGGGGAGGCGCGCGTGGCGGCCGCCGCCGGCGCCGACGTCATCGACGTCAAGGATCCCTCGCGGGGCGCGCTCGGCGAGGCTGCGCCCCCCGTCGTGCGGGCCGTGCGGCACGCGACACCGCTTCACTTGCCGGTGAGCGCCGCGCTCGGCGACGGGCCGTTCATCCCCGCGGCGGTCGCGGCGCTGGCCGCGGAGTCGGCGGCGAGCGGCGCCGCCTTCGTGAAGCTCGGGCTCCGCGAGACCTCGCTCGAGGCGGCGGCCGCGAGCCTCCGGGCCGTCCGGGCCCGCCTCCCCGATTCGGTTCAGCTCGTCGTGGCCGGATTCGCCGACTTCGCTCGCGCGGGAGCGCCGGCTCCCCTCGCGCTGCCGGAGCTGGCCCTGACCGTGGGCGCGCAGGGCTGCCTCCTCGACACGGCGGTGAAGGACGGGCAGGGGCTTTTCCGCTGGCTCGACGACGCCGAGCTGACGGCCTTCGTGGCGGCCTGCCGCGTCCGGGGCCTGCTCTCGGCTCTGGCGGGCTCACTCAGGACCGACGATGTTGTCCGTCTGGCGCCGATCGGTCCGGACCTGGTGGGCGTGCGCGGCGCCGCCTGCGTCGGTGATCGGGTAGGCGGGCGGGTTGATGCCGAGCGTGTTCAGGCACTCGTTCGGGCCCGAGGGACCAAGCCGACCGTCGGACTGCTGGCCTGATCCACGATCGGGCGCCATCAGGGTCTCGCCAACAACCTCCTCAGTTCGTAGGCATGTCGCCGTTCCTGGCTCTCCTTCGGGGCCCGGAAGAGGCGTGACGCTGTCGAAGCAGCGCCGCCCCGCCCGCGGGGAACATTCCCCGATCCGACACCGATCCGAGATGTCGAGACGGTTACGGCACTTGTGCCATCGCGCGGAATGCGAGAGCATGCTGGGACTCGCCCGAATCACCGCCCGAGAAGGAGAACCGCGAGATGTATCGGTCTAGCTGGCTCACGCGCGCGATCCGCAACACCCGGAGATGGGCATGGGTTGGCCTGCTACCCGTGGCGCTCGGGCTGAGCCCGAGCCCGGCACGAGCGGAAGAGCACACGTGGTCGGACGGCCGCGCGTTCGGGCTCACGGACGCGGCGCCGGCGAGCAGCCCCGCCCCGGGGCCCGCGCAGTCCGTCGTTGCGGCACTGTCCCCGGGTTCAGTCGTCATCGCACAGCCGGGGGCCGCCGCGGCGCAGGGAAAGGACTGGCAAGTCTCGATCGCGCCGTACTTCTGGATGGCGCGCACCAAGATGAATCTCGACGTGGGCCAGTTCAGCCGGTCGACGACCATCGACTTCGTGGACGTGGTCCCCCAGCTTCACTTCGCCTTCGCCGCGCACGCCGAGGCCACGTGGCACGAGTGGACGGGCCTCCTCGATCTGTTCTACATCAGCATGGGACAGAGCGAGCCGAAGGGCGGGATCTCCGTCAGCACGAACCTCCAGGAGCTGTTCTTCGAGTTCGGCGGGACCTACCGCCTTCCGGCCTTGAAGCTGGGTAACGCGGGCTCGGTCACCTTCGAGCCCCTGGCCGGGGGCCGGTTCATGTGGGTGGACGCGTCGCTCGGCTTCCCGAACCAGAAGGTGTCGGACAGCGGCAGCGTGATCGACCCGATCGTCGGCGGTCGCATCGTGTGGCGCATCACGGATACGGTGTCGCTCTGGTTCCGCGGTGACGTCGGAGGCTTCGACATTTCCAACGAGCAGTCGAAGCTCACGTACAACCTCCTCGGGGGCGTCGAATGGCGCTTCGTGCCCAGTGCGTCGGCCATGGCCGGCTTCCGGTACATGAACATCGACCTCGAGAAGGGGAGCGGCGCCCGGACGTTCAATGCCGACATCGAGATGTACGGTCCGTTCCTCGCCATGAGCCTCTACTTCTAGAACGCCCGCCGAAGAGGGTGATCGGTCCACGAGCCACGGAACGGCAACAGGGCACCGCGGCATAGCTCGTGGTTCCGGTGGCCGCATGTTTCACGGTGACCGTTGGAGAGCCGTGAGAACCACACGACAAGGAGTGAGATCTCGATGAAAGTCATTTCCAGGTTCCTGCTCGTCACTGCGCTCAGCGGAGTACTTCTGGGCTCGGCGCCCGCAATGGCCCAGCAGATCACCGGCGAGCCGGGGTCGCCCAGCGCCACCACGACCATTGACGGCAAGTATCTCCCGTCGCCGCCACCGAAGTTCGGCGGTGTCATCAATCTTGGTGCCGAGCAGTCGAAATCCTACTGGCAACCCACGGTGGTGCCGCCGAAGGGCGCGCCCAACGTGCTGCTGATCATGACCGATGACCAGGGCTACGGCGTGTCGGGCACCTTCGGGGGCGTCATTCCGACGCCCTCGATGGACCGGATCGCGAGCATGGGATTGCGCTACACGCAGTTCCACTCCACTGCGCTCTGCTCGCCCACGCGCGCGGCCATCATCACCGGGCGCAACCATCACTCGGTGGGTTTCGGCGTGATCGGCGAGATGTCCACCGGCTTCCCGGGCTACGACTCCGTGATCGGTCCGGAGAGCGCCACGATCGGCACGATCTTGAAGCAGAACGGCTTCTCCACGTCGTGGTTCGGCAAGAACCACAACACGCCGACGTATCAGTACAGCACGGCGGGACCCTTCGATCAGTGGCCCGTGGGGATGGGCTTCGAGTATTTCTACGGCTTCATGGGCGGGGAGACCGATCAGTGGACGCCCTATCTCTTCCGGAATCAGAGTCAGGTCTTTCCCTGGATCGGGAAGCCTGGCTACAACCTGACCACTGATCTGGCCGACGATGCCATCGGCTACCTGAAGCAGCTCAATGCGGCCGCCCCCGACAAGCCGTTCTTTCTCTACTACGTGCCGGGCGGCACCCACTCCCCGCACCAGCCGACCAAGGAGTGGATCGAGAAGTTCAAAGGCAAGTTCGACATGGGCTGGAACCAGCTGCGCGAGCAGATCTTCGCCAATCAGAAGCGACTGGGCGTGATCCCCGCGAACACCCAGCTCACGCCCTGGCCGGACACCCTGCCCAAGTGGGACACGCTCTCTGCGGACGAGAAGAAGCTCTTCGCTCGCGAGGCAGAGGTGTTCGCCGCGTATGCGGCATATACCGACTACGAGATCGGCAGGGTGATCCAGGCGGTTCAGGACCTGGGCAAGCTCGACAACACGCTGATCATCTATATCAGCGGCGACAACGGGACCAGCGCCGAGGGCACCGAGCTGGGCACGCCCAACCAGATGACCGCGTACAACGGCATCCTGAAGCTCCCCATCGCCGAGATGCTGAAGGCATACGATGTCTGGGGCTCCGACGCCACGTACCCGCATATGGCCGTGGCGTGGTCCTGGGCCTTCGATACGCCCTTCAAATGGACCAAGCAGGTGGCCTCCCATTTTGGCGGAACGCGCCAGGGCATGGTCATCGCCTGGCCGGGTCACATCACGGACGCCGGGGGGATCCGGACGCAGTTCCACCACATGATCGACATCGTGCCGACGATCCTCGAGGCAACGGGTGTCACGGCCCCCCTGAGCGTGAACGGGATCGCCCAAAAGCCGATCGAAGGCGTGAGCATGGCTTACACGTTTGACGCGGCCAACGCCAAGGCCCCGTCGCGGCGCGAGACCCAGTACTTCGAGATGTTCGGGAACCGCGCCATCTACCACGACGGCTGGATCGCGGCCACGACGCCGCCCGCTCCGCCCTGGCTCCTGGGAACGGTCCAACTGCCCGAGGTCGTCGACGGCTACCAGTGGGAGCTTTACAACCTCAATGACGACTACTCGGAGTCCGAGGACCTCGCGGCGAAGAATCCCGACAGGCTGCGAGAGCTGAAGGAGCTGTTCCTGATCGAGGCGACGAAATACAACGTGTTCCCGCTGGACAATTCCGTCCTCCCGCGCATCATCACGGCCCGGCCGAGCGCGACCGCCGGGCGGACCGTCTTCACCTATTCGGGTCAGATGGCCGGGATCCCCATTGGTGACGCGCCTAGCATCCTGAACAAGTCGTACACGATCACCGCCGAGGTGGACATTCCCCCGGCTGGCGCGGAGGGCATGCTCGCCACCCTGGGGGGCCGCTTCGGCGGCTACGGCCTCTACGTGCTCAAGGGGAAGCCGGTCTTCACCTACAACCTCGTCGACCTGGAGCGGTTCCGCTGGGAGGGCGCGGCGGCGCTCGCGTCAGGCAAGCACACCATCGTGTTCGATTTCACATACGACGGACCCGGCCCCGGCAAGGGTGGTACCGGTGTCCTGACGGTGGATGGCAAGGAAGTCGCCAACCAGAAGATCCCGCACACCATTCCGTTCCTCATGGCGATCGACGAGACCTTCGACGTCGGCATCGACACCCGCACCTCGGTGGACGAGAAGGACTACCAGGTGCCGTTCGCCTTCACCGGCACGCTGACCCAGCTGACGATCAAGGTTGGACCGGAGCAGCTGGCAGAGTCGGACCAGCAGGTCATCCGGGAAGCCCTTGCGAGATCGAGAGACTGACGGGATCGGCCTCCTCGGGCGGCTATCGTCCCCGGGGACTCGTGACTGACATGTGCCGAGTGAAAGAGAGGGGTGCAATGCGGGTCCGGACGGCGTTTGCAGGAATCCTGGGCTTGGCGGCAGCCGGCGCGCTGCTTCCGCCGACGGCGGCGATGGCTCAGTGGGGCCGGGGCCGCATGATGGGCGGCGGGTACGGCGCTGAGGAGAGTCGGTACGGCGGGGGCTACGGCTATCAGGGGGGCGCGGCGCCGTACGGTGGGTATCCGCCGTCCGGCTATGCGCCTCCTGCGCCGGCCGCGTACCCCGCGCCGGGGTATCCGCCTCAGGGGTATCCGCCAGCGGGTTATCCGCCGCCGGGTTACCCACCGCCAGCCTATCAGCAGCCCTACGCGTATCCTCCTCAGGGCACGAACCCCCAGCAGGCGTCGGCGAACCAGATGCAGTGCCAGGAGTGGGCGACGACGCAGTCGGGATACAACCCGAACGCGCCGGCCGAGCAGACCGGGACGACCAGCGCTTCCCAGTCCGCGATGGCCGGCGGACGTTCGGTAGTTCGTGGGGGGGCACGCGGCGCGGCGGTGGGCGCCACGGCGGGCGCCATTGCGGGC
Source organism: uncultured bacterium (assembly GCA_964463175.1). Classification (GTDB taxonomy): domain Bacteria; phylum Methylomirabilota; class Methylomirabilia; order Rokubacteriales; family DASRDR01; genus DASRDR01. The sequence goes on from CAYXBJ010000139.1 coordinate 28,045, forward strand.
GACACCTCCGAAGGCGCGGAGATCGGAGCCGCCACCGGCGCCATGATGGGCGGGTTCAAGCGGCGAGACCAGAGACAGGCCGAAACACAGCAGCAAACCCAGCAGGCGCAGCAGCAGAGCCAGCAAAGCGCCGCATACAGCCGAGCCCTCGAAGCGTGTCTGACGGGGCAAGGCTACACGGTTCGATAAGGAGAGGTCGATGAGCACATGGAAATGGGGGGCGGCGTGTGGGTTGCTGGCCGGACTGTGCACGGTCACGCCGGGAGTGGTCCAGGCGGCGGAGCTCGACGGCTCGACGCCGTTTCTGTGCGCCATGATCGCGGCGACCGAGTGTGACCGCTGGGGCGTGTGCGATCCGGTGGACCCGGCGGCCGCAGGGCTCCCGCCGTTCGTGCGGGTCAATGTGGCGCAAAAGTCTCTCGAGGCGACCGATGGATCGGGCCGCAAGACGGAGATCCAGTCGTTCACGCTGGCGAAGGATCAGCAGCGGCTGCTCCTTCAGGGTGGAGAGCAGGGACGCCTCTGGAGCGTGGTGATTGGCCAGCGCTCCGGAGAGATGACGGCGTCCATTCTCGATCACGACGGCGGGTTCGTGGTCTCCGGGACCTGCACGCTGCCGTAGTCGACGAGCGACCCGACGGCAGCTTTTGCGGACGGTCCTCTTGGGAGCGGCGAGCTCAGAGGAAGGGAGTCGCGATGAACCGTAGGATACTGCTGGCGGGGGCGTACGTCTGGCTCGCGGCAACGCCGGCGCTGGCGCAGCCGGCCTTTCAGGCGCCGCCCGTGCTCAGCGCGCGCGAGCTCCTGCCGCGGGACATGCTCGCCGGTGCCCACTTCGAAGTGGACGATCGGGTCCCCACCGACGGCCTGCTCGGGCACTTCACCCTCCGCTCGGGGTTCGGGACCTTCGTGGCCCCCGGGCGCGAGCTGCTCCAGACCCGGATTGCCGAGCTGCCGGCCATCCAGCATCTCGAGGCTACGAGCCACACGGATGTGTTCCTCCAGGCGGCGGGGAACGCGGCAGCCAAGCCCGTGGAGGCGGTCGTGAGCCTGGTCACCGACCCGGTAGACACGGTCGAGGGCATTCCGACCGGCATCTCACGGTTCTTCGACCGCGTCGAGCTCGGGGCGCAAAAGATCGGCCAGGCGGCATCGGACCCGACCAAGACCGAGCAGCAGCGCACGGAGGACGCCGCCAAGCGGATCGGCAGCGCGACGATCACGGCGCTGGGCTTCGAACAGGTGCGGCGCCAGCTCGCGAAGGGCCTGGCGGTCGATCCGTACACGACCAATCCGGTGCTGTCGAAGAAGCTGACCGACACGGCCTGGGTCGCCTTCTCGGGCCGGCTTGGGGTGAACCTCCTCACATCCGCCTTCGTGCCGGGGTCGACCGTGATCTCCGGGCTGTCGTTCACGCACGACCTCGTGTACGACACGTCGGCGGCGGACCTGCTCGTGCTCGATCGCCAGAAGATGCTCGCGATGGGAGCGACCGACGCGCAGGCGCAGGCGCTCCTCGACAACAAGTGGTTCTCGCTGTCGGTGTTGACGGCGCTGGTCACCGAGCTCGAGCGCCTGGATGGCGTCGGGGGCCGCCCCTATGTGCTCGCGCTGGCCGCGACGGTCACCAGGGAAGAGGAGGCCCGGTTCCTGGCGGCGGCCGTCCACGTGCTCGCCCGGCTTCACGTCGGCGGCGTGCCCATCCGGCGGGTGTTCACGCGAGGCACCGTGATTGGCCTCACGCCCGATGGGGCGGTGGTCGTGCCCGCCCCGGTGGACTACCTCTCGTGGACCGAGCGGGTGGGCCGCTTCGCCGCGCGGCCGGATCTTCGCGCCCCCCGGCGAGGCCTCTGGCTGACGGGGCGAATGTCCGGAGCGGCGCAGCAGGGATTCGCCGCCCTCGGATGGACCATTCACGAGGTGGCGCTGCCGGCCGGGATCCGGTAGGGCAGGAGAGGCGCGCGATGAGCCGGATGTGGGGTGGCTGGCCACTCGTTACCTCCGCGCTGCTGGCGCTCCTGCCAGCCCTGCCGGCGTGGGCCCAGGACGGCCCGCCGGCACCGCTCGACAGCGTGGAGGAACCTTCCGGCGCGAAGGGCGTGGCCGCGATCAGCCAGGAGGCCGGTGGCTATCAGCTGATCGATGCTCGCCTGGACTTCCCGTCCTCATGGCGCGTCGCACAGGCCTCGGGAGCTCCCGGCGTGCCGGCGACGGACGCCGGGAAGGCGCCCGGAGCGAACGAACCGTCGGCGAGCGAGCTCAACAAGCAGCTCAGCAACCCCGTCACGAGCCTCTGGTCCCTCGGGTTCCAGTTCAACAACTTCCGCCTCGAGAACGGCGAGTGGAACTACAACCTGCAGTTCCAGCCGGTGCTGCCGATCGGGCTCACGAAGGACCTGAACCTCATCACCCGCCCGGTGATCCCGCTCTACAACAGCGTCCCGCACGAGACCGCGCCGGGGGAGTTCGACCGGAGCACTGGCTTCGGCGACATCATCCTGCTGGAGCTGCTCTCCCCCGCGAACTCCGGGAAGTGGATCCTGGGCGCGGGGCCGACCTTCATCTTCCCGACGGCGACCTCGGATTTCACCGGGCAGGGGAAGTGGCAGGCCGGGCCCGCCTTCGTGGTCGGGTATCTCACGGAGAAGTTCATCGTCGGCGTGTTCCCGCAGCAATGGTGGTCGTTCGCCGGCGACTCGAGCCGGCCGGACACGAGCCAGATGAATCTCCAGCCATTCGCGGCGTGGTTCTTCGGCGAGGGCTGGAGCGTCGGCTACTCCGGCAACATCCTGGCCGACTGGAAGGCATCCTCCGGGAACCGGTGGACCGTCCCGATCGGGGTGGCGGTCGGCAAGGTCGTGAAGCTCGGACGGCTCCCCGTCAAGATCCAGCTGGCCGGGCAGTACATGCCCATCCGGCCCGACAACGTCGGGCAGGAGTGGAACATCCAGCTCCAGCTGACCCCTGTGATCCCGAAGCTGATCAAGGAGCCTCTCTTCAAATGAGGGCGAAAGGACATTCCATGACGGCCAGCCGACTGATGGTGCGTGGCGTGACCCTGGTGACGACGCTCGCGCTCACGGTCTCGATGGCGAGCGCCCAGTGGGTGCGGCCCGGGCCGCGCTTTGGCCAAGAAGCGGCCGGCGGGTACGGCTACCCGGGAGGGGGCTACCAGCAAGGTGGCTACCCCCCTCCTGGCGGCTATCCCCCTCCTGGCGGTTACGCGCCGTCCGGTTACCCGCCTCCCGGTGGGTATCCGCTGCCTGGCGGGTACGCCGCGCCAGCCGGCTACCCGCCGCCCGGTGGGTACGCGCCTCCGGCCGGCTACCCGCCGCAGGGCGGTTATCCGCCCCCTGGAGCGTACGCTCCGCCGCCGGGCCCGGGCCAGGGGGCGCCGCCTCCGGGTCCCCCGATGCCCTACGCCTATCCGCAAAGGGGGCAGAGCCCGGAACAAGTCACCACTGACCAGAGCCAGTGTGGTTCGTGGTCCGCGCAGCAGACCGGGTACAACCCCAACGCCCCGGCGGCGGCGGCGCCTGCGGCCCTTGCCACGCCTCCGCCGAACCTCGGGTTGTTCGGCGGGATCAGTCGCCGGAATGACCGGCGCGAGGAGCGATGGAAGCGCCGTGGATTGGGGACGGACGCCTCGTCGGCCCCGGCCCCCGCCCCGAACCCCCAGCAAGCCGATGCCTACAACCGGGCCCTCGACGCGTGCCTGAGCGCGCGTGGCTACACGGTGCGCTAGCGGGGTTGACGGAGAGGATGAGCGCCGCCGCCCCCGGCCCCCGGCGCTGCACCACGACGACCTCGGGATGACGCGCCGGTGACCCTCGTTCCATGGCCGGCCGGAACGGCCCCGGATTGTCCAGCCGCACAGGACGACGTGCGAAGCGGTTCACCGCGACTGTCGACGGGGCAGTCGACAACACCGCATTGAACAGGAGAGTCTGCACATGAAGGCCCTCAAGCGGGTCGTCGCCATCGCGGTGGCAGGGGTCGCCCTGGGATTCCCGTTCTCCGCCAGCTTTGCCCAGCACGTCACCGGTGAGCCGGGTGCGCCTGGCGCCACCACCACGATCCCCGGGAAACAGCTGCCGCCGCCCGCTGCGAAATTCGGCGGGGTGATCAAGCAGAAGGCCTCGGAGTCGAAACCGTGGTGGGCGCCGCGCGTCGTGCCGCCGAAGGGCGCCCCGAACGTGCTCCTCATCATGACGGATGACCAGGGGTTCGGCGCCCCGAGTACGTTCGGTGGCGTCATCCCCACGCCGGCCATGGATCGGATCGCACAGAGCGGGCTGCGCTACACGAACTTCCATTCGACGTCCCTGTGCTCCCCGACGCGGGCGGCCCTGATCACGGGCCGCAACCATCACTCGGTGGGCTCCGGCGTGGTCGGTGAAATCGCGACGGGATTCCCGGGGTACGACTCGATCATTCCCATTGAGAAGGGCACCATTGGCACCATCCTGAAGGAGAACGGCTACGCCACGTCGTGGTTCGGCAAGGACCACAACACGCCCTCGTATCAGTCGAGCCAGGCCGGACCGTTCAATCAATGGCCGAACGGAATGGGCTTCGAGTACTTCTATGGCTTCGTCGGCGGCGACGCGAGCCAGTGGCAGCCCAACCTCTACCGAAATACGACGGCGATCTACCCCTTCCAGGGCGATCCGGCGTGGAACCTCGAGACGGCGATGGCCGACGAGGCCATCCAGTACATGAAGCAGCTCAACGAGATCGCGCCCGGCAAACCCTGGCTCGTCTATTACGTGCCGGGCGCCACGCACGCGCCGCATCATCCCACGCCCGAGTGGATCAAGAAGATCAGCGACATGCATCTCTTCGACGAGGGCTGGAACAAGGTGCGCGAGACCATCTTCGCCAACCAGAAGCGGCTGGGCATCATGCCGCCGAACGCACAGCTGACCCCCTGGCCGAAGGGGCTGCCGGAATGGGATTCCCTCAGCTGGGAGGAGAAGAAGCTCTTCGTCAAGCAAGCGGACGTCTATGGCGCATACCTCGCCTACGCTGACAATGAGATCGGCCGGGTCATCCAGGCCGTCGAGGACCTCGGCCAGCTCGACAACACCTTGATCATCTACATCGGGGGCGACAACGGCGCGAGCGCCGAAGGGATGGTCAACGGCACGCCGAACGAGTTCACCACCTTCAATGGCGTGCCGGTGCCGGTGAAGGACCAGTTCCTCTGGTACGAGTTCTGGGGGTCCGAGCGGACCTTCCCGCACTTCGCCGCCGGCTGGGCGTGGGCGATGGACACGCCGTTCAAGTGGGTGAAGCAGGTGCCCTCGCACTTCGGCGGAACCGCCCAGGGCGTGGCCATGTCCTGGCCCGGCCACATCACCGATGTGGGCGGCCTCCGCCGCCAGTTCCACCACGTCATCGACGTCGTGCCCACCATCCTGGAGGCGGCGGGCATCCCGGCGCCCGAGACGATCAACGGCATCGCGCAGCGCCCCATCGAAGGCGTGAGCATGAAGTACACGTGGGACAAGGCGAACGCCAACGCCAAGTCCCGGCGCACCACGCAGTACTTCGAGATGCTCGGCAATCGCGCCATCTATCACGACGGCTGGGTTGCGGCCACGACCCCGGCGACGCTCCCGTGGGAGCTGAGCACCAAGACGCCGCCGGACGTGATCACCGGGTACAACTGGGAGCTGTACAACGTGAAGGATGACCCCACGCAATTCAACGACCTGGCTGCCAAGATGCCGAAGAAGCTCAAGGAGCTGCAAGCGCTCTTCTACGCGGAGGCGAAGAAGTACAACGTGCTGCCGCTCGACAACTCGACGCTCGCGCGCTGGAACACGCCGCGCCCGAGCCTCACGGCGGGACGCACGGTGTTTACGTATTCGGGCGAGCTGATCGGCACGACA
>CAYXBJ010000140.1:0-6235 GCA_964463175.1 uncultured bacterium
GATGCACATGTCGTCGTCCGAGGTGAACCCGAACACGAGGTTCGCCTCGACGCAGTTCCCGGTGAACGTACGCTTCGGGTACGCCGGGTCGGTCGGCGGGCACTCCGTCGGATCGGGCCCGACCGCCGAGCATCGCTTCGCGGCGCCCGACGTCCCGAGGCCCCCGCCTTGCAACACGCCGAGCCCGGGCGCGACGCCGGGCTTCTCCTCGCACCCGAGCTTGACCTCGGTCGTTATCCCGTTGTCGGTCGTCCCGTTGTTGTGCGTACAGGTATACTTGAGCGACTCACCCGGATTGACCAGCAGGGCCATGAAGGGCTGTTTCGGGAAGGTCACCTGCGGAGGATCCGAGTAGGTCGTCGTATCGAGCAAGCGCTCCATGGCGGTGCTGCCTTGCATGTAGTCGACGGTGAAGTGGATCCCCCGCTTGTGCATGTGAGACGAGATACCGACCACGCACGCGGGCCCCTTCGGCACCACGCCCCCGCCGAACAGCTTCCCCAGATCGGGGCCACCCGGTTCCCAGCTCGCCGACTCGTTGTGCACCTTGTGCGGCGGCACGTTGATGAAGGCGTTCGCGACGACCTCGAAGATCGGCTGGAGATACTGCCGGATCGTGTGGGGCTTGGCCGCCACGAGCCTCACCTTGACGCTGGCCTTCTGCGGCTTGTCGGAGCTGTTGATCCAGTGGCTGTTCAGGATGAACCCGATCACCGGCTTGCCCGAGGTCGAAGTGGTGGGGGTGATCTGCTGGGCCAGGCCGAGCGGAAGCTTCGTCTTCAGGGTGGGCGTCTGAGCGCCGCTGATCAGGGTGCGGTTGTTGGTATCGCTTGGTCCGAAGTCGAGGCAGGCCTTGCTGTCGACCACCTGCCCGACCGGCGGGAACTTGGAGAGGTCGGTCCCGTCGTACGACCAGAGGAGGAAGTGGTGCGACACGAAGTCGCTCTTGACGCCGATGTTCACGATGTCGCTCTCGGCGACGTTGAACGCCTTCTTCGAGGGGAGCGGGACGAAGGTACAGACCTCGCGGTCGGTGCCCGGGGGGACGACGAACTTCGGGACCCTGAGGGTGATCGTCCGGCGGGCGTGTGCCGGGGGGGCGAACGCCAGGGCGGACGCGGCAGCGAGGAGGGCGAGGGCCGGGCTCGGTAGGCGCATGGGCGCCAGACTAGCCGCCTGGGCGGTCCGGTCAACAGGCGGGTGCGCAAGCCGTCGAAAACGGCGCCCGAACGGTCATTCCGCGAACGCGGGCATGACCTCCTGTACGAACAAATCCAGTCCCTGCCAGTCGAAGGGGGCGCGGAGCGCGAGGATGACCCACTCCGCACCCACGCGGGCGTACTCCCGGATGCGAGCGATCACCTCGGGCGGAGTCCCGACGAGGATGCCCGGCCGCACGAAGTCGGTCATCGGCCCGAACATCAGCCGGAGGTTCTCCTCCTGCCGCCGGGCGTCCGCCTGGTCCGCGCCGAGCGCGAGGCCGAGGTTCACCGTGCGGGTGATCGCCCGGGGGTCCCGCCCCTCGCGGTCGCACCACCGGTCGAGCGTGGCGTTCCGCTGCGCGAAGACCTCGGGCGCCATGAACGGGACGTTCCAGCCGTCGGCGTGCCGCGCGACCAGTCGGAGAAGCCGCTTCTCGCCCTGGCCGCCGATCCAGAGGCGGAGCCGCTGCTGGACCGGACGCGGCTCGCAGAGCGCGTCGCTCAGCCGGAAGTGTCGCCCCTCGAACGTGACCCGCTCGCCGTCGAACAGGGCCCGCAGTATCTTCGCCGTCTCCTCCAGCTGATCCAGCCGCGCGCCGATCCCCGGGAACGGAACGCCGAACGCGCGCGACTCGATCTCGTTCCAGCCGGCGCCGATGCCGAGCTCGCAGCGTCCCCCGCTCAGGTGGTCGATCGTGACCGCGGCCTTGGCGAGCACGCCGGGCGAGCGGTAGCACACGCAGAAGACGAGGCAGCCCACGCGGACCCGCCGCGTCTCCGAGGCGAGGGCGGCCATCGTCGCCACGCCCTCGAACGCGGGCTTCGCGGGATCGGAGAGGTCGGAGACCGAATAGAGGTGGTCCCAGACCGAGCACCAGTGAAAGCCGCGCTCGTCGGCGATGCGCCAGAGGCGGCGGAGATCGTCGATCGAGCAGTCCTGGGGGCCCGCGTGGATCCCGAAGCGCATCCGTCCCCTCTACACCAGGGGGCCGACGGCTTCCCAGGGGTCAGGCGAGGACCGACTGGATCGTCTCGTCGCGAACCGCCCCACGGAGGAAGTCGACACGATCGTCCGGGTCGTCGGCGAGCGCATCGGCCGTGCACGCGATCGCCTCCGCGAGGTCGTCCTGCTCGGCCAGCGCCGCGATCTGGGCGAGGGCCTTCCATCCCTCCGCGCTCTGGGTCGAGATGGTGAGCGCGTGCGCCAGCCGCGCACGGCGGCCGTCGCGGCCGAGGCGGGTCGGAGCCTCGCCCGACGGCACCCGGCCGCCGAGCTCGTGCAGCAGCTCCGTCAGCGCCTCCGCCTGCCTGATCGCCTGCAGCTTGAACCGCACGAGCCGCGTCCGCGTGGCGGTGTTCGACATCTCCTTCACCGTCCGGTCGTACGCCTCCGCGGCGGCGCGGGCCCAGGTGATCTGCTCGAGGACGATCTCTTCCAGCGCCTCCCGCCGGACCCGGCGGTGCGGCGTGAGCTCGCTCACGTAGCCGGCGGCCGCGCTCAGCATCCTCGTGCCCGCCTGGATGACGCCGACGACGGCGCGCGTGCCCGCCTCCTCCGCCATCTCGACGCTCCGGCGGGCTCCCTCGCGGACGAGCTCGGGAAGGTTGAGGAGCTGCGCTCCGACGTCGACCGCCGCGCGCCCGGCGTCGATCGCGACCTGGCTCGCGCGCTCGCGCGCCGAGCCGGCCGCCAGGCTCACCCGCTCGCCGGCCTCCCCTGCCGCCTCGCGGGCGACGGACACGCCCGCCTCGCCGGCCTCGCGCACGCTCTCACCGGCACGGCGGACGCTCGCCCGGGCGCGCCGGATGTTCTCCAGGGCGTCGCCGAGATCGGCGCGGGCCCCACGGAGCCGGCGCCGCATGCGCCGGCCGACCGTGCGGCGCGCCCGCGCACGTCGCCGCCACCGCGACCGCCGGGATCCGCGCACTCGCCGCTCGCTCGTCCGGCCTTGCTCGCTCGTCGTCGGGCTCGCCATGCGCGAACGGCGTGCAATGCAGGTGCCCGTCACGCCGCAGTGCGTCCATCAGCGTGGCCCCGACCCCCGGCCGTCCCGCAACGCCGCGCTCGTCCCTCAGAGTGTCGGATCGTGGTGCACCCGACCTCGGGTGCGGCTACGCCCCGTCCGGCCCGAGCCGCAGCACGTCGGCGAGCTCCACCAGCCACTCCTCCGTCGAGCCGAAGCGCAGCTCGGCCTCCTTCGCGCGTGCCGAGTAGCGATGGAGGTCGTGCTCGACGATGTAGCCCGCGCCGCCGTGGAGCTGGTGGGCGGCGAGCGTGATGTCGCGGTAGGCGCGGCCCGTCCAGGCCTTCGCGATGGCGAGCTCCCGGTCCGCAGGCAGCCCTTCCGCGAGCCGCCAGAGCGCCTGGCGCGTCACGTGCCGCGCGCCCTCGAGGTCGATCGCCATGACCGCGACCATCTGTTGCACCGCCTGGAAGGTGCCGAGCTTGACGCCGAACTGCTCCCGCTCGCAGACGTAGCGGGTGGTCATCTCGAGCACGGCGTCGGCGCCGCCGATCATGTCGGCGCAGAGGAGCGCCGCGAGCCGCTTGCGGAGCCCATCGAGGGCCGGCGCGGCGGCGCCCGCGCGGCCGGCGAGCGCAGTCGCGGGCAGGGAGACGTCCCGCAGGCGCACGATGCTCTGGCGGTCCTTGCCGAAGGTCCGCTGCGGCCGGACGGTGACCCCGGGGGCGTCCGCCGGAACCAGCACCACCGACACGCCGCGGCCGTCGCGCGCGGCGACGAGGAAGGCCTCGGCGGTGACGCCCTGGAGGACGTAGCGCTTCTCGCCGGCGAGCCGGAGGGTGCGCCCGCGTCGCCGCAGCGTGGTCGTGAACGCGGCCGGGCTCCGACTCGCGCGCTCCTCGGCGACGGCCAGCCCGACGAGCTTCTCGCCGCGCGCGACGGCGGGGAGCCATTCGCGCTTCTGCCGCGGCGTCCCGAGCGCCGCGAGGGCGAGGCCCCCGGCGATCCCGGCGAACACGCCGAAGGGGGCGACCGCGCGCCCGAGCTCCTCGACCAGGAGCCCGAGGTCGGGGAGCGACGCACCCTGCCCGCCGTACGCCTCGGGCAGGCCGTAGCCGAGCCAGCCGAGCCGCGCGACCGCCTGCCAGAACGCCGGGTCGTGGCCCTCGGCGCTCCGATCCCACGCGAGCCGGCGCTCGCGCGTGATCTCGGCCGCGAGGAAGCGCCGCGCCGACTCCTGCGCCGCCTGCTGGGCCTCGCTCGCCGACAGGTCCATCGTCACTTCCGCGGGAGGCCGAGGCCGCGCTGCGCGATGATCATGCGCTGCACCTCGTTCGTGCCGCCGCCGAAGCGCTGCATCGGCGCGGTCGTGTAGAGCCACTGGAGCCGCCCGTGGAGCGGCGCGGAGGGATCGTCGGGTGCCAGCTGGCCCGCGAGCCCGAGGATCTCCATCCCGACCGACGCGAGGTGCGCGTTCAGCTCCGTCACGTAGACCTTCGCGATCGAGCCCTCCTTGGTCGGCACGACGCCCTGGTCGATCAGCCAGGCGTTGAGCAACCCGATCTGCCGCCCGACCTCGACGCGCATCTCGAGGTCCGCGATCGCGCGCCGGACCCACGGGATGCTTCCGAGCGCGCGCCCGTCGCGCTTCGTCCGCCGGACGAACGCCTTCAGCTCGCCGAGATAGCGGCGCAGGAGGCCGACCGACCCGATCATGATGCGCTCGAAGTCGAGCGCCATCATCGCGTAGTAGAAGCCCATGCCGCGCTCGCCGATCAGGTGGTCGCGCGGCACGCGGACGTTGTCGAAGAAGACGGCGTTGGTCCGGATGTTGGACCACGTCCACAGCGGCTGCACGGTGACCCCCGGGCTGTCCATCGGGACGATCACCATCGAGATGCCGCGGTGCTTCGGCGCGTCGGGCTCCGTTCGCACCGCCACCCAGTTGTGGGTCGCGGTGTGTGCGCCCGTGTTCCACATCTTCTGTCCGTTGATCACCCACTCGTCGCCCTCGAGGACGGCGCGCGTCCGGAGCGACGCGAGGTCCGTGCCGGCCTCGGCCTCGGAGTACGCGACCGCGAACTCGAGCTCACCACGCAGGATGGGCGGGAGCCACTTCGCCTTCTGCGCCTCGGTCCCCGAGCGGAGGATCGTCGGCGCGACCGACGTGATCGTGAGCCGCATCGCCGGCGCGCCCGCCGCCTCCATCTCCTCGACGAAGATGAACTGGTCGACGGCCGACTTCCCGAGGCCACCGAACTCCTTCGGCCAGCCGATGCCCCACCAGCCCTTCCGGAACATCTGGCGGTGGAACTCGCGCGCGAGCGGGCCGTCGCCCTCGTTCCCCGCCTCGCGCATCTCCGCCACCAGCGCGGGTTTCACGGTCTTCCGCAGGAAGGCCCGTACCTCGTCGCGCCAGGCCTGCTGCGCGGGGCTGAAGTCGTAGCGCATCAGAAGCGGACGACCTGCCGCATGTGCACGACCTCGATTCGGCCGGTCTCGCCGATCAGGACGTTGATGAGGAAGGTGAAGAACGACATCAGGAGCCAGCCCCCGAGCGCCGACCAGAACCCGTGCACGTTGAATCCCATGACGACCTTCGACGCCATCCAGAGCATCCCCGCGTTCACGACGAGCACGAAGAGCCCGAGCGTGAGCACCGTCAGCGGCAGCGTGAGGAGCAGGATGAACGGCCGGACCACCGCGTTGAGCACGCCGATCGTGACGGCCGCGAAGAGGAGCGGGATGACGCCCTGGATCTCGATCCCACGCACGATGCGGCTCGTCAGAAACAGCGCCACGGCGCTGACCAGCCAGCGGACGACGAGTCCCCGCATCAGGCGCGCTTCGTATGCGAAGCGCCCGACTGCTGCAAGCGTGGCGGCAGCCGCACCTGCAGCACGATCGCGGCCGCGACGAGGCTCGCGACGACCACCGTCGCGAGCACCGGGCCGTAGCTCCCGCTGTGGTCCCGGAGATACCCGGTCGCCGGAACGCCGAAGCCCTGAGCGAGGACGAGGAACGGGCTCATCCGTCCCGCGATCGCGCCGTAGTGGAGCCGCCCGAACG
>CAYXBJ010000141.1:0-10351 GCA_964463175.1 uncultured bacterium
GGGCGCGCTCGGGCTCGACGGTCTCACGGTGCGGATCAACGACCGGCGACTCCTGGCCGCCATGGCCAGCTGGTGCGGCTTCGCCCCCGAGCGCCACGGGAGCGTCTTCATCACCCTCGACAAGTGGGACAAGCTCGCGCCAGACGAGATCCGCGGGGAGCTCGAACAGGCGGGCCATTCCCCCGCAGCCGTCGCGCGGCTCATGGATCTCTACGCGAAGACGGCGCGGGTTCACGGGCTGGACGCGATGCGCGCCGAGCTCGGGAGCCCGGAGGGGGCCGGCGCGTTCGAGGCCTTGGCGCGCATCATCGACGCGGTGAGCGCAGCCGCGGAGGGCCGCTTCGACATTGCGTTCGACCCGACCCTCGTGCGCGGGATGGGCTACTACACGGGACCCATCTTCGAGATCCGCTCGTCGAGCTTCGCCGGCGGCTCCATCGCGGGCGGGGGTCGCTACGACGGCATGATCGGGAGTCTCCTGGGGCGGCCCGTCCCGGCTACTGGATTCTCGATCGGCTTCGAGCGGGTCGTGGACATCCTCGGCCGGATGCCGGCGCAGGCGGCGGGAGCCGGCAAGCGAGTTGCGCTCCTGTTCGACGAGGCGACCCTCGTCCTGGGGGGCGTGCTGCAGGCCGCGCAGACGCTTCGCGGCCAGGGCTATCTGGTGGCGCTCGAGCGGCGGGCGCGGAACGCGGGCGCGCAGCGCGCGGCGCTCGAGAAGCAGGGGTACGACGGCGTGGCCACGGTTGGCGCCGAGGGGCGAGCGACCCCCCAGTGGTTTGCGGATCGCGAGACGCGACAGACGGAGAGCCGAGCATGACGGAATCGTTCGGCGGGATGCGCCGCACACACTCGTGTGGGACCTTGCGTGCCGGGCACGCGGGGCAGACGGTCACCTTGATGGGCTGGGCTGCCCGGCGGCGTGACCACGGCGGCCTGATCTTCGTCGATCTGCGCGACCGCGAGGGGCTCACACAGCTGGTGTTCAATCCCACCCTCGACCCCGCCGCCCACGCTGCCGCCGGGCACATCCGGGCGGAGTTCGTCCTGGCGGTGGAGGGGACCGTCGAGCGGCGTCCGCCAGGGACCGTCAACGCGCATCTCGCGACGGGTGAGATCGAGATCTCGGTCCGCCGCCTCCGCATCCTCAACGAAGCGAAGCCGCTCCCCTTCCCTCTCGACGAGTCTCAGGAGGCGGTCGAGCCCCTCCGGCTGAAGTACCGCTATCTCGACCTCCGGCGCCCGGCGATGCTGGGCCATCTCCTGCTGCGGGACCAGGTCTGCCGGGCCACGCGCGACTATCTCCACGGCCAGGCGTTCGTCGAGGTCGAAACGCCCATGCTCACGCGGTCGACCCCGGAGGGCGCGCGGGACTTCCTCGTGCCGAGCCGTCTCACGCCGGGGACCTTCTACGCGCTGCCCCAGTCCCCCCAGCTCTTCAAGCAGATCTTGATGGTGGGCGGCCTCGAGCGCTACTTCCAGATCGTCCGCTGCTTCCGGGATGAGGACCTGCGCGCGGATCGCCAGCCCGAGTTCACGCAGATCGACATCGAGACGAGCTTCCTCGACCGCGACGACTTCTTGCCGATCATCGAGGGGCTGGTCGCCGAGATCTTCCGCCGTGCGAAGGGGGTCGAGCTGGCCCGCCCGTTCCGACGGCTCAGCTGGGACGAGGCGATCCGGCGCTTCGGCTCCGACAAGCCGGACCTCCGCTTCGGGCTCGAGCTCTGCGACTGCTCGACGCTGTTCCGCGACAGCGCGTTCCAGGTGTTCGCGCAGGCCGTCGCCCAGGGCGGCGCCGTCCAGGCGCTCACGGTGCCCGGCGCCGCCTTCTCGCGCAAGGATCTGGACGACCTCGTCGAGCGGGCCAAGCTGGCGGGCGCGAAGGGGCTGGTCTGGGTCCGGGTCGGCGAGGGCACGATCCAGAGCCCGGCGGCGCGTCATCTGGAGGCCGGGCGCGAGGCGTTGCTGGCGCGGACCGGCGCGCGCCCCGGTGATCTCGTGCTGCTGGTGGCCGACCAGATGCCCCTCGCGGCGACGGTGCTCGGGCGTCTCCGCGTCGAGCTCGCGCACCGCCTCGAGCTCGTGCCCAAGGGCGCGCCGGAGATCCTCTGGGTCGTCGATTTCCCCCTGGTCGAGTGGAACGAGGAGGAGCGGCGCTGGGACGCTATGCATCACCCGTTTACGGCGCCGCGGGACGCCGACGCCGACGCGGGCTTGGCGGACCCGGGGACGGCCCGGGCCAAGGCCTATGACCTCGTCATCAACGGCCAGGAAATCGGCGGCGGCTCAATCCGCATCCACTCTCGGGCGCTCCAACAGCGCGTCTTCGAGCTCCTCGGGATCGGCGAGGCCGAGGCGCGCGCCAAGTTCGGGTTCCTGCTGGAGGCGCTGGAGTACGGCGCCCCGCCGATGGGCGGGATCGCGTTTGGTCTGGACCGCCTCGTCGCGCTCCTGGCCGGGGTGGAGTCGATCCGGGACGTCATCGCGTTCCCCAAGACCCAGAAGGGCACGTGCCCCCTGACGGACGCCCCCTCGGCGGTCAGCCAGGCGCAGCTCAAGGAGCTCGGCCTGGATGTGCTGCCGCCCAAGCCAGCCACCGAGTCAGCGGGGGACCACGGCGCGTGACGGGGTGCGACGCCCGACCGGGAAATTGACACTCCCCGGCGCGTGTGATACCCGAAGACGTGTGAGGGAGGCCGAGAGCCCACCGCGTGGCTGAGCCCACGACCCAGCGCCTCACGCTCGCCCCTGAGGTCGACCTCGGGACCCTCCTGGGCCGGAACGACGAGAACCTGCGCCTGCTCGAGGCGGAGCTCGCCCTCCGGATCGTGGCCCGCGGTAACGAGATCACGCTGCGGGGCGACGAGCGCCAAGTCGCCCGCGGGGCCCGTATCGTGGAGGAGCTCCTGGCCCGGATCGGGGCGGGGCTGCCGGTCCAAGCGTCGGACGTGCGGGCCGCCTTGCGGGTCCTCGCCGACGACGGGGACGCCGATCTCAAGAGCATCTTCCTCGACGCGATCCCGGTGCCCTCCCGCAAGAAGCAGATCACCCCGAAGACGCTGAACCAGAAGCGCTATGTCGAGGCCATCCGCGGGCACGACATCGTGGTCGGGATCGGCCCGGCGGGGACCGGCAAATCGTATCTCGCGATGGCGATGGCCGTGTCGGCGTTGACGCGCCGGGAGGTCTCGCGGATCATCCTGACGCGGCCGGCGGTCGAGGCGGGCGAACGGCTGGGCTTCCTGCCCGGCGACATGTACGAGAAGGTGCACCCGTACCTCCGCCCCCTCTACGACGCGCTCTACGACATGATGGAGCCGGAGAAGGCGGCCACCATGACCGAGCGCGGTGCCATCGAGATCGCCCCCCTCGCGTACATGCGCGGCCGGACGCTGAACGACGCGTTCATCGTCCTCGACGAGGCCCAGAACACCACGTCCGAGCAGATGAAGATGTTCCTGACCCGGCTCGGATTCAACTCGCGGATGGTCATCACCGGCGACATCACGCAGGTCGACCTGCCGTCCTCGCGCGCCTCCGGGCTCATCGAGATCCAGTCGGTGCTCAAGTCCATCGCGGGCATCCGCTTCGTCTACTTCACCGAGAAGGACGTCGTGCGGCACGAGCTCGTCTCCGAGATCGTGCGCGCCTACGACGAGTGGAGCCGGCGGCGCCAGACGTGATCGTCGTCGCCAACCGGCAGTCCCGCCCCGTCGACCTCCGCCGCATCCGCCGCACCGTGCGGACCGCGCTGCGGGCGCTCGGGGTATGGGATCACGAGCTGAGCCTGACGCTGGTGGACGATCCGACGATCCGGGCGCTGAACGCGCGCTATCGCGGCGTGCGGCGCCGGACGGACGTCCTCGCGTTTCCCCTGGCCGGCCCGGCGGCGGTGGTGGGCGAAGCAATCATCTCGGTCGAGACCGCCGCGCGCCAGGCGCGAACCCTCGGGCACTCCCTGCGCGAGGAGCTCGATCTCCTGTGCTGTCACGCGTGCCTGCATCTCATCGGCTACGACGACCGGGAGCTCCTGGAGGCGCGCCTCATGCACGCGCGCGAGATGGATCTCCTGGGCCGGCTCTATGAGCGTCCCGCCCGAACACTCCACGTCGTCGCCTGAGCACCGCGCGGGCTTCGCGAGCCTGATCGGCCGGCCGAACGTCGGCAAGTCGACCCTGTTCAATCGCCTGCTCGGCCAGAAGCTCGCCATCATCTCGCCGAAGCCCCAGACCACCCGGAACCGGATCCGCGGCATCCGGACGCGGCCGGAGGGCCAGATCGTCTACGTGGACACGCCGGGCCTCCATCCCCCGCGCGGGAAGCTCGGGCAGTTCCTGGCGTCGACGGTGAAGCAAGCGCTCGAGGAGGTCGACATCGTGATCCTGGTCGCCGACGCGACGGCGCCCGTGGAGTCGGCCACCGGGGAGACTTTCCAGGCGCTCCGCACCGTGGCCGCGCCCGTCGTGCTGGCCCTCAACAAAGTCGACCTCGTGCCCGACAAGAGTCGGCTCCTGCCGCGTCTCGAGGCATACGCCGCCCGCCATCCCTTCCGGGCCCTCGTCCCCATCTCGGCGAAGACCGGCGCGGGGGTGGCGCGGCTCGAATCGGCGGCGCTCGAGCTGCTCCCCGCCGGCCCGGCGCTCTATCCGGCGGAGACGGTGACCGACCAGCCGGAGACGCTCTTCGTGGCCGAGACCGTCCGGGAGAAGCTCTTCCTGGCGATGCGGCAGGAGGTACCGTACGCCTGCGCCGTGCGCGTGGAGGAGGCCGTCGAGCGGGGGCCCGAGGCGCCGCTCTACATCCGCGGGGAGATCTTCGTCGAGCGTGACTCCCAGAAGGCGATCGTCATCGGCGAGGGCGGCGCCATGCTGAAGAAGGTGGGCCAGGCCGCGCGCCGAGAGCTCGAGGCATTCTTCGGCGTGCGGGTCTTCCTCGATCTCCGCGTCCGGGTTCGGCGGGACTGGCGGGAAAACGACCGGGCGCTCCGCGAGCTCGGCTACCAGCGGACCTCCTGAGGGCTCGGAGTGCCGCTCCTCCGGACCGAGGGGATCGTGCTCCAGACCTGGGATCTGGGAGAGCACGACCGGCTGGTGACGCTCTACACGCGGGAGCACGGACGGCTCGCGGCGGTCGCCCGGGGCGCGCGGCGGATCCGCTCGCGCTTCGCCGGAGCGCTGGAGCTCTTCACGTGGGGTGACGCGGTCGGCTTCGAGCGCGAGGGCCGCGGGCTGGTGCGGCTCGATCACTTCGACATCCGGCAGCCGTTCCGGCGGCTGCGCGACGATCTCGAATGCCTCGGTCAGGGCGCCCGGATGATCGAGGCGGTGGCGCGGCTCACCGCCGAGCGCGACGCGCAGCCGTTGTGCTTCGCCTTGCTCCTCCGGGGGCTCCGGGCCCTCGACGCGGGCGCGACGCCGGCACGGGTGCAGCTCGCATTCGCCCTCCGGCTCCTCGACCTCCTCGGCCACCGCCCGCGGCTCGACCGGTGCGGGCGCTGTGACCGGCCGGTCGGCACCGAGGGCGTCGGATTCGACGTGATCGAGGGTAGCGTGGTCTGCACGGCCTGTCGCGGCGCGGGGCCATCGCTCGCTCCGCCGGTCGCTGCCGCTCTCAGGGGACTCCAGACCGCGTCGTGGGAGGCGCGCCTGGGGGCCCGGGTCGCGCCGGCAGTGGAGCACGCGGCGGCCGCGGTGCTCGACGACTACCTGGCCGCGCTGATCGGCGCGCCGCTCCGCGCCCCGCGTTTCCTGGCCCGGACCCGCGCGGCGCGCTAGTCGAGGCGCGCCGCCCGCTCGTCAGGGCTGGGCGGCCTGGGTCGCCGGCACCCGCGCGGGCGCGGCCGGGAACTCCTCGACGGGCTGGTTCCGGAGCGCCGTGCGCATCAGGGCCACCCAGATCGGGAGCGCCACGCGGGCGCCGGTTTCGTCCGGGCCCAGCGTCCGGGGCCGGTCGTGGCCGACCCAGACCCCGGCCACCAGCGAGGGTGTGTACCCGACGAACCAGGCATTCGAGTAGTCGTTCGTCGTCCCGGTCTTGCCCGCCAGCGGCCGCTCGAGGACGCGCGCCCCGACCGCGGTGCCCCGCTCGACGACGCCGCGCAGCATCTGGGTCAGCCCGAGGGTGATGGCCGGATCGAGCGCCTCGCGGCCCTGCGGAATGTTCTCCTCGATGAGGCGGCCCTGCGCGTCGGTCACGTAGCGGACCATGAGGGGCTCCATGTGGACGCCCTGGTTGGCGAAGGTGCCGTAGGCGGCGGTCAGCTCGAGGAGGGTTACGTCGCCGCTGCCGAGGGCGAGCGTGAGATCCCGCGGGAGCGGGCTCTGGATGCCCGCCCTCCGGGCGGCGTCGATCACCGGGTCCACGCCCACCTCCTCGAGGAGGCGGATGGTGGGCACATTGATCGACTCCTCGAGCGCTTGCTGAAGCGTGACCGGTCCGCGGAACTTGCCGTCGTAGTTCGCCGGCTCCCAAACCTTGCCCGCGGTCACGTAGCGGAGCGGACTGTCGTCGAGGATCTCCGTCGGCGCATGGCCGGCCTCGAGCGCGGCCAGGTACACGAAGGGCTTGAACGCCGATCCCGGCTGGCGGTGGGCGTGAAGCGCGCGGTTGAACTCGGTGCGCTGGAAATCCGCGCCGCCGATCAGGGCCTTGACGTAGCCGGTCGTCGCCTCCATGACCACGACGGCGCCCTCGGGCGCCACCGGCCCGGGCGCGCTCTTGCCGCCTCGGCCTGCCGGGCGCGCGGCCTGGCGCGCGACGAGCGCCTGGATTCCATCCCGGAGGGCCTGTTCCGCCGATCGCTGGAGGACCGCGTCGAGAGTCGTGTAGATGGCGAGGCCGCTCTTGTAGAGGACGTCGCTCCCGTACTTCGCCTCGAGGCTTTGCTGGAGATATTCGAGGAAGTACTGGCCGCTCCCGCGCCGGCGCTCCGAGGGAACGAGGCCCAGCGGCGCGCGGTTGGTCGCCTTCGCCTCGGCCTCGCTGATGTAGCCCTGCTCGAGCAGCCGGCCGACCACAATCGCCCGTCGTCGTTGGGCGAGCTCCGGCCGCTCGAAGGGCGAGTAGTTGCTCGGCGAGCGCGGCAGCGCGGCGAGCATGGCCGCCTCGGGCAGCGTGAGGTCCTGGACGGACTTGCCGAAGTACATCCGGGAGGCCGCCTCGACCCCGAAGGCGCCGTGGCCCATGTAAACCTGGTTCAAGTAGAGCTCGAGGAGCCGATCCTTCGAGTAGCGCTTCTCGAGCTCGAGCGCGAGGAGGGCCTCCTTGACCTTCCGGGAGAAGCTTCGGTCCGGCGTGAGGAAGAGCACCTTCGCGAGCTGCTGGGTGATCGTGCTCCCGCCCTCCACCACGCGACCGTGCCGGAAATTCGCGTAGGCGGCGCGGACGACGCCGCGCACGTCGACGCCGAAGTGCGAGTAGAAGCGCGAATCCTCCACCGCGATGATCGCGTTGCGGAGCGCCGGCGGGATCTGCTGGAGCGGCACGAAGATCCGCTTCTCCGCCTGGAACTCCGTGAGGAACTCGTCGTCGTCCCCGTAGACGCGGCTCCCGACGCTCGGCGTGTACTCCTCCAGGGCCTTGACCGGGGGCAGGTCGGTCGGCCAGTACACGTAGGCGGCGACGGCCACGCCCGCAACCGCGAGCACGACGAGCAGAAGCAGGGGCAGCAGGATCCAGCGGACGATGCGCCAAGGCGGCAGCCAGCGCCAGCGTCGGCGATGGCGGTCCGGCGCGGCGCGCGGGCTGGGCCCGGGGACTCGACGGCGGCGGAGGCGTGCAGACACGATTGGCGCGAACCTCCCGTGAAGGAGAACCCGTCCATTATAACGCCCGCGCTCGGAGGCGCCGTTGGTTGCGAGGGTCCCGGCGCGTATGCTACAACCCTCCCGCCATGGGTACCTCCCCGCCCGTTGACGAGCAGCTCGCGCAGATCCGCCTGGGCACGGCGGCGATCGTCAGCGAGGACGAGCTGCGCGGAAAGCTCGCGCGCGCGCGGGCGCGGACCGCGCCGCTGCGCATCAAAGTCGGCTTCGACCCGACCGCGCCCGATCTCCACCTCGGCCATACCGTCGTGATCCAGAAGATGCGCCAGTTCCAGGACCTCGGGCACACCGTCTACTTCGTGATCGGCGACTTCACCGGCCTGATCGGTGACCCGACCGGGAAATCCGAGACGCGGCGAGCGCTCACCCGGGCCGAGGTCGAGGCCAACGCGCAGACGTACCGCGACCAGGTCTTCAAGATCCTCGACCCGGAGCGGACGCGCGTGGTCTTCAACTCCGCGTGGCTGGCGCCCCTGCGGGCGGAGGACGTGATCCGCATGACCGCGCAGGTCACGGTCGCGCGCCTCCTCTCCCGCGAGGACTTCGCGGTGCGCTACGAAGAGGAGCGCCCGATCCATCTCCACGAGTTCCTGTACCCCCTGTTCCAGGCGCAGGACTCGGTCGCGCTCGAGACCGACGTCGAGATGGGCGGCACCGACCAGACGTTCAATCTCCTGGTCGGCCGCGATCTCCAGCGGGCGGTCGGGCAGGAGCCCCAGATCTCGATCACGATGCCGATCCTGGTGGGCACCGACGGCGTGCAGAAGATGTCCAAGAGCCTCGGCAACTACATCGGCATCACCGAGCCGGCGGCGGAGATGTACGGGAAGCTCATGTCCATTTCCGACGCCGTCATGCTGACCTACTATCCGCTGGTGTCCGGCCTCGGGCCGACCGAGGTGGAGGCGATCACGGCGGGCGTGCGAGCCGGCACGCATCATCCGATGGAGGCGAAGAAGCGTCTGGCGGAGCTCGTCGTGACACGGTTTCACGGCGCCGCCGCAGCGCGGACGGCTGAGGAAGCGTTCTCTCGGCAATTCCAGCGCCGGGAAGTGCCGGAAGACGTGCGAGAGTACCCGCTCCGCCTGGGGGTGAAGGTAGTGGCATGGGAGGTCGTTGCGGGGACGCATCTGGCCAGCTCCGCCAGCGAGGCCCGACGGCTGATTCAGCAGGGCGGGATCCGGATTGACGGGGAGAAGGTTGAAGATCCCTATCAAACCGTGGGGATCCGGCCCGGGGACACCCTCCTGGTCCAGCGGGGTCGGCGCGACTTCGCCCGGCGGCGTGGGGTCCTCGCCCCGGATCCGCCGCAGTCCGGTAAAACCCCTTGACAGGGAGGTCGATAGCTCTTAGTATCCTCCTTTGCCTAGGCCCACCGTGACCTAGGCGTCGGAGGTTGAGACACCCGCCCGGCTGATCTCGCATCACCGGTCGTTGTTTTGACCTAGCTGTCTCTGCTCTTTGAAAGCCGAATATGCTACTGGCTCACCGATATGGTGTGCATGCCCTTTGCTCTGTCCGAGGCCGCGAGGCCGAGGGCCGAGCTGTAGTATGCCGAAATCAAACTGGAGAGTTTGATCCTGGCTCAGAGCGAACGCTGGCGGCGTGCCTAACACATGCAAGTCGAGCGAACCGTTTGGGGAAACTCGGACGGTTAGCGGCGGACGGGTGAGTAACACGTGGGTAACCCACCTTGGGGACCGGGATAACGGCTCGAAAGGGCCGCTAATACTGGATACGCTCCTTGGGGCACAAGCCTCGAGGAGGAAAGGTTGCGCAAGCAGCCACTCCTAGACGGGCCCGCGGCCCATTAGCTAGTTGGCGGGGTAACGGCCCACCAAGGCAATGATGGGTAGCCGGTCTGAGAGGATGACCGGCCACACGGGGACTGAGACACGGCCCCGACTCCTACGGGAGGCAGCAGTGGGGAATCTTCCGCAATGGGCGAAAGCCTGACGGAGCGACGCCGCGTGGGGGACGAAGGCCTTCGGGTCGTAAACCCCTGTCAGAGGGAAAGAAGGGTACCGGCGTAAATAGCGCCGGTATTTGACGGTACCCTCAGAGGAAGCCACGGCCAACTCCGTGCCAGCAGCCGCGGTAATACGGAGGTGGCAAGCGTTGCTCGGAATCACTGGGCGTAAAGGGCGCGTAGGCGGGGAGGTAAGTCGGGTGTGAAATCCCTCGGCCCAACCGAGGAACTGCGCCCGAGACTGCTTCTCTTGAGTCCCGGAGAGGAAGATGGAATTCCCGGTGTAGCGGTGAAATGTGTAGAGATCGGGAGGAACACCGGTGGCGAAGGCGGTCTTCTGGACGGTGACTGACGCTGAGGCGCGAAAGCGTGGGGAGCAAACGGGATTAGATACCCCGGTAGTCCACGCTGTAAACGATGGGTGCTAGGTGTGGGGGGTATCGACCCCTCCCGTGCCGAAGCTAACGCATTAAGCACCCCGCCTGGGGAGTACGGCCGCAAGGTTGAAACTCAAAGGAATTGACGGGGGCCCGCACAAGCGGTGGAGCATGTGGTT
>CAYXBJ010000142.1:0-17472 GCA_964463175.1 uncultured bacterium
TCCCAGGTCTTGGAAGATGCGCTCCATTGATGGTCTGAGCGAAGGCGCGACGAAAGACAGCGCGCCCGAGACATCGCCCGCCTGGAGTCGCGACTTGAACCCAGTCCATAGCGCGTCGAAGCGTGCAGTGACGGTAGCCGGATCGCCGGCGGCGAGGACCGTTGTGGATGTGTAGGTTACTCCCTGATCATCCGTGACACGGATGCTCGGGAACCAAAGCCCGGCGATCGGGTACGTAGTCTCAGTCCCGTCCAAACCTGACACCGGTGGATCGAAACTGCCGCCTCCCGTTGGGTCCAGCTCGTATTGTATGAGCGCGCGGCCCGTATGGTTCACAACTTTCCAGGAAACAGCGAGAGGTGCAATCCCATCTGTCGGGTCGGCCACAAGTTCAATGGCTGGAGGAGTTGCTGAGCTGACAGTGATCGATGACGACGCAGCTTTGGACAGGCCGCCGACCACGCTCGCGGTGGCTGTAAGGACCTGCACACTAGGATCCACGGGAAACTCGACGGCCCACTGCCCGCCTTGCACCATAGCGGAGAACCCGTTGACGCTGACCCCTGTTTCGACTGGGCCGCTGACGGTGCCGCGAACGAGGAGGGGCCCCTCCGGCACCGAGGCGCCGGGGAGGGGGCTGGTGATGGCCACGTCCAGGCACGCGCCGGTGCTGGTCACCGAGACAGACAGGGTGGCGCCCGGCGGACCGATCATCCAGACCAGCAGCGTGTTGCTCGCGGCGAGGGACACCGCCCGCTCGACGAGCCGGCGCTGGCCCGGGCCCTCCGCCATGACGAGGGCATCCCCCTGATTCAGCACGATGACGGCCAGGGCCACCCGTGCACGCCCGTTCGGCCCGTTCTCGACCCGGAGCTGACCACCCTTTGCCGGCTGGCAGGCAGGGAACCGCTCGATGGCCGGCAACGGCAGGCTGGGTTTCACCACGTAGTCCTTCGGCCCGAACGCGGGAGAAGCGTGGGCCGGGGCTCCGAGCGCCAGAATCAGGACGACGATCAGGAGGCATGCGAGCCTGCCACGGAAGGTCCCCGAGGCACGGAGCAGGGAGTGAATCACGATCGCCCTCCTCGTCTCGGATGCGATACACGCGGTGGACGCTTGGTGCTCGACGGCGGTCGAGGAGAGGCAAGAAAGGCGCCAACGAGGACCCCCTGTTGGCTCGCGAGCTCGAAACTCTTGGTTCGTCATGTGATTCGGCGAGAGACGTGGCGCGGATCGCGCCAAGCCCTCCGAGACCCGCTGCCCTGATTCGTGTGCAGCTCCAGGAACCGGAGCGCGACGCGGACCCGCGCACGCCATGGCGTGCCGGCGTGGGGATCGATCGCGCCACGTGAGTTGCATCACGGCGTCGTAGCGAGCAAAGGTGGCCCGTGGATCAATGGCTCAGGTCCACGCTACGAGCGATCCGCTCACGCCCTCCACGGAGGTGCACACAAAACAGTGCAGTGGTGCACTGGATCGTGTGCAGTTACGGAGCCGCCGTCAGCTTCTCCCAGCGTATCCACTTGGAAAATCAGAGGCGCACTTCGTGGCACTGGCGTTGCACCTCGTGGAGCGCATCACTGCCGCGAATGGAAGGGTTGCTCGAGGCGTGACGCACGGGGCCCGAGCGATCTGGCGGCGGATGGCACCGAGCCGTCGAGGAGGCAAAGGGGTAGTCGGACCGAGAGGTTGGACCACATGCGCCGTGCTTGACATGGGGTTCAGCGCATAGTAGAAGTTGACCGGTCCGACGCAGGTCGTTCCGCGTCGCGGGACTGCGGAACGCTCCCAACACCACCTCGGGGAGGAACTCGATGCCCTATGTGATAGCCGAGCCGTGCATCGGCGTGAAGGACAAGGCCTGCGTGGAGGTCTGCCCGGTTGATTGCATCTACGAGGGTGACCAGATGCTGTACATCCACCCCGAGGAGTGCATCGACTGCGGCGCGTGCGAGCCGGTCTGTCCGGTCAAGGCGATCTTCGCCGAGGACGAGGTGCCGGATCAGTGGAAGCAGTACTCGGACATCAATAAGCAGTTCTTCAAGGATCATCCTGGAGTCAAGCCGGCGACCAAGAACTAACACTCGACACGAGTCGGGTAGGCGGCGAAGGGCGTCACCGCAAGGTGACGCCCTTCGTGCGTTTGGTCGGCCGCACGGGGTCCGGGCGTCATGCCTCGCCGGCCGGGGTGGCGCGTGGGACGCGTGACGGCCGTGCTGGCGACGGCTCGACGGCTCCTCCGGCCCCGCCGGAGCTACCGGGAGCTCGAAGGGCTCGAGGAAATCTCGCGCGCCTTCGAGGCGATGACCGACATCCGCGAGACGTACGGCCGGCTCACGAGCCGCCTGGCGGAGCTCGTCGGCTGCGAGAAGTGCGTCATCTCGACGTACGAGCCGGAGACCCGGGAGTTCGTCTGCCAGTGGCCGGGGTACAACGTCTCGGAAGAGCTGCTGAAGAAGGTTCGCTACCCGGGGGACGCGCTGCGGCCGGCGTGGAACTTCCGGCAGCGGGGACCGATGGTGAACAAACGGCCCGACGAGTTCAACGAGGAGCAGCGGGCCTTCCTCCGGCCGTTCGGTGTCTACAATCTCAGCGAATTCCCCCTGTTCCACGAGGGGCGCTTCGTCGGGAAGATCTCGATCGCGAACAAGCCGGGCGGGCTGTCGGAGAACGACGTCCGTCTCGTGACCGTCTTCGCGGCCCAGGTCGCGGTGGTGATCCAGAACGCGCACCTCTACCGACGGCTCCGCGAGTCGGCCGCTCAGCTCGAGGCCAAGGTGCACGCCCGGACGGCCGAGCTGGAGTCCACGTACCGGGAGCTCGCGGCGTCGCACGCGCGGCTTCGTGAGCTCGATCGGCTGAAGTCCGACTTCCTGGGGAACGTCTCTCACGAGCTCCGGACCCCGCTGGCCGCCGTCAAGGGCTACGTCGACAATCTCCTGGACGGCGTCGCGGGCCCGCTCTCGGACAAGCCGCGCCACTATCTCGGTCGGGTTCGGGACAACGCCGACCGGCTGGGCCGGATGGTATCCGACCTCCTCGACCTCACCCGCATCGAGGCAGGAAAGATCGAGCTGCTCCCGCAAGCGCTCCCGCTTGCGGACGTCGTCATCGACGCGGTCGATGACCTGCGCCCGGTCGCCGCCGCGCGGCGGGTTCGCGTCAACGTGGATCTGCCGCCCTGTCCGGCAGTCTGGGCGGATCCCGACAAGATGCACCAGGTCATCGCGAACCTCCTCGCGAACGCGATCAAGTTCAGTCCGCCGGGAGGCGAGGTGGTCGTCACGGCGCATGCGGATGTCGAGGACCGGGTACGTCTGGTGGTCGAGGACGCAGGCCCGGGCATCCCGACCGACGAGCGCGAGCGAGTGTTCGACAAGTTCTACCAGGTCGGCCGGGTCGAGGGCGAGCGGCTACCCGGCACCGGCCTCGGTCTCACCATCGCCCGGCACCTGATCGAGCTTCACGGGGGTCGGATCTGGGTGGAGGAGGCGCCGGGCGGCGGCGCGGCGTTCGTCGTCCAGCTGCCGGTGTCAGCCCCCGCGCTCGAATGATGGACGCACGGGATTTCGGCGCGACCCGCCCGCCCGCGGGAGGCGACCGTCTCGTGCTGGTGGTCGACGACGAGGCCGATCTGCTCCAGATCGTCTCGGACCGGTTGATCGCCGCCGGCTATCGCGTCCTCACCGCGCGCGACGGAGTCGAGGCCCTCGCGTGCGTGCGCGAGAGCCGCCCCGGCTGCGTCATCCTCGACCTCAAGATGCCGCGGCTCGGCGGGTTCGAGGCGCTGCCGGCGATCCGGCAGGCTGCGCCCGAGGCCCGCGTGATCGTGCTGACCGGATCTCCCAACCGTCCGCTCCGCGACGAGTGCCGCGCCCGCGGGGCGGACGACTTCATGCTGAAGCCCTTCGACCCCGGCGAGCTCCTGCGCCTGACGGCGCAGGCGTTCCGCCGTGACTGAGGTGGACACCATGGCCGCACCGTCGCGTGTCCTGCTGGTCGACGACGATCCGGACTTCTGCGAGGCGCTGGGCGACCGGCTCCGCTCGCTCGGCTTCCAGGTGTCGGTGGCCGACCGTGGCCAGGAGGCCCTCCGCCTCTGCCGCGAGGAGCCGCCCGCGATCGTGCTCCTGGACCTCGTCCTGCCGGGGATGGACGGGATGGCGGTCCTCGAGACCATCCGGCGCGAGGAGCCCGACGTGGTCGTCATCGTCATCACCGGACACGGGACCATCGCGCGCGCCGTCGAGGCGATGAAGAAGGGCGCCTACGACTTCGTCTCGAAGCCGATCGACCCGCGGCACCTCGAGATCGTGCTGGGAAAGGCCCGCGAGCGCCAGGCGCTCCGCGACGCCAACGCACTCCTGTCCTCTGAGGTCAGCGACCGCTACGCGGCGATCGTCGGCGACAGCTCGCAGATGCGCGGCGCGCTCGACATGGCGCGACGCGCGGCGCCGAGCGGAGCGACGGTGCTGCTTCTCGGGGAGAGCGGGACGGGCAAGGAGGTCATCGCGCGCGCGATCCACCGGTGGAGCGACCGTCGGGACCAGCCGTTCGTCGTGGTCAACTGCGTGGCCCTGTCCGAGGAGCTCCTCGAGTCCGAGCTGTTCGGCCACGAGAAGGGCGCGTTCACCGGGGCCCACCAGCAGAAGCGCGGAAAGCTCGAGGTCGCGCACGGCGGGACGGTGTTCCTCGACGAGATCGGGGATGTCCGGCCCGCGCTCCAGGCCAAGCTGCTGCGCGTTCTCCAGGACCAGACCTTCGAGCGTGTCGGGGGCACGCGGGAGATCCGCACGGACATCCGCTTCGTCGCCGCGACCAATCGCGACCTCCGGGCCGCCGTCCGGGACGGGCTCTTTCGGCTCGACCTCTACTACCGGCTCGACGTCGTGAGCGTGACCCTGCCGCCGCTCCGCGAGCGGGCCGGGGACGTGCCCGCCCTGGCCCAGCACTTTCTCGAGCGCTACCGGCGGGAGCTCAAGCGCGAGCTCCGCGGCATCACGCCCGAGGCGCTGGCGTGCCTCCGCCGGTATGCCTGGCCGGGGAACGTGCGGGAGCTCGAGAACGTGATCGAGCGCGCGGCGGTGCTCGCCGACGGGCCGGAAGTGACGGCGCGGGACCTGCCCGGCGAGATCCAGGATGCCGCGGGCGCGGACGGGCTTCGCCGCGAGCCGGCGCGGACGTACCACGCGGCGGTGGAGGAGTTCAAGCGCGGGCTCATCGCTTCCACTCTGCGGCGCACCAACGGGAACCGCACGCGCGCCGCGCGCCTCCTCGGGCTCCAGCGGACCTACCTCGCGCGCCTGATCCGCGATCTCGGCCTGGCGGCGTCCGCGGCCGTCGCGCCCGTTCCGGCCGGCGCCGGCATCGGCGTCCCGGCACCGGCGCGCGCGGCGGCGGAGTAGCTACCGAGGCCAGCGGGGGCGTGCTCGCGTTCGACGAGGACTTTGCCGTCGCCGGCGTTCGCATGTGGCGGAGCGACTGAACGCGCGCCGAGGCCGCCGCTTGACACCATTTCCGGCGATTCCTACACTCGCGCCATTCTCGACGGGCGTGATCGGGGATTGGCCTCGGAATCCAAGTCCATTGCACCCGCGAGACGAAGGAGGCGGCCGTGGAGTGGCGAGCGCTGATCGTCGACGGGTTCGAGCGGCTGCCCGAGCTGGCCGAGGAGGCGTTCGCGGGCGTGCGTGCCGCCGATTTCGACCGGCCGCCTCAGCCCGGGGCGAATCCGCTCGGCTGGACGGTGTGGCACCTCACGCGCGTGCAGGACGGCCAGGTGGCGGAGCTCATGAACCAGCCGGATCTCTGGGTGCGCGCCGGCTGGCACAAGAAGTTCAACCGCCCGCCGGACCACGACGACTCCGGATACGGCCACACGCCGGCGGAGGTGCGCGCATTCCGGTCCCCGAGCGCGAAGGTGCAGCTCGACTACCTGCGCGAGACCACGAAGCAGACGAAGCGCTACCTCGCGTCGCTCAAGCCGGCGGACCTCGACCGGCCGATCGAGCCCGGGCCGGACCCGTCGACGGTGGCGATCCGCCTCCTCAGCATCCTGGCCGACTGTCACCAGCACGCGGGCGAGGCCGCGTACATCAATGGCCTGCTGAAGACCCAGGCGAGGGCGGGCGGGCCGGCCACGCGGAAGCGCCCATCTCGGCCGGCCCGACGAAAGACGACGCGCAAGCGGCGCGGCTGACCGACGCGGTCACCGGCGGGGTGACTTGCGGTCGTTGACCACCAGGGCCTGTGATCTCGGGGGCCGCTACAAGGCACATGCACCCGCAGGAAGTCTGCCCACCGAGTGCCACGAGGACGAGGACAAGGTGACGGTGTCCCGAGTCGCCGATATGCTGAGCCATGTGAGGTTTCGACGACGGAGCACTTTCATGGTGGTGCCGGGGTTCCTCGTGATGGCGAGCCTCGGTCTCGCTGGCATCACGGTGCGGGGCGCCGCCGAGGCGCAGCAGCCGGGGCCGAGGACGGCCCGGATCGGGTATCTCTCGAGCCAGTCCGAGGCGGGGAGCCGAGCCTATAGCGAGGCATTTCGGAGAGGGCTCCGGGATCTTGGCTACGTGGAAGGCCAGAATCTCGTCATCCAGTACCGGTGGGGTGACGGCAACAACGACCGCCTCCCGGCCCTTGCGAAGGAGCTGGCCGGTCTCAACCCGGACCTCATCGTCTCCGTCGGTGGCCCGTCGGCGGCGCGGGCGGCGAAGGCAGCGACCGCCAGCATTCCCGTCGTGTTCGTCAGCGGGAAGGCCGTCGAGGCCGGCCTTGTTGCGAGCCTGGCCCGGCCCGGCGGTAACCTTACGGGCCTCGACATCTTGGCCGAAGAGCTGGACGTCAAACGCCTGGAGCTGCTCAGGGAGACCCTGCCGAAAGCGATGCACGTGGCAGTCCTGTGGAATCCGGGGACGCCCGAGGGCGAGGTTCAGCGCCGGACCCTGGAGACCGCGGCCGGAACCATGGGCCTGAAGCTGCGCTTCTGGGGGGCCCGGCGCCCCGGCGACCTCGGCGCCGTCTTCGCCGGCATCGGCCGTGAGCATGTCGACGCGCTGCTCGTGTCGACGGATCCCATGTTCACCGGCGAGGTCGGCCGCATCGTCGCCTGGACGGCGGAAGCCCGCCTTCCCGCCATCCACTTCTCGCGTCTCTTCCCTCAGCAGGGCGGCCTGATGAGCTACGGAGCGGATATCGCGGCGATCTACGGGCAAGCCGCCACCTATGTGGACAGGATCCTCAAGGGGGCCAAGCCGGCCGACTTGCCCGTCGCGCAGCCCACCAACATCGAGCTGGTGATCAACGGCAAGACGGCCAGGACGCTCGGTCTCGCGATCCCGCCGTCCGTGCTGGCTCGGGCCGGCGAAACCATCGAGTAGCACGCCCGGCACCCGATGCCGGGAATCCCCGTTGGGCAGCCCGTTGCGGGCGGCCAGGCGGATCGGATCGTCCTGTCCGGTGGGTCGTCGCGGCCATGACGCCGCCCCCCGCGGGGAGTAAGCTTCACTCCATGATCGTCACGATCGAGGACCTCCGGACCGCCGCCCGCCGACGGCTGCCGCGGGCCCTCTTCGACTACATCGACGGCGGCGCCGAGGACGAGGTCACCCTCCGCGACAACCACGCGGACTTCGATCGCTTCCGGTTCCGGCCGCGGGCCCTCGTCGACGTGAGCCGGCGGGACCAGTCCACCACCGTCCTCGGCATCCCGATCGCGTCGCCGCTGATCCTCGCGCCCACGGGGTTCACCGGCATGTTCTGGCCGCGCGGCGAGGCGGTCGCCGCCCGGGCTGCCGGACGGAGGGGCGTTGCCTACACCGCCAGCACGATGTCCATCTGCCCGATGGAGGAGATCGCCGAGGCGGCGACGGGGCCGATCTTCTACCAGCTCTACGTGTGGCGCGACCGCGAGATCGTGCGGATGCTGATCGAGCGCGCGAAGGCCGCCGGCTACCGCGCCCTGGTCGTGACGGTCGACACGCCGGTGCTGGGCCAGCGGGAGCGCGACGTGCGGAGTGGCCTCGTGCTGCCCCCGCGACTCACCGCGATGAGCGTGCTGGACACGCTCCGGCGCGTGTCGTGGCTCCGCGACTTCCTCACGCATCCCCGGCCGACCTTCGGCAACTTCGTGGGAACCGCCGGCGTGTCGCATGACGCGATCTCGCTCGCGACCTTCACGACCCGGCAGTTCAGCGCGTCCATCGGCTGGGACGACATCGAGTGGTACCGGTCCCTCTGGCCGGGACCCATCGCGCTGAAGGGGATCATGTCGCCGGAGGACGCGCACCTGGCGGCCGAGCGGGGCATCGAGGGGATCATCGTGTCGAACCACGGGGGCCGGCAGCTGGACCACGCGCCCTCGCCGATCAGCGCGCTCCCGGAGATCGTCGACGCGGTCGCCGGGCGGGCCGAGGTCATCCTCGACGGCGGGGTGCGGCGGGGCTCGGACGTCGTGAAGGCGATCGCGCTGGGCGCCCGAGCCTGCATGATCGGCAAGGCGTTCAACTACGGCGTGGCGGCGCTCGGCGAGCGCGGCGTGGAACTGGCGATCGAGATCCTCCAGAAGGAGATCGACCGCGCGCTCGCCCTCATCGGGCGGCCCACGCTGGGCAGCCTCGACCGCTCGGCCGTCCGGCTTCGAACGGGTGAATAGCCTGGACCGACGGCCCCGCGAGACCAGGAGTATCGGCGAAGCGCCAGGAGGACCGGGCATGATGACCCGAAGGCTTCTCGTCGCGTTCACGTTCGTCAACCTCGCGCTCGTGCTCCTGCTGCTGGGGCGGGCCGGGGCGCCTGACGCGCACGGCGAGGCGTCGGTCCTTCGGGGGCGCGGCCTCGAGATCGTCGACGATCGGGGGCGGGTGCGCGCCAGCATCACGATTCACCCGGCCGGAACGGCGAACGGCAAGGCCTACGCGGAGACCGTGATCCTGCGCCTCATCGATCCGAATGGCCGGCCGTCCGTGAAGCTCGCCGGCTCCGAGCAAGACGCGGGGCTCAGTCTCGTGGGCGAGTCCGATTCGACCCATGTCATCCTGAAGGCGGAGGGCCCGAGCCCCTCCTTGACGCTGTCGGACAAGGACGGTCACCGACGGCTGATCGGGCCGTAGCTTCTCAAGCCAGGGCCTTCGGAGCTCGAGAGAGCTCCGGCGCCCGCGGGAGTATCGCGATGACGACGAACGGCATCGGCATCCGTCGGCTGCAGCACCTGGTCCTCTGGGTCTCGAACGTCGAGCGCAGCGTGCGCTTCTACCGCGACGTGCTGGGCTTCGAGGTCAAGGTCCGGCACCCGAACGCGGCCTTCCTCCGGATTCCCGGGAGCGGCGACGATCACAATCTCGGCCTCTTCGAGCAGCGCGGGGTGCCGCCGCCCCACGAGGGCGTCGCCCGGATGTATCACTCCGCGTGGGAGGTGGCCGATCTGACCGATCTCGTGCGCGCGCGGCAGCGCCTCACCGAGGCGGGCGCGCTCGTGGGCTCGTCGGATCACGGCGTGAGCCTGTCGCTCTACGCGAAGGATCCGGACGGCCTCGAGTTCGAGGTCTTCTGGACCGTGCCGGGCGGCGAGTCCGTCGGGACGCGGCCCCTCCATCTCGAGGCGGAGCTCGCCAAGCGCGGCATGCCCGTCCCCTGACGCGATCCCGGGGAGTCCGCCCTCGCGGCGACGCGCGGCCGCGAGGTGAGCGCCCGCCGAATCTTGACAGTGTCGGGGTCGGTCCCTACACTCGCGCCAGCCGTGGGAGGCTGACCGGGGTGAGCGTCGGTGGCGGAAGCCGCCGGCGGCGCGCGAGCCGAGCGAGAGTCACGGACAGGCGCGAGGGCGCCCTGCGGGCGCCGCGCGAGGGAG
Organism: uncultured bacterium; assembly: GCA_964463175.1. Taxonomy (GTDB): domain Bacteria; phylum Methylomirabilota; class Methylomirabilia; order Rokubacteriales; family DASRDR01; genus DASRDR01. The sequence continues at coordinate 9,851 of CAYXBJ010000142.1, forward strand.
GCGGGGCGTGTCGGAGCCGAGCGAGCGCTGCACCCATCCGTGGCTGCGGGTGACCTGCGGGGTCTGCGGCGAGGCGGTGGACGCGCTGGGCGAGCCCGTGCCCGGGCACGGCGGCGAGAGCGAGCACCCGCGGCCGGCTGTGACCCGGATCCGTGGCGGCGACGCCCAGGCGTTGTTCATCGTTGCGCGCGGTCACCCCGATCTCCTGGACCAGCTCCGCGTGGTGATGGGCCACGACAGCGGGGTCAGCATCATCGAGGACCGCCGCCAGCACTCGCGCGCGGAGACCGCCGAAGAGACCGCCCGGGAGATCCGGAAGCGCCTCCGCGAGGAAGGCACCGGAGACTAGGGGCCCGGTAGGCGAGCGCGCTCGATCCGCGCCCGCCTGTCTTCTCCACCGCCGCAAAGCGGCGGGCGCTACGCCAGCAGGTCCTTGACCGCGGTCCCCCGCCACCCGGCCTCGCGCTTCGACCAGTAGAGCGTCCGGAAGCGCGTGGTGACGGGGCCGGGCCGGCCCGCGCCGAGCGGCTTCCCGTTCACGCGCGAGACCGGCATGATCCCGCCGGCCGTGGACGACAGGAACGCCTCGTCCGCCGTGCGGAGCGCGTCCGGCGGGAGGTCCGCCTGATGGGCCGGGACCCCGACTTCGGCCGCGAGGTCGAGGACTGTCTGGCGCGTCATCCCCTCGAGCACGTTCCCGCGCGGCGTCCACAGCGCCCCGTCCTTCACGAAGAACAGGTTGAACCCCGGGCCCTCGGAAAGATACCCGGCCGGCGTGCAGAGGACGGCCATGTCGGCCCCGCGATCGAGCGCTTCGAAGAGGCCGCGCTGGAGGTCCATCCAGTTGAAGTTCTTCACGCGGGGATCGATCGCCTCGGTCGGCGTCCGGCGGTTGTCGACGATCGCGAGGTCGATGCCGACCTCCTGGCGCTCCGGCCGCACGATCCAGACGTACGGGATCGCGTAGCCGACGAAGCGGTTCCGGCACTGGCGCGGGTCGCGATTCGTCGTCGAGGCCCACTCGCCGCGGGTCACGATCATCTGGACGTAGGCGTCCTCGAGGCCTGCGCGATGCACGCACTCCGCGAGGATGCGCTTCAGCTCCTCGGGCGAGTGGGGGCAGGTAAGCCGCGCGCCCGCGCACGAGCGCAGGAAGCGCGCGATGTGGTCCTCGAGCCGGAAGAACCGCCCGTGCCAGACGGAGACCGTGTCGTACACCGCGTCGCCGCGCGTGAAGCCGAGGTCGAAGAGGGGGATCTTCACCTCGTGCGCGGGCATGTACTCGCCGTCGATGAACGCCACACCGTCAGCCATGGTCCCTCCTCTGCCGCGTACGTCGCGAGCGGTTGTATCGAAGCCGTCGAGCCATCACATCACCTGGCCTCGGCGCCGTCAAGCGACGGTCGCGCCGTCTCGGCACACCGGACACCTGTCAGTACTGACAGTGGCGACCCCAACGCCCCGCGACTACCGTGTCCGCGCATGAACTACAGCTATGCCGGCGGGGCTCCACGACACCGGCACGCTGTCCGGGGAGCGCCGATTGCGCTCACCGCGCTCGGGCTTCTCGCCGCCTGCGGCAGCTCTGACAGCACGGGGCCCTCGGCGCAGGCGACGATCTCGGACCTCCAGGCGCGCCCCCTCCAGCGGCCGCTCGACGACCGTCCGGTCCAGCTCGAGATCGTGGTGAGGGTCTCGAATCCCGAGCGGGTGATCGGCGGCGAGGGGCGGCTCCAGCGCCTCCAGGCGGCGACGGACACCTGCCAGGCCCCCGGGCACAGCCCGATCGTCGCCACCGTGCCGATCACGGCGGCGAATGTCACCGGCGATCGCCTGCGGCTGGTGCTGCAGCCGCGGCTGCCCGCGGGCCGTTCGCGCCTCTGCTTCCTCGTCGCGAGCCCCGACCTTGCGCAGCAGCTGCGCGGGCACGCGGCCACCGAGATGCCGGCCGCGCAGACCAATGCGCTCGATCTGGTGCTGGACGTGTTCCCGGCGCGATCCGGGGCGGGGCCGAGCCCCCCCGCGGGTCCCCCGGTCGTGACCATCACGGCGACCGACGCGACCGCGGCGGAGAGCCCCCTCGACACCGGCACGTTCCAGGTGAGCCGCACGGGGAGCACCGCGGCGCCGCTCACCGTCTCCTTCACGGTCGGAGGGACGGCCACTCCGAGCGTCGACTACGACACCATCGGGACGACGGTGACGATCCCCGCGGGCGCGGCCTCCGCGAGCATCACCGTGACTCCGAAGAACGACGACCTGGTCGAGCTGCCCGAGACGGTCGTGGTCACGCTCTCGGCCGGTGCCGGCTACTCGGTCGGCGGGGCAAACTCTGCCACGGTGACCATAAACAGCGAGGACGTGCCGCAGTCCACGCTGACCATCCAGTTCGAGGGCCCGAACGGGACCTACGCCTGCGGCAGCACCGTTGCCAACAACGGACCGGAGGACTTCGACCAGACCGACGCGAGCTTCCATCTCAAGATCGTCGGGCAGCTGGCGAACGTGACGGGGGTGACCGGCTATCGCCTCCAGCGAGACAACAACAGCACGACGTTCGTGGCCGAGTCGATCGGGAGCGTGGAGCTCCCAGCCACCGCGACGGAGCGAGCGAGCGCCATCTCCGCCAACCAGTTCCCGGTGACCTACCGCGTGCTCGTCCACGTCGGCCATGCCCCGAATCACGGCGCGACGCCCATCCCGGGCGACGTCGTGAGCAACGAGTGCACGATCAAGCTGAGCCCCTGACCTTTCGGTCTGCTGGGTAGGGCTGACCGGCCCCGCGCTGGTCGTGTGGGCGGGCCTGCTCGGACCCCAGGCCCTCGGCAGGCCGCGTGGGGCGAGGTCGCGGGGCGGTCATGGCGAGAAGGAGCTGCTGAAGTCCTCGCGAGCCAGGCGAGCGACAAGGCGGCGCGCCGGGGCCACGGCCCAGCCCGATCGCCCGGCCCCGACCGGCTCGATGGTACGCTGCTCTTGCTGGAGTGATTCGGTCACTCGGGAGGCGGCGTGAGCGACGTCTACATCGCGGGGGCGGCCATGACCCGGGTCGGGCGGCTGGAAGACTCGCTGCCCGACCTCATGGCCGAGGCGGGTCGGGGCGCCCTCGCGGCCGCCGGGCTCGAGCGCCCCGACGCCCTCATCGTCTCGGCGATGAACCCCGAGGAGTTCGTCGGCGAGGGCAACTTCGCCTCCCACGTGGCGACCCACCTCGGGCTCTCGCGAGTGCCGAGCCTCCGCGCGGAGACCGCGACCTCGTCGGGGGCGGCCGCGCTCTTCTCGGCGTACGCCGCCGTCAGGGCCGGCCTCCATCGCACCGTGCTCGTCGTCGGCGGGGAGAAGATGACGCATCTGCCGACGCCCCGCGTCTCGGAGCTGATCGGTCGCTCGATCGACCCCCACGAGCGCTCGTACGGGGCGACGATGCCCGCGCTCGCCGGCCTGGTCACGCGGGCGTGGATGGCGAAGACCGGCGCCACCCTCCGCGACATCTCGCAGGTCGCGGTGAAGAACCACGCGCACGGGGCGAAGAACCCGCTCGCGCACTTCCAGGAGCCGGTGACCCTCGAGACCGTGCTCGAGAGCCGGCTGGTAGCGGACCCGCTCCGGCTCTACCACTGCTGCCCGATCTCCGACGGCGCGGCCGCCGTGGTCGTCCGCGCGGAGCGCGCGCCCGTCCGCATCGCCGGCATCGGCCAGGGCTCGGATTACCTCGCGCTCCGCTACCGCGACGTCTTCACCGGGTTCCGCGCGACGCGCCAGGCGGCGCGCGCGGCGTTCCGGATGGCGGGCTTCGGTCCGGAGCGTGTCGACGTCGCGGAGCTCCACGACGCCTTCGCGCCTTTCGAGCTCATCTCGATGGAGGACACGGGGCTGGCGCCCTCGGGGAAGGCGGCTCGCATGGTCGCCCACGGCGAGACGGCGCTTGAGGGCCGGCTGCCCGTGAACCCCTCCGGCGGGCTCAAGGCGCGCGGCCACCCGCTCGGCGGGACGGGCGTCGCGCAGGTCGTCGAGCTCTACTGGCAGCTCACCGGCCAGGCGGCCGGCCGGCAGGTGAAGGCGCGCGTCGGGCTCGCGCAGTCGATCGGCGGGCTCGCCACGTCGAACTGGGTGACGCTCCTGGAGGCCGCGTGACCCCGGCGGGGTCGTCGGACGTCGAGGTCGGCACGGGGCCGGCGGACCGCTCGCCCATCGCGGCCGGCGTCGAGAGCGGGTCTGCGAGCGACGGGCCCGAGCGCGAGACCGCCCACGCGACTGACAACGCCATCGCGGCGTCCCGCTGCTCCCGCTGCGGGCGGACGTGCGCGCCGCCGGCGCGGTTCTGCCCCGACGACGGGACGCCCATGACGGCCACCACCGTCCAGGCGCGCGGGGAGATCATCTCCTTCACCACGCTGTACTCGCCGCCGACCGGCTTCGCGTCGCCCCTCCACCTGGCGCTGGTCGAGCTGGCGGGCGGCGCCAAGTTCTTCTGTCACGGGGCGGGCACCAAGGGACTCCGGCTCGGCTCGCGCGTCACGATCGAAGCGGTGGACGACATCTACTACTTCTCGACCCTGAGCCTGGCGGGGCGCGCGGCGCTCTTCTGGCGCCGGCGCGCCGAGACGGCGACCGGCCGCCTGTCCGCGTTCGCGAAGAGCGCCGCCAAGCGGCTCCTCCGGAGGACTCCATGAAGCCGCTCGACGGCGTCCGCGTCATCGATCTGTCCCGCGTGCTGGCGGGGCCCTACGCCACCATGCTGCTCGCCGACATGGGCGCCGAGGTGATCAAGATCGAGGAGCCGGGCAGGGGGGACGACACCCGCGCGTGGCCCGCGTTCGCCGGCGGCGAGTCGACCTACTTCATGAGCGTCAACCGCGGGAAGAAGAGTCTCACGCTCGATCTGAAGGCCGAGGCCGGCAAGGCAGTCCTCCGGAAGCTCGTCGCGGGCGCAGACGTGCTGCTCGAGAACTTCCGCCCGGGCACCCTCGCGCGGCTCGGCTTCGGGTGGGAGGCAGTGCACGCGCTCAATCCTCGCCTCGTCTACTGCTCGATCTCGGGCTTCGGCGAGTCGGGCCCCGAGGCGAGCCGCCCAGGCTACGATCTCATCGTCCAGGGCGAGTCGGGCGTCATGGACCTCACCGGCTTCCCCGACGGGCCGCCGGTGAAGGTGGGCAACTCGATCGCCGATCTCGCCTCGGGCACGATGGCCGCGCACGGGGTGGCGCTGGCGCTCCTTGCGCGCGAGCGCACGGGCGCCGGCCAGAAGGTCGAGATCGCGATGCTCGAGGTGATGGCAGCGCTCCTCACGTACCAGGGCCAGGCGTATCTGACGACCGGCGCGAATCCCCGCCGTCGCGGGAACCAGCACCCGTCGATCGTGCCGTACGAGGTCTTCGAGGCCCAGGACGCCTACCTCACGGTGGGCGTCGCCAACAACTCGCTGTGGGCGCGGTTCTGCCAGGCGATCGGGCATCCCGCGCTCGCGACCGACGCGCGCTTCGACACCGAGGCCAAGCGCGTCGAGCATCGCGAGGCCCTGGTCCCCCTGCTGGGCGCCATCTTCCGGGCGGCTCCGGTCGCGACGTGGCTCGAGCGGTTCGAGCGCGCCGGCGTGCCGGCCGGCAAGATCAAGTCGGTCGGCGAGGCGCTGGACTCCGAGCATCTCCACGCGCGGGGCACGATCGTGACGGTGAGCCATCCGACCGCGGGGCGCATGCGCATGGTCGGGCCGCCGATCCGGCTCTCCGAGACGCCCGCCGAGGTGACGGCGCCCGCGCCGCTGCTCGGCGAGCACACGGACGAGATCCTGACGAAGCTCCTCGGCTACTCGTCCGAGACGGTCGCGGAGCTTCGCGCCGGTGGCGTCGTCTAGGCCGTCAAGGCGAAGCCGGCAGGCGCGTAGAGCTCGTGCCGCGGGACGTGATTGAAGGACGGGGCGCGGTGGAGCAGCTCGCAGAACGCGCGGTTCACCCGGCTCCACTCGCGGATGTCGAGGCACCCGACGCAGAGCGTCGAGCCGGGAAGCGTTGCCCAGCCGCACACGCGGCAACTGGAGAGCACCGAGCTGTCGAGAATCGAGGAGGCCATAGCCGTGGACGTCGGTAGAGCAACCTTCGTGCCCGCCTTTCGCGGGTCTCTACCTGATGAGGGGCCGTGGGTGGAGACGGGAGCAGCGGACAGAGCGGAACGCACGTCTTTCCGGTTAGTTCCGGATGGGGCGCCGGCCACTGCCGCGATTGAGAATCTCGGGCGACTGACACGGTGCGTCGACGGCGAGCGCCCCCGGTCTGTCACTCACTGGCCGTCCTGCGGCACTCGTGGCGCACGGGAACGGCAGTGAGCGCACCGGCGCCGACCCTCCCCAAGTTCCCGGGCGGAATGGCCGCCTCGCCGGAGGCGACGCCGGGCGGCTGCGCCCATGCCGCCTGCAGTTGCCTCGTGGATCCGGGGCGGGCCTACTGCTGCCGGGCGTGCGCGCGCGCCGGTGACGGAGCCGAGGCATGCGGGTGCCATCACTTCGGCTGCACTGCGCGGACCTTCTGATCACGGCCGGCCCGAGGCCCTGGTGAGCGGCGAGACGCCGGACGTCGAGATCGCGCGGCTCCGTCACGAGAAGGCCGTGGCCGATCGGCGGCTCGCGCGACTCCGGGGGCTCGCGCGGCTGTCGGGCGTCATCGCGTCGTCGCTCGACCTGGACGAGGTCCTCAGCGAGATCGCGCGCGCGGCCGCGCTGCTCATGGACGCGGCGGCCGTCGGTCTCTGGGTCGCCGACGAGGCGACGCGGACGCTCGAGCCGCGCGCATTCTCGGGCGACGAGCTCGCCGCCACGTACCCCCGCCGCCGCATCGCGTTCGACGAGGGCTTGCCGGGCTGGGTCGCCGGCCATCGCGAGGCGCTAGTCGTCCCGGACGTCTTCGCGGACGGGCGCATCCTCGCGGTGGACTGGTTCCGGCAGCACGGCCTCCGCAGCGCGTATGTCGTCCCGATCGTCCACCAGGGCACGCTCCTCGGCGTCCTCGCGCTCAACGGGCGGGCGCCCTTCGACCTGGCTCCCGAAGACCGCGAGATGCTCGAGAGCTTCGTCGGCCAGGCGGCACTCGCGATTCGCAACGCGCGGCTTTACGCGGACGCGCGCGAGGCCCGCGACTTCCTCCGCTCCATCGCCGCGCACTCGCCGGCGGGCATCGTGACCACCGACGTGCGGGGCCGCGTCACGTACTGGAGCCCGCGCGCCCAGGAGCTCCTGGGCTACCGCCCCGAGGAGGTGCTGGGCCGCCCGGTCGCCGATCTCCAGCGCGGCGGGCTCACGTCGGCGCGGGCCCTGATGCGCCGCCTCCGCGCCGAGGACCGCATCCGGGAGCACGAGGCCGAGATCCTGGCGCAAGACGGGCGATGGGTGGAGTGCCGATTCTCGCTGGCGCTGCTCCGGGACTCAGCAGGCGCGACGATCGGGACGCTCGCGATCCTGGAGGATACCTCCGAGCGGAAGCGCCTCGAGGCCCAGCTCCGGCAGGCGCAGAAGATGGAAGCCGTCGGCCGCCTGGCCGGGGGGATCGCCCACGACTTCAACAATCTTCTCGCGGTCATCATGGGACACAGCGATCTGATCCGCGCCCAGCTCCGGAAGGGCGACGCGCTGGCCC
>CAYXBJ010000143.1:0-33377 GCA_964463175.1 uncultured bacterium
CCGCGTCCGGCACCCAGTGGCCGAGCCACTCTAGCATGTGCCCGTAGTCGACGGGCGCGGGCGCCGCGAGGAACGGCCAGTCCGAGCCCCACACGCAGCGCTCGGGACCGAAGGCGTCGAGGAGGGCCCCGACGAACGGCGCCACGTCGTCGTACGGAAAGGGCCGCGCCGACACCCGATACGGGGCCGAGAGCTTCACGAGCGCGCCCGCCTCGCGGCCGAGCCGGAGGACGGCCTGGAATCCCGGATGCCGGACGCCGCGCGCGGGATCCGGCTCGCCCATGTGATCGATCAGCACGGTGACGGCGCTCTGGCGGAGGATCGGCTCGATCCCCGCCCACATGTCCGCCCCCGCGTACACCTGGACCAGCCAGCCGAGGCCGGCCACGCGCGCGAGGAGGTCGGGCGCGCCGGGACGCGTGAGGAGATCGGCGCCGCTCCGCGGCAGGTTGAGCCGAACGCCCACCACGCCCCGGCGCTTCATCTCGAGGAGCTCCCGGTCCGGCGCCGCCCAGTCGATCACCGCGATGCCCCGGAAGCGCCCACCGCTCCGGTCGAGGGCGTCCAGCAGGCACGCGTTGTCGGTGCCGTAGCCGCTGGGCTGGACGACGAGGGCCCGGCCGACGCCGTGGCGCCGGAGCGTCTCGTCGAAGCGGGCGAGCGTGCCGACCTCGTCCGGCCGCGGCTGGTACCCGGCGCCCGGGACGAAGGGGAACCGGGCCGGCTCGAGCACGTGGACGTGGCAGTCGACGATCGGCCGGGTCACTTGAGGACGCTCGCCGTCATCCCGCGGATGAGCCGCTCCGAGAGGAACGCGTACACGAGGACCACCGGCAGGATCGCGATCATCATGCCGGTCGCGATCATCCCGATGTCCTCCATCTTGTCGCCCATGAAGCGCATGATCCCGAGCGGCAGCGTGCGCTTGTCGTCGTCGGTCACCAGCACCACCGCGTACAGGAACTCGTTCCAGAGCTCGATCAGGTTGAGGATGATCGTGGTGGCGATCGCCGGCATGCCGATGGGCACGGTCAGCCGCCAGAACACGCCGAGGTCCGAGCAGCCGTCGATCCGCGCCGCGTCGTAGTAGTCCTGCGGGATCTGCGCGAAGAACGCCTCGAGGATGTAGAAGGTGAGGGGGAGCTGGATCGCCATGTAGACCAGACTCACGCCGAGCCGCGTGTTGAAGAGCCCGTACTCCACCAGGACCTGGAAGAGCGAGATGATCGTCAGCTGCGGCGGGAAGATGATCGCGCTGAAGAGCACGAAGTAGATCACGCGGTTGCCGCGGAACCGGTAGCGGGCCAGCGCGTGGGCGGCCATCGACCCGATCACGGTGAGGCCGAGCACCGCCCCGGTGACGATGATCGTGCTGTTCCAGAAGTACGTCGCGTAGTGGGAGTTCGTCCACGCGAAGGCGAACTTCCCGAAATGCGCGGGCACCGGCGCGCCGAAGGGGTTCGCGGCGATCTCGGACGTCGTCCGGAGGGACATCACCGCCACCCAGAGCACCGGCGCGCCCGCCAGGACCGTGTAGAGGGAGACGATCAGGAGGAGGACCGACTGGCGCGCGGCGGCCGCGAGGCGCATGCCCTAGTACTCCAGCCGGTCGCGCTGGCGGAAGAGGCCGGTCAGCAGCAGCACGAAGGCCAGGACGACGAGGAACCAGATCGCGGCGATCGCCGACGGATACCCGAGGTCGAAGGTGTTCCACTCGAAGGCGCGCTTGTAGAGGTAGGTCGAGACGGTCTCCGTCGACCACAGCGGCCCGCCGCCGGTCATGATCCAGACCAGATCGAACACCCGCATCTTTCCGATGAAGGAGAGCACGAGGAGATTGAGCAGCGTGCGCCACGTCATCGGGATCATCACGAAGACGAGGCGGCGGAGCCAGCCGCAGTTGTCGAGGGCGGCCGCCTCCAGGATCTCGGTGGGCAGGGTGTAGAGCGCGGCCAGGCAGACGACCATGTTGAACCCGACCCACTTCCACACGTGGGTGAACATGACGGCCCAGCGCGCGGTGGCCGGATCGCCGAGCCACGAGTGGGCGAGCCCCGGCAGCCTGATCTCGCGCAGGAGCTGATTGGCCACGCCCCACTCGTAGTTGTAGACCCACATCCAGATGATCCCGACGACGACGTACGAGAGGAGCACGGGCGTGAACCACACCACGCGGAAGAGCCGCGCGAGGGGCACCTTTGCGTAGAGACACAGCGCCAGGAGGAGGCCGATGAAGACGTCGGGGATCGGGGCGACGACCGCCCACAGCAAGGTGTTGCGGACCGCCTTCCAGAACACCGGGTCGGCGCCCAGGAGCTCCTTGAAGTTCGCGAGCCCGACGTAGACGACGACGCCCCGCGGCTTGATCGTGTGGACACTGTTGTAGAAGGTGCGCACGGCGGGATAGATGGTGAACCCGACGTACAGGATGAGCGCGGGCGCCAGGAAGGCGAGGATGACGGCCCACGGCGTGCGCGCCCGGCGGCGCGCCGGCCGGCGCTCGGCGGGAGACAGGGACGCGGCGGGGGCGGGCATCATCCGGCCGGTCGTCTAGGGGCGGCGGTCACGAGCGGGCCGGGGACGACCTGCCCCTCGGCGCAATCGCACGGAGGGGGCGGGCCCCGTCTCGAGACCCGCCCCCGGCGTGGTGAGAATCGCAGTGGACCGCGTCTAGCCCGTGTAGCAGCCCTGGTTCAGCATGTCGACGGCGGCGTCGACGGTGAGGAGCCCGCCCGGGAACGCGTTGTTCAGCACCTGGGTGAAGGCGTCGCGGCACTTGCCTTCCAGGTGATCGCGCGGGATGCCGACGAAGTACTGACCGGCGGTGTTCCGGGACATCAGCTCCTTGAAGTACTCGGCGTACTTGCCCTGCACCTTGCTCGGATCGCTCTTGATCGCGGTCTGGAGCAGGATCGTCTCCAGCCAGAGCGTCCCCATCTCCGGCGTGGCCATCTCGTTCAGCATGTCGGCGGCGAGCTTCTGGTTCTTGGAGCCCGAGTTGAGGATGAAGCTCGCGCCGATGGTCAGGGTCTTGCACTGATTGCACGCGCCGCCGTCCATCGCCGGGAACTGCATGATGCCCAGCGGGAAGTTCTCGGGCTGGCCGCCCTTGTCCGGCGGAACGAACGCGCGCCCGGTGTAGAAGCTCCCCATCGGGAACATCAGCGATCCGGGCTTGGTGTGGAAGTAGTAGTGCGACTCGCCGAGCTTCAGGGTGGCGAAGCTCTTCGGATAGGCGCCGGCGTCGACCAGCGACTTGACGAAGGTGAGCGACTCGACGATCCGCGGGTCCTTGTAGGACAGCTTGCCAGCAAGGAGCTTCGTGTAGTCGTCCTTGCCGAGCTTGCGGAGGAGGGCCTCTTCCGCCATGTAGACGCCTGGGTACGGCCGGTCACCGACGCCCTGCGAGATGGGCGTGATGCCGGCGGCATTCGCCTTCTTCACGATGTCGAGGAACTGGGCCTGGCTGACCTGGCCGTTCGCCGGCAGCGTGACCCCGATCTTCTTCATCAGATCCTTGTTGTAGTAGAGCTCGATCGTGTAGGCCTCCTGCGGCAGGCCGTACGTCTTCCCGTTCTGCGTCCACACCGCCCGCGCCCAGTCGTAGATGTTGCCCCAGTTGACCAGGTTGTCGAGCGGCTGGGCGAACCCGTTCGTGATGTACTCGGTCTGATCCGGCTCGGCATAGAAGATGTCGGGGCCCTGGCCGGCCTGGAGGGCCGTGCGGAGGGCCGCGTTGAGCGCCGGCTTGTCGTACCAGGTGATCTTGACGGTGACGCCCGGGTGCTTGGCCTCGAAGTTCTTGGCGGCCTTCTCACGCCAGGCGACCTTTGCGGGCTCGTCGGCCTCGTGGCTCCACATGGTGATCGTGGTCTGGGCGGCCGCCGGGAGGACGGCGCCCAGGGCGAACACTCCCGCCAGGGCTCCTCCCACGAGCCATCGTCGAGCCGGCCCTGTCTTCATCGACATCGTGTGCCTCCCTCCGGTGATGGGTCCTTCGGTGTGCCGTGCGCCCAAGATGTGAAGTCCTCGTGGGTGATACTCGATCCAGGTGCCGGCACGCAAGGCCCCCTCGCGGCCGCGGCCCGACGCTACGCCTTCGTCCGGAGACCTGTCAAGCGGCGGGAGCCTGCGATCGCCTCGCCCGGTCCTCGTGGCCTGGGCGCGGGTCGTATCGGCCGGTGAGCGAAGGGCCCGCGGGCGGCGGCCGGCGATGGGCAGGCCGCGTGCGACCGCCCGGGACGGACGGCGTGAGCGAGGCCGCCCGGCCCGCTCGTCAGGGGATCGGCTCGAGCTCGTAGGTCCCGGCGTCCGCGAACAGCGACAGGAACAGGTGGCCCCCCTGGATCACGTAGGAGCGGACGAAGCCCAAGTCCCGGGCGAGGCGATCGTGGAGCGACCCGGGCGGGCAGAGCGCGCGCGTGAGCGCGAGGGGCCCGAACGTGAGCTGGCTGGGCCCGGGCGACGTCCACGTCCCGCGCCCGCGGTTGCAGTCGATGCGCGCGATCAGGCTGCCGTCGGCGCCGAACTCGAGCGTGTACTTGGCTCCGTCGTCGGGCCTGAGGACCGCGCCGTCACCGCTCTGGAACTGGACGAGCCGCCACGCGGTTCCGGCGAGGCCCGTCGGCGCATTGCCCGGCGGGGGCACCTGGGCGGTCGCCGCGCCGCACCCGGCGAGCAGCAACAGGGCCAGCAGTCCCCGGGCTGCCGGGCAAGACCTGACAAGTGAGCCTTTCATTGCGTTCGCGTCTCCGTCGCCTATTCTAATGCGCGCCGCCTGACCCGAGGGCGCGGCCAGCCATCCTCATCGACTCGTGGCGGCATGGAGAGGCATTGGAGTCTGACGCGATGACGGAAGGAACGCGGTCGGGCGGGCGCGGCGCGGCCGCATGCGCGCTCGCGCTCGTCCTCGGGCTGCTGGCCGCCGCGTCCGGCGCCCGGGCACAGGCGACGGTCGAGTCGTCGACGCCTCCGACCTGGGCCGAGGGGCCCGCCCTGACCGGTGACTGGGGCGGTCTTCGCACTCGCCTGGCGGACCGGGGGTTCGCGCCGTACGCGATCTACACCATCGAGGGGTTCGGCGTCGCGGGGAAGGGGATCGACGACGGCGCGGACTGGACCAGCGAGCTCGAGTTCGGCTTCGACGTGGACATGCAGAAGCTGGTCGGGCTTCCCGGCGGATCGCTTCACGCGAGCGCCCTCTGGATCGAGGGCACCGACCCGAGCGACCGCGTGGGCAGCCTGAACGCGATCAGCAATCTCAGCGCGCCCGCGGCGGCGCGTCTCTACCAGCTCTGGTACAAGCAGGTCCTGGGCCCCGTCACCGCGAAGGCCGGCCAGGTCGTCGCGAGCGACGACTTCATGGTGTCGCCGAGCGCGGCGCTCTACTTCAACGCCGGCTTCGGGACGTATCCCACGTTCACGGCGAACATCAACGCGCCCTCGTACCCCCTGGGGGCTCCGGGCGCCGTGGTCGCGTGGCAGGTGTTGGAGCCGCTCCAGGCCCAGGCGGGCGTGTACGTCGCGGACGCGGGGCCGAACGACGCCGGGAACCACGGTCTCGGCTGGAGCACGGACCACGGGTGGGTCGTCTTCTCGGAGATCGCCTACGAGGCGAGTCTCGGTGGGCGCGCCGGCGTGTACAAGCTCGGCGGCTACTACGACACCGCGCGCTTCACCGATCTCACGACCGGGGATTCCGATCGCGGCAACTGGAGCCTCTACCTGCTCGGGGACCAGACGGTCTACGCGGGCGCGGAGGGCGTGCCGACGGTGGCCGTCTTCGCCGGGGTCGGCCTGAGCCCCCAGGAGGACCGCAACACGGTCCACTACTACGCGCAGGGCGGGGTCAACGTCACCGGCCTCCTGCCGGCGCGCCCGAAGGACGTGCTGGGCGTGGGCGTCACCTACACCGGCTTCAGCAACGACTTCGTGCAGGCGAACCGCGCGGCCGGCACGCCGGTGACGTCCCGGGAAGCGATCATCGAGCTCACGTACCAGGCGGTGATCACTCCGTTCCTGACGCTGCAGCCCGATCTCCAGTTCGTGGTGGACGCCAACCAGAGCCGCCGCGACGCGGTCGTGCTCGGGATCCGGATGGTCGCCACGTTCTGACCCCGGCCCGTCCGGCGCGCCCCTGATCGCACGCGCCGCCGCGTTCGCCCACACGACGGCTTCACGCAGCGGAAGAACGTGACGGTCAACCTGGAGGCACCGGCCGCTCGCTGACCCCGCGGATGACCTCACCTCGACGGCGTCGGGCCGCGGCCTCGTCGCTTGCGAGCCCGCATGGGATCCAAGACTCGCTCGCGCCTGGTACGCCGTTCCTGCTCGCCTCGCTGATGATCGCGACCGGCCTCACGCTGGCCTGGCGGGTCGCCGGGCGCTGAGCCGATCCGCGGTCACAACGGTCTCCTCATCCCCTCACCAGCGGAAGAATCACGGGGATCAGCACGCTCGCCCCATCCATCAGGGCGTGGGCAATCGCCAGCGGAACCAGCCGGCGCATTCGCAGATACAACAGAGTGACGAAGGCGGAGAAGGGCACTGGCGACAACAGCCGAAACGCCATGAACTTCGCGTCGAAGGTCAGCGGCATGAACGCGTGTTGCATGGACCAGACGAACGCCACGATTGCGACCGCCACGCTCGTACTCCGACACAGAACCTGGAAGCGGGGTGCCAGATAGCCGTTGTAGGTCATCTGCTCGGTCAGTCCCCAGATGAACGGCCACACGAGCACGCCATAGAGGGCCGCCGACAATGGCAGGCCCCCGAAGAGGTACGGCGGCGTGAGCGTCCCGTAGACGAGCCAGCCCGCCGCATAGATGCCACCGAAGATGAATACGAGGTTCGCGGGGATGAGCGCGAGGCCGAGCAGCGCATCCTGGACGAGGCGGGCCCGCTCGAAGCCGACAAGATCGAACAGGCCGATCCCCTCGCGGCGCGTGAGCCGCCACAGCAGCGCCAGGCATCCGACGTCGACCAGTGTCCCGTACACCGGCAGCCATGGCTCAGCGTCATGCCATGGAGTCGGCGACGCTCGCAGGGCGAAGACGGCTGCGACAACGGCTTGCGCTCCCACGGCAAAAGCTGCGCGCGCGAAGAGCATGAGGGCCGGGCCGCGCCACGTCAGCGTTGCGGCGTCCCGCCGCCGAAGGAGAACCTCGGGGGAGTTCGGGTCCATGAATGGCATGGGGGACAGCACTACAGCGCGGCTATCCGGTATGTTATCGTCCTTTCTGCGTCCCCGTCGTCTAGGCTGGCCTAGGACCCCAGATTTTCAAACCGGAACGGCCGTGGTTTGTCCGTCGCAATCAGTATCGCTCGGTCAGCCTCCATCACAACGATCCCCGCGTCTAGCGCGGCAACCGGAACATGCTCTACAGCCGTGCTCAGGGTCGATTCGCCCGGACGTTCAACCCTGGCACCAAGACCCTGGATTTCACGATCGACGCGAGCCTGGAAGGCGTCCTGGCCTTCGAGCTCCTCCCCGTGGACCATCCGATGGTCACCTCGACCATGGAGCAGGTGGCACAGCGGCTCGCCGTGCGGACGGCCGTCGGCGGTATCGCCCGCTACGAGCGCGACCCGTTCCGGCGGGTGACCGACGATTTCGAGCGCGCGCCGGGGAACCCCTGGATCCCGTGCACTCTCTGGCTGGCGCAATACCACATCCGGGCGGCCCGCTCGGCGGCCGAGCTGCGCCCGGCCCTGGACATCCTCGAATGGACCGCCCGCCAGGCTCGGCCCTCCGGCTTGTTGCCGGAACAGCTCGATCCCCTCGGACGGGAGGCCGTCTCCGTCTGCCCGCTGACCTGGAGCCACGCCGAGTTGGTCATCACGGTGCGAGACTACATGGAGCAGCAATCGCGGGTCGCGTCCTCGGCCCGGTGAACGAGGGCGCTGGGCGCGCCGAAGGGCCACTCCCTTGAGAGTGGAGGTGTTGAGCATTCTCGCAAGCCAGTGTGGCCATCGCCCCGGTGCCGTCAGCGATGGCAAATCACCTCCGGACACCGGGATGGGCGGGGGCACCCCCCCTTAGAATCTCTCTATTCCCCCTGATGGATGGACGCGACAACTCGGTCCTGGATGCTGCCGCGGCAGCACTGTGGCAGGGGCCTTAACCGGATGTTGAACCACGGAGCCCGATCCAGCATCGCCGATTCGAATCGCCGGCCACGGACCAAGAGCTGCCGGACCCACGGGTCGACCTGGGAGAAGGACGTGCGCACTGCCGTGATCGGCTATCTGCGCGCGGTGCAGTCCGTCCCGAAGGGATTCCGCCGACACGTCCGCCGGTGCCCCACAACTGCACGACTACGGCGAGAGCGAACTCATTGGAACGCGGGGACATCGAGATCACCGGGCGGGAGGGGCTGCCTCGAGGGTCCGGCGCAGAGCATCCATCTCCACCCCGAAGGTGCGCCAGTCCCCCTGGTTGAGCGCACGGAACGCCGCTCGATAGTGCCGGAGCGCCTCGGATGGGGCCCCCGGCCCGGCGGCCGGGCGCGCCCCGGGCTCCGGCTCGGTTGCCACGATCCCCGGGGCGGGCTTGGGCGCACCGGGAAATAGGTCCGCGAGCAGCGCGTCGACAGTCGTGTTCATCACCACTCGCTCGCCGACCGAAGCGATCAGCCGCTTGAGCTCCGGGAGCTCGCGGTTCTCCGCGCGTAAGTACAGCGGCTCCACGTAGAGCAGGGCGTCATCGATCGGGATGACCAGGAGGTTGCCCCGGATGACCCGAGAGCCGGTCTGGTTCCAGAGGGAGAGCTGCTGGGAGATGGTCGTGTCTTGGTCGATCCGCGCCTCGATCTGGGTGGGGCCATACAGGAGCTTGTCCTTCGGGAAGGCGAACTCGATAAGGGTGCCATAGGCCGCGCCATCGCAGCGGGCGGCGAGCCAGGCAATCATGTTGTCGCGCTTGTTCGGGACCATCGGGAGCATGAGGATGAATTCTTCGCGAGCCTCGCCAGGCAGCCGCATGATCGTGTAGTAGGGCTGCATGGCGTCCGTCTTTCCATTCACCGTCACCTGCGGGAAGCTCCACTGATCCTCCTTGTTGTAGAACACCTCCGGATCCGTCATGTGGTAGGTGCCGTACACGGCCGCTTGGAGCCGGAAGAGGTCCTCGGGATAGCGGATGTGCTGGCGGAGGCCGGGGGACATGGCGTCCATCGATCGGAAGAGTGTGGGGAAAATGCGGGCGTACGTGCGCACCAGCGGGTCGGCCGGGTCAGCCATGAAGAAGGTGATCGTGCCGTCGTAGGCGTCAAGCGCGATCTTCACCGAGTTGCGGATGTAGTTCACGCCGTCCTGGTCGGCCTGCGAGTAGGGCAGGGCATCGCTCACTGTGTACGCGTCCTGGAGCCAGATGGCACGCTGGTCGGCGACGACCAGGTAGGGGTCGTGGTCCAGTCGCAGGAACGGCGCCACGCGGTGAATCCGCTCCTGGATCAGCCGGTGGAAGAGGATCCGGCTCCCAGCCGTGACGTTCCCGCTGATGAGGAGGTTGAGATCGCCGAAGTGCCAGGCGAACAGCCCGCGGCGCCAACCGGTGCCCAGCGAGACGCCGTCGCGCCCCTCATAGGTCGTATACACATTGTCCTGCCCCCGACCGTAGTCGAACTCCGTGGTGCCGCCCCGGACCACGACGTAGGTGGGGGTCTCTTCGCCGAAGTAGAGCTGGGGTCGGTCGAGGGTGAGCCCCACCGAGGACGTCGGTGGGATGTCCTTGACGTAGAAGACCGGCAGGCCCTCCGCGTCGAAGCGGTTCACCGGGCTCATGACGAGGCCAAACCCGTGGGTGAACTTGAAGTGCTGGTTGATCCACGTCTGCGCATCCACCGGGAGACGGGCCTGGTTCAGCTCGCGCGCGGCCAGCAGGACCTGCTGGTAGGTGCCGTCCAGCGTGTAGCGGTCGACATCCACGTCATGGAAGTCGTAGTAGAGCCGGAGCTCCTGGAGCTGGCGATACGTGTCGAGGAGGGGGGCCGGATCCCACCAGCGGAGGTTCTGGATCGTCGGGGCGTTGGCGGCGAGGACCGCGGGGGTCAGCTGACCGGCAGCCGGGAATTGCTTGACGGTGAGGCGATCCAGAGCGAACCCGTAACGTGTCGCGGCGATGCTCCGAGTCAGGTAGGGCGTCTCGAGCCGGAGCTCGTCGGGCTTGACCCGATAGCTCTGAAAGAGTGCGGCGCCGGCGCCTGCTGAGAGGGATCCGGCCAGCACGAGGATGACCGCCAGCGCAGGCAGCCGGAATCCCCCGACCCAGAGATTGGCGACGCACAGGGCAGCGCCGACGAGGGCGAGGCCCACCAGGACCGTGAGGAAGGGCAGGTTGAAGTTGAGGTCGGTGTAACCCGCGCCGACAACCACGCCGGTCGAGTCGAGGAGAAGGTCGTAGCGCTGTAGCAGGTAGCTCGCCGCCTTCAGGATCAGGAACAGCCCGAGCAGCGCAGATCCGTGGCGCCGGGCGGAGGGCGCAAGTCTGGGCATCCCCTCGCCGAACTCGAGCGCGCCACGCACCCAGAAAATGCCGGTCGCCGTGAGGGCGCCGAGGGCCACCACGAGGAAACCCCAGTCGAGCACCATGCGGTACACCGGGACCGTGAAGATGTAGAACCCGAGGTCCCGCCCGAAGACCGGATCGGTCCGCTCAAAGGGCACCGCGGCGCGCCAGCGGAGGAAGATATCCCAGGACCCCATCTGTCCGAAGCCGACGAGCGCGCCGATCCCCACCGCGCCGACCAGAACCAGTCGCCGCCAGGGAAGGACCTCGGGCGACACTTCGACCACCTCGGGCAGAATGGTGTCATCGTCCCGGCGGACTCGCGTCACGCGGAGGCGGCGAGGGTGAAGGATGGGGGCACCTACGGCCAGGAACCCGTTGACGGTGAGGGCGAGCGCGGTGGCCGCTGTGGCGATCCCGAACACGGTGAGCTTGGTGTGCCACACCGTCGCGAAGACGGCCCCGAACCCAAGCGTGTCGAACCAGAGCCAGTCGACGAGGAACCCCGTCAGCGTTGACAGGAGCACGAGGCCGGCCGCGATCAGACCAGCGACCACGAGAGGCGCCCGCCGGCTCATGGTCCCCCGTCCCGCATCACGATGCGCCCGAGCATCGCACGGGAAGAGCTTGCCCCTCGGCCACCGCACTCACCGGGACGTCATCCACCGAGGCGCTCCGCGCGCTGCGAATGACGAACACCGGCCGGGAAACGTCGCTCGCGTGACCCAGGGAACGGCCGGCCGGGTACCTCATGTAAGGATGGGAGCGAGCCTAGCACGGACTGCTTGGGAGACTCGACCCGCCCGGGTGGGCCGGAAGAGTTGAAGCCGTTCGAGCAGACGTCCTCATCGGCGCTCGCTATCGAGGCATGCCCTGAAGCAGCCCGGCCCGATAAGGAGCCCCCCCGACATCGCTCGGATGCTCTTGGTGGCCCCGACCAATCGCTCGACCTCGTTCATGATCCGGCCCAGGGACATTGGCCGTCGGACGTTGGCCGCGACCCCACACGAGGCAGGGCCGGGCGGCAAGTCGTCACGGCCGTCGGCGCGACCACGCTAGCAGCGGGGCCAGGTCGTCGAGGCCGAGCGTCCCGACCAGGCGCCCGTCCTCGAGCACCAGGAGGCGGCCGCCGATCACGCGCTGCAGCCGGCAAAAGGCGTCCCAGCATGAGGCGGCCGGCGCCGTCGTCAGGTCGTCCGGGACGCTTACCATGACGTCGGACACGGGGGTGGTCGGGCGCGCCTCGTCGGGCACCGCCCCCACCTCCTGGTAGGTCACGATGCCGACGATGGCACCGCCGGCACCGAGAATGGCGCAGCCGGTGCCCTTGGGCGGGAAGTGATCACGGACCAGGTCATCCACGGTCGTGTCGGCCGGCACGGCGGCGTTCTCGAAGCCCATCGCAACCCGGACCGGAATGGGCGCAAGGGCCTTCTGGACGGCCAGCCGGGCCTCGGCGACACGCGCGGCGCGCCGGAGGAAGAGCCCGATGCCGACAAGCCAGAGCCCGGCGATCGAGCCGGTGCGGAGCGTCGAGACGATGCCGAGCGCGACCACCACGACCGCCACGACCTGACCGCTCCGGATCGCCGACCGGCTGGCACGCTCGTAGTCGCCGTGCCACGCCCAGAGCCCGGCGTGCAGCAGCTGTCCGCCGTCGAGTGGGAAGCCCGGCACCAAGTTGAAGGTGCCGAGCATGAGGTTCATGGCCGCGAAGTGGCCGAGCAGGACTGTCACGCCCGTTGGTGTTCCGGGCACGAGCAGGGCGAGCCCCCCGGCGAGCGCCAGCGCATAGCTCGTCATCGGACCGACGATCCCGATCGCGAACTCGTCCGGGGGTGACGCGGGCTCGCGGTCGATTTCCGCCACCCCGCCCAGGCCATGCAGCGCGATGCCGGCGACCGGCAACCCCCGCCGTCTCGCCATCAGGGCATGGGCCAGCTCATGCAGGAGCACCGACGCGAAGAGGAGGAGCGCTCCGATCAGCCCGTAAACCCAGTGGACCGGCGGCGCTGTGCCCTGATGCTGGGGGAACGATCCGCTCGCGAGGACGGCGGTGACAAGCGTCACGGTGGCGAACCAGCTCAAGTGCACGCGCAGCGGAATGCCCAGGACGGGGCCGACACGAAGGAACGCCCCCACGGAGCGCTCCGGTCCGCTAGCTCTGTTGCCCGGCCCGGGTTTCACTGCGTGAGTCCACGTCGCCGGCGCCAGGCGCCGGCCCGACCTCGCGGCTCCCGGCGACGTCCCGCCGGCCCTCGCTCGATCCAGGTCAGGCGCCGGCCCGGTCCCTGGCGAACGTGCCCGGGAACGTCGTCCGGGCGGCAGAGGCCCACTCGGAGGTTAGGGCCCTCCGGACGGGCGATCATCGATGGTCGCTCTTGCTGACGAAGCGGCGGCCGTTCGCGCGCGCCCACCACTGCGCTCGGACTCGCCTTGATGGCGTTCCGCAACGACCGCACGGCATGCCCACCTCGAATCCCCTCCCCATCCTCGGTGCCGCGCCTTTCACCTGCCTCTCGGCCGGCTTCTTGCCCATCCCCTTTCTCCGCGTGCTGTGCTCGACACACTCGCTGCCGTGCGGCGGCCCGTCGATGTCCGCATCGCAGGTCTCACCCTGAAGCTATAGCGCGCGCGACCTCAAAATGGCGTCAATCCGGAAGCTGGACCGGTAAACAATCCGTCAAGGCCGGTCGAGAATCAGCTTTGCTCCCTCGATGTCCCCATGTGACCCTGGGCCGGACTTGGCGTCGTACACCCGCAGCTCGTTAGGACCGTCCACCACGCCCTTCAGGTTGAAGACGTAGCTGTTCTCCAGGTAGCCGAAGAACGCGAGCTCCTGGAGGAAGGTCTTCGGCGCTTCCGGCTCCTTGGGCACCTCCGGCGCCGGGGCCTGGGCCCCAACGGCGCCCGCAAGCGTGAGGATCACCGTGGCAACGACCATGACGACAAAGGAGTGCATTCGGTGTTCCTTTCTTCTATGGGCCTTCGAGCCGTGATGCCCGTGGAGTGCCGTGACGAGGATCACGTGATGACGGCCTCGATCTTGTCAACATGGCATCCTCCTCGTCCGCTTGGGGTGCGGAGCAGCGAGTGCATCGCGCGGACAAGTTACCGGACCCGACCGGATGAGCAGTTGGCCTCCACGCGTCTTGTCGGACCGGCGAGCCGCGAACCGACCGCGCGGCTCCGGGCGGCGGATCTTCCTTCCACAGCGTGGCGTTCACGAACGAGCCGCGCGACCCCGGTATCATAGGGCGGTGATCGTCCAGCCCCGCTCTATCGCTCCGGCTCGATCATGTACCTAGACCGGCAGCTCTGGGCCTTCACGGCGGGAGTCCGGGCCCGCATCCTTGCCACCGTTCTCCTGGGTCTCCTGGCGGTGTCCGCCGGGATCGTGCGGCTCGCCCTCCTGGGCTGGCTCCTCGGGCGCGTGCTGGCCGGGACTCCGCTGCCCGCCCTGATCGCACTCGTCGCGGCCGCGGCGTTCGCGACCGCCCTTCGGGGGGCGCTCGACTATGCGCGGGCGATGGTGGCCCACGGCACGGCCGCCCGCGTCCAGGCGCGCCTGCGCGAGACGGTGCACGCACACGTACTCGCGCTGGGCCCGGCGCACTTCACCGCCGCCCGGACGGGCGACGTCATCCTGTCTGTCGTGGAGGGAGTGCAGCAGCTCGAGGTGTACTTCGGTCAGTACCTGCCCCAGCTCGGCGTGGCGGCGTTGACGCCCGTGCTCATCTTCGTCTGCATGGCGTGGCTCGACCTGCCGATCGCCCTCGTCCTGCTCGGCGCGGCGCTCGTCACACTGCTGGCGCCGAGCCTCTGGCATCGGTGGGACAGCGCGCGAAGCCTCGCCCGGCAACGCGCCTACAGCGTGTTCGGCGCCGAGTTCCTCGACGCGCTGCAGGGGCTGGGCACACTGAAGGCGTTCGGCCAGAGCGGCGCTCGCGCGACGCTCCTGGCAACGCGGAGTCGCGAGCTCTTCAAGGCGACGATGGGCGTGCTCGGGACGAACACGCTGGCCCGCGGCATCACGGACATCGGCATCGCCCTCGGCGCGGCCCTCGCCCTCGGCTGGGGCGTCCATCGCGTCCGCTCGGGCACGATGCCGCTCGAGGCGCTGCTGGTTATCCTGATGCTGGGTGTGGAGGTGTTCCGTCCGCTGCGCGACCTCCGCGTGCTGCTCCACCAGGGCATGCTGGGCGTCTCGGCGGCGCGCGGCGTCCTGGCCCTCCTGTCCATCCGCGGGACAATACACGACGGCGATGGCGTCCCCGATGGCCCGCTGGCGCCCACCGTCACCTTCGAGGACGTGACCTTTGCCTATTCGGGCGGCCGCCGGCCGGCGCACGAGCACCTGTCTTTCGCGGTGCGGGCCGGCGAGCGCGTGGCGATCGTCGGGCCCAGCGGCTCCGGCAAGTCGACTGTGGCCCGACTCCTGCTCCGCTTCCACGATCCTCAGCACGGCCGCGTGATGGTGGGTGGACGCGATCTTCGCAATCTACCTCTGGCGACCGTGCGCGCGCTGATGGCCGTGGTCCACCAGGACACGTACCTCTTCCACGGCACGGTGGCCGAGAACCTGTCGATGGGGCGACCGGAAGCGAACCCTGCCGAGCTTCAGGCCGCGGCCCGGGAAGCTCACGCCCACGAGTTCATCAGCCGGCTGCCGCAGGGATACGAGACGGTCGTCGGGGAGCGCGGGGTCCGACTCTCCGGCGGGCAGCGGCAGCGCATCGCGATCGCCCGCGCGCTCTTGCGCGGCGCACCGATCCTGATCCTCGACGAGGCGCTGTCGTCCGTGGACACGGAGAGCGAGGCCATCATCCAGGCGGCGCTCGACGGGCTCATGGCCGGCCGCACGACCCTGATCTTCGCGCACCGGTTGTCCAGCGTGATCGGGGCGGACCGGATCCTCGTCCTCGGGCACGGCCGCGTCGTCGAGAGCGGACGACACGCGGAACTGCTCGCGCGCCGGGGCGCCTACTGGCGGCTCATGGCCGACCAGCTCCGGGAGCTCGGCAACCACGACGGAACGATCGACCCGCGACCGGCCCCGTCGTCGACGGCGACGGGGGAAGAGTCGGAGAGCCGATCCGAGCCCATCGGGGACATCCTGCCCGCCGGGGGAGTTCTCGGGTGGGCGCGGGTGCTGTCGATCCTGTTCGGTCTGAGCCGCGGCTACCGCGGGCGCCTGGCGGCCACGTTCTTCCTCGGGGTGGCCCGCGTGGCGGCGCTGGTCGGGGTCGGGGCGGTGAGCGCCCTCACCGTGCTGGCCGTCAAGCGGGGAGATCCGGTCGGCGGGTGGCTCGTGGCCCTCTTTGTCGTCGCGCCCCTCGCTGGGCTCCTGCACTGGTTCGAGTCGTGGCTCGCCCATGACGTCGCGTACCGGCTCCTGGCTGACATGCGGCTCCGGCTGTTCCGAGCGCTCGACGCCCTGGCGCCCGCCTACCTGACGCGCCGTCGGACGGGCGACCTCGTGGGGGTGGCGACCCACGACATCGAGCTCGTCGAGTACTTCTTCGCGCACACGATCACTCCAGCCCTAGTCGGCGTCCTCGTGCCTGCGATGGTGCTTGGCATGCTGCTGGCGCATGGCTGGCCGATGGCGGCTGTCCTGTTGCCCTTCCTCGTGTACGTCGCGCTCGGCCCGGTATGGGGGCGCGCGCGCATCGATCGGCTGAGTGCGCGGGCACGCGAGGCCGCCGGCTCGCTCAACGCGCATGCCGTCGACTCGATCCAGGGGCTCGCGGAAGTGGCCGCGTTCCAGCAGGAGGCGCGCCGGGACCAGGCGTTCGCGGCGTGCGCCCTCGCCTACGCGCAGGCCCGGATGCCGTTCCTCCGCGACCTCGCGCGCCAAAGTGCCTTGCAGGAGATCGCCACGGGACTGGGGGGCCTCGCCGTCGCCGTCACGGGCGCGGCGCTGGCCGCGCAGGGGACGCTGGAGCCGGGGATCGTGCCGCTCCTGACGCTCCTCGCGCTCTCCGCGTTCGTGCCGGTGTGGGAGATCGCCCAGGTGGGGCGCCAGCTCGCAGACACCTTCGCCGCGACCCAGCGTCTACACGCGGTTCATTCCGAGCCCGTCCCCGTGGTGGACGGACCGGGGGTGTCGCCGGCTTCTTCGAGCGGCGCCGCACCGGCGCTCGAGATGGTCCGGGTGCGCCTCACGTACCCCGGACGTCGGCGGCCGGCGCTCGACGGCGTGTCGTTGTCCGTGCCCGCCGGCACTACCGTCGCCCTCGTCGGGCGATCGGGCGCGGGGAAGACGACGGTGGCCAATCTCTTCCTGCGCTTTTGGGATCCGACTGAGGGTGTGGTCCGCCTCTTCGGGCAGGACCTCCGGGACTACCGGCTCGACGAGCTGCGGAGCCGGATCGCGCTGGTCGCCCAGGACACCTACCTGTTCAACGACACGCTCCGGGCGAACATCCGACTGGCGCGACCGGCCGCCTCCGACACTGACCTGGCGGCGGCCGTGGAGCGCGCGGCGCTCGGAGAGTTCGTCGCGTCGCTGCCCGAGGGCCTGGACACGATGGTGGGGGAGCGGGGGGCACAGCTCTCGGGCGGCCAGCGCCAGCGCGTGGCCATTGCCCGAGCCTTCCTCAAGGACGCGCCAGTCCTCATTCTCGACGAAGCGACGTCGCATCTCGATGCGGTCAGCGAGCACGTCGTGCGCAGCGCCCTCGATCGGCTGGCGCACGGGCGGACCACCGTCGTGATCGCCCATCGACTCTCGACGGTGCGAGACGCCGATCAGATCCTCGTCTTCGACGCGGGTCGCCTGGTCGACGCCGGGACTCATGAGGGTCTGATGGTGGAAAGCGCGCTGTACCGGCGCCTCGTCGCCCGCCAAGGCGGCGCGTCGCTCGCCACTCGCAGTTGACCAAAGCGACGAAGAGGGGGCCAGCAGGGCCCGCTCTCTTCCGAATGGGCCGCTACCGCAGGGTCATGGCAGACCATCCCTCGTGCCGCGAGTGATTCCAGATTTTCATCCGGCGACACGGAGACTTGATTGTTCCTTGCATCGAAGCGATCGTCCTGATAGCGTTGCGTGGCGGGCATTTAGAGGGCCGTCCCCGTCGTCTAGGCTGGCCTAGGACCCCAGATTTTCAATCTGGAAACACGGGTTCGAATCCCGTCGGGGACACCACAGTCTTTGTACATTCGGATCGCCGGCCCGAGGCCGCCGGGTGCGTCGATGCCACGCGGGCCCGCCGCTCGGGCGCCCCATCGAGCTTCCGGGATCGCGTCACCGGCGTCACGTTTGTCACCACGGTGGCCAGCATCACGAATCGTGACGGGCAGAGTGCTGAGTGACTCTGACGAGATCGGCGCCGGAGATCCCGTCGCCCTGGTAGACGTGGGCGGGATCCACCGTCCAGCCCTTCCGGAGGGCGTAGGCGTGGCCCGCTCCACTTGGCGCGTGACAGACTTCTCCGCGTCGGGGAGGTTCTGATCGGTCGACTTACGGGGCGTAGATGGCGGCGATCATGAGGTCATTCCTTTGGCAACCGCTTTGGAGGTGAGCCAGGCCCAGAGATCATTGAAGGTTCTAACCACCCGGGGTAGTTCCGAGAATGCGCAGACAAGAATCAACGATGACCTCGGAAAGACCGCCGCGAGGCGTTGCCCGACTGGATAGATGCCCAAGACGTACCCAGCGGACTGTACCGTCGGATCGCCTATTCCTGGACCGTCTATCGGAACATCCCAGTACGGCTGTGAAAGCACCAAGGTCGGGATGCTGAGGATCATGTGACGTCTTCCGCGGCTGCCCCACTCATCATCGGCTTGGGTCCAAAACATCGCCGCCTTCAATGCACTATCGAACCCTTCGTAAAGCTCTCGATCGCCCTTGCGCGATTGAATCCCCTTGTCTGTGCGCTGGAGCGTGTCGAAAGCTACGATCGGGCGAGAGCCACTGAGGGTCATCGCTCTCAGCAGCTCAGCTGCGGCCGATGCAGTGAAGGATTCCGACGCCGGGCCCCTGACGCGCGCTGAACTGTCCCCTAGTTTGATGCCCCTCGGGACCCGCCTTCTCCGTCGCAGTGCGTGGACCTGCACTGTGTAGTGTGCAGGGTGCACAGTCTGGTGTGCATGGGACGGAACCTGCTGATTCTGCGAGAGTTCGAGCCATTTCGGCCGCGGTTCTCAAGGGGCATGCCCTGTTTTCAGGGCACCCGGCTTCAACAGCTGCTCTCCGATCAATGTCACGCTACGAGGCCGAAGTCTGCGTCAAGGCTGCCCGAATGGAACATGCCTGACCCGCGCTCTCTCTGGCGCGGATCTCGCTTCCGGCGCGATGCTGGCTCCGTCCATTGCGTTGCCGGTTCCGAGTTCACGGAGCGGAAATTCGAAGGGAGGCCCCCGGTGCGGCATCGGCTGACGTCACGGACGCTATGGGCGGGGCTCCGCCTCACGCTCATGTTGTCGCCTCTGCTGGTGGGTTGCGGAGGGGGCGCGGGCATCTCGCCGGGATCCGGCGCCGTCCTGCCCGGTAGCGCCCTGGCAGAGACTGAGCACGTCTCGGCGACCGGCGCATATCAGACAAGCGTCAAGATCCCGGTTCCGCCCGCGCCGGGTGCGCCTCAAATCACCCTGGTCTACGACAGTCAGGCGAACATGACACTTGCCGGTCTGGGATGGGATCTCTTGACCGGCTACCCCATGACGATCATGCGGGACGTGAGGTTTGGCACCCCCCAATGGGCGCGCTCGAGCGCCTGGCTCTGGGGAGCGACGCCCCTGATTCCGGCCAACGCGCCGCCGTGCAACCTGCTCGTGGACGCTCAGACGCAGGCGCGAACGCTCGCTGGCGACTGCGCGTATCTCTTCCGGATGGCGCCCGAGACGCTCTCCCGGGTGGCGATCGACCTGGCGACCGACACGGAGACCGCTATCGTGCGGCTGCCCAATGGCACGACCCTCGCGTACGAGCCCATCAGGTATGACGGTACGGCCTATCCGCCGGCGCCGGCCGGCGCCGAGACGACGGTGCTGGGCTTCCGGCTGGCGTCGGTGATCGATCGCAACGGCTTTCGAACCTGCTTCTTCTACCGGGCCCCGGTCGGCCGCGCGGCCGGCGCGGCAGCCGATAGCCTGCCGGATCCGGATGGCCATTGGGGCGAGCCGACGTTGCTCGAGAAGATCGGTTACGGACCCACTCCCATGGCTGGCGACTGCACGAGCAACGCCTACCTGACGACGCATCGGATCGAGTTTCACTATTCCGATCTGTCGCCGCAGTTCTTCCGAACCTGGACCATGAAGTTCGGGGCGCCGGTGAGCTTCAACAGCCTGCTTGACCGCATCGACGTCTACGCCATGGGCTCCACGGATCCGCAGGATAAGTACTCGCTCGAATTCGGCGGGAGTGACAGCGAGACCCGCCGGCCACTCCTGACCAAGATCAGCCAGACGGTTCCCACCAATGACCCAGTTAACAAGACCAGCACCCGCGTGGTGCGCATATTCGCGTACGGCAAGCGTAGCGCCCAGTTCGGTGCGTCTTCGGTCGTGGAGCTCGGCGCATTCGGAACGTTCCCTCCCTCGCTGTCGGGGACAATCAGCCGGCCCATCCGGCACGAGAATCCGCTGAACGACGCGTTCGGACTCTTTCAGTTCGGCAACGACCAGGTGACGGACGCGTCGCCGTGGGTGCATGCGACGACGGAACAGTGGATGTTCGCCGACATCAACGGCGACGGTCTGCCCGACATCCAGTGGGGTGTCGAGGGCGGAACCAGCATGACCTGGCCGACGTTCGAGGGGACTACGCCGACGACGCCGCGGCCGCCCCAGCAAAGGGTGCTCATTAACGAAGGCATCGTCGGCTCGCGCCTCGGCACCACGACCGTGGATATCGACTCCCATGCCAATTCGGGGGATGCGCGATCCATGGAGTCGCTGTATGCCTCGGTCCCGGACAAGCCCGCCGATGCCGGCTTCACGGCATGGTTCTGGGGAGAGGGGCGGGGTGAGACCCGGACCGGCATGCCGGTGTCGGTCAGTGCGCCCGAGATCGCTCGTGTGGTCAAGGGATGCACCCCACTCGAGCTCCAGCAAGGCACCGATTCGCGGGTGTGGCCGGTCTATCCGGACGGAACGTTCGGCGGCTCGCAGGGCTCGATCGGCGAGCCGGTTGCCGCCGCCAATCCATTCCCACCCGGGGGGAACAAGTACGTCGGAAACCCAGCGGTCGAGGCGGCGATCGGCATCTTCAATGGCTATCAGCCAGTGTACGCGGTGTCCTCGACCCTGTCGGCGTGGATGGACCTCGATGGTGACGGGACGCCCGAGTTCGTCGCGACGCCGGGCTGGATCGAGCGCTTCTCGATCGTCGCGGATTGCCAGAGTGTCGGATCGTTACTTTCCCTGAAGTCGCCCGATTCCTGGGGCGCGCGCTATCCAGGGCCGGCGTCGACCGGCGGAATGATCGACACCGACTGGCATGTCGGCTCGTTTCCCCTCGATTCCATGGAGATCAAGCTCCAGCGTCGGCCGGGGCCGCCGGGTCCGATCGGCATGCCGCTGACCTACGACGTCTCGACCGGTTCTGCCGACGGATTTGGCTTCACCCTGCCGATCGGTAGCATCATCTCGGTCGGCGTCCAGTCGCTAGCCTGTGAATGCTGGTACGCGATTGCCGCGGCGGCCCCCGGCTTGACGGCGGAGACGTTCACCCCGCGGGTGAGTGGCGGGTTTGCGCTGTCCATTCCGGCGCCCTCCGGTAACGGATTCCTGCAGAGTCTCGGGAGCGCCGCGTCCCAGGGTAGCGGCTACGACTTCGTGTCTTCTCTCGTGCGCATCAATTACGACTTCACGGTGCTGGCGGCGACGAGCCGCAACCGATCCGAGACGCGCGCTCAGCTGATTGATCTCAACGGCGACGGCCTGCCGGACTATGTCTTGTACAACAGCGGTACACATCCGGACGCGAGTGACCCGCTGTTTGGGATGCCACCCGGGGGCCTCGTCGCCTTTTTTAATTCGCCGACGGGGTTTGCGGGGCCGACGCTGATCAACAGCGGATTCGACTATCCGATCCTGACGGACGCGGCGGGTCTGCCGACGACCCTCCAGGCAATTCTGACGAAGCTCCAGACGGACTTCAGGGACGCGACCGACGCGGACTCGGGTCTGGTCTGGCCCCCGCTTCTTGGCAATCCGCCCGACAACCCTAACCAGCGCGATCAGATGGCTGAGCTCAGCGGTCTCGGTCTGTTGGTCGCCGAGCCGGCGACCCTGCCCGACGCGGCCGATAACTTCTGTAAGACGCGCGGCGTATTGCCGATCACCGGTATCGAGTCGTGCGCCTTCTACAGCGATCGTCTGCTCAAGATGGCGAGTCTCGCCACCGACGCGGTGACAGTCGCGACGCCGTTCTTTTCCGTCACTATGGATGCGATTCCGGCCGAGCGTCGCCGTCTGAGTCAGATCTCGACGATGGGCGACCTGCTCAAGGCTGAGGGCATCGCATTGCATACTCCCGGCGGCATCGTGGCGGCATCGGCGATCGGCCCGATGGACACCGCGACGGCGATTGCCGACACGTTGACGGAGACGCTCGGACTCCTCGTCCAGTCGGTGCGCCAGCTGGCACATTCCTCACGGATCAACGCGGTCAGCCGCGGGTTTTCTCAGCTGGACGCCGCCACGTGGGACCAGTATTCGAACGGCATCGCCGCGCAAACGCGGGGATTCGTCGATCTCAACGGCGACGGCTTGCCCGACTATGTCGTCACCGATGATCGACAGTCGCTGTGCCCGACGGGGCAGTGGGAAGTCTTCTGGGGCACTGGCTCGAGTTCGCTGGCGGGCCGGCGCGCCTTCGATCCGATGCCGAGCTGTGTGCCGGTGCCGGCGCTCCCGAGCAACCTGTCGGTGATGGACGGGGTGCCCTTTACGATACTGCCACTCACCATGGATCACGTGCATCGCGCCCCCCAGCAGGGTGACGTCACCAAGCCGAACCGGGCGGATACCGTTGTCGACTCTCTGATGATTCTCGCCGACGTCAACGGGGACGGCCGCCTCGACATCCTACTCGCGATCGACACCGATCATCCATGGAAGCGCTACAACGGCGAGACGGTCGAGGTCTCGACCGACACGGAGGAGGAGGCGCGTATCAAGCGGATCCGGACCTGGCACGTGTTCCTGAACAATGGGTTTGGCTTCGAGACGACGAGCTTCGACATCTCGACCCCGAGCAACACGATTTCGAACGTCGTGGCCGTCATTCCGTCCCGGGCTGGGGGGCTGGACGAGAACCTAGACGTGCAGTATCCGACCATCCGCACCACTTCGAGCTTCGACGACCAGAGTGTGGGCGGCCGCTCGCGGGACCGAACCGACACTACCGCCGGTCTCATGGATCTGGACGGCGACGGCACCCTCGATGCGGTGCGCCGGGTTCGCATCAACGACTCGGATCCCACCAAGCCCCAGAAAGAAGGACTCCTCGTCTGGCGCCGGCCGAACATCGGGGGGCCGCAGGACCTGATGATCGAGGACCGGGATCCGGCTAACGGGCATCGCATCCTGATCGACTATAAGCCGGCGGTGAACTTTCAGTGGACGGACGCGCGACCGGACGGGACTCCCCCTGCCCTCGGTCACCAGCCGATCACTGGGGTGGCTCGGAACCTCGTGAGCTCGGTGAGGACAGAGCGCCTGTTAGGCCGAGGCGAGCAGCGGACCGGGCGGGACTACGACTACAAGCTGCCGCATTTCGACCTAGCGACGCGGACCCCGGCGGGCTTCGGCGTAGCCTCGGCGTTTTCCATCGACGGATCGAGTGGCCAGACGATCGACGCGAGCATCGCCACGTCGGAGCGAAGCGCTCAGCGGCCTAACACGGTTCCAGAGATTACGCACTCGCGCGCATACGTGCGGGGGTCTGGCGCCCCGGTCAGCGAGATCCTCACGTCGTTCGTCGAGTCGGGTCCGACGGCGACGGCCGTGGGCCTCGGCGGACTGAAGTCGACTTTCAGCGCGCCGGCGCGCGTGCTCAAGGTGGAGTACCCCTCGGACGTGAAGACCGGCCCCATCCTGGATATCGGGTTCGATGGACGGGAGCCCTGGCGGGACCGCGTGACGGGTCGGGCGCCGATTGCCCCGTCACCCGATTGCCCGGACTTCAACAGCCTGCTGGCCGCAGCGCCCATCGTGACCGAGACCGAGCCCGGGGGCGCCGTAATCGCGGTGGCGACCGGCGGTGCCGCGCGGTTCTCGGCGGGGGCGCTTCCAGTCGAGTGCCCCACAATGACGGGCCTCGCGCTGCCCGCTCCCTTCCTCCTGCAGTACGCCTCTCCCCATCCGCGCAATGCGATGGGCACGCCCATCCCGCAGGGCGCGGTGACGATCGAAATGTGGCTTCGGCCGGAGGCGGGAGCGGGCGACCAGGTCGTTGTCGAGCAGACCGGCGCCTATCGGGTCGCCCTGCTGGATCAAAACGGCACGTACCAGTGGCAGCTCCAGCTGAACGGGACGGATTGCGCGATGCCGGGGTCGACTTGCGTCACCTCCTCGCCACAGAGCGACTCGACCAAGGCGCGCTGGCATTACGTGGTCGCGAGCTTCGGCCCGGGTGGCGGCGGTCTGTTCGAGGATGGACGCGCCCTCCCGATCACCATCGCGAAGGACGGGCAGGACGTGGCCGATCCCACCACGCTCCAGATCCCGGCGGTCACACCGAGTGACAATCTCATCGTTGCGTGCGGCACGGCCGCCGCCTGCTTTGCCGGTGAGATCGGAGAGCTTCGACTCTATGCGGCACGCTGGACGACCCCCCCACGCGTCACCGACACTGAAACGCTCTACAACATCACGGCCGGATGCACATTCGACGAGCCCGTCGCTTCGCCGTGCCCGTACGACTTCGGTCAGCCGCGTGTGGTCCGGAACCACAACGACCTGGCGACAGTCGACGACGATATCGCGGCCGAGTTCGAGTACGCGGAGCCCGACTCGCTCGGGGGGCCAGGCGGCAGGGCGCCCGTGTACGGTCTCGTGTCGACGGAGGCGAGGCGGGAGCTGGCGCCGGACAACAGTCTCGGGGCCTACCTGAGCTATACCGAACGTCGCTACGACGGCCTGCCCCTTGGACGCGCGACGGTCGGGAACCAGACTCAGCTAGCTCAGTTCGATGGCCTGGCTCAGGGCAGCAAGCCGACACAGCTCAACGTGAAGACAAACGTCGAGTTTGGCGATCCGCAGTGCCCCGGACTCGCAACGAGGGTGACCGACCCCCTCGGGAACCCGACCGACACCCATTGGGATTCGACGTGCGCCTTCGCGCTGAGCGTCACCAACGCCCTGGGTCACCAGAGCCAGACCACCTACTACGGCGTCAACTACGGGCTCGGCGTCGCGGTGCAGACGCGCTCCGGCCCATTCGGGACGTTTGCGCTTCGTGGGCATTACGGTCAAGTTGCGGAGAAGATCGACCCGAACGGAGCCGCGACCCTCTCGGCGTACGACGAATGGGGCAGGCCCGCGGCCGTGTGGTCGCCGCTCGACCGCGCGGACCGACCCGGCCTGCGTCTCGAGTACGCAGACGCGACGTGCCGAAGGACGACCGGGGCCGACTCCGACTGCTACGTGTTGGGCGACCCACTGCAATTGCTGCGAGCGCCTTCCCGGGTCACCACGTTCACGTGGGACGACGAGCTGCGGCGCTGCGTGGATGGCGGGGGCAACATCACCTCGTGCGAATATGGGACCGGATTCGCGGACGAGATCGCCACGGGCGGCTACAAGACCTCCTATGCGTTTGGCGATGGGCAGATACACGTGCAGGGGGTCAACCGGGGACGCCCGGCGTGGACCGTGTCCGGGATCGTCGATTACGACCCGCTCGGCCGCGTGGTGAGGGTGTACAAGACGCAGTTTCTCCCGAGTGTCTGTTTGCCGGGCGCGCCCGGGTGGTGCGACGACAGTCAGACCAACGGCGCACCGCTGCACAATGGCGTCGCCGCGATCCAGGTCGCCTACGATGAGCGCGGCCGGATACTTCGCACGTATGGCCCGAGCTGGCCCACGTGCGGTGGCGCGGGTCCCTCGACACCCGGCAACGTCCCCGGACAGCTCCTGTGCGACTTGCCGCCGCAGGCGCCGACCGTGAACGACGTCACGAAGTTCGAGTACCCTGCGTCGGGGGATACCCGGATAATCGACGGCAACGATGTCCCCACGCTGGTCCACCGCGATGTCCGAGGCAACGTAACGCTGTTCCAGCAGTACGCACGGCCTCCCGGCGGCGGTGCGGCGACCGGGCCGCAACCCTATTCGGCGATCTCGTCCACGTTCGATCGACTGGGTCGGCACACCAGCACGCGAGACCAAACCAACAACGTCTCGCTGACCGGCTACGACGCCCTGTCGAGGATTCGGACCGTGAGCGACCCGGATCGTGGGCTCACGACCCTCGAGTACGACCTTCGCTCTCAGCTGACAGATCTGACGATGGCGTCCGGCGAGAGGACACACCACGAGTACGATCCCATCGGACGACTCATCCAGACGGATTATCTGCGACCCAGGTGGGTCGCGGTGCCTGGAGGCAGCTCCCATGGGTCTGGAAATGGACCACCGCCGGACTGGGACAAGTTCACATGCCCGACTTCGGAGATCCTGATGGACCCGACGTGGTTCATTCCCTCACCGGGGCCAGTGGAAGAGCCGGTGCTGGGTCTGGCCCCGTTGAGAGTAGGCGATCTCGGCAGCGAGGCCGAGACGGCAATGCCATTCGACGTGGTGCTATCGACCGTGGCCTTGGCGAAGCCGGGTGCGTCGCGGGAGGCCTCGCTTAGCTTCGTACAGGGCCAGTACGCGTTCGCGGCCGGTACTGCGGTCTTCGTCAGCGCACAGGGTCGTCTTGGCATCGGTGTCCGTGCGGCGGGTTCGCCAAGACAGCTTCCGTCAATGGCCGACCCCGGACACGGCGCCGAGGCGGCGCGAAGCGCGCAGGGGATGTTTGACGTCTTCCCGGCGGAGCTCGTCCTCAAAGAGGGCGGCCTCCGCGCAGGCGTGGTCGGCGAGAAGGGGCATCGGCGGTTCGTCGTCGAGTGGGAGGGTGCCCTGGCGGGCCGCGAGAACGCGACAGTCCTGGCGCGAGTAGTCTTCACGGAGGACGCCTCCACTGTTCGGTACGAGTACCCGAAGGTGCCACCCACGGTAGGGGTGAACCCAGGGATTCGACTGGTGGATGGCGCATCCACATTCGAGCGCGACCTGGGGGATGCCTCGCCGGTCGGCACGGGTACGGCATTCTCGTTCGGGGAGCTCGAAGGCAAGAAGGGGGTACGACTGACCTGTTCGGGGCCCCCAGGAGAGGCTCTCGAGATTCCGTTTACAGGCGCTGACGTCAAGGACGTCGCGACCGTGCGCCTTGACTATCGGGTGTTCGCTCCGTGCGAGGGCGGGCCGGAGCAGTGCGCAGGCGGCCTGGCGGTCGCGTATCGAGCGCTGGACGGCACCGGGCAAAGACCCCAGGAGCTGACGATCGCGCGCTACCGGATTCGCGATCCGCACCGAAGCAGCCATCTCGACGACGAGCCCATGGACACGCTCGAGATCACATTGCCTGACGACATCCGGGGCAAGGACTTCACGGTGACCCTCATGCCGCAAGTGGACGTCAGGGCAGCGGGTCAGAGCTGGATCTTCGACCTCATCTGGTCGGGGCGATTCCGAACCGTGTACGATCCGGAGGAGCGCGTCCATCGCACATACGATTCGAGCGAGCCGCCCTATTACATCGACACCCGAGCCGGCGGCACGCAGTTCGAGACGAAGCCCGTGCTTGATGTCACCTTTGACGTGCCAGGCCGCATCACAGACCGGTCTCCGACGCAGGCGCAGTTCACACCGACGACCTGTGGTTCTGCATACGTTGCAGGGAACTCAATCCCGGGAGCGAGCGGCCGAGCGCTCAGACTAGGATCCGGCGTTTCGTGCAGTGGCTCGGTGTCGCGCCCCGCGCCCATATCGCAGCTCACCGCCGAGCTCTGGTTACGCCCCTCGGGTCTGACGATTGCCCAGCCGGTTCTCACACTCGGCTCGGTCACTATGTCACTCGATGCGGACCAGCATCTCCTCTGCGCCGTGGGAGCCAGTCAGGTCACGAGCGGCGTGACCCTGCCGAGCGACGCCTGGTCGCACATCGCCTTCTCCTCCGATGGTTCGACCCTCCGCTGCTTTGTGAACGGCGTCCTGCAGGACCAGGCCCAGGGACCGTTCAGCCTTCCGCCGACGTTCACCGTCGAACTGGGAGGCGGGCAGGCCGCCGTCGACGTTGACGAGCTTCGCCTGATCGACGCGGTGCGATCGGAAGTGGAGATTTTGGACGACGCGCTGCGGCCGCTGAGCACCGGCCCACCGCGCGGAAATCTCCTGCATCTCGACTTCTCGCACCCGTTCTCGGCGAGCTTCGCGAGCTGCCCTGGCCCCGGGAGGTGCACGTACGAGCTCGACCGATCCAAGGCCCGCAATGACGCCGTGCTGATCGACGGGGCGATCGTGCCCGGAGTGCTGGGCATGGTCTTTGACTCGCGGGCGGCCAGACCTATCGCTCCGGGCGCGAACCTGGCCCCGCCCACCGGGCAGGTCAGAGTCGAGCACTCCGACACGCTACAGCTATGGGACTCCGTGACCGCGGAGCTCTGGCTCAAGACGACACCGAGCCAGTCCGGCGCGGCTCGCCTGGTAGGGAAGTGGGCCGGCACGGCGTCGCCCGGCTGGAGGTTCCAGATGACACCCTCGGGCCGGCTTCGCTGGGAGGTGGTGACGCGGCCCGCCCTGGGTAGCGGGCAGGTCAAGCGATCTGTCTTCATCACGTACGAAACCGTCAACGATCTTGCCTGGCACCACGTCGCGGCGACCTTCGATGGCCAGCATCTGCGCGTGTTCCGGGACGGCCTACCGATGCACCGGTGGTGCGGATCGGGCCCACGGGAGGGCGTCCAGCCGGACGGCCCCAACGACAGCGAGAACTGCGCCACGCCACCCCCGCCTCCAAAGACTTGCCCGCCGATCGACACCCTGGTCACGGACCTGCCGATTCCAGCCGGTCAGACGACACGCCCCGTCCTCGGCGACATCGAATGCATTCGGGGCGTCATCGACAATACCCAGCCGGTGCTGGCGGCCGCCGACGACGACGGCAACGCGCTCGACGGGTTCCTCGACGAACTCCGGGTGTCCAACTATGCCAAGCGGGAGTTCGAGGTTTCGGCTTCGGCAAGGCCGGCCTCCGCATTCACGCAGACGCTCGGTCGCGAGACCATCCTGCGGAACCGATTCATCTGGCTCGACGGAACGCTGGTCGGGCCGCTGTCGAACAGCGAGCCGTACGATCTGGCCTATCAGCCAGCGCGCGAGCTGAGCGCGTTCGACCTTCAGGGGCGGCGGGTCTCGAGCGTCAAGCACGTGGTCGGTCAGCTGAGCGACAGTGACTACTTCGTACAGCGCGCCGCACCCGACTCGCTCGGCGGGCGTGGTTCGCTGGAGTACCCGCATGGCGAGATTCTCGTCAGCGGGTTCGACCCGGATGGCACCCAGAGGTCACTCATCGGCTACGGTCCTCAGATCGGCGGTTCCCCGGCGCAGTCGCAGGCGTATGTCACCGGTTCCACCTCGGCGATCACGGGCCAGTCGGCCACCCTGGCGTATGGCAACGGCGTCACCACGGTCTGGAGCTACGATGACGGGCCCGTCCCGGCCTCGATGTTCGGCCCGCGAAGCGGCGCTTTCGGACCGGATAGTCTCAAGAGGGTCGTCGTCACAGGGCCGGGGAGCACCACGCTCAGCGATCGCGCCTATGACGACTGGGACGCGGTCGGGAATCTGATCCACGTACACGACGGGCCGTACGACGCGACGTACACATACGACGACCTGCGCCGCGTCCGGACGGCGACGCTGGCTGCGCCACAGAATCCGGCCCCCATGCTCTACTTCGACTATGACGTGCTCGGCAACCTCACGCTCGTGGACGGCAAGGACACCACCGGCGCGTTGCGAGAGGGCGACGGCGCGAAGCAGGCGTACGGGCGTGCCCACCTCGTGGCGGCTTGTCCTGCCGGGCCGAACGCGCTGCCACATGCGCTCTCCGAGCGAACAGTGCTTCCGCAGCCTCCACTGGCTGGTGGGACACCGACCGAGACGCGTGACGCTCTGTGCTACGACGCCTCCGGGAAGATGCTGTGGTCGCGCGATTCACTCCTGGCCGGGGACCGCTCGTACATCTATTTCGCTCGAAGCAAGCCACGCAGTGTGTCTGCAGCAAATGGACGATCGCACTTTCTGTACGACGGCAACGGCGTGCGAGTGGCGAAGCGTGAGGACGGTCGCGACACGCAGATCATTCTCGACGCGATCTATCGTGAGATCTCGCCGGGCCTGATCGCCCAATTGCTGGGCACGCCGACGCTGGCTCGCTTTGAGGTCATGTATCCTTCGCGCGGCGGAATCGTGGCGCGGCGCGTTCTTACGCGCGCGAGCCCGAGCGCACCGCTCACCACGGGGCCGGACGCGCTGAACTGGCTGAGCAAGGATCACCTCGGCGGGACCTATTTCCTGACGAACCTCCAGGGCCATGAGGTGGCAAGCTCCCATGCGTACTACCGCCCATACGGAGGCTTCATCGACGGCGCGCACCCGCCACAGTCCGCGGGTGCCGGCGAGCGCCTGTTCACCTCGAAGGAGCTCGACGCATCTGGCGTCTACGATGTCGGGGCCAGGCTCTACGACCCCCGGACGGGACGCTTCACCCAGGCCGATGATGCGCCCACTGCATCCGATGCCCAGTCGAATCGCTTTGCCTACGCGAGGAACAACCCTCTGCTCTACGTCGATCCGGACGGCCGCGATGCGATCCGCGTTGTCGACGTCAAGAATGCCAAGGCAACGATCGTCATCCCGGTCCACTTCGTTGGCGAAGGCGCGACGAAGGAAGTAATTGCGGCGACGGTGGATCGGGCAGCTACTCTGACGCTGGATCCTCGGGACAAATACTATGCGGACGTTCCCGTCGACATCGTGATCGTCCCGACCGACACCCCGATCATCGGAGTGTTGAATACCGTGTCCATTGCTCCATTCACCTTGTCTGACAAAGTGGAAATGTTATTGTCTGGTGCTGCTGATGCGCCCGGCTACGCGAAGCTGGGAGGAAGAGAAGCTTTCGTGGACACCGGACGGCTGAAGACAACGGAGGCGATAGCCGGGGCGGCGGCTCACGAAATCCTGCATCTCGCCAACATGATAGACAGGTACGTGGTGCGCAGCACTAACTGGGACCGTACCAGGAACGTCGCGATTACGCGCGAATTTCCGTGCCCCAACATCATGAGTTGTGGAAACGAGGCCGTAGAGAAGTTCAACGTGCGGTATGAACAGCTAGACGAGGCACTGCAGACTGACGCATTCCCGCTCGTGTTTACGAATGGCTGGGACCTGATCCCGCCGCCCCCCAGTTCCAGGCCGACAACACCGCCACCGCCGCCGGCCGCCCA
The DNA here is from genome assembly GCA_964463175.1 of uncultured bacterium. GTDB lineage: Bacteria > Methylomirabilota > Methylomirabilia > Rokubacteriales > DASRDR01 > DASRDR01. Next base: position 31,030 of record CAYXBJ010000143.1, read on the forward strand.
GCCGGCGCCGCCAGCGCCGGGTGCCAAAGTCAAAGTCGAGGTCACGCCGGGCGAGGCGGAGATGACCGTCAAGTACAAGCCGCCGCCGACGGGGCGTAGGTACGACTGGGATGTTCCGGACTACGGACGGGGAGCGAAGTAGGGCAGTGTTGCCGAGGCGAAGCAAGGCGACTAGCGTGAACTGGCTCGAGCGGCGGTTGCCCTTCGTTGAGCCCATGCTTCTTTCAACGTTGACGTTTCACACAGGATCGCGTGGCTCGCGACGTGACCGAACCCATGAAAGGAGAAGCGTATGCGTCTCAAGGAGCTGAGCCGGGCCGGCGGCGCGGTCGCCCGATACGTTGCGCCGCTAGCGGACGTGGCCGGTGCTCGCCAGTTCGAAATCACCATCAGCGGTCCCCGGCGCCTGGTCGAGAAGGCGTTCTCGGATGTCGATTTCGAAGTTCGAATCGACTCGACCGTTAAGGCGGGGCAGGTCGACGCGATGACCGCGGAGGTCTGGGATCGCTATGCGCGACGCCACCAGCAGGTGGCCCCGGTGGCGACCGTTGACGACCTCCGCAAGAAGTTGCCGACATCTCCGAATCCAGAAAAATCCGTCGTCCTCTCGCTTCGCCGAGTCGAGGGCAAGGGGACATTCTGGAGCGCCTACTTTCCCACTCTCGGGATTCCGATGGGCGTGAGCCTCTTCTTCGTCTTGCCGCCCGTCTGCAGTTGCTTTGGAGCAGTCTTTCCTTCGGCGGGCGATGCTGACCTCTTCCTGTCGTTGGGGAGCCCGTTCATCCTACCGGTCTCGGCTGGCACGAAGGGTGGACTCGCCATCGACACGGTCGCGTTCGGCTCACCACTCTGCTGGCCCTGGGCCCAGGTGACCCCCTGGTATCGCGTTTTGGGCTTCCTGCCCAGCGTTACCGACTTGCTGATTGGCGGCTTTTCCAGCTTCCCCTGAGCCTCGGGACCAGCCGTTACTTGGTTTGGGGTGGCATCGGCCTCGCTCTTGGCACTCCGGAGGCCGAGGGCGGGGCTTCCGCTTCCGAGGCGTGGGCTCTCAAGCCCTCCTCCTCGGTGAAACCTGCCGATCGAATGGTGTGTGTCCCGACGGGACAAGGACCGCTCGGCATGTTTGGCCGTTCCGATTCGAGGGGCCGGTGCGGGCCGCGTAGGTTGGCATGCCCTCGGCGGCCAGCGCTCGACGGAGTCGAGCGCAACGGTGAGAGCTGCGCCTCGGGCGGGCCAGCAGCGCGGCCCGCGATTTGAACGGGCGACCGCCTCTGGCCGGAAGGAGACTAAGCGACCCGAACAAGCCCGCGGAACTCCTGCTTCCCAAAGGTATCGTGGCCCGTTGGAGCCACCATACCCTTCGGAGCAGTCACGCCAACCAAATCGCTCGAGCTTCGTTCGGCTGATACGCGGACGTTCCCCGCGGTCGGATCGGCGACCCATGCAAATAACCCACGCGGGTGCGAACCTCGTGGCCACGCCTGGGCGCTGGCGGGCCGGCGGCAGTGGAGAGTACCAGCGTAACCGAAGGCCGTCGTACTCCTGAGGGTCGATCAGCTGGCAGGCACCACAAGCGTCCGTCGACGCAAGAGGATCCTGGGCAGGGCCGGCGAGGTTTCCGGCCCGTTCGAGCCGGGGAGCGACCGCAGCTCTAGCCCGCCAACCGGATTCTACGCGGCCCGGGCTTCACCGGCCAACTGCATCGGTAAAGCACGCCTTCTGTGCGGAATCCCGTCGGGGACACCAGTCAATCAGGGCGCTACACGCGGTTCCCACGAGCGCCGCCCAGCTCGTCGGTTCGCCGGGTGTCGTCTCCAGATCGGTGGGCGTGAAATCGTCGGCCGACCTGCGGCTGCCCCAGCGAATGCGCCAGCAATCGGGAGTCGTCGCTACGTGCCAATCGCCGGAAGCGGAATACCTCAGCCCGCGGCCCCGGCGGCGGCGCGGCGCCGCGCCAGGTCCACGTACCAGTCCAGGCAGCCCGGGTTGGCCATCGCGTCCTTGTTGACGACCTTCCCCAGCGGCTGGCCGAGCAGCAGCTTCTTGATCGGCAGCTCCTGCTTCTTGTTCGAGAGCGTGCGTGGGATTTCTGCGACCTGGAAGATCTCGTTCGGCACGAACCGAGGGCTGAGCGCGGTCCTGATCGCGCCGTTGATCTTCGCGCGCATCGCCTCGTCCAGCTGCTGGCCCGGGCGCAGCACGACGAACAGCGGCATGTAGCTTTCGCGGCCGAGGTATTCGAGGTCGACCACCATCGAATCCAGCACTTCGGGCAGCGCCTCGACCGCCCTGTAGAGCTCGCTTGTGCCCATGCGCAGGCCGTGGCGGTTGATGGTGGCGTCGCTGCG
>CAYXBJ010000144.1:0-26990 GCA_964463175.1 uncultured bacterium
TACCGGCAGGCGCTGCTCGGGGATGCCCTCAGGGCCGGCTATCCCGAGGAAATGGCCCGACCAATGACATTGGGGTTCGCCTACACGCCGAGCGTCGCGATCACCTTCCGGGCCGAAGAGGTCTACCTCCAGACCCCCGGACCCGGCGCTGGAACCCGGCTGTCGTCGGGCAAGGAGACGCCGTGACCATCCTGCCCGAGGAGATCAAGGCCGCCATGCAGGGGGTCATCCCTTCGCACGTCGTGACGTGCGCGGCCGACGGGACGCCCAACGCCACCGCCATCTCCCAGGTCTACTACGTCGACGGTGACCATGTCGCGCTCTCGCACCAGTTCTTCAGCAAGACCAAGCGCAACATTGAGGAGAACCCCCGGGCCGCCGTCTGGCTCATCCATCCCGAAACGTTCGAGACCTGGGACCTCGAGCTCGTCTTCGATCACTCGGAGGTCCGCGGGCCGGTCTTCGACGCGATGAGCATGCAAATCGAGGCCATCGCGTCCATGGTCGGGATGAAGGGAATCTTCAAGCTCAGAGCCGCGGACATCTTCCGTGTGGTGTCGGTCGTCAAGACGAGTGGCGAGCGGATCCCCCTGTCGCAGATCCCACGGGGCTAGCCGTGACGACTGGGTACGTCTCCCGAGCCGGTGCGTGAGCGCAGACAATCCGGAGTCGCCCGACCTCCGCGAAAAGATCGCCCGCAACCAGGAGACGATCGACCGCCTCAATCGCGACCTCGCGAAACGCACGCACGACGTCCGCATCATCCAGCAGATCTCCACGGAGATCACCTCGACTCTCGACCTCCAGGAGGTCCTGGGGATCGTGCTCGGCGCCATGGAACGCGTTCTCGGGTTCCGGCACTCCATGCTCCTGCTCGCCGAGCCGGCCGGCGACGCCCTCGTGGTCGCCGCCACGCGTGGCTACCCGGCGCCTGACGCAGACGTGCGCGTCCGGATGGGCGACGGGGTGATCGGCGTCGTGGCCGAACGGCGGACGCCCATGCGCGTCGGGAATGTCGGCGCCAGCATCCGATATCTGCAGGCGATCCGAGCTCGCATGCAGGCGGCGGGACAAGCGCCGCCCGGAGACGACACGGTGGGCTTGCCGGGCCTGCCGGACGTGCAGAGCCAGCTCGCCTTGCCCCTGCTCGTCAAGGACCGGCTGGTCGGCGTACTGGCCGTGGAAAGTCCGAAGCCCAATGCGTTCGACGAGCTTGACGAGGTCCTCCTCCGGATCGTCGGCAATCAGGCCGCCACGGCCATCGACAACGCCCGCACCTACGAAATGGTGGACCGCCTCGGTCGCCTCAAGCGCTTCTTCTCCCCGCACCTCGCGGAGCTGATCATCCGTGGCGGAGCCGATGACCCTCTCAAGACTCATCGCCGCGAGGTGACGGTCGTCTTCCTCGACCTCCGCGGCTTCACCGCGTTCGCCGAGACGGCCGAGCCCGAGGAGGTCATGGGGGTCCTGCGCGAATATCACGCCGAGATGGGCAAGCTGATCCTCGCTCACGAGGGGACGCTCGAGCGTTTCACCGGTGACGGGATGATGGTCTTCTTCAACGACCCGCTCCTGGTCCCCGACGCCGGCCTCCGGGCGGCTCGGATGGCGGTGGCCATGCAAGCGCAGGTGTCCACGCTGACCGTCAAGTGGCGGCGTCTCGGGTACGATCTCGGCCTCGGGATCGGGATCGCCAAGGGGTTCGCCACCATCGGTGGGATCGGGTTCGAGGGCCGCTGGGACTACGGCGCCATCGGCACGGTGACGAACCTCGCCGCGCGTCTCTGTGGCGAGGCTAAGGGTGGCGAGATCCTCGCCTCGGCACGCCTCGCCACGGAACTGGAGGATCTCGCCGAGATAGAGGAACTCGCCCCGCTCACTCTCAAGGGGTTCGCGCGACCGGTCCCCGCGTTGAGGCTGCTGCGACTCAAGACCCCGCCGTGATCTGATGGGCCACGAGCTCGGCTGCTAGGCTCCTGTATCGGTCTCGTCGTCGAGCAGGGTGAGGAGCGCGGCGAGGCGCAGGTCGCCTCCCGCCGGCGGTCGCCAGTCGACATGGACCACCGTCACGCCGTCCGCCTCGAGCGTCTCCGCGAACAGCTCGAGGCCGAGGTTGACGACCCGGAGCGGGCCGACGAACAGCTCCGGAACGCTCACCACGCCGCCTCGAGAAGGTGCCCGGCGAGCTCGGGCCTGAGGAGCAGCGCGGCGAAGCGCGCCGCCTCCGCGTTGCTCGACAGGACTTCGACGCCCGCGGACTCGAGCTTCACGATCTGGTCCTCGAGCCCCTGCGGATCCCGCGCGGTGCCGACCACCGACGCCACCACCGCCAGTCCCCCGCCCCGCGAGACCGCCCGGCGACGGGCCGCGTCCACCGCCGCTGCGACGGGCGCCGCAGGATCGGCGTGCGCGCCCTTTCCCAGCACGAGGTCGAGGAGGATCACGCCGGTGCCCGGATCCTCGCCGGCGGCCGCGATCCGCTCGGCGCGCCCCGCGGCGTCGATCATGGGATGCGGGCGCCCGACCGTGTAGGCGTCGGCGCCGAGGTCCAGGACCCGGTGGCGCGCCGGGGTCGGCCCTCCGCCGTCCTCACCCCCGACGGCGCCCACCAGCTCCTCGAGGACGAGGCGCGCCTCGTGGGCCAGCGTCCCGCCGGTGAAGAGCCCGAGGATACCGGGGCCGTGAGGCCCGATCTCCGACCGGAGTCGCGCAAGCCGTTGCCGCGCGCGGCGCGGATCGTCGAAGGGCCGGCTGGTCCAGGTCCTTCCCCGGGCAGCGGCCGCTGCCGCGCCGGCCGCGTCGCCGAGCGTCGACACCCAGCGCACCGTCCCGCTCGCCGGGCGCGCCGGCAGGCCAAGGGCGCACACCACGACGGGCTTCCGCACCGCCGCCAGCGTGCTCTCGAGTCGACCGAGCACATCCGGATGGGGCGGCTTCGAGACGACCACGATCACGTCGGTGCCCGGGTCCTCCGCCAGGGCCTCGAGCGCGAAGCGCGTCATCTCGCCGCCGACGTCCGCGGAGAGATCGCGGCCCCCGACGCCGATCCCCTGCGAGATCCCCTCGCCGAGGGTGGCGAGATGGCACGCGACCGCCTGGAGCCCGGTGCCCGACGCCGCCACGCATCCTATCCGCCCCCGATCGACCACGTTCGCGAAGCCGAGCCCCACGCCGCCGACGTATGCGGTGCCGCAGTCGGGCCCCATGCAGAAGAGGCCCCGCCGTCGCGCCTCTCGCTTCAGCGCGGCCTCGTCGGCGAGCGGCACGTTGTCGCTGAAGAGGAAGACGTGGAGGCCGCGCCGAAGCGCCCGCATCGCCTCGAGCGCCGCGAAGGGACCCGGCACGGAGATCGCCGCGAGGTTGGCCTCGGGTAACATCCGCGCCGCCGAGTCAAGCGTGCGCGGCCGTGGTCGACGGGCATCGTGCTCCGCTCGGCGCGGCGCGACGAGCAGCGCCTGCGCCGCCGCCAGGGCGGCGTCGGCCGCCTCGCCGCTGTCCGCGGCGACCGCCAGGACGAGATCCTCCGGGCGGGCCCGCCGGGCGTCGCCGTCGAGCAGCCCGGCCTGTCCGAGCAGCGCGAGGTTCGCCGGGGTCCCCATGAAGAGCGCCGCCTCGCGCACCCCGGGGCGCCGCCGCGTCTCGTCGGCCACGCGCATCAGCACGACGGAGTCCCGATAGACGGCCGGCAGCACGCGGCTCCTCACGGGCATGGCGTCGAGCGCTCCCCGTCGTCCGCCGCGCTCACGAGCCAGGCCTGCGCCACCGCGGCGATACCGACCAGGCCGTCCCACCCCGAGCAATGCCCGAGCGTGCCGGCGGCCGCCGTCGCACCGGCGAGCGCGTCCGCATCCCCTGACGCGAGCGCGACCATGGCGTCGTGCAACACCGCCGCGCCCTCGCCCCCGGCCGCGCACCCGAGATGCGCGCGGCTCACGAGCCCCGTGCGCCCTTCGAGGCGCGGACGAAGCCAGGTCGCCAGGCGCGCGGCCATGTCCGCGCGGGCGAAGCCGTGCAGCGCGAGGAGCGCGCCCGCCAGCACGTCGTCGCCCGACGGCGTCAGCCCGGGGCCGAGGCCGATCAGATCGACGATCGCCTCGGGCGGGATCCGACTCGCGGCCCGCGGGGCAAGGGTTGCACGCATCCAGCTCGACAGCGCGGCGATCGCCGGTCGCGCGCATCGCCGAAGGGCCGGGCCCTCGGCGCCGTCGGACGGGATCTCGCCCGCGGCGACGGACGCGATGAGACGCCCCAGACCCTCGGCCGGCGCCCGGTCGCCGGCGCGCTCGAGCCAGGCGAGGCTTCGGCGAAGGCGCGCCGGCGTCCAGCAGGGCGGCGGCGCCGGCGTCCACTCCCGCGCCTCGTGCAGCCCGAGCTGCAGCGGCTCGGGCGCGGACACGCGGGTTCCGTCGAGGTCGATCCCGACGGGCATGCCCTCCTCCGCGCGCGGGCTCTCTCCGCCGCTCCCGTCACTCCAGAGGACGTGGAGCGGCCCCGCGCCGAGGCTCTCCGGTCCCACCAGAATCAGGCTGCCGCGCGCGCTCCGGCAATAGAAGCTCCGGCGGAAGACCGCGAAGACGCGCCATCCCCGCTCGCTGACGAGGGCGCGCCGCGCGACGCCGCCCACTCGCGTGACGCGAAGATGGTGGGGCGCGCTGACGGCCGTCGGCCCGGCTCCGAACGCTGCGGCAGCCGGTCTCACGGCGATTCGTCCGCCAGCCGGGCCCGCATCCTACGAACCGGGCCCCGCGCGGAGACGCGACGCCGCCGCGTGGTCCACCAGCCAGACCGGCGGGCTCGCCGCCGGCTGGACGATCTGGCTCGGATAGACATCGGGGCGATACGGTCCCTCGAGGACGGCCGCGAGCGCCTCGGCCTTGTCGCTGCCGGTCACGAGAAACAGCACGCGCTCGGCCCGGTTGAGCGCGGGCGGGGTCAGCGTGATCCGGTGGCTGTGGAGCTTCGGCACCCAGACGGACACCACCGCGCGGCTCGCCTCGTGGACCGCGTCGGTGCCCGGAAACAGCGAGGCGGTGTGGCCGTCAGGGCCCATCCCGAGGAACACGAGGTCGAAGCGGGGCCACCCGGCCTCCAGCCGGTCGTGCTCGGCGAAGACCTCGTGCACCTCGCGTGCATAGCGCTCGGCCGCCTGCGCGGGGTCCGGGTCCTCGCCGGGGATGCGGTGGACGTGGGTCGGCAAGATCGGCACGCGGTCGAGCAGCGTGTCGCGGGCCATTCCGTAGTTGCTGTCGGCGTGATCCGGCGGGACGGTCCGCTCGTCCCCCCAGAAGACGTGCAGCCGCGTCCACGGCACCCGCGCCCGGAACGGCTCCGCCTCGTCGGCCAGGAGCGTGTGGAGCCCGCGGGGCGTGGAGCCCCCGGAGAGCGCCACGAACGCGACGCCGCGCGCGCGGACCGCCGCGTCGATCCGCGCCGCAAACTCCTCGGCCGCGGCCCGGCGCACCGCCGCGACGTCGGGACAGATGCGGACGTCCGGCGTGACGCTCACGCGAGCAGACCCACCTCGAGCGCCGCGCGACGCGCCGCGCCCAGGAGCGCCGCGCGGTCGTTCAGGACGACGCGCACGGGAATGTCCTCGAGGAGCGGCCGGACCCGCCCCTTGCTGGCAAACGCCGCCAGGAACGCGGGGCCGCGCAGGACCGGGAGGATTCGCGGCGCGATGCCCCCTCCGATATACACACCCGCGGTGGCCAGCATGCGCAGGCCGAGGTTCCCGGACTCGGCGCCGTAGATCGCGACCAGCAGCTCAAGCGCGCGGCCGCAGATCTCCGCCCGTCCCTCGAGCCCGACACGCGAGATGAGCGGCGACGGCTCCTCACGCCGGAGCGCCTCGGCCAGCCAGTCCGGCTCGGCGAGACCCTGCCCGTCGCGGAGAAAGCGATAGATGTTGTGGAGCCCCGGTCCGGAGAGGACCCGTTCCACGCTGACGTGACCGACCTCCGCCGCGAGGAAGCGCCAGAGGGCTGCCTGCAGGTCGTCCTGGGGCGCCCAGTCTGCGTGGCCGCCCTCCGAGGCCACGGGCCGGTGGCGCCGGCCGTCCCACACGAGTCCGGCCTCGCCGAGGCCGGTGCCCGCGGAGATGACCGCGGCGTTGCCGGTCGGAGTCGGCCGCCCCAGCTGGAGCACGGCGAAGTCGGTGTCGGGCAGCGTAGCGAGCCCCCACGCGTTCGCTTCCAGGTCGTTGACCAGGAGAACGTGCTCCAGGTGGAAGCGCTCGGCGAGCGCCCGGGCGTCTACGACCCACGGAAGGTTCGCCCCTTCGACCCGACCGTCGCGCACCGGCCCCGCGACGCCGAGACACGCGAGCCGCACCGCGCCGGGCGTCTCGGCCAGGAAGGTCGAGACGATCCCGTCGAGGCTCGGCTGCTGGTGGCTCGGGTAGGTCCGGGTCACCCCCGGCGCCAGCGCGCCGTCCCGGACGTCGAACCAGCCGAGCCGGGTGTTCGTGGCCCCGATGTCCCCCGCGAGGATCACGGGGTCACCCGGTCGCGTACCAGCGCCGCCCGTCTTGCTCGATGAGCTCGTCCGCCGCGGCCGGGCCCCACGATCCCGAGGGATAGTTCGGGAAATCGGGCGGCCGGAGATACTGCCAGGCCTCCAGGATCGGCGTCGCGATGCGCCAGGCGGCCTCGACCATGTCCGTCCGGTGGAAGAGCGTGCTGTCCCCGACCATGCAGTCGTAGAGAAGCCGCTCGTACCCCGTCGCCGCGCTCGTCTGGCCGAAGTCCTTGTAGCTGAAGTCGAGCTTCACGGTCTCGATCCGCACCGTCGGCCCGGGCCGCTTCGCCTTGACCTGAAGCTCGATCCCCTCCTCTGGCTGGATGTGGAGGACGAGGCGGTTCGGATCGATATCGGCCACCGCCGCGGCCTCGAGGAGCAGGAGCGGCGGACGCCGGAACTCGATCACGATCTCCGTTTGCCGGCGGCCGAGCCGCTTCCCGGACCGCAGGTAGAATGGCACCCCGGCCCAGCGCCAGTTCTCCACGAAGAGCTTCAGCGCGGCGTAGGTCTCGGTCGACGACGTCGGGGAGACTTTCGGCTCCCGGCGGTACGCGGGGACCGGCTGGCCGGCGATGACGCCGTCGCCGTACTGCCCGCGGACCGTGCGATCGAGGATCTCCTCCGGGGTCATGGGCCGGATCGCCTGCAGGACCTTGACCTTCTCGTCGCGGACCGCGTCGGCGGCGAACGAGATCGGCGGCTCCATCGCGACCAGCGACAGAAGCTGGAACATGTGGTTCTGGATCATGTCGCGCAGCACGCCGGCCGTCTCGTAGTAGTTGCCCCGGTCCTCGACGCCCACCGTCTCGGCGACCATCACCTGAACGTGGTCCACGTAGGTCCGGTTCCAGATCGGCTCGAAGAGGCCGTTCACGAACCGGAACACCATGATGTTCTGGACGGTCTCCTTCCCGAGATAGTGATCGATCCGGTAGATCTGTTCCTCCCGGAGGACCGCCGCCAGCTCCGCGCTCAAGGCGCGGGCCGAGTCGAGATCGTGGCCGAACGGCTTCTCGACGATCACGCGCCGCCAGACGTCGCCCTCCTGCCGGACGAGCCCGGCCTCGCCCAGGCGGCGCGCGACTTCGCCGAACAGACTCGGCGGGACGGCGAGGTAGAAGAGGACGTTTCCGCCCGTGCCATGGCGCTTGGCGATCCCGGCCAGGAGATCCGCGAGCTGGGTATAGGCGGCCGGGTCGGAGAGCTCCCCGGCCTGGAAGTAGAGCGACTCCCGGAGCTCGGCCCACAGCGCGTCGTCCACCGGCGAGGTCGCGAACTCCCGGATGTCCTTGGTGGTCTCCTCGCGGAACTGTTCGTGTGTCTTCTCCCGCCGCGCCATGCCGACGATCGCGAATTCCCGCGGCAGCAGGCCGGCCGCCTTGAGGTTGTAGAGCGCGGGGACGAGCTTCCGCTTCGTCAGGTCACCGGCGGACCCGAAGATGACCACCACGCACGGCGGCGCCGGACGGCCCGGCCCCGACAGGGCGTGCGATCCCGGTGTCGCGGACGTGTCCATTGGTCCTAGCCTCCCGTCGGACGCTCGACGTGCCCGCCGAACTTGTGCCGCATCGCAGACAGGACCCGTTCGGCGAAGGTGTGCTCCTGGCGCGAGCGGAATCGGACGAACAGGGATGCGGAGAGCACGTCCGCGGGCACGCTCTCCTCGATCGCGGCCATGACTGTCCAGCGCCCTTCGCCGGAGTCCTGCACGGTCCCCGTGTAGCCGGAGAGCGTCGGGCTCTCGACGAGCGCCTGCGCCGCCAGGTCCAGCAGCCACGAGCTGACCACGCTCCCGCGGCGCCAGACCTCCGCGATGTCCCCGATCGGGAGCTCGTAGCGATGCGGCTCCGGCAGGTCGGTCGACCGCGCGTTGAGCAGGATGTCGAACCCCTCGGCGTAGGCCTGCATCAGCCCGTACTCGATCCCGTTGTGGACCATCTTCACGAAGTGGCCCGCGCCGACCGGCCCGCAGTGGAGGTATCCCTGCTCGGCCGTCCCGCCGACGGCCTCGCGACCCGGGGTGCGCGGCACCGCGCCGAGTCCGGGGGCGAGCGTGCGGAACACCGGGTCCAGACGGGCGACCACGTCTGGCGCGCCGCCGATCATCAGGCAGTATCCGCGCTCGAGCCCCCAGATCCCGCCGCTCGTGCCGACGTCGACGTACTGGATGCCCTGGCGCCCGACCGACGCCGCCCGGCGGACGTCGTCCTTGTAGAAGGTATTCCCGCCGTCGATGATGACGTCGCCCGCGCCCAGCCGCTTGGCGAGATCGGTGACGACCTGCTCCGTCACCGCACCCGCCGGGACCATGACCCACACCGCGCGCGGGGGCGTGAGCCCCGCGACGAGCTCGTCCAGCGAGGTCGCGCCGCGCGCCCCGTCGTGGGCGATCTCCCGGACGGCGCCGAGGTCCGTCGCGTGGGCGACGACCTCGTGACCGCCCCGCATGAGCCGGCGCGCCATGTTCCCGCCCATGCGGCCCAGCCCGATCATGCCGATCTGCACCCTACTGGTCCTCTCTCCATGGCGCGGGCCGTCGTCAGGCGGACTCGCGCCTCGTCTCGACGGAACGGCCCGTCAGCTCAGCGCCTGCTCGACCGCCTCGCCGAGCGCTCGCAGGCCCGCCGCGACGTCCGTCCCGAGGTGCACGCGAAGCGCGCGCCGCCCCCGGGTCGCCAGAACCTCGAGGTCGCCCCGCGCCTGGGCCGCCTTCACGACGCCGAAGCTGTAGCGCTGGCCGGGCACCGGCAGGTCCCGGGCGTCGTCGCAGGTGATCTGGAGGAACACCCCGGAATTCGGCCCGCCCTTGTACGCCTGGCCGGTCGAGTGAAGGAACCGCGGGCCGAAGCCGAGGCAGGTGGCGACGCGGTAGTGGTCCCGCACGCGCGTCCGCATCGCCTGGAGGGCTGCCTCGTGGCCCGCGGTCATCTCGACGTACGCGAGGAAGGCCGCATAGTCGCCCGGACGGATGCGCGCGAGGTGGGCGCGCAGCACGCCGCCGAGGGTGCGTCCTCCCGCGGCGAGCTCCTGGACGTTCCGGGGGTCGGCGTAGAGCCGGATGCCGCCGGCCTCCAGGATCGGCGTCTCGGTCGGCAGCTGCCCGGTCTGCTCGAACTGATCCGTCAGCTTCCGCGTCGCGATCTTGCTCGCCTCGACGTCCGGCTGATCGAAGGGGTTGATCCCCAGGATCGCGCCGGCGACGGCGGTCGCCATCTCCCACCGGAAGAACTCGGCCGCGATCTCGTAGGGCCCCGGCACGTCGATCCGGACCACGGGCTGCCCCGCCGCCTGGACGCTCCCGACGGCGCGATCCTGTCCGGCGTCCGGTGCCGAGGCAAGCCGGAGATACACGAACAGCCGGTCGCGGCCATAGACCTCCGCCGGGCCGGGAGACTCCCGGTCCACCGGGATCAGGCCCTTGCCCACCTTGCCGGTCGACTCGGCCAGGAGCTGCTCGAGCCAGGCCCCGAGATCGTGGATCCCCGGCGACGCGACGAGCGTGATCTTGTCGCGGCCGCGGTTCGCGAGGACGCCCAGAACCGCACCGAGCGCCGCGCCCGGATTGTCGGAGGCGGGCGCCGCGCACGCGCGCGCCATGCCCCGCGCGGACTCGAGCAGGCGCCCGACGTCGAGCCCCATGAGGGCCGCGGGGACCACGCCGAAGTCGGAGAGCGCCGAGTAGCGGCCGCCGATCGACGGGAGGCCGAACATGACATGACGGAAGCCATCGGCCCGGGCGACCCTCTCGAGCTTCGAGCCGGGGTCGGTGATCGCGATGAACCGTTCGCCCGCCTTGCCGGCGCCGACCGTCTGCTGCACCCGCTCGAAGAAGTACTGCTTGAAGATGTTCGGCTCGAGCGTCGTGCCGGACTTGGACGACACGACAAAGAGCGTGCGCGCGAGGTCCACCCGCGCCTCGGCCGCCCGGACCTGGGCCGGATCCGTCGAATCCAGCACGGAGAGCTCGGGCCATCCGGCCTGCCGGCCGAACGTCATCGTGAGGACCTCGGGGCAGAGGCTCGACCCGCCCATCCCGAGGAGGAGCACGTGGGTGAAGCCGGCGCGGCGGGTGTCCTCCGCGACGCGCCGCAGCTCGTCGAGGCGCGCGAGCTGCTCGTCGACGATCCCGAGCCAGCCGAGCCAGCTCGCCTCGTCCGTCCCCGTCCAGAGGCCGGCGTCGCGCGACCACAGCCGCTCGATGCGCCCCCGCTCGGTCCACTCCCGCAGCGTGGCCGAAACTGCGGCATCGAGATCCGGCGGCAGGGCCCAGGTCCGCGGGTTCGGCATGTCGACTCTCCTGCTATGCTAGGCCCCCGAATGAGGTCTGACTAGGGCCTGCCCCCACCCGAGGAGGTCGTGTCTGGTCGGCGTGTCACCGAACCCATCGCCCGCACCGCGTCCGGAGGATCTGGCGCGCCTGGCCGCTCAGGCCGTCGCGCTGGTCCGCGAGGCAGGACGGAGCGTCCGCGTCGGGCTGGGATCCGGGCGGGCGGCTGAGGCCTTCGTGCGCGCGCTGGCCGCGGAGGCGGCCCGGGGGCTCCACGTGGAGGGCATTGCCACCTCGAAGGCAACCGCGACGCTCGCGGCGTCCCTCGGCCTGTCCGTCGGCGATCTGTCACGCGACGCCCTCGACATCACCGTGGACGGCGCCGACGAGGTCGATCCGCGGCTCGATCTCATCAAGGGCTACGGTGGCGCGATGACGCGGGAGCGGATCGTCGCCGCCGCCTCCCGGCGCCAGGTGATCCTCGTCACTCCCGAGAAGCTCGTCTCGCACCTCGGCACGCGCGGGCGCCTGCCCGTGGAGATCGTGCCGTTCGCGCGACCCCTGTGCGATCGGCGCCTCGCCGCGCTCGGCTGCCCGTCCGCGCTCCGCCAGGCGGGCCCGGCGCCGTTCGTGACCGACAACGGCAACTGGATCCTCGACTGCGCGATCGCGGCCCAGGACGATGCCGCCGCGCTCGACCGCGACATCCGCCGGATCCCCGGCGTGGTCGACACCGGCTTCTTTCTCGGCACCGCCGAGCGCGTGCTCGTCGCCGAGACGGACGCCGTCCGGACCCTCCGGCGCGCCGGGGACCCGGCGAGCGCGTGACGGCCGCCACCCACTCTCTCCAACCGCCCCAGGAGGACGCCTCGATGGAGCTCGGATTCATCGGCCTCGGCCGCATGGGCATGAACATGGTCATCCGCCTCCTGCAGGGCGGTCATCGCGTCATCGCGTACAACCGCAGTCCCGAGAAGGTGCGCGAGGCCGAGGGCCACGGCGCGATCGGCGCCACGTCGGTGGCCGATCTGGTCGCGCGCCTCGCCAAACCGCGCGCGGTGTGGGTCATGGTGCCGGCGGGCGCCGCCACGCAGGACATGATCGACACCGTCGCGCGCCACCTCGATCGGGACGACATCATCATCGACGGCGGCAACTCGAACTTCCACGACGACGCCCGGCGCGCCGAGGCGCTCAAGCCGCTGGGGCTTCGCTACGTCGACGTCGGGACCAGCGGCGGGATCTGGGGGCTCAAGGTGGGCTACTGCCTCATGATCGGCGGCGACGAGGCGGTGTTCCGGCACCTCGAGCCGCTCTTCCGCACGCTCGCCCCCGAGAACGGCTATGGACACATGGGCGGCCACGGCGCCGGCCACTACGTGAAGATGGTCCACAACGGGATCGAGTACGGCATGATGCAGGCCATCGCCGAGGGGTTCTCGCTGATGCACAAGAGCCCGTACGGCTTGAACCTCCCTCGGATCGCCGATCTCTGGATGCAGGGCAGCGTGGTGCGCTCGTGGCTGGTCGAGCTGGCCGGCCGCGCGCTCGCGGACGACCCCGCGCTCCAGAAGATCAAGGGGTGGGTGGAGGACTCGGGCGAGGGCCGCTGGACGGTCCAGGACGCGATCGATCAGTCGGTGCCCGCGTGGACCATCACCGCCGCGCTCTTCACGCGGTTCCGCTCTCGCGAGGACGATTCGTTCGCCGACCGCATGCTCGCCGCGCTGCGCAACCAGTTCGGGGGCCACGCCGTCCGGGCCCGGGAGTGACGGGGAGCGGGACGGGTCCCCCACCGACCCTCGCCGAGCACCTCCGGGCGCCGGGGGGCGGCGGCCATTCCCCGCTCGAGCCCGCGCTCGTCACGGTGCTCGAGACGCTCGCCGAGGCGGGCGTGCAGCTCGGGCGCGAGATCGCGGGCGCCGCCCTGACCGGCGGGCTCGGAGAGACCGGCGGCGTCAATGCCCACGGCGACCGCGTGCGGCGACTCGACCTGCGCGCGAACGATCACCTCGTGGCCGCTCTCCGGCAGAGCGGCGTCGTGTCCGTCGTGGCTTCCGAGGAGCTGGCCACGCCGGTGACCTGGCCGCATCCGGCGGGCGCCGAATCCCTGTCGGTGTGCCTCGATCCCCTCGACGGCTCGCTCAACTCCGACGTCGCCGGGGTGCTCGGCATGATCTTCGGCATCCGGCCGGGGCCCGAGGCGGACGCGCCTGATCCAGCGCACGCGGTGCTGGGCGCCGGGACGCGACAGCTCGCGGCCGGCTATGTCCTCTACGGCCCCGCCACCGTCTTCGTGTATGCCGCGCGCGCCCGCGCGCATACCTTCGTCCTCGACCCGGACCGCCGGCAGTTCCAACGCACCCGGGCCGACGCGCGCGCGCCGGCCGCGGGACGGACGTATGCCGTCAACGACGCGAACTGGCCGCGCTGGGGCCCGGGCGCGCGCGCGCTCGTCGAGCGGCTCCGGCAGGCGCGCGACGGAGACGCCCGCTACGCGCTGCGCTACTCGGGCGCGATGGTGGCCGACTTCCACCGGACCCTCGTCGAGGGCGGGATCTACCTCTACCCCGAGGACGCCGGTCGGCCCGAGGGCCGCATCCGCCTCCTGTACGAGGCCGCGCCGCTGGCGCTCGTCGCCGAGGCGGTTGGCGGCCGCGCGAGCACCGGGCGCGGTCGGATCCTGGACGTCGTCGCGACGCGATACGATCAGCGCACGCCCTGCTACATCGGCAGCGCGGAAGAAGTCGGCTGGGCCGAGCGCTGCGTCCGGGACGCCGGCGGGTGACCACCGCGCCCGACCGACCGGTCCCCGTCCGCGTGGCGCGGACGGGGGCGGACTGGCAGGCCATCCGCACCCTCTGTTGCCAGACGGGCAACGGGGGCGATCCGATCGACCCCGCCCGCTGGCCCCTGTTCGGAGATCTCTGGATCGGTCCCTACCAGCGGCTGGCGCCGGAATGGACGTACGTGGCGGAGACCGACGGCCGGATCGTCGGCTATCTGACCGGATGTCCGGACACGGCGGCGTTCCGGCGCGGGCGGCGATTCCGGGTGACGCTCCCGCTGTTCCTCGGGATCGCGTTCGGACGATACGGATGGACGCCCGACGCCCGGCGGACCGTGCGCCTCGTGCTCAGGCTCGGCCGCGGCGTGGAATCCCGGCTCGCCCCGAGCTTGCCCGAGGGATTCGCGCACACCTACCCCGCCCACCTGCACATGAACGTGGACGCCGGGCACCGGCGTCGGGGCATCGGGGCCGTGCTGATCGAGCGCTACGCGCGGGATCTCGGCCAGGCCGGCGTTCCCGGCGTCCACTTGCTCTGCGGCGCCGAGCCGCGGCCCTTCTACGCGCGGAACGGCTTCACGGACGTGGCCGCGCTCGAGCTCGGCCCGGGACGCTCAGTCTACGTCATGGGCCGGCGCCTGGCCGGCTGAAGCCGGTCGGCGCGCCGGGCCGCTCCGCTACTGCCGGAGGCGCGAGAGCAGCGACTCGAGCTGCTGGACCGCCAGCTGCTGGCGATCCTCCGCGCTGTGACACCGCTCGCGGAGCTCCCGCGAGATCTGCTCGTGCTCGGCGCGCAGGCTCTCGTGCTCGGCACGAAGACGAGCCAGCGTGTGGGTGGTCTCGCCGTAGGCGGCGTCGAGCGCGGTGAGCGCCGCCAGGCGCTCGTCCAGCTCCCGGCGCCCCACGATGTGCGCGGCCTCCAGCTCGACGAGGCGGCGAGCCAGCTCGGCGCCTCGCTCCCGCTCTTCCACCAGCTGGCGCCCGAGGTCGTGGTGCTCGTTCTGGAGGCGCCCGTGCTCGCGACGGATCATCGTCAGGCTCTCGAGCGTCTCCGCCTGCGTCCGGGCCTGCTCGGCGTGGGCCTGCCCGCGCGCCTCGTGCTCTTCGCGGAGCGCCGCGTGCGCCGCGTGGAGCTCGGCGAGCTGGCGCTCGTGGACGCCCTGCTGATTTGCCTGCTCGGCCGCCGACCGGAGCAGGTCGGCCTGCTCCCGGAGGAAGTCCTCGTGCGACTGGCGCAGCTCGCCCAGCGCCCGGGCCGCGTTCTCGTACTCACGCGTCAGGACGGAGTGCGCCTGCTCGAGCCGCTCGTGCTGTCGGGCCAGGCCGACTCCGGGATCCTCGCCGTAGACGCGCGCAAAGGCCCGCTGGAACGCGGCGTCGGTCGACATCAGGAGGCGCACCTGGCAGCCGGTCATGGCCTCGATGTTCTCGGCGATCCATCCGTCGGTCGGATCGGCGAGGGCGACGGTCAGCACGTCGTCGACCTTCGCGACCGGAAGGATCCGGTGCTGCTGCGCGAAGGCCTTTGGCAGGACCGAGGCGAGGCCGCGGTCGATCGAGAAGCGATCGAGGTCCACGAAGGCGACGTCCAGCTGGGTGCACAGCGCCAGCTTGAGCATCTCCTCGTTGACGAACCCCAGCTGCAGGAGCGCATCGCCGAGGCGGAGCCCGGTGCGCCGGTGGTGGTCGACGCCGAGCTGCAGCTGGGTCTCACTGATCACGTTCGTCTCGACGAGGATGTCGCCCAGCCGGTACTTCTTGTGGTAGCGCCGGAGGACGGCTTCCAGATCCGCTGGCGAGAGCGCGCCCTGCTCGACGAGGAACTGGCCGATCGGCGTGCCGTCGGGTCTCTCTTCCTGGGCGCGGAGGGCGGCGCCCAGCTGCCCCTCGGTGACCAGCCCTTCCCGGAGCAGGAGCTCGCCCAGCAGCCGGGTCCGGGACGGCATCGCGGGGACGCGCCGGGGCGGGATCACCGGCGGGAGCGCGACCGCCTCGCGGCCGTTGCCGTAACTGCCGTTCACGTGCGTCGTCGCCATGCCTGGCCTCCTCAACCCTTCAGGCGGCTGGTGACCGCCTCGATCTCTCGCACGATCGCTGTGTGGTCCGTGAGGAGCGTCGCGTGCGACGCCCGGAGCTCGCTCAACCGCGCCTCGGCCTCGGCGCTCCGGCCCTGGGCGGCCGCGAGCTCGTCGCGCAGCGCATCGTGGCCGGCTCGCAGCGCGTCCTGGGCGGCGCGCAGCTCGCCCAGCACCTGGAGGTTCCAGTCGTTCCGCGCCTGCCGCTCGGCCATCTGCGACGTCGTCGCCGCGTGGTCCTTCGTCAGCGTCTCGTAGGCGTCGCGCAGGTCCGTCAGCATCCGTGTGCCGTCGGCGTGCTCCAGTCGGAGCTTCTCGAGCGTGCCGCGGGCCGACTCGTACTCCGACCGGAGGGCCGCGTGCGCCTCCCGGAGCCCCAGCAGCGCCTGGTCGTTCCATTCGTTGCGCGTCCGCTGCTCCGCCAGCGTCCGGGTCGATGCCTCGCGGTCCGCCAGGAGCGCCTCGTGGGCGCGGCGAAGCTCGACGAGCTTCTCCTTGTTCGCGTCGTGCTCCGCGCGCAGCGTCTCGTACTCGCGGCCGAGCTGCTCGGCCCGGCGAACGAGTCCGACCTCCGCGCTCTCCCCGTAGGTCCGGGCGAAGGCGCGGCGGAACGCCGCGTGCGTGGACGTCACCACGTTGACTCGCGAGCCGGTCGCCGCCACGAGCTCCGCGACGACGCTCAGGTCCGAGGGGTCGTCCATTGCGACCACCAGCACGCGATCGGTCTTCGAGATCGGGATCACCCGGTGGCGCTCCGCGTACTCGCGGTTGATGACCAGCGCGAGGCTGTTGTCGAGCACCAGCCGGTCGAGATCGACGAACGTCACGCCGAACTGCTTGCAGAGCGCCTGGTTGACCTCTTCCTCGGTCACGAAGTTCAGCTGGAGGAGCGCGTCGCCGAGGCGAAGTCCCGTCTTCTTCTGGTGATCGTGCGCGATCTGCAGCTGATGCTCCGTGATCGTCTCGGTCTCGACGAGGATGTCGCCCAGCCGGTACTTTTTGCGGTAGCGGTCGAGGACGTTGTTGAGCTGCCGCTGGGTGATCGCACCCTGCCGCACGAGGATCTGCCCGAGTGGCGTGGTGGGCTCGCTCTCGCGCTGGACCATGAGAGCGCCGGACAGCTGGCTCTCGTTGATCAGGCCCTCGCGCACCAGGATCTCGCCGAGCAGGCCGCGACGGGCCTCCGGCACGGATGTCGGCGGAGCTTCCTCTAGACCGTTCACCGGACCTCCCGCGCCCCCTGCGCTCGATCGGATCTCGTGCTGTTGCATGACTCCGGAGGGGGGAGTTAGCAAGGTCAGTGCCACCGAGGTCAGACGCGGGATGTGACTCCTAAGTCAGCGTCTTTACTGGCCGCGTCGGAGGAGGGACGGCGAAGAGGTCCGGAGCGGGGGCGGAAACGACCTTGGCAGTGCCAGAAATTGTCACTGCCTGCCGAATGACAATCGGTCACGCGCCCCGGCGGGAATCCGGCCCTCAACCGGAGCCAGTCGGCTCGCTACGCGCTCGGTACACGCCGCGCTCGAGCGCGAAGGCGACGAGCCAGGGCAGGTGCCGGGACAGCCAGACGGCGACCTTGCCATGCCCCGTGACGACCACCTCGCGCCGCCGACGGGCGACCGCGCGCACGACGACGCGGGCCGCCCGGGCAGCCGGAACGACGAGCCAGCGCGGCACGGCATCAGGAGCGCCGGGATGCCGGACGCCCCGGTTGTCGACCTGCCGGAACTCGCTCTCGACGAACCCCGGGCTCACGAGGACCACGCCGACGCCGGCGGCCAGCACCTCGCCCCGGAGCGACGCGGCCAGCGCCCCCACCGCCGCCTTGCTCATGGCGTAGGCCGACACCCCGGCGGTTGGCACATGGCCGGAGACGCTCCCGATGATCACGAGCGTCCCGCGGCTGGCCCGGAGCGCCGGAAGCGCCGCGGCCGCCGTCCGGAGCACGCCGAAGACATTGGTCTCGAACTGCCGACGGTAGTCGTCCAACGCCAGGCGCTCCATCGGGCCGACGACCCCGAACCCGGCGTTCGCCACCGCGACGTCGACCCGGCCGAACACCCGGAGGGCCTCGGCCACCGTCTGCTCGAGCGCACCGTCCTGGGTCACGTCGCACGCGACCGTGATGGCCCGGCGCCCCGCGGCACGAAGCTCCACCGCGAGATCCTGGAGGAGCGGCAGCCGGCGGGCCGCCAGCACGAGGTCGGCGCCCTGCCGGGCGAACTCCCGCGCGAGCGCCGCCCCGATGCCCGACGACGCGCCGGTGATGAGGACGACGCGGCCCGCGAAGCGGTCCACCCGCGGTCGCTCAGGCGCGCGCGGCCTGCTCGCGGAGAACCCGGCGCAGGAGCTTGCCGGTCCCGGGGCCGGCCGGACCCGGGGCCCGCGGCAGCTGCGGCACGAACGCGACCTCCCGGGGCAGCTTGTACACGGCGATCTTGTTCCGGCAGAACTCGATCAGCTCCCCCCGGAGGGCCTCGGACGGCGTCTGCCCCGCCTGGAGCGTGACGTAGGCGCGCGTGGCCTGGCCTCGAACCGGGTCGGTGACTCCGATGACACCGACGTCCGCGACGGCGGGGTGCTTGGAGAGCGCCTCCTCGACTTCCTCAGGACCGATCCGGTAGCCCGACGACTTGATGAGATCGTCCTCGCGGGAGAGGAACCAGACGTAGCCGTCCGCATCGCGCGTGACGAAGTCGCCCGCGCGAGACCAGCCGTCGCGCACCGTGGCGCGCTGCTTGTCGGGATCCCGCCAGTAGAGCGCTCCCGTGGGCCCGCGCGCGACCAGGAGCCCCACCTCACCCGGTCCGACCGGGGCGCCGTCCTCCCCGAGCACCCGCAGCTCGTACCCCGGAACGGCGGGCCCGATCGCGCCCGGCTTCACCCGTCGCGTGACCGCCGACGACGCGAAGACGTACATCATCTCCGTGGTCCCGAGCCCCTCGTAGATCTCGAAGCCGAACATCTCCTGCCAGGCCCGGTAGGTCTCCGCCCCGAGCGACTCGCCGCCGCCGGTGCAGATGCGCACCGACGCGAGGTCGTAGCGCCGCGCGGCGTCGGGTACCTGCATCATCTTCCGGTACGCGGTCGGCAGGATGGAAACGACCGTGATGCGGTGCTTCTGGATCTGCTCGAACATGCCCTCCGGCGTGAACCGGGGCAGGAGCGACGCGGCCGCCCCGAACCGGAACGGAATGACGGCTTGCGTCGAGTACCCGGCCGCGAGCGACAGCGGCGCCGGGCCGCCAATCACGTCGTCGGGCTCCACTCGCCATCCGTGCTTGCCGAAGCCGTCCGGCACCGTGAGCGCCTCCTCCATGACGTGGGCCGTCCCCTTGGGCAGTCCCGTCGTCCCGGAGGTGTAGAGGAGCACGGACACGGCCAGCCGGTCGCGGCGCACGGGCGCGCAGGATTCGGCCCCGCTCGCGAGCAGCTCCCCGTACGGGATGTAGCCCTTGGCCTTCAGGTCTGCCGCGTCCCCGCCGATCACGATGACGTGGCGGATCCGCCCGAGCTCGGCCCGCGCCCTCTCCACCTCCTCGAGGAGCGGGGCCGCGACGATCAGCGCGACCGCCTCGGTGTCCTGCGCGACGTGGACCAGCTCCGTCCGCGAGAGGAGGGGCGACGTCGGCACGATCACGCCGCCGATCCGGAGCACCGCGAAGTTGGCGACGAGCGCGGGCGGGATGGAGGGCGACCGGAGCAGGACGCGGTCCTCCTCGCCGATGCCCAGCGTCCGGAGCGCCGAGCCCAGCCGGCCGACCGACCCCTGGAGCTGGCGGTACGTGATCCGCTGGTCCTCGTAGAGGATCGCGGCGCGGTCTCCGTGACCGGCCTCGACGTGGCGGTCGATCAGCTCCTCGGTCGAGTTGAGGCGCGCCGGGTAGCCCGCGTGCTCGGGGAGCGTGTAGATCCGCTCGGGCCAGAACGCCCGGGGCGGCAGGAAGCTCGACGGAATCGTGGCCATCGTCACCTCTCCCGCGGCGGTTTCCGGAGGCGGACGGCCCGGGCCGGGCGGCCGCGCTCTCGATTCTATCCGGTCTCGGTCCGCGCGGCGCCTTGACAGTGGGAGGTTGACCTTCCTAGAGTCCGCGCATGCGCTGGCGGATGCTCGCGTGGATCTGCCTCGCCGAGCTGGGCGCCCTCTCCCTCTGGTTCTCCGCCACCGCCGTCGTCCCCGCCCTCCACACCGCCTGGATGTCGACCAGCGCCCAAGCCTGGCTGTCCATGGCGGTGACCCTCGGGTTCGTCGTGGGCACCGTCGTGAGCGCGGCCCTCACGCTCTCGGACTACGTGGGCGCGCGACGGCTGTTCGTCGTCACGGCCGTCATCGGCGCCCTGGTGAACGCGGCGCTGCTCGCGGTCATCGACTCCCTGCCCCTGGTCCTCACCGCGCGGTTCGTGACGGGTCTCGCGATGGCGGGAACGTACCCGCCCGCCATGAAGCTCGCCGCGAGCTGGTTCGTGACGGGCCGCGGCCTGGCGGTCGGCAGCCTGGTCGGCGCGCTCACGCTGGGCGGCGCCCTCCCGCATCTGATCAACTTCGCGGGCGGGCTCGCGTGGCCGCCGGTCATCGTCGGGACGTCACTCGCCGCGCTCGGGGCCGCGGTCGTCATGGCAGCGTGCGTCAAGGACGGCCCCCACGTCCAGGCCCGGGCGCCCTTCAACCCGGGCTGCATCGGCGAGCTGGTGCGCTCGCGCGGCATCGTGCTGGCGAGTCTCGGCTACTTCGGCCACATGTGGGAGCTCTACGCCATGTGGACCTGGATCGGGCTCTACCTCCTCACGGCGTTCACGCGAGCCGGGCTGCCCGCGGCGCCGCGCCTCGGGGCGATCGCGACCGCGATCGTGATCGGCGTCGGCGCGGTGAGCTGCGTCCTGGCCGGCTTCGTGGCGGACCGCATCGGCCGTACTGCGGTGACGATGCTGGCGATGGTGGGGAGCGGGACGTGCGCCGCGCTGATCGGCTTCGCGTTCGACCGTCCTGGCTGGCTCGTCCTGGTCGCCCTCGTGTGGGGCTTCACGATCGTCGCCGACTCGGCGCAGTTCTCGGCGTCGGTCACCGAGCTCGCGCCCCCGGCCTACGTGGGAACCGCGCTGTCTCTCCAGACGAGCCTCGGATTCCTGCTCACGCTGGTCTCGATGTGGCTCGTGCCGCGGGCGGCCGAGGCCTGGGGGTGGCCGTGGGCCTTCGCCTTCCTGGCGCCCGGCCCCGCTCTCGGCACGCTCGCGATGGCGCTGCTGCGCCGGCTGCCGGAGAGCGCCCGCCTCGCCCAGGGCCGCCGATAGGCCACCCCGACTCGCGCTGACCCCGGGGTGGCCCGTGCCTGACGCTGAACGGGGCCGCGGCGCCTACGACTCGAACTCGCCCCGCGACGACGGGATCCGCTAGGCCTCGCGGTCCTCGTACTGGGTCTTGAGCGTGGCCACCACCGCCGGGTCGGCCAGCGTGGTGGTGTCGCCGAGGGCGCGCCCCTCGGCGACGTCGCGGAGCAGCCGGCGCATGATCTTGCCGCTCCGGGTCTTCGGCAGCTCCGCAGCGTAGATCACGTCGTCGGGCCGCGCGAGCGCGCCGATCTTCTTGGCGACGTGGCTCTTGATCTCGTCCTTGAGGGCGTCCGGCGACGCGATGCCGTGCTTGATCGTCACGAAGGCGGCGATCGCCTCTCCCTTGATCTCGTGGGACCGCCCGATCACCGCGGCCTCGGCGACCGCGGGATGGTCGACCAGGGCCGACTCCACCTCCATCGTCGAGATGCGATGGCCCGAGATCTTGATGACGTCGTCGATCCGGCCGAGCAGCCAGAAGTAGCCGTCCTTGTCGCGCTTGCAGCCGTCGCCGGTGAAGTAGACGCCCGGCGTCTGGCTCCAGTACTGGCGCTGGTAGCGCTCGGGGTCGCCGTAGATCCCGCGCAGCATGCCTGGCCACGGCCGCCGGATCACGAGATAGCCCGCCTGCGCCGGCTGGCCCTTGTCGTTGACGACCTCGGCGTCGATGCCCGGGAACGGGAGCGTCGCCGAGCCCGGCTTGCAGACGGTGGTTCCCGGCAAGGGCGAGATCAGGATGTGGCCGGTCTCGGTCTGCCACCAGGTGTCGACGATGGGGCAGCGGCCGCCGCCGATCACCTTCCAGTACCAGACCCAGGCCTCGGGGTTGATCGGCTCGCCCACGCTGCCGAGGAGGCGCAGCGAGGACAGGTTGCAGCGGTTCGGATACCCGTCACCCCATCGGACGAAGGTGCGGATGGCGGTGGGCGCCGTGTAGAGGATGGTGACGCCGTACTTCTCGACGATCCGCCAAAAGCGGTCCTTGTCCGGCCAGTCCGGCGTGCCCTCGTACATGACCGTCGTCGCGCCGTTGGCCAGCGGCCCGTAGACGATGTAGGAGTGGCCGGTGACCCAGCCGATGTCGGCCGTGCACCAGTACACGTCCTCCTCGCGGAGGTCGAAGATCAGGCGGTGGGTCGTGGCCACGCCCGTCAGATAGCCGCCCGTCGTGTGGATGATGCCCTTCGGCCGGCCGGTCGACCCCGAGGTGTAGAGGAGGTACAGCATGTCCTCGGCGTCCATCGGCTCGGGCTTCGTGTAGGCGTCGGCGCCCTTCACGAACTCGTCCCACCAGATGTCGCGGTCCGACTGCCAGCCGATCTCCTGGCCGGTCCGCTTGTACACGATGACGGTGTGGACCTGCGGGCATTCCTTCAGCGCGTCGTCGGTGTTCTTCTTGAGCGGGAC
The DNA here is from genome assembly GCA_964463175.1 of uncultured bacterium. Lineage (GTDB taxonomy): Bacteria > Methylomirabilota > Methylomirabilia > Rokubacteriales > DASRDR01 > DASRDR01. The sequence continues at coordinate 22,385 of CAYXBJ010000144.1, forward strand.
CATGCCGCCCCGGCGATAGCCGCCGTCGGCGGTGATCACGACCTTGGCCTTGCAGTCGTTGATACGGTCCCGAAGGGAGTCCGGCGCGAAGCCCCCGAACACGACGTTGTGGGGCGCTCCGATCCGCGCGCAGGCGAGCATCGCGATGGGGAGCTCCGGAATCATCGGCATGTAGATGGTGACGGTGTCGCCCTTCTGCACGCCGCGGCGCCGGAGCGCGGCGGCGAAGCGGTTGACCTCGCGCCACAGGTCCCGGTAGGTCAGGACGCGGGTGTCTCCGGGCTCCCCCTCCCAGATGATGGCGGCCTTGTTCCGCCGCGGGCCCTCGACGTGGCGGTCCAGGCAGTTGTCGGACACGTTGAGCTTGCCGCCGATGAACCACTTCGCGTAAGGGAGCTTCCACTCGAGAGTCTTCCGCCACGGCTTGAGCCACCGGAGCTCCTTGGCCTGACGCTCCCAGAAACGAAGGGGGTTACGCTTCGCCTCGGCGTAGATCCCGGCGCTCTTCACGCGCGCGGCCTTGGTGAAGGTCTTCGGGGGCGGGAACTTCCGGCCTTCCTTCAGGAGGGCCTCGATGGGCTCGCTACCGCGGGTGGCTTTCGGCATCGCGCGCTCCTCGCGTCGTCGGGAGGTTGTGACCGGCAGGAGCCTCAGCCAGGCGCCCGGCCCGGAAGGAATTCTAACCGATCCACGCGCCGCCGGGGGCGCGAGGGGCGGGCCACCGGATCGGCCGGGTACGGCCGATCCGCTCCGCCGGCGGCGTGACCATGCTAGACTCTGCAGCCGCAGGAGGCCCGGCTCGATGGACCTGGATCTGATTCACAGCCTGGCCATGCCAGGCACCAGCAAGATCGTCCTCCTCTCGGCGGACGGCCTAGGCGGCTTCCCGGACCCGGCGACCGGCCGGTCCGAGCTGGAGACCGCGCGCATCCCGCATCTCGACGCGCTGGCGCGGCGAGGCGCCTGCGGACTCCTCCGTCACGTGGCGCCCGGCATCACGCCGGGGAGCGGCCCCGGCCACCTCGGTCTCTTCGGCTACGAGCCCCTCCGGTACCCGGTGGGCCGGGGCGTGCTCGAGGCCCTCGGGATCGACTTCGACCTGCAGGCGGGCGACGTCGCCGCGCGGGGCAACTTCTGCACGCTCGACACGGCCGGCCGGATCACCGACCGCCGCGCCGGCCGCATCTCGACCGAGCAGTGCGCCGCGCTGGTGGATCGTCTGCGCCGGATCCGCATCCCGGGAGTGGAGCTCCTCGTCGAGCCCGTGAAGGAGCACCGCTTCGTGCTGGTGCTGCGCGGGAAGGGCCTGTCCGGTCACCTGTCCGAGACGGACCCCCAGGCAGTCGGCCAGCCGCCCCTCCCCGCCCACGCGCAGACGCCCGAGGCCCGAGGCACCGCCGAAATCGTCAACCACTTCGTGGCGCAGGCGAGGCCGCTTCTCGCCGACGCGGCGCCTGCGAACATGCTCCTCCTCCGCGGCTTCGACCAGCGGCCAGCGCTCCCGCGATTCCCCGAGGTGTACGGTCTGCGGTCGGCCGCGATCGCAGCGTACCCGATGTACCGGGGCCTCGCCCGCCTGGTGGGAATGGACGTCCTGAAGACGGGCAGCACCTTCGACGACGAGGTCCGGACGCTGAAGGACCACTGGGACGCCTACGACTTCATGTTCCTCCACTACAAGGACACGGACAAAGCCGGCGAGGATGGCGACTTCCCCGGCAAGGTCGCGGCGCTCGAGCGGCTCGACGCCGCTCTGCCGGCGATCGTGGCGCTCGAGCCCGACGTCCTGGTCGTCACCGGCGACCACGCCACTCCGGCGGTCCTCCGGGCCCACTCCTGGCACCCGGTGCCCGTCGCGCTGGCCGCTCAGTACGCACTGCCCGACGCCGTGGAGCGCTTCTCCGAGCGGGCCTGCGGGGCGGGAAGCCTCGGGACCCTGCCGGCCCACGACCTCATGCCGCTCATCCTGGCCCACGCCCTGCGCCTGACCAAGTACGGCGCCTGATCGGTCAGCCCGGGCAAGGGGTGTAGACTAGGTTCGCCCATGCGGCGTGTCGTCGTCTGTCCGACCGACTTTCTCTTCCGCCTCTTCCAAGGAGCCCCCGGCAACTCGGACAACTGGGTCTTCCTGGTGAGCGACGGGAAGACGCGCACCGGCCTGGCCCGCCAGGATGTGAGCGCCCTGGCCGGCCCGCTCGACGATCCCGGTCTCTACCGGCGCGCGCATCTGTCACCGAGCGACCTCGTGATGCTCATGAGCCCGGAGCGTCCCCGGCGCGGCCCGAGCCTGGTCCGCATCCTGGACACCATTCTCGAGGTGGCGCCCGACGCCCCCGTCCTGGTCGTCCATCAGGGCGCGCGGCCGCCGTCGCTCCCGCATCACCCGAACGTGAGCACCGTGGTGCTCGGCCGCACGATGCGCGACGTCCTTCGGCCCGAGATGGACCGCGCCGTGCTCCGGGTCCGCGTCGAGCAGATGCGCCAGTTGCTGGCCCTCAAAGACCGCGTGGGCATCCTTCTGCAGGACGATCCGGATCCGGACGCGATGGCCTCGGGCCTCGCGCTTCGCGCCTTGCTCGGGCGCACACGGGCCACCACGCCACTGCTGTCGTTCGGCCGGGTCACGCGGCCCGAGAACCTGGCGATGCTGGAGGCCCTCGAGATCGAGGTCGAGCAGGTCACCCCAGAGGAGCTCCGCGCCTACGACGCGCTCGCGATGGTGGACGTCCAGCCTACGTTCTGCGAGGAGGCCCTGCCCCAGATCGCCGTCGTCATCGACCATCATCCGGAGGCGAAGGGCTGGCGCGCGCCGTTCCGCGACGTGCGCCCCACGTACGGCGCGACCTCTACGATCATGACCGAGTACCTGCGCGCGGCCGACGTGAAGATCACCGAGCGGGTTGCGACCGCGCTCTTCTACGGCATCAAGACCGACACGCTCCACCTCGAGCGCAGCGGCACGCGGGCCGACATGGCGGCCTTCGCCTATCTCTACGGGCTGGCCAACCACAACATCCTGCGCCGGATCGAGCGCCCGGAGCTTCCGCTAGACGCCCTCGACGCGCTGGGCGACGCGCTGATCCATCGCACGATCATCCAGAACGCCCTCTTCGCTCACCTAGGCCGGGTGAGCCGGCCCGACCTCATCCCGCAGTTCGCGGACCTGTGCCTCCAGGTGAAGGGAATCGAGTGGTCGGTCGTCTCCGGCCTGACCGGCGACGAGGTGCACGTCTCGGTCCGCAACGTCGGGTACGTCCGCGCCGCCGGCGACGTGGTGCAGGCCGCCTTCGGAGAGCTGGGCTCCGCGGGCGGCCACCGCTCGGCCGCGAAGGCGGTGATCCCGGCGAGCACCTGGACCGCCCGCGTCGGGCCGCTCGACGCGGCCGCGATGCGGCGGGCGATCGTCAGCCGCTTCGTCCGGGCCCTGGACGGCAACACCGCTCCCCCCTGAGCCCGCTCCGAGGGGTATCCCCCCTCGCGCCTCCGGTGATATGCTGAGCCCGGTCGTGGCGGCGGGGCCTCCGGTGGCCTCGGGGGCTCGGGGCCAGGTTGCCAACCGGACGGTCCGTGTCCACGAGCGGAGGACGATGAGCGTGACGACGCACCGCAGGTGGGTGGCTCTCCTCGGGATCGCGGCTCTTGCGCTGATCCCATTCGCGACAGCGGCGGAAGCCTTCTCGTCGTGCGGCTCGGTGTCACGCGCCGGCGGCTTCGCTCAGCTCCCCGGCGGGAAACCTCTCGCCGATCCCATCCCGCATATCCCGATCAACGGCACTGCCGGATTCGTCGTGCCCGGCGCCAACACGGTCCCCGGCGGAGATCTGTCCATCGGGCTCGGCTACCTCGGTCAGCAGTCGGTCTGCCAGCAGGAAGAGGGCATCTTCGACCAGAACACGCTCTTCCTCGCGCTCGGCTACGGCCTCACCGAGCGGATCCAGCTCTCGCTCCAGGTCCCGTACACCTGGTACGAGGCGGACAAGTCGAACTTCGACGGGAACGGGGTCGACGATCTCAGCTTCGGGCTGAGCTACCGGTTCCTCGACGAGGCGGGATGGCGGCCGGCGCTTTCGGTGGTGGGATACGCGGTCGCGCCGACGGCCGAGCGGAAGGAAGGGCTCGGCACGAACGAGTGGAGCATGGGAGCGGCGCTCGCGGCCAGCAAGACCATCGTCGGGCCGCTCAGCGCGTTCGCCAGCGCGGGCTACCAGTACAACGGGCGGGGCGGTGCCAAGGTCGAGGACCAGTTCGTCTCCGGGCTGGGACTCGAGTACGCCATCACGCCGCATGTCTCGCTCGTGGCAGAAGGCACGGCCAACACGAACTGGCGCGACGACCAGGACCGGCATTCCGACTGGATCGCGGGGATGAACGCGGGCGTGCGCCTTCGGTTCGGCAACTTCATCATCAGCCTGGCCGGACGCAAGGGCTTCACCAACGACGCGCCCGACTGGGGCGCGTTCGCGCTCGTCAGCTACCAGATGAACGTCGGCACCCCGTTCGGCGCGAAGAAGGCGGCCGGCCCCGGCGCGGGCGGGGCGGGCGCGCCTGGCGCCGGAGCGGGCGGAGCCGGCGGAGCCGCGGGTGGACCCGGCGCCGGTGGCGGCGG